>CALRZN010000022.1:0-98495 GCA_943372645.1 Chitinophaga pinensis | reverse complement strand
CAAATACCACCACCGGAACCAAAAACGAAAAAATGTCCGCCATTTCCCCCAAACCCGGTTCGGTTTCCACCATCATCCGTTCCTATAAATCGGCGGTAACCAAACATTGCAACCGATTGGGTTTTCCGTTCGCCTGGCAAAAATTATTTTACGATCACGTCATCCGCAACGATGAATCGTATCAGCGCATTGCAGCGTACATCAAAAATAATCCGGCAAACTGGAAAGGGGATAAAACAGCATAAAAGAAGGCAATCGCTGCAGGTGCATAAAATGTCCCGCAGATCCCCAAAATCCCGCAAAACCTAAACACCAGCGGAACAACAACTATCCCTTTCCAAAATGAAATCCCGAAGGGATGGAATGATTATTGAACCCAGTAAGTAAATGAAAATAAAACCCCGAAGGGGTGACATGATTTTTTCAAACCATTGTGTGTATCACGATCGCAAAACGGACCGCTTACTTTTTCTTCCCGCTAACCTTCTTCTTTTTCTTAGAAACCGGTTTCTTACCCTGTTGTTCCTTCTTCGCTTTCAGTTTCTCTTTTTTCGTGGCTTCTTCTTTCATGGCATCCCAGTAATCGCCGCCGTAGCTTACGAGAATTTCGGCGTTGGCTTTAATGGGGGCAATGGCTACGATGTACGGTTTGCTTTTGATAACGCGGTATTCGGAATTGTTTTTTTTGCCTTTAATCTGCACATAGCCTTCTGCATCGTTGGCGTAGCGGGCCAGCGCGTCGAGCGTGTACTCGGCATCCACACAGTTGTTCTTCGAAACAAAAAACAGGTACGGGGCCTGGTCGGGATGTTTTTTATTGCGTTTGCAGCATTGGTCCCAGGTGAGGTTTTCACCTTTGTATTCTACAATTACATCGCCTTTGCGGATGGGGGAGGTAGTAAACAGGCCTTTGCCTGCATTGGGAATGCGTGATTTGCGTACAACTAACATCGTAGGTCTGAATGGTTAAGCGGGTGCGAAGATAACATTTTGGATTACATATTACGCATGGGTAAAAACGGATGAGTGCATTTTATCCAACCTGAATTTTTTCAGATATTGCAATACCAACACGACCTTCAAAAAATGAAACGCAACGGCATTGACTTTGTATTTGCGCCCAAAGGCGACGCGATGATTGAAACCGGTATCTCGCAGGTTTCGGTTATCGGTTTTAAAAACGACCTGTTTATCATTCCCTGGCAAAGCATCGCCGGCGCCGGCCGCGAGGTAACCACCACCACGTTTTACGCCGATGGCCGCCCCGTACCCGACGCACTGCAGGCCTGGATAGATGATGCAATCATGAGTGCCGAAGACCTGCGCCAGCGCCTCATTGCACTGGTAGGCGATAACCCGCAGCTGCATATCAAACTGAACGAACTGGCCGAATTAAAAGTGCGCGCCAGCTGGCTCTCCAAAGGCGTGTATTACAAACACCAGGGCAAATCCGGCTTCCGCGGCTGTGCCATCCGCAGCAAGGAAGTGGCGCTGTTGTTTAAGGCGTTTTATGGGGTGTAGATGTAGATTAAAGAAAATAACATATTTTGATTTGTCGTGCATAAAAAGCAGTTATGATAGATAAAAATGAGTTGATTGCAATTCTGCAAGCGGAACTGGATCAAGCACAAAAATATACACCAACTACTGTAGTGATCGATTTCGAAAATTCGACAGAGTCTGAGTTGACGTGGTATTTTTTAATCAAAAGAAAAGAAATTATGGATAATCCAGACAAATATGGATTAGAAAGTGGAATCGTTATGGCATTAATCATCAGTAAGGTCACAGGTCATAAATATCCCACTCCAAGTTGGCATTCTAAAAAAATAAATATGAAGAATGCCGAAGAAATGATTAGGAAAGGCCTTCTTCCAGATGGAACAACTTTTTCAAAAAATGAATAGTTAGTGCCCTGATGATGTTGTCGCGGATTTTGTGCGGGTGCAGGTGAGCGGGCTAATCCGTGATAGCATACGATTTGCGCGTGTGTAATAACCGGCCTGTTCACGAAGCTCTGCGCATAAGTTTGCAGTCCAGCACGGATTAGTATCCGCACTTAACCAAGTGCCTGCTGAAAAAGCAAAAACAGGAGCATTAACAAGGTTTACGAAAGCTATTTTGTGGATAACGTACACACTTTTTGCAACAGATATTCAAAAACCTTGCATTTGCTTTTGAGCGATACGGTTCTGCTTTTCAAAAAAATAGAAAAAATGACCTGTTGTTCGATTTTATACGTTAACGTTTATTCCGAATAATAAGTGCTCCAAAACATGCTTTTAGAATTGAAATAAGCGGGCTGTCAGTTCGAGTGCCGCGTGCGCGAGAAAGTGCAATGGCAGGTGTATCGAGAACGTGTGCAGGCTGCCCGGCGCACGTTCTCGATACATTTCTTACTGATGAAAAATCAGTAAGAAACACTCGAACTGACGACCCGCAAATAATTTAAATGGATTACAAACCCGATACATTTCTTACTGATGAAAAATCAGTAAGAAACACTCGAACTGACGACCCGCAAATCAACAAAACAGATTGCAAAATTAATGGTGCCTTTTCAGTGTCATTTCTTCCTGAAGAACGTGATTGTATTTCAGCGGAGACTTTTTCGGCAGACCCTACCTACTCACAAAACCTGTCAAGCCGCAGGCATGATCCGCGCTAACATCAGATATAAAGCTGAAAAGTCCCGCCGGTCCCCAAAGTCCCAAATACCAGCAACCAAAAAATCACCCCTTCTCCACCAAAATCTTCCCATCAATAATCACCGTCTGCACCAGATCACTGCCGAAGGCATAAGGAATAAAATCAAAACCATTAATCGGTTTGGTAATAAACACGTTTGCTTTTTTACCCACGCAAATGCTGCCGTGTGTGGCCCCGATTCCCATGGCATGCGCGCCGTTGATTGTGGCCGCAGTAATGGCTTCGGCGGGTGTGATTTTATAATTGACACAAGCTAATGAAACCATCAGGTGCATGTTACCGCTCGGCGAACTGCCGGGGTTGTAATCGCTTGCAATGGCTAAGGGCAGTCCGCCGTCAATCATCTGCCGCGCGGGCGGGTTGATGAGCGAGAGGAAAAACTGTGCGCCGGGCAGCACCACCGGAATTGTTTTTGAATTTTTGAGCAACGCAATATCATTTGCATCCACATACTCCAGGTGATCCACGCTGATGGCACCGGTTTCTACACCGGCTTCCACACCGCCGGCATGGCTCAGCTGTTCGGCATGTACTTTCGGAACGAGCCCGTGTTTTTTGGCCGCTTCGAGAATGGTGATTGTTTCTTCTTTCGAGAAATAATTTTCTTCGCAAAACACATCGCAATATTCCGCCAGGTTTTCAGCGGCTATGGCCGGAAGCAATTCGTTTATAATAAGCGCGATGTATTCGGCTTTCGTATGTGTTTTCGGAACGGCATGTGCGCCGAGGAACGTGGCTTTTACGGGTATCGGGCTTTCGGTTTTCAGGCGGCGGATCACGCGGAGCATTTTCAGTTCCGATTCCAGCGAAAGTCCATAGCCGCTTTTTATTTCTACAGCACCGGTTCCCTGCGCCATTATTTCGCGGATGCGTTGCAATGCACCGGCCACCAATTCGTCTTCGGTTGCCGAAGCAAGCCGCGCCGCCGAATTAAGAATTCCGCCGCCACGTTGTGCAATTTCCTGGTAGGTGAGTCCGTTTATGCGGTCAACAAATTCGCCTTCGCGGCTGCCGGCATATACAATATGGGTGTGCGAATCGCACCAGCAGGGGAGTACGAGGCTTTCGTCGTTGGCATCAATCACCTGCAGCCCGCTCCAGTCGGTAATGCCGGGAAAATCGTCCATGGAGCCGAATGCCGCAATGGTGTCGTCTTCAATCGCCAGCCATGCGTTTTCAATCGCGGGCAGGTTTTTCATGGCAGCGCCGGCCACCGGTGCGCCGGGCGTTTCTTCTACCTGTACCAGGCTGCGGATATTTTTGATGAGGATGCGGCTCATGTCAGTTAAGTTTGTTTTAACCCTGTAACAAATCGTTACATCACGGCGTCAAAAGTAGGAAATACCATTTACAGTTAAAAAGTAACCAATTATCAAAAGCAACTATCCGGTACGATTAACGTCATACTTTTGCACAAACTTTAAATATGCGTTCACTCTTTTCGATTTGCTTTGCCGGAATCCTGCTGTTAACAGCGCTTCCCGCTACCGCCCAGCAGAAATATACCATCAGCGGGTATGTACAGGAAAAAGGCAGCCAGGAAACCCTTCCCGGCGTTGTTATTTACGTACCGAAATACAAAGCGGGTACTTCTTCCAACAGCTACGGCTTTTATTCCATCACGCTTCCGGCTGATACCATTGAGGTAATGGTGAACTACGTGGGCTACGTGCCGCAGAAACACCGCATTGTACTCGATAAAAACATCAGCCTCAATTTTGAAATATCGGTACTGGTGATGAAAGAGGTGGTGATTGAAGCCGACAAATCAGAAAAAATAAGTGATGATGTGCAGATGAGTACCATTTCGGTTCCCATTGAGCAGATCAAAGACATCCCTGCACTGATGGGTGAGAAGGATGTGCTGAAAGTGATTCAGCTGCTGCCCGGTGTGCAGAAGGGCAGCGAAGGCAGCAGCGGCATTTATGTGCGCGGCGGCGGGCCCGACCAGAACCTCATCCTGCTTGATGATGCGACTGTATATAACGCAAGCCACCTCTTCGGATTCTTTTCGCTGTTCAACGGCGATGCGCTGAAAAGTGTGGAGCTGGTTAAAGGTGGTTTCCCGGCACGTTACGGCGGACGATTATCCAGCGTGCTTGAAATGCGCATGAAAGAAGGTTCCAAAGACAGCCTGCATGGCGAAGCCGGTATCGGCCTCATCTCGTCGCGTTTTGTGCTCGAAGGGCCTATCATCAAAAACAAAGCATCGTTTCTTGTTTCGGCGCGACGCACGTACATTGACCTGCTCATCAAACCCTTCCTGAAAGAGGAAAACAAGTTCGGCTATTATTTCTACGACATGAACGCGAAAGCGAACTACGTGCTGAACGATAAAAATAAATTTTACATCAGCGGGTATTTCGGTAACGACAAAGCCTACAACGAAGCGAAAGAAGCAAACGATTACACCTTTAATGCGTCGCTGCGCTGGGGCAACGCCACCGCCACGGCCCGCTGGAATCACCAGTGGGGCAACAAACTGTTTTCGAACACCTCGTTCATTTTTGCCAATTACACCATGGCCATTGATTACAAGGAAAAACAGGGCACCGATGAGTTCAAACTGCACTACGGTTCGGGCATCCGCGATTTCAGCCTGAAACAGGATTTTGACTGGGCGCCGAATACGGATCATTATGTGCGTATGGGTTTTTTATCCACCTACCATTACTTTACGCCGAGCGCATTCGTGATCAGCAGCAGTTACACGCCTGATAATATTAACCAGGAACAGCACATCGAAACCATCGAGAACGGTGTTTACATTGAAGACGAATGGAAAATGACCGACCGACTGAAATCGAACATCGGCTTCCGCCTGAGTCATTTCAGCAACCGCGGCAAAAACTATGTGAAGCCCGAACCCCGCGTGGCGCTGCGTTATATGCTGAAAGAAGACCTTTCGGTAAAAGGCAGTTTTGCCATGATGAACCAGTACCTGCACCTGCTTTCGAGCACAGGTGTTGGCCTGCCCACCGACCTGTGGGTGCCTACCACCAATAAAGTGGCCCCGCAGCAGTCGTGGCAGGCCGCGGCCGGTGTGGCAAAAGACTGGTACGAAAAAAAGCTGATGATTTCTGTGGAAGGCTATTACAAACATTCCACCAGCATTCTCGGTTACAAAGAAGGTGCAAGTTTTCTTGTAATTGACGATCCGAACGACAATGAACAGGTCAGCTGGGAAGACAACGTAACACCGGGGCAGGCGTGGAGCTACGGCGGTGAATTTCTCATCCAGCGCAAATTCGGCAAACTCACCGGCTGGGTAGGTTACACGTTATCGTGGACACAGATGCAGTTTGATTCGCTCAACTTCGGCGAAAAGTTTTACGCCCGTTACGACCGTCGCCACGATATTTCGGTGGTTGCCATTTACAAGCTGAAAGAAAACATTACGCTTTCCGGCACCTGGGTGTATGGCACAGGCAATGCAATTACGTTGCCTACCGGCGAATACGAAGCCACGCCGCACGATCCGGGATCGGGCAATACCGGGCAGTTTCAGCCTTACCCGTATTATGTGCAGGATTATGGCAAGAAAAACGATTTCCGCATGGCGCCGTATCACCGCCTCGATTTCGGGGTACAGTTCCATCATAAAACCAAGTGGGGCGAACGCACATTTGAAGCAAGTGTGTACAACGTGTACAACCGCAAGAATCCGTTTTATTATTATGTGGGATACAACAGCAGCGGCACCGAGCGCAAGCTGAAACAGGTTTCGCTGTTCCCCGTTCTTCCTTCTGTTTCCTGGACCTTTAAATTTTAACGCACATGAAAACCATTCACAATATACTACTGGCTGCCGCCGCAATTTTTGGACTCACTTCGTGTGAATCAGACGCTACCGTTGATGTTCCGGAAACGAAACCGAAACTCGTGGTGTCATCCTTTATTTCACCGCAGGACACGCAGGTGGTGGTGCGTGTAAAACGCAGCAAGCCAATCTTTCAGAGTTACAATGTAAATACCAGTGCATCGGTTGCCAATGCTTCTGTTTCCATTACAAACGGCAGCACCACCATGCAACTCAACTATAACAGTACCGGCGAGTATTATGGTGTATCCGCAACGCTGTTTCCGATAACAGCCGGCACTACCTATACGTTAACCGTAACCACGCCCGAAGGCGAAACGGCAACTGCAAAAACAACGGTTCCCGGTGTGGCTCCGGCTGCGATGAACGTTTCATACACTTACGTGGTGGAAGACAGTAATTCGTTTTTTGTATCGCGGCATTATACCATTACGATAAACTGGAATGATTTCAGCGGGCAGAGCGACCTGTATCGCGTGGTACCCGTGCAGCTGGTGAAAAGCGTGATCAATCCAACAGATACATTCCAGTTGCGTGCAGGTGAATTTTTGATTTCGGATGCAAACAACGACGGAGGCACGATCCAGGACAAAATTGATTTTTATAACCACATAGCGCAGGGTTCAGATACGATTGTAGGATTCGATTTTTACCTGATGCGCAGTTCGCCGGAATATTACCTGTACCACGAATCGTTGCTCAATTACAACAGCGGCGATCCGTTTTCCGAACCGTCGCTCATTTACACCAACATCACCGGCGGCCTCGGCGTTTTCGGTTCGTACCAGCAGCTGAAGAAACGGGTGTTTTTGTAGGCATTTACTTTTCTGATAAGTGGGGCTGTGGCGACGATTATAGTTCCAATCGTTAACGTCGTAACAGTCCCACTGTTCGTAATTGTCCCCAAGGCAATCACGTCTAGAAAAAGCAAACCAATTCGCTATTCCTTTTTTGATGTTGTCGCGGATTTTGTGGGGTGCAGGTGAGCGGGTTAATCCGTGACAGCATACGATTTGTGCGTGTGTAATCACCCTCCTGAACACAATTCTCCGCGCTTTAGTTTCTGGAATACGATGTTGGTCCAGCACGGATTAGCACCCGCACTGAACGACACACAAAATCCGCGCTAACATCAATTATATAAAATTCCGGGCGGGTTTGTTTTTAGACGCGTTTGCCCTGTACATGTTCCCGCCGGTCATCATTGTCCCATGCAAGCCATGCCGCTTTTAAAAAAGAAACTCACTTCCCGGTAAACACCATCCCCGGCGCAATCACAAACGGATGCTTCGCCAGCCAGCCAAGCAGTTGCTGATACTGTTCCGCCTGTTCGGGGTTACCCTGCATTTCCACAAACGCCTCTTTATCACCGGCGCCGAGCACCCAATACTGGTAGGCATCAGCAAGCCCCGCCGAATCAATTTGTGCAACGTACGTGAACAGCGGAACGGCAATGCGGTCGTTGTATTTTTCGGCCTGGTAACTGCGCATGGCCCGCGAACGGATTTTTGAAAGCGAAGCAATCGACGTGTTTTTATAACCGGTTGCTGCTTTTTTCAGACACGCCTGGTACAAA
Source organism: Chitinophaga pinensis (assembly GCA_943372645.1). Taxonomy (GTDB): domain Bacteria; phylum Bacteroidota; class Bacteroidia; order Palsa-965; family Palsa-965; genus VBWE01. The sequence continues at coordinate 90,390 of CALRZN010000022.1, read as the reverse complement.
CTGCAAAACGAATTGGGATCGGATGAGTTGCAGAAAACCGGGTACAGTTCCATGGACGTTTTGAGGTGAAATCCGGCAGCATAGTTTTTGTAAAGCAGCGCCCGCATTTCACTGGTGCGTTCGTTCACTTCCGGTTGCAGCAGCAGGAACTGTTCGCCGTAAATAAGTCCGTTTATTTTCTGATTCGATTGCAGCGAAAGTTGCGCCGCGTAAAAATAATTGGGGGCATAACCGGGTTCGCGGCGTATGCCTTCTTCGTAAGCCGCAGCGGCGCGGGCGTTGGCGTTTTGTTTTACCAGCAGGTGGCCTTTTTCAAGATACAGTTTACCCGAAGCCGGAAATTTTAAAAGCCCTTCTTCCAGCGTGCGCATGGCCGAAGCGGTATCGCCGGTGATGTCGTAAACGGTGGCTAAAACCTGGTAACACGTATCGTTGCTTTCGGGAAAACGGATTGCCTTGCGGCTGGCTTCCAGCGCCTGCGGGTAATACCCGGAAAGCGCGCAGGTGTAACCGAGTTCAAAAAAATAGGCAAACTGCGTGGAATCGTTTTGTGTGGCGAGTGAAAACAGGCGGATGGATTCTCCGATGTTGCCTGCGTTGCGCATTTCCAGTCCTTTCTGGTAAAGCATCCGCGCTTTGGCTGTGGGCGGCTGCGCCGAAACAGTAACGGAAATTACCAGCATTAAAAACAGTAGTCGCCGCATGGCTTTTGGCTTTCTACGAAGGTACAAATTTTAATACGCTGCCATTTCCATACAAAATCGTTTATCTTTGAAACACAGCACCAGCCTATGCGCATTGGTTTCAAACTTGCTCTTGCTTTTTTCGGCATTGCCGTGATGGCTTCCTGCACCATCGGCTTTATCGCCTATGAGCGCAGCAAGGACGCGCTGGAGCAGGAAACGTTTAACAAACTGACCGTGGTGCGCGAGATGAAAGGCGCGCAGATTGAGGATTTTCACCAGCTTGTAAAAGACCAGGTGCAGTCGTACGCCCACAACCCCATGATTGTGTCTGCCACCAAAGCCTTCCGCGATGGCTACCGTAAAGTGCCCAACCAGCTCGGCATAACCGACAGTGAAAACGACCTGCTGCGCAAACGCCTCCGCGCGTATTACAATAAAGCCTATCTGCCGCGGATGAAACAGTTCGGTATTGCCACGCAGGAACTGGAAGAAGAGCTGCCCGACGAAACAGCCGCCGAACTGCTGCAGCAACTGTATATTGTTGACAACCCGAACGGAGTAGGTGAGAAGCACCGGTATGATAATGCACTCGACGGATCGGATTACAGCAACGCACACGCCACCTATCACCCGGCCATCCGCAATTTCCTGGAACGCTTCGGGTATTATGATATTTTTCTTGTAGACGACAGTACCGGCCGCGTGCTGTACACCGTTTACAAAGAAGTGGATTTCTGCGCATCACTCACCAGCGGCCCGCTTAAAAATTCAAACATTGCGCGTGCATTTGAAGCGGTGAAAAATTCGCCGGATAAAAACGCGGTACAGCTGGTGGATTATGCCCCATACCGCCCGTCGTACAACGAACCGGCCGCGTTTATCGCCTGCCCGGTGTATGATGTAAATGAGCGCATCGGCATTCTTATTTTCCAGATGCCGGTGGAACGCATCAACGCCATTATGACGAGCAACCAGCAATGGGATAAAGTGGGCCTCGGCAAAACCGGCGAAACGTATATCGTGGGCGATGATTTTAAACTGCGTACGCAGTCGCGCTTTTTTATTGAAGACAGCACCGGGTATTTCGCCATGCTTGGTAAAACCGGTACGAGCGATTCGATACAGCAATGCATCCGCACGTACCAGAGCGCCATCGGGCTGCAGGAAGTACGCACACGCGGATCGCAGGATGCGCTGGGCGGAAAAACAGGTACACAGCTCTTTCCCGATTACCGTGGGGTGAATGTGTTGTCGGCTTACCGCCCGCTCAACATTCCCGGCATGCACTGGGCGCTGATGAGTGAGATTGACGAATCAGAAGCCTTTGCCCACGTGCAGCGCCTGCGCAATTACATCATCACCGGTTTTGCAGTTTTACTGCTCTTCATTGCCATTGCGTCGTGGTTTGTTTCCCGCAAAATTGTAGCACCCCTGCGCGAACTTACTACCGATGCACAGGAAATTGCTAAAGGAAATTTCAGTGTGGAAATTACGCACAGCAGCAAAGATGAAATTGGTGTGCTGGCGGCCAGCTTCCGCAAAATGCAGCTGTCCATCCGCAAATTAGTGGGCGATCTGCAGGAAAGCAACCACACGCTCGAAAGCAAAGTGATTGAACGCACACAGGAAATTCACCTGCAGAAAGAAATGGTGGAAGAGAAGAATCGCGAGATGCGTGATTCCATCAACTACGCACTGCGCCTGCAGCATGCGCTGATGCCGCCGTTTACCGGGGTAAAGGAATTGTTTACCGATGCGTTTATCGTGTTTAAACCGAAAGACGTTATTTCCGGCGACTTTTTCTGGATGCAGCAGGTGGATCGCGAAGTACTTATTGCTGTTGCCGATTGTACCGGCCACGGTGTTCCCGGTGCGCTGGTGAGCGTGGTGGGTGCCAACAGCCTCAACCGCTGTATCCGGGAATTTAAACTCACACAGCCCGCGGCGATCCTCGATAAGCTGACCGACCTCGTTATTGAAACATTTGAAAACGAGCGCCACGAGGTAAGCGACGGAATGGATATTTCGCTGGTGAAAATTAACCTCGATACATTGGAAGCGGAGTGGGCCGGTGCCAACAACGGTTTATGGATCATCCGCACAGCCGGCCAGGGCATGGAAGAACTGCGCGCCGATAAACAACCCATCGGCAGTTATTTTGCGCGCAAGGCGTTTACCAATCACGCGATGAAACTGGAAAAAGGCGATTGCATTTACCTCTTCTCCGACGGGTATTCCGACCAGTTCGGCGGACCGAAAGGAAAGAAACTGAAATATAAAGTGTTCCAGGAGCTTGTTGCATCCATGCACGCACTACCGCTCGAAGAACAGGGCCACAAACTCAGCACACATTTCGACGACTGGCGCGGCGAACTGGAACAGATTGATGATGTGTGTGTGATCGGGATTAAGATCTGATTTATCCCGCCACATCCCGTAAAATCCACGACATCCCATAATAGAGGTCATCGCGGATTTTGTCTAGAAAAGACAACGCTTACTTTTCAATCACCAGCTTCTGCCGGCAACGCTGTCCTGATGCAGTTTCAATTTCAATAACATAAATTCCCGCGCCGGCATCCGGGGCTGCAATGGTTGTTTCTCCGTTTCCTGTTATTACAGCATTCACCGCAATTGTTTTACCCTGCAGGTCGAACATATTTACACGGGTAATAGTTATTCCGTTGGTTGTGCGGACAACAAAAGGAGCCGTTGCGCCATTCAAACTTACCGGGTTGGGATAAATGCGGAATGTTTCTGCAACTGCTGTTTCGGGTTTTATCCCGGTCGTGCTGATGGCGGTTGAATCGTTTACCAATACCGACCGGCATTGGAAATTCGGGCCAACGAAATTGAGGAAATACACCGTGTATAAACCCGGCTGCGAAACGTTCAGGGTTGTTTTGTAAGTCCATACGCCATCAAAAACGGCATCGTTTGCATCGGTCGTATCAAACGGAATACCGTTGCGGTACCAGGCCAGCGCCACGTTGTTGCTTTGCATGAGGCTGCTGCAGGCGCCGTTGTAGTAAGCGTAAATGTCCACGCTTCCGTTTGCAATGCCGATCGTATCCAAAGTGGTAGCGGTAAACGTACCTGTGGAGTCTGTTGAAATACAGACTCCGGTGCAGCCCGCATTGGCCTTTGCAGACGGACTGCATGCGATTACTGCAAAAAAAGTAACGAGTACTGTGTGAAGTAGCTGCTTTTTCATCGGAAACGTTTTTTAATTGCACCCTTAACGGCGAGGTATTTCGATTATTGCCTCAGCACCAAAGAATTAAGGATGTTTTTTGGTGCCATAAAGATGGCTTGCTTCGCCTGTTATTGCAAACAAATGCCGGGTTCAATGCTTAACCGTTTATTAAATGAAGCCCAACAACGGTTTGCTGCGGACGAACGGCAGGAAGGTGGTGCTATTATGGATGATAAATCAAAACAAGCGTAACAAATCCGCACACCCCGCCGATAAACGCCCCGCTCAGCACCTCAGGAAGCGTGTGCCGCTGCAGTATTAAACGCGATAAGGCAACGAGTGCGGCCCAGCACGCAAAAAAATACGCCACGCCGGGAAACAGTTCAAAAATGGCAAAAGCCCAGAACAGATTCATGGCCGTATGCAGCGAGGTTTTATGAAAAAAGTTTACCGCATAAGCGATGATCACCATACACAGCGTGCACAGCGAACCCATGCAGAACGCATACGGCTGCTCCAGTACAAACAAAATTCCGGTGATGAGTGTGAGCGTGGCAATCATGTACACATACAATGAATTGCGTTGCTTCTGATCCGACACATCGAAGTTGCTGTACTCGCCCTTTTTTACTTTACGGAAATTGCGGACAGTTAACGGCAACAATAAACCGCCGATGATGAGCAGGGAAATAAAAAAAGCCTGTTTCGGGGCGTATTCATGAAAGGAGATAAACAGGACAAATAAACCGGTGGTAAAAAGCGGATGCCCCAGTGCGGAAATGGCCCACGCCACCTGGTAAATCTGTTTGCTGCGGCGGCTCATGGTTCAGCCCTGTTGAATGTTCACCGTCATGCAGCCCGCCAGGGCCGCGGTTTCTGTGCGCAGGCGGGTTTCACCCAAACTTACGGCGTTATAGTTATGCTGCAATGCGAGCGCAATTTCAGCGGGCGAAAAATCGCCTTCGGGACCGATGAGCAGCAAGGTGTTTTTTGCAGTTACTGTTTTGAACGGTTTGCGCTCGCCGCTGCCGCAGTGGGCAATGCAGGCGCTGCCGGCAAAGGATGCATGCCCAGCAATAAATGCATTAAAATCGCAGATCGGATCAATAACCGGCAGCCAGCTTTGCTGCGATTGTTTCATGGCTGCGATGGCAATTTTTTCGAGGCGTTCCGGTTTTACCTGGGCACGTTCCGAATGTTCGCATTCGAGCAGGCTGAAACGGTGCAGACCAATTTCCACAGCCTTTTCGAGCAGCCATTCCATGCGGTCCATGTTTTTTGTAGGCGCAACCGCAAGGTGAAAATGGTAGGGCTGCTGCGGTTCACGGAACGTTTTGCTTTCAATGTCGAGGCGGCAGCGTTTTGGATGATCGTCGCTGATACGCGCCACGCACAGGTTTCCGCGGCCGTCGGTGAGTTGTACCGTGTCACCGTTTTTCAGGCGCAGCACACGCACCACGTGTTTCGATTCGTCTTCATCGAATTGCACCACAGGCGCGTCAAGATCAGGGAGATAAAACAAATGCATCGTTCAGCGAAGATCGGAAATCGTTTGCAGTTTTGATACTGCGTAGTCCGAAAAAGCATCCTGCAGTTCGGCAAGTGAAGTAACGGGTGTGGATGAAATTTTAGCTACACGCGCAAACCAGCTGTACACAAACCCCGGCGTGTGGCCGTTTGCACGCAGCGTGCGCAGTGCAAGCGCCCCTTCCGATTTCGACAGTTTAAGGCCGTGTTCATCGTGCAGCAGCGGGTGATGCACAAACAGTGCTTTTGCAAAATCCGGTTCCTGCAGGTACTGTGCCAGGTAAAGCTGCTGCGCGGTAGAACCAATGAGGTCTTCGCCCCGCACCACGGCATTGATTCCGAAATGCAGGTCATCACACAGCGAAGCCAGCTGGTACGCAGGCAAACCGTTGCGCCGACGCACCACAAAACTGCCGGTGTTTTTTCCGAGCGGGTAAACTACTGTTCCGGCAACAGCATCGGTAAACGAAACGGTGGTGTCGGGCGCAACAAATAGCCGCAGAGCCGCTTCCGGTGTTTCAAAAGGCAGGTGTTTCTCCGCGCAGGTGCCGGGATATGCCGCACTGCCGCTTTGCACGAGTTGTGCGCGGCTGCACGTACAGGCAAACAAAGCGCCCGGTGTTTCACGCAGTTGTTGCAGCGCTGCTTCATATTGCGGAATGCGGAGGTGCTGGCTCCAGTTTGTTTCAAAATCAGCAGCGTCTTTCGGACCCTGGTCGTAAGGGAGCTGTAACCAGTGCAGCGTATCAAAAATATCTGCAAGGTATTCCGGTCGTTTGCGGTCGGCATCAATATCATCAATGCGCAAAAGCAGTTCACCGCCCTCGCGCCGCACCAGCAGCCACGTGAGCAAAAACGAAAACACATTGCCCAGGTGCAGGTAACCGCTTGGAGTAGGTGCAAGCCGTGAGCGTAAAACAGGTAATGCCATATTGTAAAGTTAACAAGTCAAAGTAATGTGTTGTGGTTTTTGTTCCGTTCGTAAGTTACTTGTCCCCCAAGTCCCAAAAGTCACACCGACACAAAGCTCCTATGTAAATAAAAAAAGCCCCATGAAAAAAATCACAGGGCTTTTCGGTGTAATACAATCGTATGCTTAATATGCAAACAGCTTAAACTGTTTCATAAACGTATGCACCTGCTTGTTAATAGCAGCAAGTTCTTTTTCGTTGTCGTGATTTTTCAGTGCGGCATCCATAAATGCCACAATTTTCGGGATGTGTTTTTCTTTCACCCCGCGCGAAGTGATAGCCGGTGTACCTACGCGTATACCCGAAGTAACCATCGGTGATTTATCGTCAAACGGCACCATGTTTTTGTTCACGGTAATATCGGCTTTGCCTAAAGCAGCTTCTGCAATTTTACCGGTAAGTCCTTTCGAACGCAGGTCAATCAGCATACAGTGGTTATCGGTACCGCCCGAAACCACGCCGTAGCCGCGTTTCATCAGTTCGTCGGCCATTACCTGTGCATTTTTCACCACCTGTACGGCATATTTCAGAAACTCGTCTGACAGTGCTTCGCCGAAAGCAATTGCTTTTGCCGCAATCACATGTTCGAGCGGGCCGCCCTGTGTGCCGGGGAAAACACCGGAGTCGAGCAGGGAGCTCATCATACGCACTTCGCCTTTCGGTGTGGTGATGCCCCACGGGTTCGGAAAATCCTTGCCCATCATAATGAGGCCGCCGCGCGGGCCGCGCAGGGTTTTGTGTGTGGTGGTGGTAACAATATGACAATGCGGCAGCGGATCGTTCAGGATACCGCGGGCAATTAAACCGGCCGGGTGCGAAATATCTGCCAGCAGCAGCGCGCCCACACTGTCAGCAATTTTACGCAGGCGTTTGTAATCCCAGTCGCGCGAATAGGCCGAGGCGCCGCAGATAATCATTTTCGGATTTTCTGCTTTCGCAATTTCGGCCACCTTATTATAGTTGATGCGTCCTGTTTTTTTATCTACACCGTAAAATGTGGCGCGGTATAGTTTGCCTGAAAAATTCACCGGCGAACCGTGTGTTAGGTGACCGCCATGCGAAAGATCGAAACCGAGAATGGTATCGCCCGGCTTGAGGCAGGCCAGCATTACTGCTGCGTTGGCCTGTGCACCGCTGTGCGGCTGTACGTTGGCCCACTCGGCGTTGAACAGTGCTTTTACACGGTCAATGGCCAGCTGTTCTACCTGGTCCACAATTTCGCAGCCGCCGTAGTAGCGTTTGCCCGGCAGGCCTTCTGCATATTTATTGGTAAGTACCGAACCCATGGCCTGCATTACCTGGTCGCTTACAAAGTTTTCAGAAGCAATCAGTTCAATGCCATTCGTCTGGCGCTGTTTTTCTTTTTTAATCAGGTCGAAAATGACGGTGTCTTTTTTCATAGCGTGTTAGAAGTGAATCGGCGGTAAAGGTATGTATTTTCAGTTTTTGTGCGTTGTGGTTTCGGCGGTAAGATAAAATGCAGGAATTAATACCGCCAGCAGGGCCGGTGATTCCGCAAGCCCCACGAGGAACCGCGCCAGCGTGTAGAAAAAGTAATCAGCACCCGTTAACCAGCCCAGCAGGAAGAGGAGGAAGGCCAGCAGGAAAATGGCGCCGAATGTAAAAAAAACAATGCGCGTGTAATTTTTGCCCGGAAACCAGTAACGGATAATGAGCGAAGTGATACCGGCAAACAGCGCCGCAAAAAAAAGGGTGAGCGGCCACTTCAGGTAATACAGCGTGGTGTAACTGAATCCTTCCAGGAAACGGAACAGGCCCGCCACATGCGAATCGGTGGAGTGGTAGTACGTAACCCGCATCTGTTCGTTGATGTTTATAAAAACAAACTCGCGGAAAAAACCCAGCCCGATGGCCAGCACGATGAGCAGCACAAGAAGCAGGCGCCGGTTCATGCTGCCGTTTTTTTATGTGGCGTGAGTCCTGAGTACCGCCTGATCCACCACATCCACAAGGCAAAGATGATTGCATACATCAGGATCTGGAACGTGTACGTGTGATTAAAATCAAGCCATTCCGGAGCGGCTTCCACGATGATGCAGAGCGCGGTAATGCGCAGCACGTTGGCGAAGTGAATAATAACAATGCCCGCCGGGATAAACCACGCTTTGTTTTTCCACGAACCCGGAAAGGCGAGGAGGAAGGCAGTGAACAGCGCAAACAATGTAAGTCCGTTACACGGATCACCGATCCAGATGCCGTGCGTACCGTCAATGCCCACCGTACGCATGGCGGGGTTGTGATCGGTAAACGTATCGTAACCGAACAGGCGCAGAAACCATTCTGAAATCACCACCGAATTATTGATCACCGCATGATCAGCAACGCCCCAGGGGTGAATGAACAGTTCATACACCACTTTCCAGGCGACATAATAAAGCAGAAAAAAAGCAAGGAAGCGGACTGCCTTGCTTTTTAAAAAATCAGCTTTCATGTGGTACGGATCAGTTTCCGGATGTTTTCATGGCATCGTATATTTTCTTGCCGCCGAGCACAGCTGCAGCAGCTATCGCGATACTGATTCCACCATCAACCGGCACGCATGGCGGAGGCCAGCAGGGCGGATCATCAGGCGGCGGCGGTGGTGGCGGCGGCTGTGCGGCTGCATAACCTGCCATCAGCACAAAACCGGCGAGCAGTAATAATCGGGATGGTGAAAATCGTTTTTTCATAACGGTTATAAAGTTACGGTTTCCCGGAATTAGTAGTAAATCTTTTTCGTAATCGTTTCATTCGCTGTGCTGATGCGCACGAGGTAAATGTTTTCCGATTTCGGTGCGATGATCGAAATGGTTTCTGCGCCTACACGCTGCTGCTGCGGTTCGCTCACCAACTGGCCGAGCGTGTTGTACACTTCAATTTTTACATCGGTCAGTTCGGTAAATCCGAAGGTGGCACGCAGGCCGCTTCCGTTGTTGAAAATATTCACCTGTGAGCTGAGTGTTTCGCTTGCTGCAACCGGCTTCTGGCCTTTGCAGTCGCCGTTGTTTTTGAAACGGAGGCGGAACATCATTTCATTGCCCGGTACCTGCACATCAAAATCAATTACATTGTTTTCTGCCAGGTTATATACTTCGCCGGTCTGCGCGTTTTCAAGCAGGGCACAGTTGTAAGCGCTCAAACGCGAAAGCCCCTGGAACATGATGCTGTGGCGGCCATAAATACCCGGTTTTACATATAACGGAATAAGGATTTCTTCTTCATTACCGCTTTGTGCATTCAGCAGCAGTTCCTTGCCTTCGGCCGTTGTCCAGATGTTGGAGGCCAGTTCATACGGACTTGCAATAAACGGCAGGTCTTCGGTATTGCGGAAGTTCGCAACGGCATCCGGTTTAAACTGCACCACGGCTTCGCCGCCAAGTCCGTTCATTACGTTGGTCAGTGTAATGCGCAGGTAGTTGTCCGGATCCGCTTCACGGATCAGGTTTGGCAGTGCGGTTGTGTTTTTCTGACTTTCCTGGAATTGAATGTTTCCGCTGGAAGTAGCTGCACACAGGAAACCCTGGTGCGGCCCGATTACACCGCCGTTCGGATTGGTGGTGTATGTACCGTTTTCCTGCAATATCAGGAAACTGGAGAAGAGGTTGCCCGAAGCCGAAACTACCGAGTTAAAGTTAATCGGGCAGGCGTACGGGTTACCCACCAGGTTATATCCGCCGCCTGAACCACCCGCAGTTACCGGGAAGCTGAAGCTGCCAAAACTCGGTGTACCGCGGCTGTCGAAAATAAGCGGTGCAGTAAGTGACGAAAGGTTATCTGCTGTCCAGATCATATAGCCACGTCCACGCACTAACGGTGTAGAAACAGAAGTTACATTGGTATAGGTATTTGTCGGTTCGCTGTAGGTACGCACAGAATAAAACAGCGGACAGCAGGCGTTGCCGTCGTTGCCACCGGTGCCGCTCATATAGAAACGGGGATCGCCGTCCCAGTCCTGCAGCGTATTGCCATTGATCGGTGTTGAAAAATACTGCCAGTAGGCGGTAGCCGGTCCGTTCACATACCCTTCCGCAGACCATGTGTTTCCTGTAAGCGAGCTGCCTGCCGGAACCGGGCCGATTCGTCCGTATTGTGTGCTTGCTGTGGCATTCAACACAAATGAACCAAATGCATTTGGGCCGAAATTGCCTTGTGTAATGGTCAGCAGGTTGTCTAATTGTTTCGTGAAGTTAACCGATACACCAGCCAAATTGTTGATGGTGATATTCCAGAACGTAGTGGTAGCAAATCCGTCAATGGTTTGCGGCCCGGTACCCTGGAACAGCACAGTGCCCTGGCGGGCATTAAACGTACCGCTGTCGTAGAAACCGTTGCCGCGGAAATCAATTACGTGATTGCTGGCAGATACATCGAAGGTACCGCTGTTGATGAACAGGTCGCTGTTTACCCGCAGCGTGCAGCCCAGCAATACCGTTCCGCTGGTACTGATGTCAACTGTATTGAATTGTTCGGTTCCGGATGCACGCGTAATTGTTTGTGTGCCTGTGCCGTTAAATGTAATGAAAGCGAGGTTGCTATTGACGTTATTGACTGTGGTAGTCGTGTTCCCGTTTGTCCAGTTTCCGGCTACAGTTATGCCAAAGGTAGCGCCATTAAAATTAGTGCCAACACCTATCGTCATGTTTCCGGAAACAACGGTATTTCCTGTAAGTGCCTTTGTGCCTCCGCCAAGTAAAACGAGGTTGCCATAAGAGGTATGTTGAACCTGCGTTACTAATGTGTTCAGGCGCAGTGTATTTCCAACTGCAGTAAAATTGAGTGTGCCACCCTGTATGTCAAAGTTTTTGCGGACATCCAGGAACCCTGTAGAACCGTTCGTAAATGAACTGTTTGTCCGTATCTGAACCGTTTCTGTGGTAAGGGTAAGTGAGCCGTTGTTTGTAATAGATGCATTATTGCTAACCTGGAAGTAGCTTGATTTTGAAATGGTGGTTCCGGCAGCAATGGTTACTCCTGTAGCACGGATGTACCAGTCGCCCGCGGCAGTAAAAGTGCCTGTACCGCTGATGGTGGTATTGTTACCGCGGAAATTGGTTACGCCGTTACCCGTCATACTTCCGTTATTCACGAAGTTGCCCCGGATTGCAATCTGATTAGCCCTTCCAAACGTACAGCCGGGATTGACTGTAAGATTGTTAATATCGGCCGCGATATTCTGAGATACGTTTCCGTTGATAATTACATCGTCACCTACAAAATAACCGGGTATCACACCACCTACCCAGGTGGCAGGATTGCTCCAGAGGCCACCGGCAGCGGTGGACGTAAATGTGGCCGCCTGCAGGGCTGAGACAGAAACGAATGATAATGCAATAGCGTAGAGAAATCCTTTCATATTTAAGCGCATTTAGGTGGGTCTGAACCTGGAACCAAAGATAATAAATTCCAAATCACCCTGTTATACTTTTTTGGAGGCCCCCGGGTTTCATTCGTTTTATTTAAACTTATGAACAGGTTCCTTCGTATGTATGGCTTTAAAATAGTACCTTAGCCCGGTTTTATGGCGGCACCGCAACCTAAAAACATACTCGACCCGAACGAAATCCGGAAATACATACGTATTCTCCGGCGTAACTGGTTGTTGCTGGTTCTGCTTCCTGCGCTGGCGTATGGTTTTGCGGTGATTTACACCTATAAAATGACCAGTATTTACGCAGCCACCACCCAGGTGCTGCTGAAAAACAACGAAACATACGATTACCAGCAGCAGATTTATAAAGGACTGGGCTATTACCAGGCCTACCAGGATGTAGCGAACCAGAAACGGATCATTACGTCGAACAACCTCATCGATTCGGCCCTTTCGCGGCTGAGTATGGATGTTTCGTATTACATCATCGGCCGTATTAAAAAGCAGGAAGTATACGCTTATACCCCTTTTACCATTGATGTAATCTCCTTTTCACGCGAATATTTTGAACGGGAAATCGGCCTGCGGATTATCAGCGAGAATAAATTCCAGGTTTCCTATGTAAATCCCCAGGGCGAGGAAGTAACCCGTGAAGGTACCTTCGATCAGCCCCTGAAAGAGGATGAACTCAACCTGACCGTCCGCAAAACGGCCAAGATTTCGAAAAAATCGCTGCCGGTGATCAGCCAGATCCAGTACGCGTTTGTAGTTCATAACCCGGTAAACCTCCGCTCCAAATTCAAAAGTGCCATTTCCGTAGAAAATATTGAATACACCAACATTCTTGTAATTCGTGTTGACGATGACCTGCCTGAGCGCGCGGTACGTTTCCTCGATACGCTTTCACGCGTGTACCTGCGCAATACCATGCAGTCGGAAATTGACATCAATGAAAATACAATCAAATACATTGACCTGCAGCTCGACACCGTGGTGCATGTAATTGACAGTATTGAAAAAGAAATGGACACGCTGCGCCTGGTGCGCAATGTAATCAACCTCGGCAAGGAAGAAGACCAGTTTTTTGCACAGTATGTTGACCTGGCTTCGCGCAAACAATTGTACCAGCTGAAACAGCAGTCGTTTGATGCGCTGGAGAATTATATCAAAAACAGCAAGGACGAAAAGTTTATCCCGCCCACATATTATGTACTGCACGACGAAGGGTTCCTGCAGACTTCGATGGATGAACTTTACAGCATGCAGATCACACGCAACAATGCGATGGTGAATGTAAAAGAACCGAACCCGTCCATTACCCAGCTCAACGCCAACATCGAACGGCTGAAAAAAGACATCCTGCTTTACATCAATAACAGCCGGGGAGCGGTTCGCGTGCAGATCAACGATGTAAACGGGCAGTCGCAGAAATACGAAAGCCTGCTGAAAAAACTGCCGAAAACGCAGCGCGAAATGCTGGCCATCCAGCGCAAGCTGGATGTAAACGAAAAACTGTACACCTACCTGCTCGAAAAACGGGCAAACACCATCATTGCACGCGCAGGTATTATTCCGGCAACCCGTATTATTGAATCGGCACATTCCATTGGTGTGGTGAAACCGGACAAAGCCAAAATCCGCTACACCTTTGCCGGTGTGGCCCTGGCCATTGCCATCTTTATCGTATTTATACGCATCCAGTATTTCACGAAACTGGAAACACTCAGCGAACTGAAAGAAATGACAAGCCTTCCGGTGCTGGGCGAACTGCCGAACCACAACATCCTGGAGAAAAGCAAAAAACGCGGCCGCGGAAAAGAAAACGAGGAAGAAAAAGTTCCCGAACAATATGTGGTTGTTGATTCGAATCCGAAATCGCCCATTGCGGAAGCATTCCGCTCACTGCGCACCAACCTGGAATACATGGCGGCGGAAGCTCAGTGCAAAACCGTACTCGTTACGTCCAACAACCCGGGCGAAGGAAAAACATTCTGTTCCATTAACCTGGCCACCATCCTGGCCAAGGCCGGTAAACGGGTGCTGATTGTTGAACTTGACCTGCACAAACCAAAAGTACAGATCGGGTTGGGCATGCGCTCGGATGTAGGTGTAAGTACGCTGCTCATCGGGCGAAACACCGTGGAAGAGTGTATCCTGCCATCGCCCTACGAAAACCTCGATGTTATTCTTTCCGGGCCTACACCACCAAACGCGTCGGAGCTCATCCTGAGCAAATACATGGAAACCATGTTTACGTATGCCCGCGCACATTACGATTACGTGATTATTGATACGCCCCCGATCCTCCTCATATCCGACGCACTGATGCTGATGCGCCATGTGGATGCCACCATGTTTGTGGTTAACACCAAGCAGGCCAGCAAAGAAGCCATCCGTCATGCACAGGAAGTAGCCATCGGCAACAAACTGAAAAATTTCGGTTTCATTCTCAACGGGGTGAAAAAGAAATATTCGCGCTACTACCGCCGATACAGCTATAACTACGGTTACGGTGGTTACGGCTACGGTTATGGTTACGGGTATGGATACGGTGCCGGCGAGAAAAAGTAATACGCATTTTTAATTCGACCAAAAATCAGCAGTGTGATCAAAAAAGTCCTGGTCAGTGGTGGAGCCGGTTACATCGGTTCGGTACTGGTACGCCTGTTGCTCGAAAAGGGCTTCGCCGTACGTGTGATTGATAAACTGAGTTTCGGCGGCGAACCGCTGCTCGACTGGCTCAATCATCCGCAATTCGAATTTGTAAAAGGAGATATCCGCAACGAAGCAGATGTAACAGCGGCCCTGCAGGGCGTTGATGCGGTGGCGCACCTCGCAGCCATCGTTGGCGATCCGGCCTGTGCCCGCGAACCGGAACTGGCCCGCGCCACCAACTACGATGCATCCGTACAGTTTTATAACCTCGCCGAAAAAGCAGGGGTGAAACGGTTTGTGTTTGCTTCTACCTGCAGCAATTACGGCAAAATGGAAGACCCGGAAGGCTACGTGAACGAAGATTCGCAGCTGGCCCCGGTTTCGCTGTATGCGGAAACAAAAGTGGCCGTTGAAAAATTCCTGCTCGGGCAGGAGCGGGGAAATACCTGCAAGCCGGTTTGCCTGCGCTTCTCCACCGTTTACGGCATTTCGATGCGCCCGCGGTTCGACCTTACGGTAAATGAATTTACCCGCGAACTGGCCCTCGGCCGCGAACTCGTGGTGTTCGGTGAACAGTTCTGGCGCCCGTATTGTCACGTGGTTGATCTTGCACGATCTATTGTTGCCGTGCTGGAAGCCCCGGAAGAAAAAGTGGCGTACGATGTATTTAACGTAGGCGATACGGCAGAGAACTACCAGAAAAAAATGATCGTGGATGCGATCCTCGAACAGCTCCCGGATTCGCGTGTGAAATACGTTTCGAAAAACGAAGACCCACGCGATTACCGTGTGAATTTTTCGAAGATCAACGAACGCCTTGGTTTTACCATCACCATGCGCGTGCCCGATGGCATCCGGCAGATCCGCCAGGTCATCAGCGCGGGTTTTCTCAACGATCCCGACGACGCGCGTTACCGCAATATTTCCTGACCACGTATCCGGATGAGCAACGAACCGCAAGACGAAAAATGGACGCTGGTCCTTGCTCCCCGCAGGGGCTGGTTCGACCTGCGCCTCGGTGAAATATGGCGTTACCGCGAACTGATCCTGCTTTTTGTGCGCCGCGATTTTATTGCTTCGTTTAAACAAACCATCCTTGGCCCGCTGTGGTTTTTTGTGCAGCCGGTGCTCACCACCATTATTTTTACCATTGTGTTTGGCGGCCTTGCGGGCCTTGCGCCCGATGGACCACCCAAAGCGCTTTTTTACCTCACCGGCATTGTGTCGTGGGGGTATTTTGCAGAATGCCTCACCAAAACAGCAGGCACGTTTGTTACAAATGCTTCCATTTTTGGGAAGGTGTATTTTCCGCGGATTGTGCTGCCGGTTTCGGTGGTGATTTCCGGGCTGATGCGTTTTCTCGTGCAGTTTGTGCTGCTGCTGGGCGTATGGATTTATTACCTCGCCACCGATGCCGCTTTTCAGCCGCGGTATGAACTGCTGGCGCTGATACCCGTGCTGCTGCTCATTTCGGCCGGACTCGGACTCGGTTTCGGCATCATCATTTCGTCTGTTACCACCAAATACCGCGACCTGCAGCAGCTGGTGGGGTTTGGTGTGCAGCTGCTCATGTACCTGAGCCCGGTTATTTTCCCGATGGCAAAACTTTCTGAAAAATGGCAGCACGTCATCATGCTCAATCCGATGTCGGCTGTAATTGAATATATGCGTGCGGCGTTTCTCGGTACCACCGGCGAAAACCCGATGTACCTGCTGTACAGTGCCGGTTTTATGCTCGTGCTGCTGTTCGGTGGCCTCCTGCTGTTTAACCGTGTGGAACGCACCTTTATAGATACCGTGTAATGAGTGATGTGGTAATTCGTGTCGAAAATCTGAGCAAGCGGTACCGCCTGGGAGGCATCGGTGCGCGCAGCCTGGCCGACGATGTGTCGCGCATGTGGGCACGCATGAAAGGGGCTGAAGATCCGCTGCTGAAAATCGGCGCGAAAAACGACCGGCTGCAGCTGGCTTCCAAAGGCCATGTGTGGGTGCTCGACAAACTCAGCTTCGACATTCACCGCGGCGAAGTGGTGGGCATTATCGGTAAAAACGGTGCAGGAAAATCCACGCTGCTTAAAATATTGTCGCGCGTTACCGGACCAACAGCCGGAGAAGTAAAAATAAAAGGACGCATAGCGAGCCTGCTCGAAGTGGGAACCGGTTTTCACCCGGAACTCACCGGACGCGAAAACGTTTTTCTCAACGGCGCCATCATGGGCATGAGTAAAAACGAAATCCGGAAAAAATTTGACGAGATACTTGATTTCTCCGGAATCGGCGGATACATTGATACGCCGGTGAAACGGTATTCATCGGGTATGTACGTGCGCCTTGCTTTTGCGGTGGCCGCGTACCTCGAACCGGAGATACTGATTATAGATGAAGTGCTTGCCGTGGGTGATGCCGAGTTCCAGAAAAAGGCGCTGGGCAAAATGGAAAGTGTGAGTAAAAACGAAGGACGCACCGTACTGTTTGTAAGCCACAGCATGAGTGCCGTGCAGGCCCTGTGTTCGCGCTGCATCATGCTTGAGCAGGGCAAGGTGGCCCTCGATGGTTTGCCGCGCCCCGTGGTTGATCATTACCTCAACGGCGGCCTCGGCGAATCGGTGTTCGGTACCGTGGGTGCCGATTACCCGCGCAACCAGTACCACCCGGGTATGCTGCGCATCCGCGCGGTTGATCTGCTCGGCAGCGATGGTAACCGTATCGAAACTTTACGGTACCACGAACGTATGCGTGTACGCATTACGCTTGATGTGGAAAAACCGCTAAATGATGTGATCGTGGCGCTTACCGCCGGAAACGAACTGGAAGAAAACATCCTGTTTGCTTCTTCGGCCGACCGCCGAAACGACCCGCCGCTGGTGCTGCAAACCGGCGAACAGGTTATTGAAATGGAAATAAACCAGCAGCTGCAGCCCGGTTCGTATTTTACCGGCATTATGCTGTGGGATAAAAACGGGTATCCGTACGATGCACTCCGCCGTTTCGGCCGTTTCTTCGTCGAAGATTTTGGCGACAACGACCGCTATTACCGCTGGAAAAGCCGCATCGGGATGGTGAACCCGGACACAACAGTTAAACTATTGACCTGATATACCATGGAGTTAAAAGGAAAACGCTGCCTCGTTATCGGAGGCGCAGGATTTATCGGCGGATTTGTGGTGGCTGAACTGCTGCGGGAAGACGTGGCGGAAGTAATTATTTACGACAATTTTGCGCGGGGAAAAATGGACAACATCCGCGAATCGCTCGAAGATCCGCGCTGCCACATTCATCCCACCGGCGGTGATGTGCGCGAAACCGATATTTTAAACGATGCCATGAAAGGCGTGGATTACGTATTCCACCTGGCGGCCATGTGGCTGCTGCATTGCAAAGACTATCCGCGGACCGCGTTTGATGTAAACATCGGCGGCACGTTTAACGTGCTTGAAGCCTGTGTGAAAAACAACGTGAAAAAACTGATCTACTCGTCATCGGCTTCGGTGTACGGCGATGCTGTGGAAGTACCCATGACGGAAGAACATCCGTTTAACAACAAAAACTTTTACGGTGCCACCAAAATTTCCGGCGAAGCCATGTGCACGGCGTTCAACGACCGCTACGGCCTGCAGGTAATCGGGCTGCGTTACATGAACGTGTACGGCCCGGGCCAGGATCAGCACGCGGTGTACAGCGGCGTGGTGCCCATCATGCTCAATAAAATTGATGCAAATGAATCGCCCACCATTAATGGCGACGGATCGCAGGCGTACGATTTTATTTATGTGGAAGACGTGGCCCGCTGCAATGTAGCTGCGCTGAAAAGCGATACACCGTTCGGGTATTACAACGTGGGAACGGGCGTGCAGACCACCATCAAAACATTGTGCGATACCATCCTGCGCCTGAAAGATTCGGAACTGAAGGTTACGTACAAACCGTACAGTGCCGACGATGCCCGCGCGCTGGTAAAAAACCGCATCGGTTCGAAAGAAAAAGCAGAAAACGAAATCGGATTTTTATACCGTTATTCGCTGGAGGAAGGCCTGCAACGCCTGATTGACTGGCGCGAACGCACCATGAAACCGGCAGCGGAAAAAGTATAGGTATAATATCGTAAGCGCGGTTATTATTTTTTTGTGATTCTCGCTGTGGCAGAGGGGCACGAAGAATTTAAAAAGTAACAAAATGGAAAAACGAAACATACAGATATCACTGCCCAGCCTGGGCGAAGACGAGTGGCAGGCACTGCGCGAACCGCTGTTCAGCGGCTGGGTAACACAGGGCCCGAAAGTAAAAGAGTTTGAACAGCTGTTTGCAACACGCCACGGGGTAAACCATGCACTGGCCGTTTCCAACTGCACCACCGCGCTGCACCTTGCACTGCTGGCGGCCGGCGTAGGGGAGGGCGATGAAGTGCTGGTGCCTGCTTTTACCTGGGTGGCTACGGCCAACGCGGTACTGTATTGCAACGCGGTGCCGGTTTTTGTGGATGTTGATCCGGTTACATTTAATATCGATCCTTCAAAAATTGCGGAAAAGATCACCGCAAAAACAAAAGCAATTATTCCTGTACACCTGTTCGGCCTGTGTGCCGATATGGATGCGATACGCAACGCCGCTCCCGGTCTGAAAATTGTGGAAGACGGTGCCTGTGCGGCCGGTGCGGCATATAAAGGTGTGGCGGCAGGTGCGCTCGGCGACCTCGGCTGTTTTTCGTTTCACCCGCGCAAATCGGTAACCACCGGCGAGGGTGGCATGATTACCACAAACGATGAAGCACTTGCACACCATGTGGATGTGCTCCGCAATCACGGTGCTTCGGTTTCGGAAGAGCAGCGCCACAAAGGACCGCGGCCGTACATCCTGCCGGAGTTTGAAGTAATGGGGTTCAATTACCGCATGACCGATCTGCAGGGCGCGGTGGGTACAGTACAGATCAAAAAACTGGATCAGTACATTGACGAACGCGCGAAATGGGCGGCCTGGTACAACGAGGCGTTTAAAGACATCGCGTGGATACGCACACCGCAGTACAGCAGCGATTACAAACACGGCTGGCAATCGTATGTGCTGTTCATTGACGAGAAAACCGCGCCAATGAAACGCAACGACATCATGGAGTTTCTGCAGCAGCGCGGCATTGCCACCCGGCCGGGAACACATGCGGTTCACATGCTGAAGTTTTACGCCGAAAAATACAACATCCGCCCCGGCGATTATCCCGGCGCAGAAGCTGCAAACAATTATTCCATGTCCATCCCGCTGCACAACCGCATGTCATCTGAAGACTATGCGTATGTGGCAGAAGCGATCCGTTCGATTAAATAGAAAAGTATGTGCGGCATAGCAGGTCTGATAAATCTTGATGGTTCACCGGCAGCAGAAGGCATTCTGCGGGGCATGGCGCAGCGCCTTGCGCACCGCGGTCCTGACGGGGAAGGGGTTTATTGCAGCGGCCATGCCGGGCTTGCACACCGCCGCTTAGCCATTCTCGATATTTCGGAACGCGGCGCACAGCCCATGCATGCCAGGAGCAGGAAATGGAGTATTGTTTTCAATGGCTGCATTTACAATTACCCGGAACTGAAAAAAGAACTGATCGAACGCGGGCATTCGTTTGATTCGACTTCCGATACGGAAGTAATCTGCGAAGGGTTGGATGCTGACGGGATTGACTTTTTCAAACGCCTCGATGGCATGTTTGCCATTGCTGCGTGGAATAATGAAACGCAGCAGCTGTATTTAAGCCGCGACCGTTTCGGCATTAAACCGCTGTATTATTTTCACACGCCGAAGTTCATTCTCTTTGCCTCTGAAATCAAGGCCTTCATGGCGCACCCGGAGTTTAAGGTGGAATTGAATTATGCGGCGCTCAACGAATATTTTTCGTTCCAGAATTTATTTTCCTTTCACACGCTCTTCAAAGGGGTGCAGATGCTGCCGCCGGCGAATACGGTGCTTATTGACCGTTCGTCGGTGAAAGGCGTGAAACACAATTCGTGGTGGGATTACGATTTTTCAAAGCCGGATAATTCCATTTCCTTCAGCGATGCATGTGAAGAAACCAAACGCCTGTTTGAAAACGCGGTAAAACGCCAGATGATTTCGGATGTGCCGGTAGGTTCGTACCTCTCCGGCGGCATGGATTCCGGTTCCATTACAGCTGTTGCCAGCACACGCGTCCGCCGCCTGTTCACATTTACTGCGGGTTTCGACATGAGTGAAGTCACTGGTGTAGAAGCCAACTACGACGAACGCCGCGACGCCGAGCTGATGGCGAACGCGTTTAAAACCGAGCATTACGAGCAGGTGATCAATGCCGGCGACCTGCGCTGGTCGCTGCCCCGCGTGGTGTGGCACCTCGAAGACCTGCGCGTGGGCATGAGTTACCCGAATTATTACATGAGCCGACTTGCCTCCAAATTTGTAAAAGTATGTTTGCAGGGTACCGGCGGCGACGAGTTATACGGCGGTTATCCGTGGCGTTATTACCGCGTATTCCAGTCGCTCAACCGCCAATCGTTTTTTGATAACTATTACGGATTCTGGCAGCGGCTCGTGCCGGATAATGACAAGCCGAAACTGTTTTCTGCCGATGTGCTGAAGCAGATGGACCGCGATGAGCCGCGCCGCGTTTTTGAACGCGTGTTTACATTTAACGATAAACTGCGTTACGATACGCCCGAAGAACACATCCAGAACAGCCTGTACTTTGAAATCAAAACATTTTTGCCGGGGCTGCTGCTCGTGGGCGATAAATTAGCCATGGCCAACGGCCTGGAAGAACGGTTCCCGTTTCTCGACAATGCACTGGTTGATTTTGCGCAGAAAATCCCGGTACGTCATAAACTCGGCAATTTTGAAGTACGTAAACAGATCAACGAAAACGAATTTGCCAAGAAAAAACATTACCAGGAATTTGACGATGGTAAAAATGTACTGCGCAAAGCCATGACCGGGTTTCTGCCCGAACGCATTGTGAACCGTAAGAAACAGGGCTTTTCTGCCCCGGACGAATCGTGGTACCGCGGCGAAAACGCAGATTACATCAAACAACTGCTGCTGAACAGCAAAACCGTTTCGTCGCAGTTCATCAATCCCGATTACGTCAAACAGATCATCCATGAGCATATTGATCAGCGCATCAATCACCGCCTGCTCATCTGGTCGTTCATGAACTTTGAGTGGTGGTGCCGCCTGTTCCTGGAAGGTGAATCATTTGAAAGCGGAGATTAAAAGTATAAAAACCGAACTGTGGGCATACCTTTTAACCTGGTTACGTATAACGCAATGCTTGAAGCTGGACTGAAATCCGGCTATCGTTTTCTTTCGTTCAGTGAAGGGGAGCGTGCTGTTGCTGGCGGCACGGAAGATCGGATTTGCCTGCTGCGACATGATATTGATGCCGACCTGGAAGCTGCGGTTGAAATGGCCGTTACCGAGGCGCGGGCGGGTGTATCAGCGACCTATTTCCTCATGCTGCGTTCGCCTGTGTATAACCTGCTCAGCAGGCATAATCACCGGTTTGTGGAACAGCTTATTGATAATGGGCATACCATCGGGCTGCATTACGATGCTGCTTTTCAGCCCCGGGATAAATCCACGCTGAACGAACACATTGAAAAAGAAGCACACGCAATAGAAACACATTTTAATGTTGCTGTGGATGCCGTTTCTTTTCACCAGCCCGGAGAAAACATCCTGAACCAGGAAGTGCAGGTGGAACGCCTCATCAATACGTACGATAAAAAACGGCTCGGCCGCTTTCATTACCTTTCCGATTCAAACCGGGTGTGGAAAGAGGAACATCCGCTTACGGTTTTCCGCGAAGCACTTCATCCCCGCCTGCACCTGCTCATTCACCCGATGTGGTGGCGCGATGCGTATGAAAACAGGAGCACGGAAGAAGTATGGACCGCAACCTTGCACAATAACCTGGATAAAATGCAGGACCAGCTGTGCGCAACAGAGCGCGCTTACGGAAACCGCAGGATAATAACAATTACGGAAGAAAATCCCCCTGCCTGACAGCCGCACTTCAGTGAAAAAAAAACTGCACGGGAATATATTCAAACCCGGATGCTGCTTGAATTTGTTGTCCTTGTTTGAAGCAAAGCCGTTGTATTTTATTTTCAATTGTTATATTTGCACCGACATTAACCCAAATAACCCGATGTCATGAAGTTTTTGGTAATCACTTTTCACGCCGCGTTTGCGGACCGTAATTCCCGTCTTTTCCCGCCGGGACAGCGCTGCATGCAGTAGCGCCCTTACGGATTTCTGTTTTGATTTTATGATGATGTAACTTAACACAACGTTCGGTGCGCATACTGCTTTTTTGAAAATTTCCGGCGTCCGGCCGGGAACATTTGTCAGGCCGAAGCCAGCTGTTTTGCAGGCGAAGGCATGAACTCCTTCATTTTATTATTTCAAAAAAGGATCGTTATGCGAAATCCCAAAATCACGGTGTTCTATAATGAACGCATGTCGCCTGCTGATCTGCAGGGACACAACTGGTGCATGTCACCCAAAAAGCCGCGCCTGCTGATGGCGTACCTGCGCCGCATGAAACTGGAACACCATTTCATGCACGAAAATCAGATCAAACCGTTCAGCAACGAAGAGTTTTATATTGCACACACCCGCAATTATGTGGACGGTTTTTTCGCGGGGAATAAAAAACATACGCGCAACAACAACCTGCAATGGTCGCCGGCTTTTGCCGAAAGTGTGCGTTATACCAATGCCGGTTTGTATGAAGGCATCCGCCACGCTGTGCAGTTTCCGGAGCGCGTTACGCTTGTACCGGTATGCGGATTTCACCACGCACAGCCCATGCAGGGGCTCGGTTACTGCACCTTTTCGGGGCAGGTGATTGCGGCGGTAAAACTGTACCGTGAATCGGGGCTGCGTGGTGCTTTCGTTGACCTGGACGGTCATTTCGGAAACAGCATTGAAGATTCGCGCTGGTATGTGAACGACCTGAACCGCGCACTGCACAAGGAATACGGCAACATCAACCCGCAGGGGAAGCACCGCTTCTGGATCAATGATTTCCGGCGCCAGCTCGGTTTGCTGCGCGATGCCTTACTGAGTAAACAGGTGGATTACGTGGTGTTCTGCCACGGCGCCGACAGCCATGAAGACGACGATACGAAAGGGCAGTGCACCACCGAAGAATGGCTGGAATGTGCGCGTATTTTTTATGAATTTATGGCGCAGGCAGACCGCAAACGCGGACGCGCAACGCCGCTGGTGCTTTGCCTGTTCGGCGGGTACCGCAAAGACGATTACGATTCCGTGTTGTCATTGCACACAGCCGATCTCGCAACGTGTCTTGATACGCTTTGCGGACAGCAGACCGGCTTTCAGCCAAAACTGAAAAAACGCCGCGACCGGCGCTGGCAGTAGTTGTTTTGAACGTAAACAGGCGTGGCGCATCAGTTATGTGCTGCGCCTGTTTTTTTATGTAAGAAACAGCGCAGGGGGGATGAGTAGCAGGGCAATCGCGTCTAAAAATAGTATACTGATTTAGCAGTTTTCCAAAATAGTATTGAATCAAAACAAAAGCGGGCTGTCAGTTCGAGTGCCGGGCGCGCAGGGCGGCGAAATGGAAGGTGTATCGAGAACGTGCGAGGGGAGACCGGCCCACGTTCTCGATACATTTCTTGCTGATGAAAAATCAGCAAGAAACACTCGAACTGACTGCCCGCTAACAATATCAAAAGTAAGAGATCGACCCGAAAGTCCTGATTATGGGGATATAATAGATGGCATTTTTCAGACGCGATTGCCCTGTTATGATCGGTGGTTGCCCTGTTTTACGTGATCCGTTTCCGCGGCTTCGGCGATGGCTGAGGGGAGTGTGCGGCCGGTTACCAGCTTTGCATACGCGGCCGTAAATTCCGCACCGAAAAAAACAATCAGTGATGAATACGAAACCCAGAGCAGGAACAGGATCAGTGATCCGGCAGCACCATAAACAGAAGCGGGGTGCAGTTTCGCGAAATACAGCGCGAGCAGTGTTTTTCCGCCGGTAAACAGCAACCCGGTAAGCAGTGCGCCGGGCCAGACAAATTTCCACCTGACTTTTGCATCGGGAAGCATTTTAAACATGATTGCAAAAAGCGTGGTAATAACTACCAGGGAAAACAGGAAGCTGAATACATTTAAAATGCGTACCACGAAAGCAGACGAGTCCGTAAGAATCCATTCGTTCATTGCAGCGAGTGCAGCTGAAATGACCAGTGAAATAAGGAGAAGAAACGCAATGGCCGCAATCAGCCCGAACGAAAACAGGCGGGCTTTCAGGTAGGTGAGTACACCTTTGCGCGGTACCACTTTTACTTCCCAGATGCGGTTGAAAATTTTCTGAAGTTCAACAAATACACCTGTTGCACCTGCAAGCAGAATAATGATGCCGGCCACTGCCGACCAGATGGTGGCATGTGCCTGCCCGGTATGTTCAATGATGTCGCGGAACTGTTTCGCGGCTTCCAGCCCCATGGTATGCTCCACCTGCAGGTACAATTTTTCACTGACGGTATCTTTTCCGAAAAAATAACCCGTTGCAGTAACGATAAGCATAAGCAACCCGGGAATACCGAACACGGCATAATAGGCGATAACGGCGCTTTCCCGGAACGGGTCTTTATCAAACCAGGAAACGGATGTGCTTTTCAGCAATTGCCCGAAATTTTTTAATGTCAAATGAATAACTCCCTTCATTTTGGAAAAAAATAAACCCAAATCCCTGCACATGCAGAAATCCGGGCTAAATACTGCTGTGTTTCCGATATTACGGGTTGCAGCTTATTTATCAGTCGTGCTGTCAGTCCCTGAAATAGAATTATCCGCCAGGTCAGCTGCCTGTTCTTCCTGCAATTTGGCAGCATCCTGCGGAATCGGGTTAACTGCAATGGCATGTTTTTCCATGTTTTCTTTGTTTGCAGCAGCAAACGTTTGATCCGGGGTGGGCTGATGATAATCGGTGCGTTTGAACGGATCAGCTTTCGGCTTCATTTCTTCCGTTTCTTTTTTATGATGATCGATTGCCGTTTTGCCATCACCATCAGCCGCGGGATTGCTTTTGTTTTCTGAAAACCGGGGTTCTATTTGGATGTCGGGCTTTGTTTTCGAACCGTTAGCCATCGGTTCCGGGTCTGTTTTGTGCTGATCAGGTGTGTTGATTTTATCCGCGTCATTTTGCGGAATGGCCGGCGGTGTTTTTGCCGTTTCGTTATCTCCCGGATGTAACGGTTTCATTTTCGGATCGGTAACTTTTTCAGCAGATGCTGTCGTTTTCGGATCGGTTTGCGTAACCGGTTTTTCCGGATTGCGGTGGTCATTTTTGTTATTTTCCATCTTGTTCTGTTTTTAAACTCGTGAGTATTTGTATAAATGTAAAGGTCGCTGCTGCCTGCCGTGATTGCATTACACAATTACCGGCACAGCTTACACAAATAACAGGTTGCGGCATCATCTGCGCCTGTTTTTATTCCGTTCGGCCCTGAATTTTTTACGGGGTGATGCGTTATTCAATTCATTCATTTCGGCGTATGCTTTGAGCAGGTAATCCGGAAATTCACCGGAATAGGTAACCCGGTAAAATGAATACCCGTTGTAGGGAAAAACAGGCGTTGCGGCAGTTACCACTACCTGTTTATCCACCTTGTGGTCGCGGAACGTTTGCATGAATGCCTGTATCCGTTCACTGTTCAGTTGCCTGAAACGTTCGTTGATCACAGCCAGGCCGATCATCCGGGCACATTTGTCCTGCACAGTGTACAGGCCCGAATCATTCGTCTGCTGATCGAGGTAATGCACAAACAGCGAATCCTTTATTGCCATTTTCAGTACCACCGCCGAGTCTTTTTCATTAAAAC
The DNA here is from genome assembly GCA_943372645.1 of Chitinophaga pinensis. Classification (GTDB taxonomy): domain Bacteria; phylum Bacteroidota; class Bacteroidia; order Palsa-965; family Palsa-965; genus VBWE01. Next base: position 64,114 of record CALRZN010000022.1, on the reverse strand, counting down.
CGGCAGCGGTTTTTCCATTTGCAGCGAGGTAATATTTTTTCTTTGCTTCAAACAGCAGGAGAAACTCCTTTTCCCGGGTTGCAAAGTGCATGGGCGAAACATAAATGCGTGCGGCCGGATTGTCTTCGAGAAAAGCAGCCATCTTTTCGAGAAAATGCAGCTGTTCTTTACTGATCGCAGCATTGCCAAGTTCCCACTTCATGGTCAGCGACTTCTCTATTTCAGTTTCTACATGCCGCACTTCAAACGCGTAGGGCGTGGTAACCGGTTTGATAAAAATATTCCGGAGCACATCCGTAACAACATCGCGCCAGTGAAATTTCGGATCATTCAGATTGCCGGTGATCGGTATCGAATAGTCAATCACGTTGCCGCGTTCCCGGATAAAGGCCATAACCACGCGGAGCGGAATCCAGCTGTTGCCTTTGTTTTTTATCCGTTTCGCAACCCGCGGATCAATAATAAGTACGTGGTTACTGCTGCCGATCATCCCGTTCTGCACCTTCCAGTTTCCCTGCACCTCAATACTGCCGCGGTCGAACGGAAAAGTAGTATAGGAAATAAGAAACGGGTTGAACAATGCGGCAGGCAGTTGCTGCAGGTGATAGTGCAGATCAAAGTCGCTGCTGTCGAGCGGATTGATACCGAGCCGGAGATCCGCTTTGCCGTAAGGCTGCAGTCCCGTGTGCAGCAGGAGGTGTAAACGGGGCTGGTTTTTATCAACCGAGTCGGCTGTAACCGTTAACGGGTTCAATGCGATGCTGAACTTTTCATTCAATGTATAGTCATTGTATTGCAGATCGGCATTATAGATGGCCATCCGGTCAATGCGGTAATCGCTGCGGAATATGTTTTTTGCAAGGAGGCGAACATATTGTGCAATTTCAATAACCAGGTTGTAACTGCTGCTATTGGCAACCGATTCTACTTTTGAACCGTTGTTGCCGAACATGCGCTGGATATTATCAAGGTAATCGTACCGGTCGTATTTTAAAAACGGGCGATCCAGCGAAATAGAGTCGAATGTGTAAACCGGTTTTTTCGGACTCAGTTCCTCGATTGCAAATTCCAGCCTCCTGAACGATGCTAAATCATCGCCGGTTGTTTTTCCGAAATGAAAATCATTCAGAATAAGCCTGCCGGAAGCAACAATATCTTCGCCATCTGTAAAACTGCCGGCTGCTTTTATATCCGCATCCAGGTTCGCGCTGAACTTACCGTTGTTGGTCAGTTCCTTCAGGTACTGCTGGATAATATCAAGGTCAAATTTATGGGTAACGGCCTCCAGCCGGTACCGCAGGCTATCAAAACCGATACTGCATTTGCCCTGCATATCGCCGCTGCCAGTGCCGGGGAGAAACGAAAATACAAATGCCATTGAATCCGAATCCCAGCGTTTGCCGGTACTGGTAATTGCAACTTCTTTAATAAAATAGCTGACCGGAATCTGTTTTTCATGGAAATGAAATTCGCCCGCAATAACGTTGATGCCGAGTATATTAAAATGAACCGGGGGCTTTGTTTGCTGTACACCGGAATCTGCACCGAACCGCTCTATAATATCGGAAATGTTCAGCGTTTTTTTGTCCTGGATAATAATGCCCTTCGGATGATCGAGCGTAATTTCGGTGAGTTCATACGTTTTTGAAAACAGTTTGAGCATGGCAAAATCGGCACTCACACCGCTCGCCGAAAAGAACACGGTATCGTTTGCCGCTTCGTAAATACGAACGTTTTCGAAGTGAACATATCCTGTAAACGGATTTACATACGCCCAGTCCATTGTTATTTCACGCCCCGTAAACCGGACATCATATTTCTGAACGAGGTAACGTGTGATGGGCGAAATAAACAGGATAATGAGACCTGCAAAAATGATGATTACAAGGGAACTGCGTAAGAGTATTTTTTTTAGTCGGCGCATAGTTGGCTGTAAAAGTGGGCAGCAATAGCCCTGGTACTGTTGCACCGGAGTTGAATTGAGTTACATCTTTCACACATTGCCGCTTCGGCCCTTACGGAACTGCTTCCGGATGCGGCAAAAAACGTAACTTCGTTGCAGCAAAAACGCTTTATGATTCCGCATTCGAAACCGTGGATTACTGCTGCTGATGAACGTGCCATGAAGGACGTACTTGCTTCCGGCATGCTTGCGCAGGGGCAGGCGGTAGCGCTTTTTGAAAAGCAGGTTGCAGCATACACCGGTTATAGTCATGCGCTGGCCGTTCCTTCGGGTACAGCAGCCCTTGTTTTTATACTGCAGGCCCTGGACATCAAAGCGGGCGATGAAGTAATTCTTCCCACGTATGTTTGTAAAAGCGTACACGATGCGGTGATGTTTACCGGCGCAACACCGGTACTGTGCGATGTATCCGGTACGTGGTGCATGACCGCCGGTGATGTGATGCAGGTAATGACGCCGCAAACCCGCGCCGTGATTCTTGTCCATACGTTTGGCATTGACGCATCAGCAGAAGTGTATGCAGCCACCGGCATCCCGGTAATTGATGATTATTGCCAGGCATTTGGCTTAACGCCTCGCTATTCTTCCGGCAGCGGGCTTGCGTTCTGCTCGTTTAACGCCACCAAATGTTTAAGTACCGGCGAAGGCGGCATGGCGCTCGTTAATGATCCCGTGCTGTACAAACGGATGCGCGATGCCAAAAGCAGCAACCTGCCCCCGGCGCGTTTCAGCGACCTGCAGGCAGCACTCGGACTTGCGCAGTTGCAACGTTACCCGGACATGCTGGCACGCAGAAAACAAATTGCAGGACGTTATTTCAACGAACTCGATACATCCGTTACGTGGAACAGCAGCGCGCCCGATGCCCGTGCATTCCGCGAAGTGCAGTTGCACAACTCCGTCTTTTTTCGTTTCCCGGTAAAGGTGGAAGGCAATCCGCAGGAACATATCATTGCTATAGAAAAGGAATTCGGTATTTCGCTGCGCCGCGGGGTGGATGCGCTGCTGCATGATCAGGCGAAACACCATTTTCCGGGGGCTGAAAATCACTTTGCGCAAACGCTTTCGGTTCCGCTTTACCCGGCGCTGACCGATGACGAGGTAACACATATAATTCAATCGCTGAATACGTATTTTACACGATGAACGACAACGACAAACAACGCGTCATTGAGCGGTACAACAAACGCCTGGCGCAGTTCGGTGCTACGATTGATGCACTGGCTTCCGGATCGGAAGAGCGGCGCGCACTGCGTTTCCGCAACCTGCTGGAGTGCGGCGTACACCCCGGCGATCACATACTCGATCTCGGCTGTGGCTTTGGCGACCTGTATGCGTTTACACAAAACATGGGGCTGGATATTACCTACACCGGCATTGACATCAATCCAAACCTGGTGGCCGAAGCGCAGCAGCGTTTTCCAGGCATTGATTTCCGCACTGCCGATATCCAGCACGATGCCATCGGTCAGTTTGATTATGTGCTGTCCACCTCGTGTTTTAACCTGAAAATGGAACACCAGGACAATTACGCTTTTGCCGGCGACATCCTGCGCGCTGCCTACCGGTGTGCACGCAAAGGCGTTGCAATTGATTTCCTGACATCGTATGTTGATTTTAAAGGCAATGCCGAAGAAGCATTTTATTACGAGCCGGAAAAAATGTTCCCGATTGCCAAAAGCATTACGCGCCGGGTAACGCTGCGCCACGATTATCCGCTGTTTGAATTCTGCCTGTACCTGTATCCTGATTTTGAAGGCTGGAGCAAAAAAGCATGAACAACTCACCGCGCATAGTGTGCTGTACATTCGACGTGGATTTTACCGACTACGTGGGCAATGCACAGCAGGATGAACTGGAAACCGCGTTTCCGCTCATCCGAAACGTGCTGGAACAATTCCCGGAAATAAAAACCACGTGGTTTATCCGCATCGACAGCCAGGTGGAAGCCATTTACGGCAGTGCGTTGTACGCATTTGAAAAACATGGGGAGAAACTGAACTGGCTGCAGCAAAACGGTCACGAAATCGGCTGGCACCACCACGCGTACCGGCAAAACGGAACGACCTGGGAACAGGAAACCAGCGAGTTCCGGATCTGCGACGCATTACAAAAATACGGCGCACTGGCGCGTGCAAAAAACATTACCGTTGCACGCATGGGGTGGGGGCAGCATACAAACAATACGATGCAGGTGATTACCACGCTGGGGTTTCAGACCGACAGCAGCGCCGTGCCACGTCCCAATTACAGCTGGGATAAAACGGTGCGCGACTGGAGCATTACCGGCCAGAAACCCTATTACCCGGCTGACGGTGATTACCGTGTGCCCGGTGATCCGCACCTGCCGGTGCTGGAAATGCCGATGGCAACTGTGCCGCTGCCTTTGCCGGGCGATACGGAGCCGGATGTGATCCGTTACATTAACGCGGCGTATCATCCCGCCGTTTTCAACCGCGCGATGGAAAACTGCAGCAATGCCATAACCATACTCATCACGCATCCGTATGAGTGTATTGCGCGAAACGGTGCAGCCCACGCGGCGCTGGCGTTCAGCACTGCGGCATTGCAGCAGAACCTGGAAACGCTGAACGGGCAGGAGGCTGTTTTTAAAACAATAACAGGAGCCGCAGCAATGTGGAAGAACGATTAAATACATACCAGCTATTGCACGTGATGTTTTAACTTTATACCGGAACGCACCGCAACAGAACCGATTATTATGCTCAGACTTTTAGATACCACGCTTCGCGACGGCAGTTATGTGATCGATTTTCAGTTCACATCCAATGACACTGCGGTTATCGCAGCCCGCCTCGATGAAGCCGGCGCACACTATATTGAACTTGGTCATGGCCTCGGTTTACGTGCCGGTTCGCGCCCCGATATGCGGCAGCCCGAAGCAGACGAGGCATACCTCGAAGCAGCAGCTGCCGCGGTGAAACACAATAAATGGGGCATGTTTTTTATTCCCGGAATCGGCACGCTCGAAGATGTGGAACTGGCTGCGCGTTATGGCATGCACTTCATCCGCATCGGCACCAACGTTACTGAAATTGAACAGTCCGAAAAATACATCCGCCGCGCCAAAGAACTCGGCATGGAAGTGTTTGCCAACTACATGAAAACATACGCTTCCACACCCGACGAGGTAGCTGCGCGCGCAGTAATTTCTGCATCGTACGGGGCCGATCATGTATGTGTGGTGGATTCGGCGGGCGGCATGCTGCCGGAAGATGTAACGGCTTACATCTCGGCGATTAAAAAACGTACCGATGTTTCGGTTGGTTTTCACGGGCACAACAACCTCGGGCTGGCGGTGGCCAATTCGCTGGTGGCCATTGATGCAGGCGCTGCAATTGTGGATACTTCCGTGCGCGGCATGGGGCGCAGTTCGGGCAACACGGTTACCGAAATTTTCCTGCTCACACTCAAACGCAAAGGCATTGATCTCGGCATTGATGTAACGGCAATTCTTGATCTTGCAGAAAAACACATCGATCCGCTGCTGAAAAATTACCAGCAGGTTGATTCCATCGGCATCATTTCCGGTTATGCACAGTTTCATTCATCGTATCTCGGTAAAATTCTCGATTACGCCAACCGTTACCGCATCGATCCGCGCGAACTGATTGTGCGTGTTACCAATGTTGATCGGGTAAATGCACCCGATGACCTGGTGAACCGTCTTTCGCAGGAACTGGCCGACGAACAGCAGGGCGGGGTAGAACGCATTCTCGTGGAGTTTCCCGCATCGAAAAAAGAAATTATTCCCGATAACCTCGTTGACCAGGTGCATGCGGTGATCGCTGAAACATCAAGCCTTTCGCGCAAATGGGCGAAAACAGCTGTTTTTAATCTTGTACAGGCCGTGCGCGAAAACAGCCGCTCGTTTATTTCACCGGCCATCCACGATGGCAGTCATTACATTGTGGCCAGCGGCGAAACGGCATCTGCTGCCGATGCCGCAAAAATAGCCGCAGCGGTTGACGGAAAAGTAACCTACCTGTTACTTGATACCGATCTGAAAAATGAAAACAGCAGCGCATGGATCAATGCCGTGCGTGATGCGATGAACAAAACCATCGTGCTTTCGTACAGCGACACCGAAGTGTGGGCACGAACCGTAACCGCACTGGCGCGCGAACTGATGCAGCACAACCAACCGGTAACCGTGTATGGCACAAACGCGCTTGCGGCTGCGGTGCGTGAACGGCTGCTGCATCATTTCAGTGAAGTGGCTGCTTCCGGCGATGTAGGACTTAATCCGGCTTCCCCGCTGCTGGTGATGTGTATGCCTTACAATGGTGAACCCATTAATGCAGCTGACTACAACAACAGCATTATCATCGACGCGTGGCTCGGCAGTTTTCAGCCCGCGCAGGTGGATGCACTGCAAAGTGCAGGCGCAAAAATGTACCGCATTGATATGTCGGGTATGATACACAGCGAAATACTCGCTTCTGCCGCCATGCAGCAGGTAGTAGATTACAAAATGGGCCTCGCCGAACTGGATGGGGTGCCGGTTGCATCAGGCGGTATTATTGCTGCAAAAGGAACGATAATCGTTGACAACTTCACCAGCCCGCAAAAAGTGTTCGGGGTAGCCGACGGGCGCGGATTTTTAATTCCCGCAGCACAGCTGGATAGTGAATATACATCGCGCCTGGAAAAAATACAGAACTACATGCTGGCCCGCGCCGTTAATTCCTGAGCGATGAACGCACAAAAAACGGTTCTCATTCTTGGCGCATCGCGTTATTACCTGCGCAGTATTGAAGCCACGCGCCGCGCCGGTTACCGCGTGCTGGCGGTTGACCGCAATCCGCAATCGGAAGGATTTGCCGCGGCTGATTTTTCAGCGCCCTGCGATATTGTTGACAAAGCCGGTGTACTTGCACTCGCAAAACAATACAACATTGCCGGCATTGTACCCGTAAACGATTACGGTGTACCAACTGCGGCGTATGTTTCGGGCGTGCTCGGTTTGCCCGGCATCAGTGAAGAAACAGCATTTCTCGCAAGCGATAAAGATGCGATGCGACGCCGCTGGATTGAAAAAGGAATTCCCTGCCCGCAGGTGGAATGCGCCGAAACGGCCGAAGCAATAACAGCAGCTGCACATCGAATCGGTTTTCCCTGCATCCTCAAACCCGCACACGGCATCGGTGGTGCAAGCCGCGGGGTGGTGGTGGTGCAAACGGCGGAGGAACTGCCCGCTGCGATTGTTTTTGCGCAGCAGTTTTATGCCGACAAAGCTACGCTCATCGAAACATTTGTACAGGCTGAAGTGGAACACAGCGCCGAAGTACTCGTGTGCAACGGCGTTCCGCATGTGATCGCCATTGCAGATAAAGTAAAAACACCGCTGCCGTACCGGGTTGACAAAAATGTAATTTATCCCACGCGCATTAACGGCGAACGGCTGGAGCAACTCAAAAAAGTAATTGCTGATTCAGTACTTGCGCTTGGCATTACCAGCGGGGCGGCGCATGTGGAACTGGCCACAACGCCCACCGGTTTTGTGTTGTTTGAACTGGGCGCGCGCTGCGGGGGCGGGGGAACACCGGAACCCATTGTGCCGTACGTTACCGGTGTGCAGGAGTTTGTTGAACTCGTGCGCATCTGCTGCGGCGATGAACCACAAAATATTACACCGGTGCAGCAACGCGGGTGCAATTACCATTTTATTACACTTGCTCCCGGCACGGTAAAAACGGTTTCCGGTATGGATGAAATTTTGCGCCATCCCGATGTGCTCGATGCGGAACTGTTTACGAAACCGGGCAGCACGGTCGTTCCCGTTACGGTGGGAACCGAACGCTCCGGTTTCATCATTGTTGGCGGAGAAACAGCCGCACAGGCGCTGGAAACCGGTTATGCACTGGAGCAAAAACTGACCGTTACTTACGACGTATGAACATCGCCAACATCATCCCTTCTGCATCTGTAGCACTCGCCGATAAAGTGCGGGAAATGGAACGGGGCGGAAGCTCGATTGTGAAACTGCAGACCGGCGATCCGGATTTTGCAACGCATCCTGCCATTATTGAAGCCACCGCAAAAGCCATGCGCGACGGGCTGACGCATTACAGCGACAGTGCCGGTTTGCTGCAACTGCGCAACGCAATAGCAGGGCAACTGGAACAGCAAAGCGGTTATGCATTTTCGCCGCGTGAAATTGTAATTACAAACGGCGCTGCCGAAGCCATATTTGCCACCATGGCCGCGCTCATTGAAGCCGGCGACGAAGCCATTGTAGCCGAACCCGCCTGGCCCACGGTGAAATCACTGGTTAAATTAGCAGGCGGTGTTCCGGTACCGGTTTCGTTTCTCGGTCAGGGCGACTGGATTGCAGCACTTGAAAAACAAATCACGCCCCGCACGCGCATGGTGTGTTTAAACACGCCGAACAATCCCACCGGAAAAGTATTTGATCCGCAAACCATTTCACGCCTTGTTGAAATCTGCCGCAGGTTTAACCTGTACCTGCTGCTGGATGAAGTGTATCAGTTTCTCACATTCACCACTGAAGCGGGGAGTGGGCTTGCCCATTTTGCGGCATACGACAAGGTGATTTATGTAAACAGTTTTTCAAAAACATACGCCATGACCGGTTTTCGTATCGGGTATGTGGCGGCACGTGAGGCGGTGGCAGCACTCATTGTGAAAGCTTCGCAGCTGGCGGTAACACACGTTGCGCCTTTTGTGCAGCTGGGCGCGCTGGAAGCATTAACCAACAACGAAGTGGCTGTGTATTCGCAGCAGATGAAAGCTACTTTTCTGCAGCGCCGCGATGTAGTAGCGCAACTATTGCTGGAAAAAAAACTGCAAGCGATTCCGCAGCAGGGTGCGTTTTATGCATTCATCCGCACGGGCGGTGATGATGTGCGTATTGCACAGGAACTGCTGCGTGCGTATCATGTGTGCGTAGTTCCGGGTTCGGCGTATGGAGATTCCGGGAAAGGATTTATACGCATTACCTATGCAACCGGAATGGTAGAGGTACACAAAGGAATCAACGCCATTGCCGATCTGCTGACAATACCGTAATTTAAAAACCAGAGGGAGATGCTGTTTAACTCGATCGATTTTGCGCTGTTCCTGCCACTGGTATTCCTGTTATACTGGTATGGTGTGCAACGTTCGCTGAAATTGCAGAACCTGCTTTTGCTTGCAGCCAGTTATTTTTTTTACAGCTGCTGGGACTGGCGTTTCCTGTTCCTGCTCGTGTTTTCGACCATACTGGATTATTACACCGGCATTAAAATTAATGATGCTTCCGGCAAACGGCAGCGGAAAACGTGGCTGCTCATCAGCGTGATTACCAACCTCGGGTTTCTCGGTGTTTTCAAATACTATAATTTTTTTGCTGCATCATTCGCATCAGCAATCGGCATGCTTGGTTTTAAAGCGGATGTGGCAACACTGGAGGTCATTCTGCCGGTCGGAATTTCGTTTTATACATTTCATGGCTTGTCGTATGTTTTTGACATCTATAACCGGAAGATAGAACCGTCGCGCAACTTCATCAGCTATTCGTTATTTGTGAGTTTTTTTCCGCTGCTTGTTGCCGGCCCGATTGAGCGTGCAACACACCTGCTTCCGCAGATGGAAAAACCGCGGACCTTTAATTACAGCCAGGCTGTTGATGGCTTGCGGCAGATACTGTGGGGCCTGTTTAAGAAAATAGTAATCGCCGACAACTGTGCCGAAATAGCAAACCAGGTTTTTGATCATTCGTCTTCTTACAGTGGAGTTACCTTAATTTTAGGCGGAGTATTTTTTGCATTCCAGATCTACGGCGATTTTTCGGGTTATTCGGATATTGCATTGGGTACTGCACGCCTGTTTGGTTTTGAGCTGCTCCGCAATTTTGCCTTTCCGTATTTTTCGAGAGACATAGCTGAATTCTGGCGCCGCTGGCACATTTCACTTTCTTCGTGGTTCCGCGATTACCTCTACATCCCGCTGGGCGGAAACAAAGGCAGCGTTATGCGGAAGGTGCGGAATGTGTTTATTATTTTCCTGGTAAGTGGTTTCTGGCATGGCGCAAACTGGACCTTTATCGCCTGGGGTGCCCTCAATGCATTGTATATCCTGCCCCTGGTTATCGCGGGGAAAAACAGGTCGAACATCGAAACTGTTGCACAGGGACGTGTGTTGCCTTCGCTGAAAGAGTTCAGCCAGATGCTGCTTACGTTCGGCCTGGCGGTTTTTGCATGGATTTTTTTCAGGGCAGAAAGCCTTACGCATGCCTTGCAATATGTAAAAAATATGTTTACCGGTTTGTTCGCCCGAAGCAGTTATAACGAGGCACTGCATTTTATGCAACATACCATGGGGTACACGATACCGCTGCTGCTGCTGGTTTTTGTGCTCACCGAATGGTCGGGCCGGGAACAGAAATACGCCCTGGAACGCATGGCTTTAAAATATCCGCGCTTCCTGCGGTGGACGTTTTATTACAGTATTGCAGCAGCCCTGTTTTTTCTTGGCGGCAGTGAACAACAATTTATTTATTTTCAGTTCTGATGAAAACAGCAGACAAAACAACGGGTTATTTTCTCCGGCGCGTGCTTGGCTTTTTTGTACTGCCGCTGTTGCTTTTCGGGGCGACCGAAACTGTTGCGCGTATGCTGCACATTCCCAAAATATCGCATAATAATATTGATGCGAAAGCACAGCAGGTGCTGGCGCAGGCTGATGAACAAACCCTGCTGATTGTGGGCGACAGCCGCCTGGAATGGGGACTGCTGCCGCTGGCAATGGAAGAAAACCTGCGCGGTGAAAACATCCGTGTACTTAATATGGCCATGCCGGGAAGCAATGGCCTCGATGTAATGCAATACATCGTACGGCACAAAATAAAACTGAAAGGAATCGTTGCAGGTGTTTCCCCGTTTTTTGGCCGGTATGCCAATCACGGGGTGGAACGTATAAAGCTGAGCCTGCGTAACTGTATTTATGAAAACGGGCATTACCAGGCAAAGCAGGTTTTCTACTGCATGGATAATTCAATCGCCAATTTTTATGAAAACGGGTATCCGTATTTTAAGTCACATTTCTATGATGAACAGGGCGGGGCAGTAGTGGATGCCTACGGCGGATATGAAAAACGATATATGTTTCAGCAAACTATGTATAAAAAATGGAATGCGGAATTCAGCCCTGGGAAACTGACCGTTTATACGAATGCGCTGAACAAACTGGCTGATTCCCTGCAACAGCTGCAGGTGCCGGTGTATGCCGTGTATATGCCCGTAAGCAGCAAACTGTTTGCACTGGAAAAGGATTTTAAAACAACACTGGAACAGCAACTGCAGGTTGAATCGTACAGTGATTACTCCGGTTTTGTGTACAGCGATTCAACTTTGTTGCACGACAGCGTTTATTTTTACGACGGCAGTCACCTCTCGCATACGTATGCAAAAAAGTTCTCCGCCATCCTTGCCGGGCACATCCGCGAAATCAGGAAACAACAGGCGAACCGTAAATAAGCAGGCAGCGTTGTTTAGCCGAGGCGCTTTGCAATAACCGCAATGCCGCTTTCGCTCACGTGCATGTATTGCTCTTCGTAATTCAATCCCTTCAGCCAGCCTTTTACTTCTTCGGGCGTGTGCCGGTGCGAGTAGGTGGGGTGATACCAGTCGAAATTCACGTGCACGTTATCATCGAAACTGATGCCGTCGTTCCAGTAACATTTGAACATGTTGTAATACATGAAACGCTGCAGGTCGTAGGTTCCTTTTTTAAAACCGAGTTCGGGAAAATCTTCGTCAAGCGTAATTTTTGCCTTCAGGTCCGAAAGTGTTTTCCCGATTTTGGTTAGTACCTCCATGCGCCGCCAGGCCTGGTCTTCGGGCAGGTCTTTTATTTCGTTGCGGATGTGATCGTCCACAAATTCACGGATCGGCGCCTTTTTAACGTAGATATAAAAAATCATGAGGCCGCCGGTTTTCAGGTGGCGCGTAAGCTGGCGCAGCGACTCGTGTGTATCAGGCGTGTGATGTAAAACACCGTTCGACCAGATCACATCAAATACCTTATCCGCAAACGGCAGTTTGGTCAGATCGGCCTGCACCAGCTGTAGGTTTTTCCGGTCGCCGAAGTTTTTGTAACACGCATCAATGGCCGTTGAAATATCTGCACCCACAATCAGCTCCGGCCAGTCAATATACCGGTGAATAGACGTGCCCGAACCACAGCCCGCATCCAGTACCACTTTGCCTTCCACCAGTTTGCGCAGGTCTTCTGGACCATTCCAGCCATAAAAATCTTTCCAGATGGACCACACGAGGTTAATATCATCGTGTTCCGCTTTAATGCCCCAGTCCTGCTGTTTGTTCCATTTGTAACCAAACGAATTGGACGTCTGTTCCTGCCCCTGGTCGTTGTACGAAACAAAACGCGGGATCGCATTTACAACCGGGTAGGAATTGCCATCAGGCGAAACCCATGATGCATCTTTTTGTTCAAGCGGTTTGCTGTTGTCAGCCGGATCGTGGTAAGGAATCTGCATAAATTGCGGGTATTTGATTTGTATCTGTTGCGTTGCAAATATAAACATTCAGCTTTCGGTTATATGCTATTGCTATTGATTCCGGTTGGGCAATCGCGGCTTAAACAAAAGAGCCTGATTTTGTATAGGATGACGTTAGCGCGGATTTTGTGTGTAGTTCAGCGCGGCAGGTAATCCGTGCTGAACCACAAACTTAAGCGCGGGACTTTGTGAACAGGAAGGTAATTATACACGCGCAAATCGTATGCTGTCACGGATTAGCCCGCTCACCATTTCCCCACAAAATCCGCGACAACGTCAAAAAAGGGAATAGTATAGTTGAAAAATCATCCGCCGCACATCCCCCAAAACCGCTACCTTTACACCCGAAATGCAACTCACCAACAAACCGGCGCTGAAACCAACGACGCCATGGGTTCGTCGCTGGGACTTTATTTATTAACGCATATTTCCGCCATGCATTCAATTGCAGCAGGAGAAATAGTCTTTGTTAAAACCGGGAATCTTTGCTAATTTTACGTACCGATATACAGTCAGATCAATCATAAAAATGACTAACAACCTTAATTTATACAAAAAAGCAAAATCGCTTGCTGAAGTGGATAATGCTTTGCGATTAGATGTTCCTATTACACCTGACCATGAATTTTACACCGAATTTTCAGATGTGAGGGGCGATTTTGAAGACAAAATGATCTATAAGACGCTTAATGTCCATGCTAAAACGTTTGTCTTTAACAGGGAAGCAAATCTTGGAAATAAGGTTACACTTTTTTTGGCCGGAATGCGTGGCTCTGGAAAAACTTCGGAGTTGGCAAAAATTGCTCAAAAACTAAATAATAAAAATTGCTTTTTGTGTATTACCTGTAACCTTGACGAGGGATTGGATCTCAATGATATGGAGTACATGGATATTTTGATTTTTCAATTGGAGCGTTTATTTCAGGAAATAGAAAAAAGAAAACTGAAAATTGATAAGGACATCATCGCTTCACTTTATGTTTGGTTCGGGGAACGTGTTACAGAAGTAAACAAAGTTATTAAGAAGGAAGGCGGTTTTGAAGTAGAGATTAAGGCAGAAACTCCCAGTTTGTTTAGTTTCTTGGGGATCGCATCCCGTTTAAAAGCAAGCATTGCAGGTAGTAAAGAGAATGCAGACAAAATCAGGACAACGTTCAAAAATAACTTTACAACATTAGCTCAGAAGTTTAACGAATTTATTGAGCATGTAAACATAGTTCTGAGAAATGAGCAAATTGCCCAGGAAATACTATTTATTGTTGATGGTCTGGAAAAGGTTGCAACACTTGACATCCGGAAAAAGCTGATAATAGACGAAGCCAATCGCATCAAACAAATTAAGGTAAATACAATTTTCACACTGCCTATTGAACTGCTACCCGAATGCCGGCGGCTTCTCAACTTTAGCCACGTGGTTTCATTCCCTTTTGTGAAAATTCGGGAGAAGGACGACTCTATAATTGAAAATGCGGTTCAGCGTTTCGAAGAATTCGTCTACAAACGGATTGATCAGTCGCTATTCGACAGTCGTGATACCGTGCGAGAAGCTATATTATATGGCGGCGGATCTCCGCGAGAACTCCTGCGTGTATTGGAATACGCCAATATGTTTGCGGATGAGGATTCCAATATGATTTTTAGAAAAGATCTTGATAAAGGCATCAAGAAATTGGCTGCTCAAACCTCGCAATATGTATCCCAGAAAGACATGGAGAAATTAAAAGTACTGAAAGAAGCAAACAGTGAAGGTAAATCACTTGCCTTTGACGAAGATTGGCAGGATTTGCTCGAAAAACTAATTGTCCTCGAATACAATGATGGTACATTCAAGCGTGTTAATCCTATAGTGGAAGCATCAACATTGTACAAACAATATGTCGGATAATTATACAGAAGAAACCTCTCCTTTGTTCAAGTTGCTTCGGACAGAGGCTTTCCGGTTTGTAATTGTCCGTTACAATCATTTCTCGTTTGTTCAGCAGCTCGAAAATGACCTGCAGCATATTTTCCCAGACAGGCCATTGATTAAAATAGATGCTGAAAATGCAGACTATCAATCAATAATCAAGGCTTACTTTTCGATAAACCGGGGTTTTTTCTTTTTACTGAATTTTGCCGATGTATTGAAAGAACAGTTCGACAGCCTCAACAAAGAAACACCACAACTAAAAGTCGAAAACGAACGGAGGCGGGGCATTACTGCTGGGCTTAACCTCCGGCGTGATAAATTAGCTCAAAATCCCGTTGCTCTTTTTGTGTTTGTTCCCGCTTCAACTGGTGAACTTTACGCCAAACACATTATGGAAAAAATGCCCGACTTGTGGTCGTTTCGTTCCATTATTTTGGATTTGGAAAGAGCCGGATCGATAGAAAGTGATTTATTACCAGCAGAAAAAAACATAGAAATTATACAAACTGCAGAAAGCGTAACAGGGGATGAAAAAGAGCTCAATCGCTTATTGGCACTTTTTACCAATATCTCGGAAAGCGAAACCGCGCTACGCTTGACTTTATTCCCACAAATTATAGAAGCAGCAATTGATGCAGGTAAATATGATACAGCACTTATTTATTTAAATGACTGGGAGTTATTGACAGATGAAAAAGACAAATTCACGGTTTTGTCGGATAAAGGTGATGTTTTTAAATTACAGGGGAAACTACATGAAGCATTGCTATGCTATGAAAAAGCAAAAGAATTAGCCGAAAAGAATGACGATGATTTTAACAAAGCCCTAATTAATCAGCGATTAGGCAGTTTGAAAGCAGACTTCGGAGACTTAAAAATGTCATTAGTTTATTTTGAAGAATACAACAGACAATTTAAAAATATATTCGATAAATATCATCAAAATCAGATATTCAAAAACGGATTAGCTATTTCATACGAAAAACTCGGTGAAGCGCACTCCGCTTTGGGCAACTTAGACAAGGCATTGACGTTTTTTGAAGATGAAACTATACTGTTTAAAGAACTATACGAAGTCTTTCCGCAAAACGTCAGCTTCAAAAACGGATTAGCTATTTCATACGAAAGACTCGGTTCCACGCACTCCGCTTTGGGCAACTTAGACAAGGCATTGACGTTTTTTGAAGATGAAACTATATTGTTTAAAGAACTTTGCGAAGCCTTTCCGCAAAACATCAGCTTCAAAAACGGATTAGCGATTTCATACTCTAAACTCGGTGAAACGCACTTCGCTTTGGGCAACTTAGACAAGGCATTGACGTTTTTTGAAAAAGACATCGAATTGACAAAAGAACTTTACGAAGCCTTTCCGCAAAACGTCAGCTTCAAAAATGGATTAGCGGTTTCTTTTTTTAAATTGGGAGAATTTCATTTGCAGAAACTAAACGACAACATTAAAGCCAGGTTCTATTTTGCAGAAAGCAAATCCTTATTGCAGGATTTAGTAAAAGATGCTCCTTCGTACGCAAAATTCAAAGCTGATCTGGAAGAGGTAAACAATGAATTAGAAAAACTAACCTGAAAGAATATGAAAACTGGTTACGTTTTTCAATACAACTTCTTCGAATCTCATACCCCAAAAAACCTACCTTTATACCCGAAATGCAACTCACCAACAAACCGGCGCTGAAACGCCTGCTGGCCAAGCCACGCAACATTATAATTGTAACTCACTGGACCCCCGACGGCGATGCCATGGGTTCGTCGCTGGGCCTTTACAATTACCTGAAAAAGAAAAAACATAAAGTTACCGTCATCACGCCGAATGACTATCCGTCGTTCCTGTTCTGGATGAAAGGTCACAAACAGGTGATCAATCACCAGCAGTTTCCTGACAAAGCGGCGCGTGCGCTGAATAAAGCGGAACTCATTTTCTGCCTGGATTTTAACGACCTGAAACGGATTGAAAAACTCGGCAAACTGATAGAACCAAGTCAGGCTCCGAAAGTGATGATTGATCATCATCCGCAGCCGGCCGACTTTGCGCAGTTTATGCTGCACACCACGGCCTCCAGTTCCACCTGTGAACTGATTTATGAATTCATCAAACTGATGGGTGATGAAAAAACAATTGACCGCGACATTGCCGAGTGTTTGTATGCCGGCATTATGACAGACACCGGTTCGTTCCGTTTTCCGTCAACCACGGCCCGCACGCACAGCATTATTGCGAAACTGATTGATGCCGGTGCGCGCAACGCCACCGTACACCAGGCCATTTACGACGACAGCACCGAAAGCCGCCTGCGCCTGCTCGGGTTCAGCCTTTCGGAAAAACTGCGCGTGCTGCCCGAATTGCATACCGCATATATGACGCTGAGCAGCGCAGAGCACGACCGGTTTAATTACACCAAGGGCGATACCGAAGGCCTTGTGAATTATTGCCTCAGCATCCGCGGCATCCGTTTTGCGGCATTTTTTGCCGAGCGGGATGGCATTGTGAAAACATCGTTCCGTTCGAAAGGATCGTTTGATGTGAATGCATTTGCCCGTGAAAATTTCAACGGGGGCGGACATAAAAACGCAGCAGGTGGAGCTTCTTCACAAACTTTAACGGACACAGAAAAGAAATTTGTGGGCCTTTTACCACGTTATAAGACGTTATTAGAGAAGCCATGAAATACCCCTGGATCGCATTGATGCCCCTGCTTGCAGCCTGCGGCAGTGAGGAGCAGAAACCGCCGGTGAAAAAGCCGATCACGCAGGAAGAGGTGAACAACCTGTCCGGTGAAATGGGCAAGTGGGATGCCACGCGCCAGAAAGATGAAATAGAAGCCTACATTAAAAACCACAACTGGGAAATGAACCAGACCGGTACAGGGCTTTATTACATGTACATGAGCAAAGGCACCGGCAAAACAAATCCGGCTGACGGACAAATAGTAAAAGTGGCTTATTCCGTTTTCCTGCTTGATGGAACGTTGTGTTATTCGTCGCAGGAAAAAGGTCCGCGCGAGGTGAAAGTAGGGCAGGACTATGTGGAAAGTGGTCTGCACGAAGGACTGAAGCTGATGAAAACCGGCGACAAAATGCGTTTCATCCTGCCTTCGCACCTGGCACACGGCCTCACCGGTGATGATGATAAAATTCCGCCACGCGCCAGCGTGCTGTATGAAATTGAACTGCTCGAAATACGTTGAGTAAATTGCCTATGAAATCAGCTTTCCTGTTTTTTCGCGGCGCATTGCCCGCAACCGTTTTTGCATTGGTACTCGCATCCTGCGGCAACAGCGCGAAACAGAGTACCAAATACCCCGGTTATTACGAAACCGATGAAGGGGTGCACTACAAAATTCACAGCATTGGCGATGGCGGAAAAAAGCCGCAGGAAACCGACTGGCTGGAGCTGCAGATGATAAACGTGCTGAACGATTCGGTGATTTATGATTCGGAACTGAGTGAGAACAACGGCGTGATCCGTATGCCCTGCAGCGGCAGTAAATATTTCAGTGTTTTATCCGAAGGCGACAGCGCCACGTTTATACTTCCGGCAACGGGTTTACTGCAATACAATTATGACAGTGCCGCACAGCTGATGCGCATGAATGTAAAACTGATCCGCATTCTTACCGAAACGCAGGCTGCCGAACCTGAAAAAGTGGACCTGGAACTGGATGAACAGCGCCGCATTGCGGTTTACCTGCGCAACAAAAAAAGCAACGCAAAACCCAACAGCGAAGGCCTGTATGTGCTGGAAAGCGAAAATGCAGCACCGGCGGTGCCGGATACATCGGGGGCAATAGCAGTGGTTTATACCGGCCGTTTTCTCGACGGGCGTGTGTTTGACGATCCCGAAATGCCCCTGCAGTTTAATCGCGGAACAGAAGGGCAGGTGCTGCGCGGCCTGGAAATGCAGCTTTCGAAAATGAATCCGGGCGACCGAGCCGTAATTCTCTTACCTTCGCGTCTGGCTTTTGGAAAAGAAGGCTCATCGGACGGACGGGTGAAACCGTTTACACCGGTGATTTATGAATTAAAACGGATTGCAACTAAAAACAACTTATGAAGCTTTTACAGGTAGCTGCGCTTGCGGCTTTGGTATTCGGCGCTGCATCGTGCGGTAACGAAGAAGAAGATAACCGTTTTCCCGGTTATGAAAAACACGAATCGGGTGTTTATTTCAAAAAACACAAAAGCGGGAAAGGCACCATTGCTGTGGAAGACAGCGCACTGATGGTGATGGAAATTGCTTATGTTACGGAAAGCGATTCGCTGTTTCAGCCGTACATGGGCCAGCCCCAGATGATGGTGGTGAAAAAAGGCCGTTATGTGGGCGACTTTGTGGACGTTGCACGTACCATGAAAATCGGCGACAGCACCACGTTTATGGTGCGCTGCGACTCGCTGCTGAAATACACCAAGGGCATGCGCCTGCCGGAATTTATTGATTCATCCGGATTCATCGGTTACGTGGTAAAATTAGATACCATTATTTCGGCTGCTGATTTTAAACGCGACATGAAAAAACGCCGCGACGAACAGATGATGCAGCAGCAGCTGGCCATGAACGATTCGGCCAACAAGGTGAACTTCCTGAAAGAAAACAAAATCACGCAGAAGCCCCTCAAAGGCGGCGTTATTTATGTAGAGAAAACTGCCGGAACAGGTGATAAAATCAAAATCGGGCAAACCGTTACGCTGCATTACAAAGGCTATTTTATGAACGGTGTGGTGTTTGACCAGTCGAACAAAACGCCGACTTCGCCCCCGGCTGTGATGCAGATTACACCCGAAGGCCTCATCCAGGGTTTTGTTGACGGACTGACGCAGATGAAAAAAGGAGGCAAGGCCACCATCATTGTGCCGCCAGACCTGGGGTACCGCGACGGACTGACCCGCGCATTTGACCTTGAAGTTATTGAAATCAAATAAGCAGGAATAAACAACCTGAAAACTCCGGGAGCGTAATTTCTTCCGGAGTTTTTGTTTCCGCCGCGTAAAGTGGCCTGCAAAACATTCTACACTACTTTTATTTTTCACATGAAAAACTGTTTGATTGCCCTCCTGCTTTTTGCAATCGTTCCGGCCTTTGCCGGCGACACCACGAAGTACGTTTCGAAACCGGTAAAAAAACCGAAAACCGTAAAAACCGCTTCGGGCCTGGTTTACAGCATTACCGCAAAAGGAAACGGACCGAAACCGCACCGCGGCGATTTGGTTACGGTACATTATACAGGTAAACTGGACGACGGCACCAAATTCGACAGTTCGGTTGATAAAGGCATGCCGTTTACTTTTCGCCTCGGAACAGCACAGGTTATCAGCGGCTGGGATGAAGCCTTTCAGTTGCTGCGTGCCGGCGACAAGGCACACCTGGAAGTGCCGTCGTACCTGGCTTACGGCAATGCACCGAACGGTATGATACCGGCCAATGCAACACTCTTTTTTGATGTGGAATTGGTGAATGTAGCGCCGGGACCGGTTTTTCCTGAACTCGCGCTGAAAGGTGCCAAACGTTTTCCGGGGTATGTAAAACATCCTTCCGGCGTGTATAATAAAAATCACAAAAGCGGGAAAGGAACTGCTGTGGTTGCCGACAGTTCACTGCTCATCCTCGAAATACTTTATACCACCGAAAAAGATTCTGTTTTTCAGCCCTACAGCGGCGAACCGCAGATGCTGGTGGTTGGCCCGCGCCGCTATAAAGGCGACTTTATGGAAATGACGCGTTCGATGAAAACGGGCGACAGTACGACCTTTAAACTGCGCTGCGATTCGCTGATGAAACATACACAGGGGCTGCACCTGCCTGATTTTCTGCACCCCGATGGCTATGTGGGTTTTGTGGCAAAATTAGACAGCGTAATAAGCGCCGACGATTTTAAACGCGATGTAAAAAAACACCGCGACGAACAGAATGCACAGGAAGCCCTGGTGCGTGATGATGCGTTGCTGCTGCAGAAATTTCTGCAGGATAATAAAATCACACAGCAGCCTTCTCAAACCGGCGTATACTACATTGAACAACAGGCCGGCACCGGCGAAAATGTGAAACCGGGGCAAACGGTGAAACTGCATTACAAAGGCTATTTCCTCAACGGCTCCGTTTTCGACCAGTCGAATAAAACCCCGCAGGCGCAGCCGGTAGAGTTTGCAGTAGGCGTAGGGCGACTCATTCCCGGTTTTGAAGAAGGACTTTACCAGATGAAAAAAGGCGGAAAAGGAATTATTATTATCCCGGCCGCGCAAGGCTACGGCGACGGGTTTACCCGCGTTTTTGAAATTGAAGTTTTTGAGATTAAATAAACGGCTGGTTCGTTTTTTTTGCGGCGTTTTTTCGTTTACGGATCAATTGGGTTTTATTTTCCTGTTGATGCGCCTGTTCGTTTTTCGTTCCTGTAATTTCTATCGCGGCGTTTTTTCGTTTACGGATCAATTGGGTTTTATTTTCCTGTTGATGCGCCTGTTCATTTTTCGTTCCTGTAATTTCTATCGCGGCGTTTTCTCGTTTACGGATCAATTGGGTTTTATTTTCCTGTTGATGCGCCATGCATGGCGCATCAACAAGTAATAAAAACGAAAAGGAACCACCGCGTTACTCAAACGAGGGCGCATCAACACGTAACCATAACTAAAAGGAACCACCGCGTTACTCAAACGAGGGCGCATCAGGGCGAGCCCTGATCTTAAAAAGCGCCCCGCTTTTTTTCGTTTAAGCGTAATTCCATTTCTGGAATAATTATTGATTTCAGCAATCCGCAGATCATAAGTATATTTACCGTTCAAAAAAACGGCGCCTGTTGCGCTGTACCTATCATTAACGCGCTATGAAACACATTTTCGTATCCCTGCTTGCCCTCGTAATGATTCCGGCGTTTGCCGGCGATGTGCCGAAATACCAGTCGAAGCCGGTTGCCAAACCGAAAACCATAACCACTGTTTCCGGTTTAAAATACACCATCACGGCAAAAGGAAATGGCCCGATGCCGAAAAACGGCGACAAAGTATTCGTGCATTACACTGGTACATTAACGGACGGCACCATTTTCGACAGTTCTACCGGCAAAGCGCCCTACGGTTTTAAGCTCGGGCAGGGTGCGGTGATCAAAGGCTGGGACGAAGCCATTTTGCTGCTGCACGGTGGCGACAAAGCCAAGCTGGAGATTCCGGCAGCGCTTGCTTACGGCAACCGCCCGAACGGAAAAATTCCGGCCAATTCCATACTCAATTTTGAAGTTGAACTCATGGATATTATTCCGGCACCGGTAGCCTGGGTTCCTGCCAAAGGCATGGATACCATCACCACGCAGTCGGGCCTGAAGTATATCATTTTCAAAACGAACAAAGAAAACCCGATGCCCACCAAAACGGATATTGTACACATGCATTACACCGGTTTTCTCACCGACGGTAAAATCTTCGATTCTTCCGTGGAAAAGGGCAAACCGCTGCCGTTTCCGATTGGCCGCAAAGCCGTTATTCCCGGATGGGAAGAAATTGCAATGCTGATGCACAAAGGCGATAAATTTAAGGTTATTGTTCCACCTGCCCTGGGCTATGGCGATAACGCCAGCCGCCTGATTCCGGCCAAATCGACGCTTATTTTTGACATGGAGCTGATGGACCTCATCAGTATGGCTCCGTATGTGATTGCCGACAGCGCCAATAAAGTGGTAACACCGGGAGGGACAACGGTGTATAAAATCAAATCAGGCGACGGCCCGAAATGCGAGCCCGGTAAACGCGCCAATGTAAAATACACTGGCTACCTGCTCGACGGAACCATCTTCGATTCGTCGTACTTCCGCGACCAGGCGTATGGTGTTACAATTGGCAAAGGCGGTGTTATTAGTGGCTGGCAGGAAGCACTGCAGACTGCCCGCCAGGGCGATAAAATCCGCATCGTGGTTCCCTATCAGCAGGCCTACGGCGAAGCCGGCCGCCCGCCACAGATTCCCGCCAAAGCAACGCTGGTGTTTGATATGGAAATTGAGAGCGTGCAATAAGCATTTTGTTATTGGTAAAAGGTACGCTCAAAAGGATTCTGTTTCCCTGCGGTTGAGTTGTTTCCCCCGTTTTCTGTGGGACCATCGCGACAAGTGGGACGAGTGATGCCAAAGAAAACAGCAATCACATGTCGCCCATGTCCCACTGGTCATAACAATACAAAATGCGCACACCTTTTCAACGAAATCCGCTTTTGTTTTGTATTTAAAAGGCTCACTTTTCAACACCCAAAATCCCATTTTTGAAAACTTGATGTTTTCCGTGGCAAAATACAATTAACTTTGTCCCTTGAAATGTCGCCTCGGCTTATACTCCCTCCGCAGCTTTTTGATATAACAATCAACCGGCTTTGTCACCAGTTGATTGAAGTACACGACGATTTCAGTGATTCCGTAATTATCGGTCTCCAGCCCCGCGGCGTTTTCCTGGCCCGGCGCATTCAGAAAACCCTCGAAAAGATTCTCAAGAAAAACAACGTTGCCTGCGGCGAACTCGATACCACGTTTTACCGCGACGATTTCCGCCGCAAAGACCTGGTTCCGAACCGCACGCAGATTGACTTTATCATCGAAGATAAAAACGTGATCCTGGTGGACGACGTGCTCTTTACCGGGCGCACCATCCGTGCCGGGCTCGATGCCATGATGGCGTTCGGCCGTCCGAAAGACGTGGAACTGGTGGTGCTGATTGACCGCCGTTTCAGCCGCAACCTGCCCATCCAGGCCAAATACGTTGGAAGAACCATTGATACCATTGCATCCGAAAAAGTTAAAGTAGAGTGGAAGGAAGCCGGGGGCGAAGACCATGTATGGCTGATAACCCAGGAATAGACTATGAATAAACGACTCAGTGTAAAACACCTGCTCGGCATCAAGCAACTCACCACAGAGGATATTCATCTTATTCTCAATACTGCCGATCAGTTCAAAGAAGTACTGAATCGCCCCATCAAAAAAGTACCTTCCTTACGCGACATTACCATTGCCAACCTCTTTTTCGAAAACTCCACCCGCACGCGTGTTTCATTCGAACTGGCCGAACGCCGCCTTTCGGCTGATACGGTCAACTTTGCCGCTTCGTCCTCATCCGTAAAAAAAGGTGAAACCCTCATAGATACCGTAAACAACATCCTGGCCATGAAAGTGGACATGGTGGTGATGCGCCATCCCAATCCCGGTGCCTGCGTATTCCTGAGCAAACATGTGGATTCGAAAATTGTGAACGCCGGCGACGGCGCCCACGAACACCCCACCCAGGCGCTGCTCGATGCGTTTTCCATACGCGAAAAGCACGGCGACCTGCAGGGGAAAAAAATTGCAATCATTGGCGACATCCTGCACTCGCGGGTGGCGCTTTCCAATATCTTCTGCCTCAAAAAACTGGGCGCCGAAGTGATGGTGTGCGGACCGCGGACACTGGTGCCACGCTACATCGAATCACTTGGCGTAAAAGTGGAGTTCGATCTGCGTAAAGCGCTGGAATGGTGCGATGTGGCGAACATGTTACGCATCCAGCTGGAACGCCAGGACATCAAGTTTTTTCCTTCGCTGCGCGAGTACAGTATGCAGTACGGGGTGAACAAACAACTGTTAGACAGTCTCGGCAAAGAAGTAACCATAATGCATCCGGGGCCGATTAACCGCGGCGTGGAAATAACCAGCGACGTGGCCGACAGCGGGCAAAGCATCATCCTGGACCAGGTAGAAAACGGGGTGGCGGTGCGCATGGCTGTACTTTACTTGTTAGCAGGACGTACAGAAGAGTAAAATTTGTATATTTGGCCGTATGAACGAACCTTTCAACGTAGAAAAAAACGACCGCTACACGTTAATCCGTGTTCAGGCTGAAAAGCTTGACAGTACTGTGTCGCCTGCACTCAAATCGGAACTTGTGGTTTTAAACTCCGATGGTGTGCGCAATATCATCATTGACATGACGCAAAGCCGTTACTGCGATTCGTCAGGGCTCAGCGCCATCCTGGTGGCCAACCGCCTCTGCAAAAATGCGAACGGCACATTTGTGATCTGTGGCCTGCAGGAAGCCGTACGTAAACTCATCTCCATCTCGCAGCTCGACAGCATCCTGCACATCACCACCGACCTGCCGAACGCCATTGACGCCGTTGTTGCCGAAGAAGTAGAACGCGGAAACAGCGAGTAAAAAACAACCGGAAAACGAATACCCACACCCATAAACAGAACATCGCATGAAGAAATTATTACTCACATTGTCGCTTGGTTTAACCATGTTTACCGCTGCAAACGCGCAGTGTGTAATCAACACAACCTACACTGTTCCGGGTTATTATCCGGACACCATTCAGAACCTGCCGTTTGCTTATGTAGGCACACCGTACGGAACTGACCTCCAGTTTAAAGTAAAACCCGATACCGTTACCCAGCTGGGTACATTCCCGATCCTGCAGATTGCGATTGACAGCGTGGTGGGTATGCCGGCCGGTTTCAGTTACACACCGAACCCGACCAGCGGTATATTCCCGGGCGGAAGCAACGGCTGCGTATGGATTTCGGGCAATCCGACTTCGGGCCAGGAACTTGGCGGACCGAATAATGATGGTGTTTACCCGATAACTGTATTCTTTACAGCAACGGTATCTGTATTTACCATTCCGACCGATTTCCCGGGCACACAGCCGGGTTACAAAATCCACATCTTCCCGCCGAACGGCTTGAAAGAAGCCGATCTGAGCAAGTTCTCCATTTCGCAGCCCATGCCGAACCCGGCTTCGGGCCGCACCGATTTCCAGTTTAACACGCTCCAGGGCGGTGAAGTGGAATTTACGCTGTACAACGTGCTCGGCAGCGAAGTGAAGAAAGAAAAAATCAAAGCGGATAAAGGCGTGAACCGTTACCACCTCGATGTGGCAACACTTTCCCCGGGCGTATACGTGTATGCACTCCGCCAGGGAACTAATGTGGTAACGCGTCGCCTGACCGTTACCAACTAATGGCCCAACCTTTTGACGTTACTATATTAGGTTGCAGTTCGGCCCTGCCGACCGCACACCGACATCCTACCGCTCAGTTGATTAATATCGCTGAGCGGTATTTTTTAGTGGACTGCGGAGAAGGCACGCAGATGCAGCTTCGCCGGTATCACTTCCGCATCCAGCGCATCAATCACATCTTTATCAGTCACCTGCACGGCGATCATTTTTTCGGACTGGTGGGCCTGCTTTCGAGCATGCACCTGCTCGGTCGCCAGGGCGATCTGCACCTGTATCACCCGCCCGGGCTGCGCGAAATCATCGAAATCCAGATGCGGTATTCCGGTACCGCGCTGTCGTACCCGATTGTGTATCATGAGCACCAGCCCACCGGCAAACAGCTCGTTTTTGAAGACGCACTGGTTGAAGTGTACACTTTTCCGCTCAGCCACCGCATTCCGTGTAACGGGTTTTACTTCACGGAGAAAAAACGCCCGCACAGCATCATCCGCGAAAAAGCGGCCGCTTTAAAAGTGCCTGTTTCGCAGATGGCCAACCTGAAAAAGGGGATGGATGCGGTATTTGAAGATGGCACCGTTATTCCGAATCACCTGGTAACACGGCCGCCCTCGCAGCCCCGTTCGTATGCATTCTGTTCCGATACGTGTTACGACGAATCCATTATTCCGCACATTTCCGGGGTGGATCTGCTTTACCACGAGGCCACATTTACCGAAAAGTTTCAGAAACGCGCCGTAGAAACCTGGCATTCAACCGCACGCGAGGCCGCTGCAATTGCCACCCAGGCCGGGGCAAAACGGCTGCTGATCGGGCATTTTTCGGCCCGGTTTACCGATACCCGGCCCTTACTGGACGAGGCGCGGGAGCATTTTGCGGAAACGGCCGCTGCAACCGATGGAATGACCATTAAAATAGATGAACAATTTTTGGTTCAAAAAAATGCCTGAAAATATTTGGGCGAACCGGTTCCGGAAGCTACATTTGTGTATTATTTAAAATTAGTCTAAATAAAGACATGGCACAACCAATCTCCGTTTTAGTTGCTGAACCGAACTTCCTCTATCGTGAAGGGATTAAGGCAATGCTAAGCCAGGAAGCGCAATTTGAGCTGGCCGGAACGTGTGAAAGTGGCAACCAGCTGATCGAAGAACTGATTGCAAACAGCCCGCGCCTGCTTATTATTGACCAGAACGGTGAAAGCTTTTCGCTGGAACTCGTAAAAAAAGTATCTGTACTGTTCCCGGCACTTAAAATACTCAGCATTTCCGAAATGCCCCGCAAAAATGACCTGGCGAAGGCGTTTGATGCGGGTATTGACAGCTGCCTGCTGAAAGAATGCGGCCGCGATGAAATCATCGAAGCCATACTGGCCACCGAAGCCGGTGAGCGCTTCCTCTGCGGACGCATCGCCTCCAAAGTAATGGAAGAAGATGTGGTTCCGGTTATTGATGCAACGGTTCCGGTTTCCTGCGAAGGCATTAAAATTTCGCCTCGTGAAGTGGAAATAATCCGCCTCGTGGCCGAAGGCCTTACCAACAAACAGATTGCGGATCAGCTGTGTCTCAGCACACACACCGTTACCACGCACCGCAAAAACATCATGAATAAACTGCAGGTGAACAACACCGCGGGTCTTGTACTGTTTGCCATCAAAAATAACATTGTGCAGCCGAACAAATTCCTGTTCAGCACCAATTAATATTTTAGTCTCCCTTTTTCCATTTTGTGCCTGCATCTGAAAATGTGCAGGCATTTTTTTTGCGCGTCCCGGATGTGAATGCCGTTTATTTTCGGTTATTTTTACAAAACGCATTTCAACTGCAAAAATCAATCGCATGAAAAAACAATTCCTCTTTTTTGTAATCGCGCTTTTCGGCGGAAGCCTGCTGCATGCACAGCAGCAAACCGTTGCAACCCGCATCATTGTTGCGTTTAAACCCGATGCACCGGTTAGCGCCCCCTGGGAAAACGATGCGCAGTTGCTGCAACTGTTTAAAGAACACACGTATTCACGCATTGAAACCTGCGGTTCACGAAAAAATGCAGACCACCGGTTTTATGTGTTCACCTGGAACAGCCCGGTAAATACGGCGGAGTTGATAAACACATTCACACAGTCGCCCCTTGTAAAATATGCGGAAGCCGACGGGCAGGGCGCTGCAGCCGGTGTGCAACTGCTTACGCCGAATGATCAGTATTTCTATAACCGGCAATGGGCACTGAAAAATGACGGTACGTTTTCGCTTTCCACCGCTACAGCCGGAGCAGACATCGATATGGAAAACGCCTGGGCCATTGAACAGGGCGACAGCACCATCGTGCTCGGCGTAATTGATACCGGTACCAAACTTGATCACCCTGAATTCAGCGGCCGCCTGTGGATTAACAGCGGTGAAATTGCAGGCAACAACATAGACGATGACAGCAACGGATTTGTAGACGACATCAACGGATGGGATTTTGCAAACAACGACAACAGCCCGGTAGATGATCACGGTCACGGCACCAACGTTGCGGGTATTGCCTGCGCTACCGGAAACAACAGCATCGGGTATGCGGGCGTGGACTGGCACTGCAAACTGATGACAATGAAAGGACTTGATGCCAGCAGCTACGGATTTTATTCGTGGTGGGCCGATGCGCTTTATTATGCGGCGGATAATGGAGTCAATGTACTCAACATGTCGCTGGGAGGCAGCGGAACATCGGCTACGTTGCAGAATGCGATAAATTATGCGCTTTCGCATAACGTAACAATAGCTGTGAGCATGATGAATTTTAATGACAACGGCGCTTACATTCCGGCTTCATTCAGCGGCGTAATAGCAGTGGGTTCGACCGATTCTGATGATGCACGCACGGCCCCGTTTTTCTGGAGCACCACGAGCGGAAGCTGTTACGGCAGTCATATTTCGGTAGTGGCACCGGGTAATTATATTTACGGCCTCAGCAATTCATCCAACACGAATTACGGTTCATACTGGGGAGGTACATCGCAGGCGGCTCCGCACGTTGCCGGACTGTCAACACTGCTGCTGGCGCAGAATCCGACCCTTACACCGGCGCAGATTAAATCGCTGATTGAAGCCACGGCCGAAGACCAGGTGGGCGATCCCGCAGAAGATGTGGCCGGCTGGGATCAGTATCATGGCCACGGGCGTATCAATGCAAACTATGCGCTTTCGGTGATGACCGGTTTTACTGCAACTGCAAATACCGCCAATGCATTTTCCGTTTATCCGAACCCGGTGCAAATCGAGGCAGGGCAGGGGACGTTTACAATTGCTGTTCCTGCAAACACATCTGCAGTGGAGGTGTATGATGCAACCGGTCGTTTGATGCAGACTCATGCGCTGAACGGGACCGATCGTGTGCAGGTCGCTGCAGATGCGCCTGGCATTTACATGATCCGTATGCTTAACGCGGGTCATGCCGAAACGAAAAAAGTGATCGTTACGCGATAATCCGTAATTTTACAGGATACGCTTATGCAACACGTCACCGTAATTGCCGAAGCCGGTGTAAACCACAACGGCGATCCTGAAATGGCGCTGCAGCTGATCGATGCGGCAGCAGCGGCCGGTGCCGATTACGTGAAGTTTCAAACCTTCCGCGCCGATCACATTGCAACAGCTGCCGCACCGAAAGCCGGTTATCAGCAGCAAACGACTGGCACCAGCGAGTCGCAGCTCGACATGATCCGCAAACTGGAGCTGTCGGAAGAAACGCACCTGCGCCTCGTGCAACGCTGCCGCGAAAAAGGCATCCGTTTCCTCTCCACCGCATTTGATCTGCCCAGCGTAGAGCTGCTCGAACGCATCGGCATTGATTTTTACAAAATACCTTCCGGCGAACTCACCAACCTGCCGTACCTGCGCAAAATAGCGGCGCTGGGCAAACCGGTGTTGCTGTCAACCGGCATGGCCACGCTGCAGGAAGTACGCGCTTCATTTGATGTACTCGTAAACGGCGGGATTGGAAAAGAAAACATTACCGTGCTGCAATGCACTACCGAATATCCGGCTCCGCCCGAAGAAACGAACCTGCTGGCCATGCTTACCATGCAGCAGGAATTCGGCACAGCAGTTGGTTTTTCGGATCACACGGAAGGCATTACACTTGCCATTGCTGCCGCTGCCATGGGTGCAACGGTTATTGAAAAACATTTTACGCTCGATCGCAACCTGCCGGGTCCTGATCACAAAGCATCGCTGGAACCGGATGAGCTGAAAGCGATGATAAACGGCATACGCCTCGTGGAAAAAGCACTCGGCGATGGCATCAAACAGCCGGGCAACGCGGAGCAGAAAAACATCAACATCGCACGCAAAAGCCTGCACGTTACCAAAAACCTGGTCGCGGGACACGTGCTAACTGCTACGGACCTGCTTCCCAAACGACCGGGCAATGGTATTTCACCCATGCAGATTGATTCCGTAATCGGGAAAAAACTGCTGCGCGACGTTGCTGCCGATGAACAACTTTTACCGGGAGACTTCGCATGAAACGCATCGGCATATTAACCAGTTCGCGCGCCGATTACGGCATTTACCGTCCGCTGCTGAAAGCATTGCAGGCCGACGGAACCATGCAGGCCGAACTGCTGGTGTTTGGTATGCACCTTTCTGCGAAACATGGTAACACCGGCGATCTGATCGAAAAAGAAGCGCTTGCACCGGTACAAAAAATAATGGCCCTGCCGCACGGCGATACCCCGCGCGAAATTGCGCTGGCCATGGCCGATACGATGAATCATTTTGCCGCGTTCTGGGAAAAAAACGGAAACAGTTACGACCTCATCATCGCACTCGGCGACCGGTACGAAATGTTTGCTGCAGTTTCGGCCGCGCTGCCGTTCGGGTTACGCGTGGCACACCTGCACGGAGGCGAAACCACCAGCGGAGCCATTGACGAAGCGTTCCGCCACAGCATTACGCACATGGCGGCGTGGCATTTTACGTCCACCGAAGCGTACCGGCAACGCGTGATTGCGTTACGCAACAATTCGGAACACGTGTACAATGTGGGCGCACTGAGCCTCGACAACCTGCATGATATGCAATTGCCCGATGCGGATGCATTTGAAAAGCAGTGGCACATCAATATGCACGAACCAACGGTGCTGGTTACGTTCCACCCGGAAACGGTGAACTGGGAACGTAACCGCGATTACGTTATTGAACTCTGCAAAGCCATGGACCAGCTCCCGGAACGCAAAGTAATTACCATGCCCAATGCCGATACCATGGGCAACACGGTACGCGAACTGCTTACGGAATTTGCAGCAGGTCGTATTGATACGCACCTCGTGGAATCGTTCGGCACCGAAGGGTATTTTGCCTGCATGAACCTGTGCAGCTTTCTGCTCGGCAATTCATCGAGCGGTATTGTGGAAGCGGCTTCGTTCGGAAAATACGTGATCAACGTGGGGCAGCGCCAGGGCGGACGTCTCAGCGGCCAGAATGTGCTGCATTGCCCGGCTGATGCGGGAAGCATACTGCAGTGTGCTGCTGAAATCCGAAAAGCACATCCGGCCGACAAAAAAAACATTTACGGCGACGGGCAAACGGCCGGCCGTATTTTAGATACCTTAAAAAAACTGTTGCATGCGTGATGTTGTAATCGTTGGATATTCCGGGCACGCATTTCTGGCCTGCGAAATTTTCAGGCTGCGCGGTATTCGTGTGGCGGGCTATTTTGAGCAGGAAAGCAAAGCACTTAATCCCTACCAGCTCGATTATCTCGGCAATGAAAATGCAGCTTCGGCCGATGCGCTTTTTCAGCAGTACGATGTGTTTGTGGCTATCGGTGAAAACAAACTGCGTGAAAAAATAAGTCAGAAACTCGCACAGCGCGGGGCAACGTTTATCAACTGCATTCACCCGAATACCACTGTTGCTTCTACCGCAACGCTGGGCAACGGCGTAATGATCGGCTGCGGCGGCATTGTGCAGCCCCTGGCGGTGATGGGCGATGGCGCTGTATGCAGTACAGCGAGCATTATTGAACATGAAAACACCGTTGAACCGTTTGCGCATGTTGGGCCGCGCGTAATGCTGTGCGGCACGGTACACATCGGCGCACGTACCTTTGTGGGTGCAGGCGCGGTGGTGATCAATAACCTGCACGTGGGCAAAGATGTTTACATTGGTGCCGGAACTATTGTGCTGAAAGACCTGCCCGATGGTTCGCGCGTGGTGGGAAATCCGCATCGTTTTATCTGATTATCCCGCAATCCGCATTTGACGATATTTTTTTTGAAACAAATGCTGCTGGATTCTCAAATTTAAGCGATAGATAAGAAGTCATTATAAAAAATAAGTGGTAAATAGTTCTATCGCTTAATTTGGAGTTATGAAAAAAAATCTGCCAGTACTGCCTGTAGCTGCTAGCGCCAAAGATGCGCTCCGCCTGATTAATGAACTGGCGCAGCCCGGGCTGACCATATTTGTAACAGCTGCTGACGGGGCCGTTGCCGGTACCATTACCGATGGCGATATCCGCCGCGGACTGCTTCGCGATATTTCGCTGAATGAACCGGTAACGCAGTTTATGAACACGGCATTCTGTTACGTTACTGAAAACCAGGTTGACCGTCATCAGTTGAAAGCATACCGCGAAAAAAACATCCGGTTCATCCCGGTGCTCGATGGTGCAAAAAAACTGTTGCATGTTATTGACCTGCACAAAACACGTGCACAGCTTCCGGTGGATGCGGTGCTGATGGCCGGCGGCAGGGGCGAGCGCCTGCGTCCGCTTACCGATACTTTGCCGAAACCATTGCTGAACGTAGGCGGGAAGCCCATCATCCGCCACAATACGGACAGGCTTGTTGCGTATGGCATTGAAAACATTACGATTTCGGTGCGTTACCTCGGGGATAAAATCCGCGAAGAATACCGCAACGATGCGCATGTGCATTTTACAGAAGAAACAGAAGCGCTGGGTACTGCAGGCGCGCTCAGCCTCGTAAGCGATCTGAAAAATGATACGGTGTTGCTGATGAATTCCGATCTGCTGACCGATCTCGATTACGCCGAGTTTTATGAAACCTTTGTGGAAAGTGGCGCCGATTTGTGTGTGGCCACTATTCCGTACCGGGTGAATGTGCCGTATGCCGTGATGGAAATCGGGGAGAACGGCAATGTACAGGGCTTTACCGAAAAACCGGAATACATCCATTATTCCAACGCCGGCATTTACCTGATGAAAAGCAGCGTGCTGCAGCTGGTTCCGAAACAGGCAAAGTTTGATGCCACCGACCTTATGGAGTTACTCATCGGCCAGGGAAAAGTGGTGCGTAATTACCCGATACTGAGTTACTGGCTCGACATCGGCCGTCCCGATGATTACCGCAAAGCCCAGGAAGATATTGTTCACCTGAAATTCTGAACATGAAAACCTTGTTCGTTATCACGGCCCGCGGCGGCTCCAAAGGCATTCCCGGGAAAAATATAAAACCGCTGGGTGGTAAACCGCTGCTGCATTACGCCATTGAACAGGCCCGTGCGTGTGCGGCCGACGACGACATCTGCCTGAGTACCGATGATCTGCAGATTGCCGAATGCGCCATGCAGGTGGGACTGAATATTCCGTTTACCCGCCCCGCGGCATTGAGTACCGACACGGCCGGTTCATACGAAGTACTGCTGCATGCGCTGAACCATTACGAACAAAACGGCCGGCACTACGATGCGCTGGTGCTTTTGCAGCCCACGTCGCCCTTCCGCACCGCGAAACAGATCGGCGAAGCGATGCAACTGTTCAGCCCGGATGTGGACATGGTTGTTTCGGTGACAACTTCCAAAGCAAATCCGTATTACAACCTGTTTGAAGAAGACAAAACCGGATTTTTACACCGCTCGAAACCGGGAAATTATGTGCGCCGCCAGGATGCACCGCCGGTGTACGAATACAACGGGGCCATTTACGTAATTAATACTGTTTCGCTGAAAGCCCTGCCCATTGCGGCTTTTGAACGTGTGCAGAAATATGAAATGGATGCGGTTACATCACTCGATCTCGATACGCCGCTGGACTGGGCGTTTGCGGAATTTCTCCTGGAACGTAAGATCGTTTCCTGTTGATCCCTGGGCGCGGTTCATTTCCTTCATCAATATGAAATGAGCTGTTGATTCGTCATGTCTGACGAATCAAGATGTACCTCTAGCATAAATGAAGTAATTACCGCGCGCCCAATGTTTTCTCGTACGGAACGCGGTTAAGGATGGAGCGGCCGAGCGTTACTTCGTCGGCGTATTCCAGTTCATCACCGATGGCGATGCCGCGTGCGATGGTAGAAACCGGGATATTAAATTCCTTCAACCGTTTGTAGATGTAGAAGTTGGTGGTATCGCCTTCCATGGTGGTGCTGAGGGCCATGATGACTTCGGTGATGGTGCCGGCTTTGGCGCGTTCCACCAGTGTTTCGATATTGAGTTCTGCCGGGCCGATACCATCCATGGGTGAAATGATGCCGCCGAGTACATGGTAACTGCCGGTGTACTGCTGGGTATTTTCAATGGCCATCACGTCGCGCACATCTTCCACCACACATACGAGGTCGTGCTGCCGGCGGGTGTTGGCGCAGATGTCGCACAGTTCGCGTTCGCTGATGTTCTGACAGGTGCGGCAGTGTTTCAGTTCCTGTTTGAGGCGGATGAACGTATTGCCGAATTTTTCCACTTCGCTCGTTTCTTTGCGCAGCAGGTGCAGCACAAAGCGGAGCGCCGTTTTGCGGCCCACACCGGGAAGCGATGCAAATTCGTTGACGGCTTCTTCAATCAGGCGCGAAGGGTAATTCATGACTGCAAAAGTACGGTATTCAGGAGGTTTTAAGGATGCTTCGCCGGGAAGTTTTTAGCGGGGTTTTGAACAAAATCGCGTTTATCCGGTAAGGTAATTTGCATCACTATTTTGTACCTGAATTACGTTGATCAGCGATGCATCGCGGATCAACGTGAAATAAAATCCAATCCGGATCAGCAACGAAGGAACCAACCGGGAACCGCTGTCTTTTTCAAAAAAGCTGTTTTTAAAAAGCTTCTTATACATCTTACCCGCAATTCCTTATCTTCGGTAGATGTACGTTCGCCTGTATTTTCTCATGCTCCTGGTGTTTGCTGTAACCCCCAAACTGCCCGCACAAAATCCCGGCGACAGCCTGTTCGGCGCGGCATTGGTTCATGAAATACGCATTACGTTTGCACAAAACAATTATTGGGATTCGCTGCAGATTTACAAAGCGCAGAACGATACTGCCGCCAGTTACCATTACATGCCCGCGCTGGTGGTGTTTGACGGCGACACACTCGACAGTACCGGCATCCGGTTAAAAGGCAATTCCAGTTACGCGCATCCGGGGCAGAAGAAGCCGCTGGTGCTTAATTTCAACGAATTTATTCCGGGGCAGAAAGCAGACGGACTGAAGGCACTGCACCTGAACAACAGCGCATACGATCCGACCATGCTGCGCGAGAAACTGTTCCTCGATGAAATCAACCGGTTTGGTTTGCCGGCACCGCGCTGTGCGTTTACCACGCTGTATTACAATAACGTGTATATCGGGCTTTACAAGATGGTGGAGTCGGTGGACAAAACGTTTCTAAAAAACCGTTTCGGGAATGACGAACGCAACCTGTTCAAGGGCGATCCGGAAACGCCGCTCGTGTGGGAAGGCAATGCGCAGAGTTATTACTACGACAACTTCCAGCTGAAAACAAATGAAACGGCCAACAACTGGACGGACCTGGTGCACCTGCTGGATGTGATCAATAACTCCGGAAGCAATTTTCATTCGCAGCTTGCAGGCGCTTTTAATGTGGACGATTACATCAAAATATGGGCGCTTAATAATGTGTACGGCAACCTCGATTCGTACATGTATTACCCGCACAATTTTTACCTGTACAACGATTCGCTGGCCGGTAAATTTCAATGGATCAGCTGGGATGTGGGCGTAGTCTTTGGCGTAATTCCCACCGGGTTTACGGCGCAGTCGGAGTTCGATCTGCTTTACCTGCCCGATCCGCCGGAGGCGCGCCCGCTGAATAACAACCTGCTTAAGGACAGCGTTTATAAAGCGATGTATATGAACGCGGTTTGTTATTACATCAACAACGGTTTGCTTCCGAATCGCCTGTTTCCGAAAATAGACAGTCTTGCTGCAATCATCCGCCCGTACATCTACGCCGAAGATCCGGCGAACCAGATGTACACGCCCGAACAGTTTGAATCGAACCTCGGCTATGGTGAACAACCTTCGTTCCTGGTGTATAAAATTCCCGGGCTGAAATCCTTCATCGCGCAGCGCCGCGGCAAAGTAACTGGACAGCTTTGTGACAAACGCTGGAGCTGTTTAACCGGCAGCAGTATTGCTGATTTACCGGCCGATGAACTGATACGCGTATATCCGAATCCGACATCAGACCTCGTAACTGTGGAGTACGCTTCGCCCCAGGCCGATGTTGCTATTTATTACGAACTGCGTGATATCACCGGCCGTTTATTGCTGAAAGAAAATACGGAGCTGCCCGCGGGCGAATTCCGGCGCGTGCTTCCGCTGCAGCGTTTCAAACCGGGTGTGTATTACCTGCGCATTTTGGCCGGCTGCGATTTTACCGAAAAGAAAATTGTGATTACCCGCTGATCAGCGCACCCGCCAGCGGACGATGAAAATGCCCGCATACGCTGCAATGGAAGCACTTACAGCCAACGCCAGCAGCATGAGCAGGAATGTACTGGTATCGGCATGGCCGGAGCGCACCATGCTGAACAGCCATAATAAGGTAAGCGGATTGAGCAGTGCCAGCAGCAGGGCCATGCGCATAAACAATACGCCCGGTTTTAAAGACGTGTGTGGTAATCCGGTTACGTAACGTTGCACCGGCCAAAGCAGGAGCAGGGGCAGGTACAGCCCGGTGAGCAGCAGGGGCAGCAGCATGCCGAGAATGCAATCGGTTAATGTTTTGTCGTGGTTGGTTTCGGGCGGCGCGAAAAAATAATCGAACGTGCCGCCGAGTAAACCGGCCAGCAGTATAAACAGCAGGGCCGTTAATGCAGATGGAACAAGATACTGAAGCCAGCGGGACATGTTCAAAAATACAATAAATCTGTGTATAACTGCCCCGTTTCACCGTTCTGGTAACTCTTTGTGCCTATGCTACTTCGTGGCGCGAATAATTTTATGCCACAAAGACGCGAAGGCACAAAGAATCACTAAGTGATATTTTGCCAACGGGGATCACATTACGTCATAAAACACTTTGTTTTCCGGCCGTTTGTTCACAAAACTGTTGAAAACGAAACTGCAGGTTTTGATTCCCCTCGGCTGCGTTTCGGTTTCTTTGTGTAAACGGAGCATTCATGTCATCAACACTCATCCTGGTTTGTGTATCGCTTTATACGATACTCCTGTTTTTTGTAACCTGGCTTACTTCGCGGGGCGCAACAAACGAAACCTATTTTGTGGGCAACCGCAGTTCGCGCTGGTACCTGGTGGCCTACGGCATGATCGGGGCTTCGCTTTCGGGCGTTACGTTTATGAGTGTACCGGGCGATGTGGGCAAGCATGAGTTTTCGTATTTCCAGATGGTGCTCGGTTACCTGCTCGGTTACGCGGTAATCGCGTATGTGCTGCTGCCGCTGTATTACAAACGCAACCTCACATCCATTTACACGTACCTCCAGCAGCGTTTCGGAAATTCATCGTACCGCACCGGCGCGTTTTTCTTTATTCTTTCGCGCACCATCGGCGCATCGTTCCGCATGTTTATTGTGGTTAACGTGTTGCAGGTATTTGTATTCGATCAGTGGGGCGTTCCGTTCTGGGTTACCACGCTTGGGTTTGTGGTGCTCATTCTGCTTTACACGTATGAAGGTGGTGTAAAAACCATTGTTTGGACGGACACGCTGCAGACCACGTTCATGCTGCTGTCGCTGGTGCTGAGTGTTTACCTGATTGCCGACCTGTTCGATTTTAGTTTTACCGGCATGTTTGAAAGCATACTGAATGACAAACGTTCCACCATTTTTGATACGGACTGGCACATGTCCTCGTTTTTCCCGAAATCCTTTTTCGGCGGCATGTTCATTGCCATTGCCATGACCGGACTCGACCAGGAGATGATGCAGAAAAACATCAGCTGCCGCACATTAAAAGACGCGCAGAAAAACATGATGACCTTCAGCGCGATTCTGATCGTGGTGAATTTCCTGTTCCTCATGCTTGGTGTTTTGCTGTGGCAGTACGCTGAAAAGAACGGCATCACTGTTGCTAAATCCGACGATCTTTTTCCAACCATCGCGCTGCATCACCTCGGAACGGTTTCGGCCATCTTCTTCATCATCGGGCTTATTTCAGCTGCGTATCCCAGTGCGGATGGGGCGCTTACGGCGTTAACGGCCTCGTTCTGTATTGATTTCCTGGGATTCAATTCGCCGGAAAACAAACGGACTGATGCGGAGAAAAAACGCATCCGGCACCTGGTGCACATCGGTTTTGCGTTGCTGCTGTTGCTGGTGATCGTGGTGTTCCGCATGATCAACGATGATTCGGTGGTAACGAAACTCTTCAAGGCGGCTAACTATACATACGGTCCGTTACTCGGCCTGTTCATGTTCGGTATTCTCACGAAACGCATGCCGCGTGAGCGCGTGGTTCCGCTGGTGGCGCTGCTTTCGCCGGTGATCTGTTACATTCTGAATATGTTCAGCGAGCAGTGGTTAAGCGGTTACAAATTCGGAAATGAAATGCTGCTGCTCAACGGACTTTTAACGTTCGGCGGATTGTACATCATCTCGCGCCCGCAGCCCGATGCGCTTCCTGTAGATTAATTTACCATCCGGTTTTAAAAAGATACATCGAGGCTTTGATGCTGCATTTCTGATACTTCGTGTACGCTTCGGCAGCCCGTTTTTCAATGGCTGTTCCCGGTTCATTTAATATCCAGCCGTCAATGGCGGCTTTCAGCGTGTAGGCTTCCGGTGCCATGAGGCCGGTGGTCCACAGCAGGGGATTGGCGCCGGCGGCTTTTATTACTTCACTGTAATACGAACTGCTGATGCATGCGAGAATGATGATGTCTTTTTTTACGCCGCCTTTGTTCTTCGGCGGATCGGGGATGGAAAAATCCATGAGCCCGTCGTGGCCGATGTAACACACTAAGCTGGCTTTGCCGAGATCAATGGTTTTCAGTTGTTGCCCGATTTTAACCGATAACGTATCGCTGCAATTGCCCGACGCATTTTCGAGAAATTTCTCGGTACACTGCTTTATGCGGGCGCCTTTGTAGGCATCGGCAACAAGGAGCACATCACTGGTGCGGTGTTTGAACACACAGCGTTCGAGCACATGCGTCACCGGATTTTTGATGGTGGCAATTTTCTGCCATTCGGCGGCCTGTGAAAAAAACGTACGTACGCCATAACCGCAGCCCCAGTAAAGGTTCAGGTCCGGATCGTTACCGTTACCGATTTTTTTGGGAACAGGAACAATGCCCTGGCTGTCGTTATCGCACAGGGCCACGCACACATGAATTACACGGCTGTCTGCTTTGCTGCAGAACGGCAGGGCGAGAAACAAAAAGCAAAAAATTATTCGCAGCATATTTTCGGTTATTACCGCCTTACGGCTACCTTTGCGCACCACTAAAGTTAGCAAATTATGGATAAAGGGCAATTGCGTTCAAATTCCCTGCTGTACCTGGGGCTTGCAATCGCCATGCTGGTGGTATACCGCCTCATGTTTGCATACAGCTGGTTTACCGATATACAGCGCGTGGTGGCCGGATTCGTCCTCACCTGCGGGGCGCTGCTGCTGGGCTGGATGGCGCTCATGCTGTTCCGTCGCGCGGTTCCTACCGGTTCCAACCTGGGCTGCATGTACCTCGTGTTGCTGCTGGCCACGCTTATTGCCTCGGCTGTTGGCATTTTCCTCACGCTTACGTTTTATTTCTCACTCGGGTAAGATGAACGCAGCGATTCGTTTGCTGCCGGGCATTGTGCTGTGTGTGCTGCTGTTTTCGTGCGGTACTCCGCCACCTCATTGTCCATTGGTTCGTGATAGCTTTCCACTTGATTCACTTCATGCAGATACCATCGTAAACGATACCGTAGCCGTACTGCCGCCGAAACCGGAATATGCTGCCATTGAAAAACAACTGCTGGAACAGGGGCTGGTGGATGTGAGTAAACTGGATTCAACAATTATCGTTGTGCTGAAATACGCCACCACGGATAATTTTATGAAAACCAATGTGTATGGCGAACTGCGTCATGCGTTTCTGCAGCCGGATGTGGCTGAACGTTTGGTAAAAGCCCAGGAAAAACTCCGCACGCGAAATGAAAACTACCACCTGCTCATTTACGATGCCGCCCGCCCGCTGCGCATCCAGCGCCTGATGTGGGATTCGGTGCAGCTGCCGAAAGGCGAAAAACAAAAATACCTTTCCAATCCGCTCAACGGTTCGCTGCACAATTACGGCGCGGCGGTGGATGTAACGATTGCAACAGCCGACAGTATTCCGTTAGACATGGGAACGACCTTCGATTTTTTCGGCGATGAAGCCCAACCCGCAAAAGAAAAAGAAATGCTGGAAGCCGGGAAAATCACGATAAAACAGGTACAAAACCGGCAACTGCTGCGTGAGGTGATGCGCGAAGCCGGCCTGTGGGGCATACAAACGGAATGGTGGCACTTCAACGCCTGCCGCCGCGACGATGCGAAAGCGAAGTATAAAATAGTGGAGTAGGGGAATTGCCGCCTCCCGTTTCAAAATTCAGGCAGGCCATTTGAAACAGAACGCATTGTATATCACGCGATAACGAACTCCAAATAAAAAGTTACGTCCTCCCGATTTGCAGAAAATAAAAAAATACTACTTTTGCCCCCGGAGAGGTGGCAGAGTGGTCGATCGCGGCGGTCTTGAAAACCGTTGAGGGTTAAACCTCCGGGGGTTCGAATCCCTCCCTCTCCGCAACAGCAAAGCCTCTTTTCGCGCAGCGAAAAGAGGCTTTTTTCATGGGGTTTTTAAAAAGAACAAAGAGAAAGTGGATGTCTGCTATTCCTAATCCCGCTTTGTTCTTTTTAAAAACCCCATGAAAAAAGCCCAACTGCGCAGCAGTTGGAGCTTTGCTGTTGTACCGCACCCCAACGGGATCACTGACCGCAGGCCGGTAATCCCGACTTCAGAAACACAAACGGAAAACGATCAGCGCAGCAGCAGGAGCTTTGCTGTTAAACCGCCCCTGTTACTGCAAATTCTCAGCAAACACCCTCGTTTAATAAGCGTCCATTATCATTTGCCCTCGCAAATACATCGCCGCCATCAAATGTGTAACTTTGGCTTACTTCTTGCTAAATGCACAATTGCTCCAATAATTTTTAATAATCCAATACCAACTGAAAAAAATGAAAGCAATTATTACGACCACAATCCTGCTTGCAGGATTTATCCCCGGACGCCTTTCCGCCCAATGCCCGGCATGGGAAAGCCCTGACAAAAGCAAAAAAGTAAAAGTAATCGTTTGGTCCGATGAAGGCGATTGCTTCAAACTGAAACTCGATGGTGTAGCGGTTAATCCCGACAGTGCCAGCCAGGTAACGTTCTGGGTAAATGTAACGGCATCGATTCCGAAAATGGTTGTGCAGGTTCACGGGCAGGAAGACAAAAAGGCGCTGCTGATGAACGACGATATGGCAGCACTTTATTTTAAAGTGGATAAAAACAAAAAAGGCGAATATTCGCTGAAGAGTCAGCCGTTCAAAGCGGAAAAAACAGCCGAAGCTGCAGCCCGCGATAAAGCCGAATTCGACGCCAACGTGCAGAAACAGAAAGACGAAAAGGCCCAGCGCGATAAGGAATGGGATGATAAACGTGCCGCCGAACAGGCCGAACGCGATAAAGCCGCAGCTGCTGACAAAGAAAAAGAAGAAAAAGCCAAAGCCGAACGCGACGCCCGTTATGCCGAACAACGCAAACAGGAAGACGATGCCCGCGCAAAAGCAAACCCGGTTAAAACGGAAACGACTACAACCACTCCGGCAACAACAACTGCACCAGCAACCACCACTACTACGCCTTCAACATCCGGCGGAAGCGGAACGTCGAACGGAAAAACAGCCATCCGCGAAACATTCCTGTACAACGGAAAGCCGATTGCAAATACCACCATTACCATCAAAACCCGCGAGGGTGCAGTAATTGCCAGTGGCAAAACGGATGATAATGGCAAAGTGGTGATGTACACCGATTTCCCGCGTGAAAACCTGCAGGTTGATTTTTTTGGTGAAAAACCGGGCAGCACCTGGAGCCTGAAAGAAGCGATGCGTTACAACATCGGTTCAACGGAATCCACGTCAGGCACCACCGACTTTTACGAAGTACTCAAACTGATTGCGGAAATGATGGGCAGTGATGCACATTCCATGGGCCGCCTGATGGGATTTGAATAAAACGAACTTTTTTAATGCAAGCCCCGGCACATCCTGTTCCGGGGCTTTTTTATGTCGTTTTCCCGCGGAGTGTAACAATTATCACATTGCATACCGGTGCGGTGTCGTAAATTTGTAGTATAAAACAAACTTGTTTTTATGGGTAATTTTCAGGAAGCCATTAACAGCCCCACACCAGTACTCGTTGATTTTTTCGCCGAGTGGTGCGGGCCGTGCAAAAGCATGAAACCGATACTGGAAGACCTGGCCGGAAGGGTAGGCGAACAGGCGCGTATTTTAAAAGTGGATGTGGACAAAAATCCCGGGGCTGCGCAGGCGTATGGAATCCGCGGCGTGCCTACACTCATTATTTTTCAGAACGGGCAGATCAAATGGCGGCAGTCGGGCGTAGTGCCAGCCGGAGAGTTGGAGCGTGTATTGAAAAGCCTCGTGTAAGTTTTATTTCTTAAAAAACGCCGTAAGCGCTTCCTTAAACGCCGGGTATTTCGACAGGTCGTTGTGGTGCCCGCCAGGTATAGTGATCAGCGTTTTATCCATGCCGTTAAAATGTTCGAAGAGCCGTTTACCGTGGTGATACGGAATGGTTTCATCTTCGGTGCCGTGTAAAATGATGACCGGCGCATGCACATAATTGATGTTTTTATTCGAGGGAAACCGGTACTGCAGAATGAGGCGGGGCAGGAAGTACGGCACTTTTTCATGCGCCAGCAAACTGAAACTGTAATACGGCGTTTCAAGAATTAACCCGCGAACGGTATTGTGTGCGGCTAAGTTGGCGGCCACACCGGTACCGATGCTTCGGCCATACACATAAATGTTTTCCGGTTTGTAGCCCTGCAGCAGCAGGTAATTGTAGGCGGCCTGCGCGTCGCTGTAGAGGCCTTTTTCGGTAATCTTGCCTTTGCTTTTGCCGTAGCCGCGGTAGTCAATCAGCAGCAGGCCGTGCGGACTTACTTCCTGGTAATACGGAATTATTTTCTGCCAGTTGTCTAACGCCTGCGCGTTGCCATGCAGGTACAACACCACCTTGTCCGATTTTGTTTTCAGAAACAGCGCGTTGATTTCGGCGTTGTCGGTGGTATTAAAAAAAACTTCGTGCAGACTGTCGTTCTCCGCGTACTTAAAGGTGCGGTCGAGCGGGGAGGGGAAGAAAATCATATTCCGCTGAAAGCCGCAGCCAACAGCAAGGAGTGTGATATACACCCCTGCGAAAATTCCTGTAATGCGAAGGATTTTTTTTAACATAACCATGCAAAAATACAAAAGAGTCCCGATGAAGGACTCTTTTATATTATCACGAATAAATATGTTTTTACCCGAAAATATTCTTCACCATATTGCCCAGTCCGCCTGCACCGCCGATGCTTGACATGATGCCGTCCATGGTAAATGAACTGTCGTTCGGATCGTTGGTTTTGTTTACCACTTTATTCATCACCTGCGGAATAATCGTGGAGGCAATCTGCCCGGCCTGGTTTTTATCAATGCCGAATTTGCCCATCAGGTCCGAAACCATGTTGCTGTTCATTGCGCTCATCACCGGGTTGCTTGCCGATGTACCGCCCGATTGTTTGAACATATCCATAATACCGTCCAGCTTGCCCGAGGAGGCCTGCTGTTTCAGCGTATTCATTATAGATGTGGTGCTGTGCGAAATGGCTTCGTCGTTTTTTTCATTCGGAATCGCCGGGTTGTTGATGATGGCATCGCCCGCATTTTCTTTTACAAGATTCAATAAATTGTCAAACATAGCTGTTGGTTTTTGTGTCTTTTCAAAAGTAAAAAGAAAAACGGAGTAACTGCCGTTCCGTTCCGGGATTAACTGGCAGAGGCAATCGCTTCTGAAAAGCAGAAAGCAATCCGCTTCGCTGATCACTTTTTTGATGTTGTCGCGGATTTTGTGGGG
The DNA here is from genome assembly GCA_943372645.1 of Chitinophaga pinensis. Lineage (GTDB taxonomy): Bacteria > Bacteroidota > Bacteroidia > Palsa-965 > Palsa-965 > VBWE01. Next base: position 20,365 of record CALRZN010000022.1, on the reverse strand, counting down.
TGCAGGTGAGTGGGCTAATCCGTGACAGCATACGATTTGCGCGCGTGTAATTACCTTCCTGTTCACGATTCTCCGCGCTTAAGCCAGTTGTTCAGCACGGATTACCATCCGCACTGAACTGCACACAAAATCCGCGCTAACGTCATTTTTAAACTATATGGGGCTGGGTTATTTTAGAAGCGAGACCTGTTAACCGGCCAGCACCGGCTTCAGCAGCCCGCTTTCTTCCAGTTTAATCAGAAACTCGTCCTGCAGTTGTTGCCCTTTATTTTGCGAATACCACAGGTGCACATCGGCATAAAATGCTTCGAGGGGTTTTGACGGATTCTTTTTGTAATCCACCACCATTTGCTGCGGGGTGCTTGGGCGCGGACCCCAGTGTCCTTTTACTTCGCCGGAGGCATCGTCAATAAAAATCACGATCGGTATGGCTTTGCCGCCGTTGGTCAGAAAATGCTCCATAATTTCCGGGTGCTCATCACGCAGGATAATTTTATGACGGATGGCCGGGTTGGTGGCGGCCATTTTTTCAATCATAGGCAGGTTCTGCGACGCATCACCACACCACACTTCCGAAATGGTAAGCCACGTCATCGGACGTGCATCGCGCAGTTTTTCTGCCGTTATGTCCGAAACATGCAGCGTTTTTTCGCCGCGGTGCATGCGGGCCTGGTTCAGTTTGGTATAATTGATCATTGATTCACCCTGATCCGGTCCGGTTGTTTTACCGGCATCCACCAGTGTTTTCATTTCAGCCGTATAGGCGGCATAATCCATTACATGGTGTAATTCATCAACTGCAATTTTCATACGATCCAGGTTTTAAATTTCAGGACAAAGGTACGCTGCACATTCTTGCCGGTATGTGACGAATGTTACTTAATCCGGCATAACAACAAATTTCTTTGCAATTTTGTTTAATGGAACTTACGACAGATGTTGTGCTGCTCAACCCGCTGAAACACCATGCCCGCGCGCTGAAACAGTTCCTCGAAACGGCTTCTGCCGATGAAACCGTGCACCGCGAACTGTTGCGGATCGGGCAGTCGCAGATGGATTTTTATTACGGCGCACTTTCCGTGGAAATGATTGCTGCAGAAGCAATACAGGCTCTCTGCCGGGAACAGATCGGCAGCAGCGAAGCGTTTACACACTGGCTGGGTGCTGCCGGTTTCCGTGAATTTACAGGCAGTGATGGCACCGTGTGGATTTTCAGGGAAGGGCAGGGGAAACAGTTTGTGCACCTGCATCCCGGCCGTTATGCCGCGCATACCATCCGTATCAAAGCAAGTACGTTAAAAACGGCGGCACTCGTTTTCCGGCAGATCCGGCTGCACAACCTGCCGTGGCCGGCCCCGCGCGAAGTGATTAATGCACTGCGGACGGCCGGGTTAAACCTGCCGCCCATCGGCACTCCCGACGGACTGAAACAGGTGGAGCGCTGTGTAAACCTGCTGCTGGAATAATCTTTTGCTTTTTTTATTTGGATTTCCGGACAAAGTATTATCTTTGCCCCCGCAATTACGGTTGCATGTTGTACGGAATGCCACTTTCGGTACTTTTGTAAAACAGCTGCACTTGTAGCTCAACTGGATAGAGCATCGCACTACGGATGCGAAGGTTTGGGGTTCGACTCCCTACAAGTGCACACCAATTCTCCCGACGGATCGTCAGCTGACGTTCCGTCGTTTTTTTTTGCCCCGGATGAACTGTTTCATTTTCTCCCCGATTCATCCCGACTAATTTTTCTCCCGCAATACACCCTGCAAATCCCGTTGCAGCAACTTACTGATGTTTACCAAAATGCCCGGATATGAACCCTTTCCGTACATGGCTTCGTAATGGCCGATTTCATTACCCGCTCCTGCTGATGCTTGTGCTAGGCGACAGGCTGTTGCTGCTTTCGCGTTTCAGTTTTCGATTTACCGGGTCTGACGAGCTGATCTTCTGGCAGGCCACTGCAGACTATGCGAAGGGCCTGTTTTCACAGCCGTATTTTTATGGGCAGAATTACAATTTTATGCTGGAAGCAGTTGCGGCAGTTCCACTGCACCTTGCCGGAATACCGCTGCAGTATGCGCTTCCGCTTGTCACCACATTGTTTGCGCTGGCCCCGTTTATCATAATTTCGCGTGTTTTATATAAGCGCGGTTATGTTTTTACCGGGTTGTTTTTCCTGGCATTGCCGTTGTTACTCCCGGTAGAATATACAATACTCACCTCCATCAGCCGGGGTTTTGTTTCGGGGCTGTTTTTCAGCAGTTTTTTCATTTATGCGTTGCTCGAACCACGCAAAAGAAGTGCACTGGCGCTGGCCGCTGTGGCACTGGGGATGGGCTATTTCTGCAACCCGAATATTTTTGTTTTTGCATTTCCTGTTTATATGTACCTGTTCATCCGAAACTGGAATAACCCCTGGTTTTACCTCATTACGCTGTGCGGCTTTCTTCCGTTCCTGGCGCTGGAGTATGCAGCTGTTTCCTTTTATGAAACCCACGCCGGTTATGCGGTAAGCCTGAAACCGGGCCTGGAATACCTCCCGGACAAACTTTTGAAAAACCTGGGTAACCTCGATGCCTACTTCGGTTATTTCATGCCGGTGAGCTGGTCATTGGGCTGGCTTATTGTACTGGTTATTCCTGCTGCCGGTGTTTTTATCCTGCGCAAAAAATTACCGGAAGGAATTGCATTGATTGCCGCCGGATTATTCTTCGTGTTTGCCGTGGGCATCAGTAAAGTGAATGATCACCTCGATACGTTATTTCACTCTTCGGCCCGTATGTTTCTTGGTATTCCGCTGGTTACCGGGCTGCTCGTCTTTTTTATCCGCGATCGCATACATGTGGCGGAACCAAAACTGGTTCGAGGAATACTGATTTTCTGCACCTGCTTTTTCTTCATCAAGATGGGCCTGTACGACCTGGTAATCAGCAAACATATCCGCTGGACAAATTACGGATCTGTGGCAATTACACCGGTAAAGGAACTGGCCTGTAACTGTGAATCCATTGAAAAATCGGTACACGAATCGGGAGCTGATCTGCTGCTGTTTTCACCCGGCCAGAATCACAATGCTGCGGAACTGAGTATGTACGTTTACGGCTGCCCGATGCTGCGCAAACAGTTTCCGCCCGCCGTGTTACGCATTTATGATCGCCGGTATGCCGCTTTTAACGCTGCAAAACAGGCCCGGCCACAGACGGTGCTCGTTTACGGAACGGAACTCGATCTGCTGAAGGTGCTGGATGCCAACAAAAACGCGGAAATTATGTCGGTCAATCCGCAGATGATCGTATTCCGGAACAACGTGCTGACCTGCGATTCGCTGATGCGAAAACTGGAAATTCCGATGAAACGGCACGCGTATGAATAAAAGGGAGCAGTAACGGTTAAAATTTTCTTAAATGTCGGGAAGCTAAAGCGATGCACGTGGCTGCGGATGATTTTAGTATATTTGCTTTGACAGTTTAAATCTTGCGATACATGAAACATTTTATACTTTCCGCAGCAGCGGCGTTCCTCGTTCTTACAGCACAGGCACAAACGATTGTTTACCACGAAACGTTTGATCCGGCCGACAGTGTAAGCGCTACAGGAAACCCGGCCTGGGCGGCTGACAATACGCTGCAGGTAAGCGGCACATCCAGCTTTAAAAATGCGGTTGCGCTTAACGATACGTCGTGGCTTACCACCAATGCGTTTAATACGACCGGCAACTTTTTTGTGCTGCTCAATTTCAGCCAGATCTGCAAGATTGACGTTTTTGATAAAGCACAGATCCAGGTTTCAAACGACAACGGGGTTACATGGAACATGCTCACCAACGTGCAGTACCAGGGTTCCGGTGCGCTGGTGAATAACAATGCGTTCAACGCATTTTCCTATTCCACAACCTGGCAGTCGGGTAACAACTCGGCCGTACCGAACAATACCTGGTGGCAAAACGAAACCTTTGACGTGTCTGCATTCCTGTCCAATGCAGCGCAATGTAAAGTCCGTTTCAAACTGTGGGACGGTAACAGCAACGGTTCATTTTCAAACTACGGCTGGGTGATTGATAACGTAATTGTAACGGCTTCGGCATCTGAACTTATTCCGCCAACCATTACACTGCTTGCGCCCATTTATACAGGTACCGTTTACAACCTCGGGCCTTTTGCCGTAAATGCAACCATTACTGATGCATCCGGCATTGCCAGTGCCGAGGTGGTTTATACCGTGAACAACGGTGCTCCGCAAACGGCTGCAATGGCGCTGGTAAGCGGCAACGACTGGCTCGGAACAATTCCGCTGCAGACGGATTCAGATACCATCTGTTATTTTGTACGTGCTTTTGATGCTTCGCCCAATGCCAACCAGGCGCAGGCACCAACGGTGGGCTGCCAGTCGTTCATTACCAGTGCGGGTATTACATTTCCGTATGTGGACGACTTTGAAAGCGACACGCTCTGGACCGTAGTAACGCCGCAGCCCGGAACACCGGCCACCATGTGGGAACTGGGTATGCCCAACTTCGGTACCACCAACACCACGCATTCCGGTTTGAACGCCTGGGATCTGAACCTGATCTCCGCCTGCGGGCAGGGCGTGCGTACAGCACTCATCAGCCCGGTTTTTGATTTTTCGAACGCGGTGAATGCACGCATGAGTTTCTGGATGAATTACAACACCTCCGCTTCATGGGACGGTATCCGCGTGGAATACACCACCGGCAGTAACGTTTGGAATACACTCGGTACAATCGGCGATCCGCTTGCCACAAACTGGTACACCACGCTGAGTAATACCACCAACGAACCGAACTGGGACGGCAACAGCGGCGGCTGGGTGAAATCGGAATATGAACTGAGCGTACTGAACAACGTAGTGGGCCCGGTACAATTCCGTTTTGTTTTTGCATCCAGCACATTCACCACCAGCGACGGTTGCTCCATTGATGATTTTTCAATAGCACTGCCATCGCCGCAGGATGCAGGTGTCATAACGTTGCTCGATCCCGATATCAGCAGTTGCCTGCCCCAGGGAAATATTCCGATTACGGTACGATTACGAAACTACGGAACACAAAACATTGTAGGGCCGATGCCGATTTCGTACCAGCTTGACAATAACCCGGTGGTAACAGAAAGTTATATCGGTACGCTTGCACCTGCAGTGATTGATACATTTACGTTTGCCACACTGCTGAACAATACGGCCGGCACACATACACTGAAAGTGTTTTCAGGACTTACCGGCGACGGTTTCCTTTTAAATGACACCCTTGTGGTTACGTACAACACCGCGCCCGGTGTAACCGTTCCGTATTTTAACGGATTTGAAAACGGGCCGTCGAGCCTCAATGATTTCTGTGTAACCAACGGATTTAACGGGCAGGCGCAGGTACTTTCTGCAGCGGCCAACACCGGTTCGGGCGGACTGCAGTTTGATGCGCTGAACTCCAGCGGCTGGATTACGTTTGCAGACACCATCACCTCATCGCCCAACTATGTATGGAACACTTCCGTTAATCCCGGCCAGGAAGTAAATGCCCGACTGATTGTAAATACCACGGGCTACAACGACCTCGTGCTGGAGTTTGATGCGAAGCAGTTGTATGCGTTCTCGAACAACTACACCAACTTCCGCGTGAAAGTAAACGGGCAGATGATCACCAACCACCTGTCGCCGAACTTTGCCAATACACCGTATGACAATTTCCGTTATATGCTCACCAGTTTCCTGCCGGCGCCGTTCCTTACCATTGATTTTGAAGGCAAATATGCGTACAGCATTGCCACCGGCACGGCCACGTTCCTCGATAACATCCGCATTTACGAACCCGATACGCTGGATGCAGGAAACATGCAGATTGTAAGTCCGGGCGCAATGTCGCTTGCGGGAAGCAACAACTCGGTGATTCTGAAAATCCGGAACTACGGCTTAAGCCCGCTGACCTCCATCCCGGTGGGTTACCAGGTAAACAGCAACCCGGTGGTGAATGCCACCTGGACCGGTAACCTTGCACCGAATGCAAGCACGACGTACACATTTACTACGACGTATGTGGCTCCGCTCGGTCAGTACAACATCTGCGCATGGACGGACCTCAGCGGCGACAACAACACGTTTAATGATTCCATCTGCCAGACTTCGACGGGTGTTCCGCTGGTGCAGGCGCCGTTTGTGGATGACATGGAAACGACCAATAATTTTGCCGCCGATGTTACCTACACGCCTTCGTGGGAATATGGCACACCGCTGGCACCTGCCATTACCAACGCACACAGCGGTAGCAACTGCTGGGAGGTAAACCTGAACGGCAATTACCAGACGGGTAGCAATGAGGTGCTGTATTCGCCGTTTATTGATTTCTCGAATGCCAACCAGGCCGAACTTCGTTTCTGGCATTGGTACAATACGGAACAGTTTTACGACGGCTGCCACGTGGAATACACAACTGACGGTGGCAATACCTGGCAGGTGCTCGGTACACAAAACGATCCAAACGGAACGAACTGGTACAATTATTTCTCGGTAATATCAAGCGGTTTACCGGGCTGGACGGGACTCGGATCAAATTACATCCAGTCGAAATACAAACTCAACTTCCTGAATTTCTTCGCCACACCGGTGCAGTTCCGTTTCATTTTAACTTCGGGCACCACCGGACTTCCGCGCGACGGCTGGAGCATTGACGATTTCGAAATCTGGATGCCGATCAATGCCGGAACAAATACGATTTCGCTGACCACGCCGCAGAACATCCTGGTTCCGGCAACCTACAACCTGAAAGCCAACATCAAAAACCTCGGTCTCATTGCACTGAGCGATGTGGATGCCACGCTTGAAATAGATGGTACAGTTGTTACTACAGACGCAATCAATTTCTCGCCGGTACTCAATATCCAGCAAACCTGGAACCATACGTTCAGCGTGCCGTGGACAAACGCAGCGCCGGGCAACCACGTGATCCGGGTGTGGACATCGAACCCGAACGGACTGAACGATACGAACTGGCCGGATGACACCACCCGCTGGGCCGTTACTGTTTTTGATACCATCGGAACATATCCGTATTGCAATGACTTTGAAAACGGAAACGGACAAAGCGCCTGGGCGGCGATGAATGCGATCCGTTTTGTAAACCAGCAGAACACCTTTGAACTTGGCGACCCGGTTAAAAACGTAATTACGGCGCCGCACAGCGGAACCAATTGCTGGATCACCAAACGCGTTGGTAACTACCTGCCGAACGACAGCTCTGGATTATTTACACCGGTGTTTGATGTACAAACCGGCGCGTGTTACAATTTCGGTTTCTGGCACAACTACCAGACGCCGCAGAATACCGACGGCGGTGTAATCGAATATTCGATGGATCTTGGACAGACCTGGCAGGTGTTCGGGCAGATGTGGGATCCGGGCTGGTACAATGTAACTTCGGTTACCGGTCTCGGTTCAGGCACCGACGGATTTTCGGGTAACACCAACGGATGGGTACAGGCCGGTCACCTCATCTCGTTTAATACAAACGGGCAGGTGGTGTTCCGCTTCCGTTTCGGTTCGGATGGCAGCATCCAGAGCGAAGGCTGGGGCATTGATGATTTCTGTTTCGAAGAATGGCTCTCGCCCTGCGCTACAGGCATAGCCGAAATTGCCGGAACCGGTTTACAGCTGGCCGACAACATTCCGAACCCGGCTTCGCAAAACACCATCATCGGTTATTATGTTCCTGATCATGGCAAAGTAACCATCACGCTGCGCGATATGCTCGGCCGCGAGGTACGCAATTACACTGCAGAAGAAACCGCAGGCAGCCACCAGCTGGAGTGGGAGGTAAGCACACTGGAAGAAGGCGTTTACACCTACAGTCTCGAGTTTGGCGGACACCGCCTGGTGAAGCGGCTTGTTGTAACGCATTAACAGATACTATTTCAATAAAGGAACACGCTCCGGATTTTTGATTTTGGTGTGCCGTATTAAAATTGTTTATCTTTCCGCATGGAGAAACCATTTTCCTTCCGCCGCTTTTTTCTCCGTTCCTGGCTATGGAACATCATCGTAAGTGCCATTTTCGCGTGCATGGTGCTGTATTACTGGAGTACGATTTTTACGTTCAAGGGCGGACACTCATTGTTTCTCATCATCATGATTGCCGCCATTCTTGCCGGTGTGCACGGCCTGCTTTTGCTGGTATTCTGCATCCGCAGGCTGCTTATGAAACACTGGCTTGCGGCCGGCATTTACGTGGTGCACGGCATCCTGGGCGCGCTGCTTTCGTATTACCTTTTTGGCCTCTGGCTGATGAGTATGACGGGCGCGTTTAAATCGTAATCCCGCCGAGGAATTCACACTCTGTTTTAGCCCTTGTTTTATTTTATGCGTGATTCGACCACGGTAATGGCTTCCCGTATAGATTTATCGGCATCGGTGTACTTTTTGAAATATGCATTGAGTGCAAACGAACACAGGCGGGTAATCATATAGGTTGTGGCGTGCCTGATGGGTACCCCTGTGCGCCTGTCGTCCTTCATATTTTCTGCAATCTGTTTTTTCAACTGTTCACGAAGTTCCTCGTCAAAAACCAGTTGGACAACTGGAACTTCGGAAGCCTTTTCGTAGTTGTCCAGTACATTTCTGACGGTTCTTCCGGCCGTTTTGATGAGCGCATAGTCCCGAGTCTGCCAGCTCCACGATTCCGGATCAATATCAAGCCCTTTAAGTTCGCCTAAGTTTTCTTTTTTAATAACGACCAGTTCTTCCATGGTAAGGTCGTTTGTGAATTTCAATAAATCTGTTAAAGCCATTAATGATTTTTCGGGTATCTTTTCCAGGTATTCGGTATAGTCGCGGAAAGAGAACGGGTGTGCCCATGTTTGTGTCATCGAATTGCGGGGATAATCAATTGAGTCCATGGTATGATCACCATACCGTACCGGCTCAAATTCGTAACGCTCGGTACGCAGGTTATAACGGTGCCGTATCCGTTCGGAGGTATTCCGGGCATCAAGCCGGGAGGCAAGGTAAAGGCCCTGGAAATAAAACTTCAGCTCATTCAGTGAAGCAGACCGCGAAGTGGCGCCGCTCTGCGGTTTGAAGTCACCTGTAATGTCGGGCATGCTTGCAAAACGGAATTCCCAGAGGTTGGTATGCAGGTAATGAATGTATTCAAGCCGGTAGCTTAAATTCTGCAGGTCATCATTCCATAATTTTTCCCCGGCATCTTCAATGGTTTCACCGGGCGCCGCATTCTCCTGGAAAAAAAAGCGCAGCCAGCTTTTCCGGCTAAAAAAATACCCTTCATCTTCCGGCGATACTTCGGAGTCGCCCCCGCGTGTTAGCAGCTGGGCATAAAAAGCCCACATTTTGATTTTTTGTTCAGCGAGATTAAAAATCACCCCGGAAAGTGCAGTGCTGGTATCATCTCCCATCATATCATACAACTCTTCACGGGTATAGCTTGCGCGGCTTGCATCGGCAGCTGTTCCTGGTGCAATTTTTCGTTTTACCATCACCTCGTACTGGGCAATTGATTCTTTAAACGGGTCTTTCAGAAAAGCATTTGTTTTTTCTTTGGCATAGCCGGCTGCTTTGGGAACGATGGCAGAAAAAAGCCCCTTTGCCGAATCGTATCGTTTTTTGATATCTGCCAGTTTTCGGGTACCGATTTCCACCGGATCCGGTCTTCCGGCCGGAACATGATAGTAGTTCCATATTCCGAAGTAATTGGCTTTTACTTCTTTCTCTACGTGCTGACGCAATTTTTCAATCTGGGCAGTACCCTTGCTGGTGATCCATGCAACAATTTTACCGGTTCCGAATTCGAGCATAAACGACAAGAGGAAACTGAATGCATCTCCACCGTTGTCTTTTTTGCTGATCAGCTCTCGCAGTTCTTCAAACCCGGTATCTGTTGTCCACGCAGTTACATTCTGGTATGCCTGTCTCCAGCCCTCATTGGTAAAGCCGTTGATGTGATTGCAATACATGATCCAGCTTTCGGTAATGCTTTTAATATCATCCAGTCGTGAGGCGAGACGATTGAGCAGCAGATCAGCTGTTTTGGTGTAATCTTCAAACGATTCCACTTTTTCAAACGCCCACGGTTCAGCATTTTTTATAACAGGTCCGGCCATTTCAGGAATATTTTTTAAAATCAGTTAATCACGATATTTTCTATCCGGCTCACACTTTCGGGTGTATCGAGTACAAGCATATTGGTTGGCAGTTCTACTTCCCATTCATCTATCGGTTTCTGATTTATAAACTCGGGTGCGCTTTCAATGGCTCGTATCTCGCTGATGATATCCAGATAGGGATCATCATCAAAAACAAAGCTGGAAGAGGTATTCCAGAGCTGGCCGGTGCGGAGGTAATTGGCTACTTTTTCTTCAAAACCGGGACGTACGGCAATAACCACACGCGAAGCACCTGCACGGAGGAATTTACCGAACAGCGGGTCATTACCTTCCTGGCCGATCTGCTCCATCCATTGTTCAGTACGAGCCCAGAAGTAGGGATAGAAAAGGTAAAGCAGATTTTCCCACTCAAAAGCCTGTTCAAAGAACTTGATTTCATTGCCATTTTGCCATGCGTTTTCAAAATTCAGTTCCGTTACGTTATTTACTTTGCGCAGGCTTGGCCAGTAGAAGTTTCCGGGGAACGATTTCCGTAAAAATGCGATGGTCAGTTTTTTCAGTTCTGTTTCGATCACTTCTTTGTTGCGTACAGGATTTGATGTGCCTGCCAATCCAAATAACTGATCCTGTTCCATTTTCTTTACCTGGCGTTCGTAAGCATCCAATTGTTCGTAATAAGCAGCCATAATTTTGTCATACGCTTTTTGCTGCCATTCGGTCATTACCTTTTCTGATGCATTACAGAAAATTTCAATGCCTATGTTATATCCCATTGTAATGCCTTCAAACAACACACTTACCGGTATATTTCCTTCTGAGTAACGGTTAACCTGGTCCAGTGTTTCACCGAATATCCATTTGTAAAGTGAGGGCTGTGAAGCATTGTACGGCTTTATCGAAATAATATCACTGCCTACCGTAAGTTTTATATACTCTCCGCTCATGAGGTTATCGAGCGACTGCTGTAACCCAACATTTTCCGTTAATTTTATCCGGGTAAAGAACGTTTCCAGTAGCAGAGCTAATTCAGCCTCTGACAATTTACTCTGCAGCGTGCTGCGTTCAATATATTCACGCAGAATCTGTGATGCGGTAACCGTTCCGCTCACATAAGCGGGAATATAACCGTCGGGGATTTCAATAACCTCATTCCTTGCATAAACTTTCTGCTTTCGTGATTCTGCAGCCAGTTCCTTGCTTTTTACCGACCGTTCTTCGTCCCATGAGCTGCCGTATGACACTGCTACCTTTAACTGATCCTGCGGCGGCAAAACCATATCACGTACTTTGTATTCAGCAGCGAGTTGTTGGTAGTTTTCCAGGTCAATGAGTGATGGTAACAGCGGTACATATTCATTGCTGGCCACATCCAGTGCCATCGGCGGCAGTGGTTGTTTTAATACGATACCATTATTTACCCCATTTGCAACAACTTCCTTGTAATACAACGCCGGCTCAGGCAATACCATTTCATACATAAATCGGTGACCGACAGTATAAAGCCGGGCTGTATGGATCCTGTTGATCCAGCGATAAACACCAATAACAGGATCTGTATTCCCTTTATTGTCAAACCGGTGAGTGTTTGTATTGACAAGCTTAAAGGTATTTCTGACGGTACGCGATTCAGTCACTTTTTCGGAGACCGATTTTTTAGCTTCCTCTGTGATCGATTTACTTAATGAACTGATACTCGCATCAGAAACGGATTTTGAGTTGCTGTTGCTTTTATCCATTTCAGTTTCAACCTCTACCATCGTGCCATAGCTTGCAGAAACTTTCACACCAAGGTCAAGCGAACTTGATTTCTGGCTGGCTAAACGGCTTTCTTTCGAAAGACTGCTTTGCAATTCCGTCCGCAGGAGGTTGTCTTGGCTCATGGTTCTGCTGGTTTCACTGAACTGGGTGGTTTCCAATGATTCTTCATTGGTCGAAACCCGTTCTTTGAACTCATTTCCCATTATGTTTTCCACATGGGCAATTTCAGCAACTTCGTAACGTATCTTTTCTTCGTTGATTTTGCGAAGTTCACCAATACCAAGTGGTTTTACGAAGGTATTCCATTGATTGATCGTGAGATTAGCTACTGGTTTCAGCTTACTCAAATCGTTAACTGAAATCATGCTGCCGTTAATATAAAAACGCTGTGCCGGTGCTTTTTCAATAAACTGCTGTCCGTTAAGCAGGGTCAGCTGTTTGTTTACATAATTACGGAATCCTACAACCGGAACATTGTCGTTGCTGAAGCCGGCTTTGGCAATCAGGTTTCGGGTATCTGTGCTTAGTTTAGTAAGTTTTGATGAACTGAAAACAAGTTCGTTTTTGTTCTGCAGACTCACCTGCAGGTCCTTATTACCGATAATAGCCAATTCGGATTTGGCTTTCTTCAGCACTTTTAAATTCTGCACATTCACACCACCTGGCGTTGCGGCAGCGGGAGCAGTAGCTGTTGCATCCAGCAATTGTTTGATTTCGGAAGGAATCAATAACGGGCGCTGGAAAAATTGTTTTACGGAGGCAATGTCCGAGTAAGCAGGTGGTTTTGCAATTCGCATTTCCTCCAGCAGTAAAATAGTTTTTATCACATGTGCATAATCCTCCGGCCTGGAAAATTTGTGTCCCGGAATGAGCGCGGTATAGTATGCCTCACGTATTTTTACAGATGCATTTTGAATGGCACTGCCCGACAGAAGTGCTGCCAGCCCGGTTGTTCCGAATGATTTAGTCGCCCGGGAAATGATATCCGGCCCCGTTACAGCGAACCCGTTTTCCTTCAGATAATTTAATAAATCACCCAATGCAGGACTGATTGTACTTACCGGCAGAAGGTGCTGGGTCCGCAATCCTGGTATAGCTTTTTCAAAGGCTCCCCACGGGTTACTGTTTGTATTTGCTGCATTAACTGCAGACAGCGTTGCACTTGCAGTGGCAGGACTAATGGAATAGGGTGATAATTTGGGCGTAAGCTCTTTTTTATCATCGCTGTACCGCAGGGAAATCAGGCGAAAAAGTTCGTTTTTCATCGTTGGCAAATTATTTGGTTTTTGTTGATCTGTGTTTGATACAGCAGTAAACTAAATAAATCGCCCGGCATGCCAGATCATGAAAGTTGTAAACGAATAAAAAGCGGGGGTGAACCTGCGTTACGTGGGGGTGAGTTTTTAATTCATCGTTTTGAATGCAGAAGTAATTTCTTCGGAGTACTGTTTACCTACCGGCAAACCGGTGCTGCCGATATACAGCGTATCTTCTTCCAGCATGGTAATGTGTTCCAGTGCTACCGCGTACGAGCGGTGGATGCGCACAAACTTATCGGCGGGTAAACGCAGCAGCGCGTCTTTCAGAAACAGTTTGATGGTGTACGTTTTCTGCTGCGTATGAATTTTGGTATAGTTGTCCATCGCCTCCAGCCAGTAAATGTTTTCAAAGGGCACGCGGTACAGCACCGATTTGTCGCGGATAAAAACGGCCTTTGTGTTAATCACCGGCGATTCGCGTTCCACTTCGGTTTCGTTTTCTGTTTTGTCGGGCTGAAGCGCATAACCGATGCAGCTTTCATCCGCACCGGTTTGAATGGCAATCAGCTTTGCCGCATACGCTATGCGTTGTTTGTTGCGGTGCAGCAGGTGGGTGATATGGCCGGTGCCGGGTTCGAAAACAAAAAAATCAGCAACCGGTTTCCCGTTCATTTCTTCGGCCAGGAAACCGTTCAGCCGTTCGAGTGCGGGCGGAACGCGGAGGAAACAGCGGGAGGCATCGAGCAGGGCCGCGGGCGGAATGTAGAGGGTGAGAAACTGTTCGTACATCTGCACCATGTCCTGCATTTCACGCAAACGTGCCTGTTTGAAAACGGCCAGTTCCAGCTGCCGGCGCAGGTCATCGTCACGGAAAGGTTTGGTTACATATCCTGCCGGGGCCGTAGCCAGTGCTTCTGCAAATGTTTTCGTATCGCCAAAAGCTGTCAGAAAAACAACGGGGCATCCTTGTTCTGAAAAATAACCGGAAAGAAAAATACCATCGTGTTTTTCACCAAGCTGAATATCCTGCAGCACCACATCCGGGCGATCAGCAGCAAAAGCACTTTCCGCTTCTTCGCGGTTGAGTGCAGTGGCGGTTACTGCAAACCCCATTTTCTGCAGCCGCGTCTCCACATCCATGGCTATGGCCATTTCGTCTTCCACAATCAGTACGCGTATCATGCCCTGTTTCATAACGTTTTGGTTTGTTTATACAGATGAAGCGGGAATGTTATGAGGTATGCAGTGCCGCCCGTTGCGGGATGGAGCTGCTGTATTTTTCCTTTCAGCTGGCGCACGAGTCCGTTCACCAGTTTCAGGCCGATGCCCGGCGGATGCTGCCCCGAAATACCGGTGCCGTTATCGCTGATGTGCAGGCTGCAGTCTGCTCCGTTAATTCCGGCCCGGATACTGATTTCGCCCGGACCATCGTTCGGGAATGCATATTTCAGGCTGTTGGTGATCAGTTCATTCAGGATCAGGCCGCAGGGCACCAGCTGGTCAATATCCGCAGCAATGTCGGCCGACTCCACGGTTATCGTAATCTGCCGTTCGCGGCAGTTGAACGAATCGCCGAGGTAATGCGCCAGTTCGCGGATGTAGTTGCTGAAGCTGATGGCTTTCAGCTGTTCCGACTGGTACAGCTTTTCATGCAGCAGGGCCAATGAATGAATACGGTCCTGGCTCACCTTCAGCAGGCGTGCTGTTTCTTCCTGTTCCGAATTATTGCTTTGCAGGCTGAGCAGGCTCGATACGAGCTGCAGGTTGTTTTTCACCCGGTGATGAATTTCTTTCAGCAGTACATTCTTTTCATCCAGCATCATGCCTAACTCCGTGCTGTGTTTGCGTTCGGCCCTGTTGCGGTAGTACAGCAGCCCGGCCAGCAGCAATATCGAAAGCGCGATTGCTGAAATAAGCCACAGTGTGTTGTTTTTTTGCCGCAGTTCCAGCTCGGCATTTGTTTTTTCAAGCGACGTTACCTTGTTTTTTTCGTTCAGCAGGGCAATCTCTTTTTCTTTTTCCCGGTTCTGGTAGCGGGCTTCCAGTTCCTGTGCATTTTCGCGCGAGGAGGTTTGCAGCACACTGTCGTTCTGGGTCATGGCCAGCTGCAGGTACGACAGTGCTTTTTCGTAATTACCGGTTGATTTGTAGTAGCGGCTGAGTGACTGGTATATCTGCACGGCATAGAAAAAACGTTTGATGCTGTCGGAAATTACCAGTGCCTTGTTGAACCATTGCAGTGCAGCTGCTTCATGATGCTGTTTCAGTTCAAGGTTACCGATGTTGATGGTGGACGTAATAATATCAAGCGGGTGATGCCGTTCATGTGCGTTTTTTAACATGCGGTGATGAATATCGAGTGCGCCGGTATAGTTTTTTTCTTCCTCATAAATCATTGCAATATTATTCAGCGAAGAAAGCATCCCGATCGAATCTTTCATTCCTTCGCGCAGCCTGAGTGATTGCTCATAATACGAGCGTGCTTTGGCAAACTGCAGCCGGTTATACCAGATGCTGCCTGTGTTGTTGAGGCTTTTGGCCATGCGCACCGTATCGCCGATTGCCATGCCCACCGCATAAGCCAGTTCATAGTATTTCAGCGCATTGTCAAAATCTTTCAGCCTGCGGTAAGCAACGCCGATGTTGTTATAGATCGCGCCACGCGTTTTTGGATCGGTACACAACTCCAGTCCTTTGAAATAATAGTACAGCGCACCTGCGATATCGTTTTTTTCATCGAGGTAATACCCTTTCAGCACATTCCAGTTGCTCACCAGTTCCGGAATTTTCCGGGGCATGATGCGTTTTTCGGCCGTATCCAGGCAAATTGCTGCTGAATCCATTCTGCTGGTTTCCACCAGTGCGTATGTAAGGTTGATCCAACCCTTCGCGGTTTGCGTTGCGGCAGCAGGAGATTTTTTGCCGGATGCAATAACACGCAGCGCCAGGTGTGCCGATTCTGTCGGGTTTTCATACCGCAGCGCTTCCGAACGTTTATTCAGAGCAACAAGATCAGGAATAGCTGCCTGTGAAAAACAGTTCAGGTTAAACAGGAGCCCGGGGAGAAGCAAAACGAAAAAGCAAGGGAATCCGGATCGTTTCACTGTGTTACATTTAACTCAGGTAAATGTAACAGGTTTAACCGGATTTCAAAAAAAGTGAATAGGCCGAAGATATGTACTTATAAATGAGTAGGCTTATTTTTTGGACTGGAGCAGTTTTTCCAGTGCAAAAACCTCATCGCGCAAACGCGCGGCTTCCAGGAAATCCATGTCTTTGGCGGCGGCATCCATGGCACGGCGCGTTTTGGCGATGGCTTTTTCCAGTTGTTCCGGTTTCATGTACTGCACAATCGGATCGGCGGCCAGCGAAAGCTGTTCCGCTTCCACGTAAGCGCGTCCTTTGCCGCCCTGCAGTTTGCTCTTGCTGCTCCGGGTTCGGTCAATAACCGAGTTGAGTCCGTCTTTGCTCTTTACAATCTGCCGCGGCTGCAGGCCGTGTTCAAAATTGTACTGGATCTGTTTTTTGCGGCGGCGGTCGGTTTCATCCATCGTTTTGCGCATGGAATCGGTGATGCGGTCGGCGTACATAATCACTTTGCCGTTCACGTTCCGCGCGGCGCGGCCCACCGTCTGCACCAGCGAGCGTTCCGAACGCAGGAACCCTTCCTTGTCCGCATCCAGTATCGCCACCAGCGAAACCTCCGGCAGGTCAAGGCCCTCGCGCAGCAGGTTAATGCCCACCAGCACGTCAAACAGGCCCATGCGCAGGTCGCGCATAATCTCGATGCGTTCCAGCGTATCCACATCCGAGTGGATGTAACGCGTGCGCACGCCGGCATTCGCCAAAAATTTGCTCAGTTCTTCGGCCATGCGTTTGGTGAGTGTGGTCACCAGCACCCGTTCGTCTTTTTCCACCACACGTGCAATTTCCTCCAGCAGGTCGTCCACCTGGTTGCCGCTCGGCCGCACTTCAATAATCGGGTCGAGCAGGCCGGTGGGGCGGATGACTTGCTCCACCACAATGCCTTCGCTTTTCTGCAGTTCATAATCAGCCGGTGTGGCCGAAACATAAATGAGCTGTTCGGGGATCACTTCAAATTCGTCAAACTTCAGCGGGCGGTTGTCCATCGCTGCGGGCAAACGGAAACCGTATTCCACGAGGTTGATTTTGCGCGAACGGTCACCGCCATACATGGCACGGATCTGCGGAATGGTAACGTGGCTTTCATCAATCACCATCAGAAAATCTTTCGGGAAATAATCCATCAGGCAGAACGGGCGCGAACCTACTGCGCGTCCATCGAAGTAACGCGAATAGTTTTCAATACCCGAACAGTAACCCAGCTCACGCATCATTTCCATGTCGTATGTAACGCGGTCTTCGAGGCGTTTGGCCTCTGCGTTTTTGCCGATGCTTTTAAAATATTCGGTCTGTTTCAGCAGGTCGTCCTGGATGCCGGCAATGGCCTGTTTCATCGAGTCCTGCGACGTTACAAAAATGTTGGCCGGGTAAATGTTTACACTTTCGTAGCCTTCAATTTTCTGGCCGGTGGTGGTTTCAAATGCTTCAATTTCTTCCACGGTATCGCCCCAGAACACGAAACGGAGCGCATAATCCGCGTAAGCGAGATAAACATCCACGGTATCACCTTTCACCCGGAAATTGCCCCGTGTAAACTCATCTTCGGAACGGGAATAAAGTGCATTCACCAGCATGTGCAGGAACTTGTTGCGGCTGATGGTCTGGTCTTTTTTGATGTGAATTACGCTGTCCGCAAACTCTTGCGGATTCCCGATACCGTAGATGCACGACACAGACGAAATTACAATCACATCGCGCCGGCCCGAGAGCAGGGAAGAGGTGGTACTCAGCCGCAGCTTTTCAATTTCATCGTTTACGGCAAGGTCTTTTTCAATATACGTATCGGTGGTCGGAATGTAGGCTTCCGGCTGGTAATAATCGTAGTACGACACAAAATATTCCACCGCGTTTTCGGGGAAAAACAGCTTGAACTCGCTGTACAGCTGCGCGGCCAGGGTTTTGTTATGACTCAGGATCAGCGTGGGTTTGCTGATCTCCTTAATCACGTTCGCAATCGTAAATGTTTTACCCGAGCCGGTAACACCTAAAAGTGTCTGGTGCTGCGAACCGTTTTTTAACCCCTCGGTAAGCTGGCGGATGGCCTCCGGCTGATCACCGGTAGGCACGAAATCAGAAATGAGTTTGTACTGCATAAAGTATCGTCGCTTAAACTTCCAATAAAATGAAACAAAAGATAATGCTTTTCCGGGTGCAAAGATAAGGCAGAATCAGGCTGGATTTTTCCATTCCGGCAAAAACAAAAAAGTTAATACCTTGCAGCAAACCATGGAACATCCGCTGCTGCCATATCTTACTCCGTTCGGTCCGCTCGAAGAAGCCGATGTGCAGGCCATTGAAGCGCATGTGCAGGTAAAAACGATTGAAAAAGGAACGGTGCTGCTCGAACCAGAGCAGGTGGCCCTGCAGTGTTATTTTATTCTCAGTGGGTGCATCCGCCAGTATGTGCTGGATAACGGGTTGGAGAAAACCACCGCATTTTATACCGAGGGACAGGCTGTGGCCGCGCTGGGCAGTGCCACCACACGTACACCGGCAGGCATGTACTGGGTGTGCGTGGAAACAACAACCGCTGTTTTCGGAAGCATGGATGAACAGCCGGCCATATTTCAGCAGTTTCCGAAACTGGAACAGCTCACGCGTTTAGTGATGGAGCAGGGCTTCGGGAAAATGCAGGAAGAATTTGCGCGCTTCATAATTTCTACGCCGGAAGAACGGTATGCGTACCTGCTCGAATCACGGCCAGGTTTGCTGCAGCGTGTTCCGCAACACCAGCTGGCCAGTTACATCGGTGTTACGCCCGAATCGCTGAGCCGTATCCGCAAAAGGCTGTCGAAACGGAACTGAAGTTACGCCGGAATTTTTTTGTTCCGGATCAGCAGCCACAAGGCAAAACCAAGCTCAGCAACGATCATGGGCAACGTCATTACTGCTTCTACGGTGGCTTTGTGTGCATGATAGGCTGGTACCAGCAGGTCGAGCAGGTTGCTGCTGAAATAACACAGTCCGGCGATGAACAATAAAATGCCCCAGGTTTTGTGAATAAATCCCGCGCGGTACACCACCATGCCCAGCACCACGAGGTGTAGTCCGAACACGATCAGTCCCATGGACCAGCAGGACATAAAGTTTTGGATCGCATGCTCCGTTAAACGGATTGCTTCGGCATCTGCAGTTCCTGAAGCAGCCAGTTGCGTTACAGGGAGCAGGAAACAAAGCGCCGTGCCAAGTATGCCTGCATACAGCAAACGAAGAATGGCCGCCAGTTGCGAAAGCCCGGCGTGAACCGGTTTCAGCAGCAGGTTTAATGCCCAGGCTGTAAGAATATCCAGCAGCAGCACGCCAAAAAAGCCACCGATGCAGGCGCGGAACAGTCCCGGCGCATGGTTAATGTTGTTAAATGTCGCTTCCGCGTTGCCCGGAATTACCAATGTATTAAACGCATAACCGAAGGCAAACCCGGCCAGCAGTGCCATTAAAACCAGTGAATAACCAGCAATCCGCGCAGCTGTGCGTCCTGAAATGCCCGTGTGAAGAAGTGATGTCATAATGCAGTTTGATTTGATGGGGCAAAGGTCTGCACTGCATTTTTCGTTTGCATTGACGTTTGGTAAGAAATGAAGGGAAATGCTTTTTCCTTTTGGGGTTATTGGCTTAAGTAAAACCGCGAAAGCTTCAGCGCAAACTAAATTGATGCGTGAAAGGGATTCGTTTTACGACTAAGAAAGTAGGATTACGTTGATGCGCGAAAACTTCAGATCAAACCAAAACGATCCGGAAAAGGAGATTCTTTAAACGATTAAGAAAATAGATTACGTTGATGCGCGATGCATCGCGCATCAACGAGGACTGGGAACCCAAATGGAACAGAACCCCCAAAAATCGCAGAAGAAATGTGATCTCCCCGAAATCCGGAAACGCGCGCATCAACGATTTTTTAACGGAACCCGTGAAGGCTTCAGATCAAACCAAAACGATCCGGAAAAGGGGATTCTTTAAACTATTAAGAAAATAGATTACGTTGATGCGCGATGCATCGCGCATCAACGAGGATAAGAAACCCAAGGGGAGCAGAAACAAAAAAATCTTAGAAGAAACGTGATCTCCCCGAAATCCGGAAACGCG
>CALRZN010000021.1:0-100552 GCA_943372645.1 Chitinophaga pinensis | reverse complement strand
ATTCATCACTGTTCTCGACTGACGCTCGAACGGACGTATGTCTTTAATTTCATGTCGGATTTATAAGATCGAATTTATCCGATGATCATTCGCAGCGGAAGTAGCTAACCATTACGAGGTGTTAAAACGAAATATCCGTAAACGTTGTTCCTGGCACGTAGCCGATTTTCCGGTAGATGCCGTTGGATACCGGGTTGTCTGCATCGGTAAACAATCCGCAGCTGCGGTATCCGCGGGCCAGCAGCAGTTTGCTCAGGGCATGTACACAGCCGGTGGCATAACCTTTTCCGCGGTGCACGGCCGGTGTATAAACCAATCCGATGATGGCCGTGTTTTTTGTTTTGCGTACCACGGCTGCCATGCACACCGGTTCATTATCAAGCATCCACATAAAATAATCGCCATCGTTTACCCGCTTTGAAACATACGGGAGGAATTCATCGCGCGTTTTCAGTGGCTGCACCTGCACATCAATTTCAAACTGCATGGACCAGCCGAGCAGCAGTTCCAGGTCGGCAGCGGTGGCGGTTACCAGTTTGCCTTCCGGAAGAGGAAGTTCGTTTACGGCAAGCAGTTCATGCACCAGCATGTGAATGGTCAGCGTGCTTTTTTTGTTGCAGCAGGCAGCAAATGTTTCCGCATGCCACGTGGTGCCGAAAATGCCGTCGTTTTCCACCTGCTGTTCGCGGTAATACGCAGCAAGCAGTGCAACGGCTTCCGGATTTTCAGTGTAACCGGTAACAATAATTTTGCGCCAGGTTTTTATGGAGGTGGCCACTATACGGCCGTTTTGCACCACATTTATAAAGTGTGCACCTGCAACCGGTTTGTCGGGCGCAGTAAATGCGTTGCACAGACCAAGAACCAGGTTGTTGTCAATTTCCCGCTCCAGCAGCCAGTTTTCGGTGGCTGCGAGATAAGCTTGCGGGGTAGGGTAGGTGATGGTTTCCATAATTGGTTCGGGTGATTAAGCGGTGTACACCATTTTTGAGTGAGACCGTTGTACGCGCCTTTTAAAAATATGCGGAGCGAAATGAATAACGTTGGAGGGAATAAGCGATTTGTTTGTTCCGGAAAATGAGCAATGCTCAGAGCATTTTCAGCCGGTTGAAGAGGTCTTCTTTATGGGAGCGGCTGACCGGGATGACTTTGCCCCCGATGTTGACCGCGTTTTCTTCAATTTCGCTGATCTGGTCGAGGCGCACAATGTACGAACGGTGAATGCGGATAAAGTCTTTCTGCGGCAGGCGGGCCTCGATGGATTTCATGGTGGCCAGCACCGTGTGCCTTCCGTCTTTGGTATGGATGTTTACATAGTCGGCAAGGGCTTCCACAAACAGGATTTCTTTCAGCCCGATGCGTACAAAACGCGACGTTTCTTTTTTCACAAAAAGGCCTTCATCGTCGTCGTCTTTCAGTTGTGTGTTTTCCTGGATGTTCTGCGCTTTGTTTACGGCTTTCAGAAAGCGGGCGTAATCAACCGGTTTAAGCAGGAAATCAGTAACGTCATAATCAAACGCTTCGGCCGCATATTCTTTTTTGGCCGTGATGAGAATGATCTGCGGTATTTCGCGGAATGTGCGCAGAAAATCCATGCCGCTCATTTCCGGCATTTCCACGTCTAAGAAAATCAGGTCGGTTTTATGTTGTTTGATGGCTTTGAGCGCTTCGGCCACACTGGCGCACGATGCATTCAGGTGCAGGCTTTCCGTGCGGGCAATACAATGCTCCACCGCTTTGCGGGCAATCGGATCGTCATCTACAACTATGCACTCCATACAATTGACAGTATTCAATCAAATATAGGAATTTTCAGAAAAAATCAAAGTGAACAGGCAAAAAACAACGTTTGTTTCACCCGTTTTGCGCACCTATTGGTACACCATACGCAATTGTTTGCTGTTTATGGGATGAATTTACATTTCAGCACAACCGGTTAAACGCAAAATTCAGAAAGCGGATGCCCGGATATAAAAGGACAACTTTCCCGAAAAAAAATAATTCCAGCCCGGAAAATGCGATTCGTGAAATAAAAACGACCATTCATGAAAAAAATGAGGAAGTTCATGAAATTTCAAACCTGCTGCTGTTCAAAAAATGACCTAAATACGGACGAAAGGGCAATAAACATCGGTGAATCTTGCGTATCTTGCGCCCTGTTTTAATAGAATTGAGACCTACTCACTAAACCAATGAACATGAAAAAAAAGCTTTACTCACTTTTAGGTGTGCTTCCGCTGCTGAGCCTTTCGCTTTCGGCGCAGGTAGCAACCTTTAACTTTACGGGTGGCATCCAGACCTTTACGGTTCCCTGTGGTGTTGACACCCTGTTTTTACAAACCTGGGGTGGCCAGGGCGGTAACGGTGCCAATGGCAACTCGGGCAGCGGCCCAACCATCGGCGGTGCCGGCGGACTTGGCGGATACGCTGAAGGCTGGCTGGTAGTTAACCCCGGCGACATTCTCAATATTTTCGTAGGCGGCCAGGGTGCTGCCCCGACAGGCGGCTTTAACGGCGGTGCTAACGGCGGATCACAGAATGCAGGCGGCGGTGGCGGAGCTACCGACATCCGTGTTGGTGGTACTGCTGAAGCCAACCGTGTACTCACTGCCGGTGGCGGTGGTGGCGGCGGACGCGGCGGCTGCGAATCGCAGGTAGCTATTTCTGGTGGTGCAGGCAGCGGCGGCGGAAGCGGCCTTGCAGGTGCCAACGGCCAGGATGCACCCACTTCAGGTGGTGCTGCAGGTGGCGGAAAAGGCGGCAACTTCGGTAACGTACAGGGTGCTTCGGGCGCTGCAGGTACAGGTTGCGGCGGATTCCTCGGTTCGCCGGGCGGAACTGCAACTACCGGAACAGGTGCATCGGGTGGCGCAGGCCAGTCGTGCTGCTGCTTCAGCTTCGGAAGTATTCCCGCAGGTGGCGGTGGTGGCGGTGGCCAGCTCGGCGGCGGCGGCGGTGGCGGCGGATCAGCCGGAACCACTGGCTGTTCTGGTAACGATAAAGGTGCTGGCGGCGGCGGCGGCGGCGGATCATCATACGTTGGTGGTGTGCTCAATGGCGTTACTAACGCAGGCATCTGGCTCGGAAACGGTATGGCTACTGTATCATGGACTGAACCGGTTCCCCCGGCGCATACCATTACTGCTGGTGCTTCGGCAATCTGCGTAGGTGATACAACTACATTCTCTATCCCTGCTGACCAGTATTCTACTTTTTATACCTGGACTGTTCCTTCGGGACTTAACTTCCTGAGCGGACAGAACACCACAAACATTTCAGTTTCTGGTGCTACTCCCGGTCTCTACATGGTATATGTAATGGGTGTAAACGGAACCTGCTCACTGAACGGTCCGATGGACAGCATTGCAATCACTGTTAATGCACTGCCGAATGTTTCTGTATCTGTAAGTGCTACCACCATCTGTGCCGGTGATTCCGTTTCGCTGAGCGCTACCGGTGCTGATACCTATGTATGGAATCCGGGTGCTTCTACCAGCAATCCGTTCACTACTATTCCTTCTGGTACT
The DNA here is from genome assembly GCA_943372645.1 of Chitinophaga pinensis. Classification (GTDB taxonomy): domain Bacteria; phylum Bacteroidota; class Bacteroidia; order Palsa-965; family Palsa-965; genus VBWE01. The sequence goes on along the minus strand of CALRZN010000021.1, from coordinate 97,025 downwards.
ACTACCTACACCGTAACCGGAACAACCACTGCTACCGGTTGTTCGAGCACCGACAACGTAACAGTTACAGTAAACGCACTTCCGACCGTAGCTGCAACAGCTTCTGATTCGGCCATCTGCACCGGTTCTTCAACCACACTTACTGCAACAGGTGCTGCTTCATACGTATGGAACCCGGGTTCTTCAACAGCTAACCCGTTCACCGTATCGCCGACAGCTACTACCACGTACACCGTTACCGGTACTGACAGCAGCGGATGTGTGAACACAGCTACAATTGATGTAACTGTAAACGCGCTTCCGACTGTAACACTGACTACACCGCAAACTGTTTGTGTGGATGATGCTTCGTTTACACTCACCGGCGGATCACCTGCAGGCGGAACATACAGCGGCCCGGGCGTAACCGGTTCAACCTTCTCGCCGACTGGCGCAGGTGTTGGTTCAGCTGCTATCGTTTACAACTTCACCGATGCGAACGGCTGCAGCGGTTCTGCCAACAGCTCGATCAACGTGAACGCTTGTACCGGAATTGATGATCCGAGCAACATTTTCGGACTCACCTTCATGCCGAACCCGGTAACTGATCTGCTCCAGATCCGTTGGGACAACAACAAAGGCAACGTAAGCACACTCGAAATTTTCGACAACGCTGGTCGCCTCATGATCTCGAAACAGGTGAACAACACCAATGCAGTTGAAATTAAAGTTGACGAACTCCCGGTTGGTAACTACAACCTGGTTGTGAAATCAAACGACAGCAAAGCAACTTACCGCTTTGTGAAAAAATAAGTAACTGCTTATTTCTTAAAGCGGCTGCTCCGTTCCGATGGCTATCGGAAGGAGCAGCCGCTTTTTTTTTATGATCGTATAATTTCAACAGATTTTGGAACTGTGCTGCCTCTTCGCTAACCGCAATGTCACGCAATGTTTGCGCAAAGTATCGCAATGTCTGCGCTTATTTCTTTGCGCAACCTTAGCGTAAAACTTGGCGTCATTGCGGTTAATGTTGATAAGGGAGTTTCTTAAACGCACTTACTGAAAATACCGGGAATAGTTTTCGAAACTAAAACTTCTGAATCTCCGTTTGCACAAACCGGTACAAATTAAATTCCGGATTTTCCAGTGCAGCTTCAATGTGCGTATAAAGCGTCGGTTTATCAAACCCGCGCATGCGTTCGCGCTGCAGGAGGCGCCAGGCTTTTTCGGTGAGGAGCCAGGTGCGGCGGCTGTTTTGCAGGTTCAGTTCGTGGTGCTGGCTGATGGCGGCCACCAGTGCGTCGGCACCTTCGTTGCGGGCGGCCACGGTTTTGATTACGGGCGGACTCCAGCCGGTAAACTTGCGGTTGTGCAGCAGCTCTGTTATGTTTTTCACAAACGTGGATGCGCCCGGGCGATCGGATTTGTTGATCACAAAAATGTCGGCAATTTCCATCACGCCCGATTTCAGCGCCTGCACATCATCGCCCGATTCGGGAACGAGCACGAGCACCGTGGTATCAGCAAGGCCGGCAATTTCTACTTCCGACTGGCCCACGCCCACCGTTTCGATGATGATGAGGTCGAAACCGGCGTAACGCATCACGTCGCTTATTTCAATGGCTTTGGATGATAAACCGCCCAGTGCGCCGCGGGTGGCGAGCGAACGGATGAACACGTTTTCGTTTGTAAAATGTTCGCTCATGCGCAGCCGGTCGCCAAGCAGTGAACCGAAATTAAACGGGGAAGTGGGATCAACGGCAATTACGCCCACTGTTTTTCCATCGGCCGTGAGGTAATTGATTAGTGCGCTGATGAGTGTGCTTTTGCCGGCGCCGGGCGGACCGGTGATGCCGACAATGGGTACATTTTTGGTGAACTGCAGCTGCTGCAGGATTTCGTGTGCTTCGGTTGTTTCATTTTCCACCAGCGAAATGCAACGGGCCAGCGCGCGCCGGTCGCCGTTTTTTACTGCTGCAAGAAGTGTGGTAACATCCATGTACAGTTACAAAATTACGCAAAAGCACAGGGCCGGTGACCGGTCTGCCGAAATTGTTTGAACCGGATTTTCATCCCCGGCAACCGGAATAAAAGCGAATGTGTAATTTTAACCCAATGATTCAGCTCTCGGTAGTCATCATCACGTACAACGAAGAACGCAATATCGGCCGCTGCCTCGATGCTGTGCAGTCCATTGCCGACGACATCGTGGTGCTTGATTCGTTTTCAACCGACCGCACGGAATCCATCTGCCGCGAAAAAGGCGCACGTTTTATACAGCATGCGTTCGACGGGCACATTGAACAGAAAAACCGCGCCATCACACACGCAAAATTTCCGCACATTCTTTCGCTTGATGCGGATGAAGCTCCTGATGAGCAACTGCTTGCCGCCATACGCGAAGCAAAAACAAACTGGACGCACGACGGTTACACGATGAACCGCCTGACCAATTACTGCGGGCAGTGGATTAAACACTGCGGCTGGTACCCGGATACGAAGCTGCGCCTGTGGGACAGCCGCAAAGGCAGCTGGACCGGCATCAACCCGCACGACCGGTACGAACTTACTGCAGCAGGAGCAACGGAAAAACACCTGCCGGGAAACATTTTGCATTACAGTTATTACACGGTAGAAGAACATCACCGGCAGGCCGATAAATTTGCACGCATTGCAGCCGAAGCACTTTATAAAAACGGCAAACGCATCAGCCTGGTGATGGTATATATAAAAACGGTTGCGAAGTTCCTGCGCAATTATTTTTTACACCTCGGTTTGCTCGATGGCGGAAACGGCTACACGATCTGCCGCATTACCGCTGCTGAAACGTACCGCAAATACATGCTGCTGCGCGAACTTCATAAAACCGGGGAGGCGGCACAATGAAACTGTTTGAAAAATACCCGGTGCTGCACAACCTGCGCGTAATCGGCTGGACGATGTTTGTGCTTATTGTTCTTGCATCGCTGCACCGGTACTATTTCAGCTCGTTCAACAACTTTAATACGTTCCGGTTTTCGTTTGTAAACCTGCTTGCGGGAACTGACATGTACATCCTGCATCCGGCGCAGCACGAAGATCTGTTTAAATACAGTCCCACGTTTGCCGTGTTTATGGCCCCGTTCAGCATGCTGCCGGTGGTGGTGGGTTACACGTTATGGAACCTGCTGAACGGCATGTTGCTTTTTCTCGGTGTAAAAGGATTGAAACTGGACGACAAGCGCAAGGCGGTGATCCTGTTTTTTGTGTTCATCGAGTTGCTTACTTCCATCCAGAATTCGCAGAGCAACGGGCTGATGACGGGACTGATTTTGCTTGCATTTAATGCGTTTGAAAACAAAAAGCCGGTGCTGGCGGCCTTGTTCATCTGCCTCGGTTTTTACGTCAAACTGTTTGCGCTGGCGGCGGCGCTGCTGTTTTTCTTTTACGATAAAAAATTCCGGTTCATCATTGCCATGGCGGTGTGGGGTGTGCTGCTGGCGGTGCTGCCGGTGGTGTTTTCCGGGTACGGCAGTTTGCTGCTGCAATACAAAAGCTGGTTTCACCTGCTGGCCATTGATCCGTCGCACGATCTGAATTTTTCGGTGATGACGTTTATGCAGCGCGTATTTCACGTTACGCTTCCCGACCTGTATTACCTCGTGCCCGGTGCGTTGCTGCTCATGCTTCCGCTCATTCACCGCAAACAGTACGAACAGTTTTCATTCCGGCTGCTGCTGCTGGCATCCATATTGATCTGGGTTGTGATTTTTAATCACAAAGCGGAATCGCCCACGTTTGTAATTGCGGTAACCGGCGTTGCCTTGTGGTGGAGCATTGTAAAAAATACACCGTGGACGATTTTCCTCGCCGTGTTTGTGTTTGTCATCACCGGCTTAACGGCTTCGGATCTTTGTCCGCCGGCCTGGCGCAGCGCGTTCTTCTGGCCCTATGCCATCAAGGTATTGCCGTGTATTGTGGCGTGGATTTATTTTACGTACCTGCTTGTTTCACGTCGTTACCGGGAGCAGCTGCTTCCGGACGGGCAAACAGCAGCAGCGTAGCAAAAAAGCAGAAGAAGCTTACGCCCTGCTGCGTTTCCAGCGTGTCTTCGTTAAGAAATGAAATGGTGGTGATGAGGAAAAAAACGAAGAAAAAATAATCCCTGAATTTTCGTTCCCGTATGCCCGGGTAAATCACCATGAGCAGGAACAACACCAGCCCGATGATTCCGAACTGCACGGTGATGGTGAGCAACTGGTTGTGTGCATGCAGCGTACGCCACTCTTCATCAAGCGGCGATTGAATGGATTCGTAATACTGGTAATAGGTGCGTGGCATATCACCGGTACCTGCACCAATCAGCGGATTTGTTTTGATGAGGTTCCACGATGCACTCCAGAACGCGAGGCGCATGGGAATGCTGCGGTCGCTCGGATCGCCGGTGTGCAGGTACGAATCGGTTTCCCAGATTACCTGGTAAATACGGCGCCCGATGCCGGGCAGTTCACCGAGGCGGTGGTTGGTAACGCCCTGCTCAACAGCGTTGATATCGGCATCAGTAAGTTGTGCCAGCCCGGCCGCATCTTTACGCAGGCCTTTTGAACTCATGTAACGCAGCAGCACGTATGCCAGCTGATCGTCTTTTACATTTTCACGGAACAGTTCCTTTTTGCTGCGTTTCGGCCAGTCGCGATACAGTTCCTTCCAGCAGATATTAAACATCACGTAGTGACCGTTTTCGAGCATGTACTCCTTTTCGTAATGTTCGTACGGATTGTTTTCTGCTGTAAATGCTGCTGGCGGTGTTTTTATTTCCGTATCGCGCAGCCGGTAATAATCGGTATAGATATAATTGACGTACCAGCCGGTAAATACAAGTCCCGAAATAACCAGCCCGAGCAAACTGAAAATGATGCTGCGTTTGCGGCTGCGAAACGCATACACACTGCCGAGAATAAAACCGGTGAGAAGCAATACCGCAATGCCGGTTAGCGACTGCATATACACCATAAACAGCACCAGCCACACGCTGAGTAAAAACATCCCGGCACGCATTACCGTTACGGTATTTTTTCGTGTGGCAAAATACCCCATGAAAAAAATGCAAAGCACACACATCAGGCTGAGGCGGATGAGGGCCACGGCTTCCGATGCTTTCCGCATATCAATGGGTTTGCTGCCGATGAAACCGCCTGCATGTAAAGCGGTGATAATTGTTCCGAGTGTAACGGCTGCTATGAAAATGGAAATGACTACGCGGTACTGCAATGCACTCAGCCGGCGCGAAGTGCCCATCATAAACGGGAGCAGGAACAGGGGCAGTTTCACCCGCAGGTCGCGGAACGCTTCGCCCATCGGATCGCGCAGTTCCCCATGTTCGTTACCGGGCACAATGTATTTATGGGTATCTGTCCAGGCCAGCCCGATCACATGCAGCAGGAAAAAAGCGATAAACACCCAGGCCGCTTTGTTCGTTTTCAGCCGGTTCCATTTGGCGATAAAATCACCTTCCCACAGCCAGTTTCCGGCCATGATAAAAATGGAAAGGCTGAGTAAAAATTTGGATTGCGGCAAACCGGCAGCAAGGCACATCAGGCTGAATGTATAAAGCCACGAATGGTATCGTTCCGGTAAACTGATGCGCATAAAAAAGGACAAGCGTTTGGTAGCCACCAAACGCCTGTTTTATTTTATTATTGTGTGCCTGGTTAAATTCTCCCGGCAAAAATAACCGAATAGTAGTTCCCTTTACCCGGGATTATTCGTCAATATCGTCTTGTTTCGGTTTGTCTTTTTTGCTCACATCGGTCAGGATGCTGCGGTAGCGCTGCGGGTCTTTCAACACGGCAAGGGCTTCCTTCACATCCGGGTCGTCGCTGAGCGCATACTGGATACGGCCTTCGGCGTAATAGTACCGCGACACGATTTCATTTTCCACCAGCGATTTTATTTCGGCACGGTGAGCGCTGATGTCGTTGCTCTTGCGGTCGGTCATTTTCTTTTTCAGCGCATCAAATTCCTGTTCGATGTCCGTGTAATATTTTTCTTTTTCCGCCTGTTTTTTCAGGTCTTCGAGTGCTTTCTCGCTTTTGGTGGTGTAGGCGTAATCCTTGTCTTTGAGGTACGCAAGAAACGCTTCAAATTCCGGATCGGTGAGGCGGAACGATGCGGCGGGTGCAATGGTGGCATGTTCAATGCGGTACTGCGTAACCCAGTCGAAAATAATGGATTTGTTGAGCAGCGAAACTGCCACGTTACTTGTTTTCTGTGCAGGCACGCGGATGTCGGGCGAAATGCCGAGCCCGTCAAACACGGTGCGCCCGTTTTTGGTTTTAAACGCGGTGATCAGCGAGTCGGGAACTTTTCCCACGCTGCCGTCGGCTTTTTTGTGCGAATAATCAAGCGCCTGGATGCAGCGGCCGCTGGGGATGTAATATTTGGCCACAGTAACTTTCAGCTGCGAGTTGTACGTGAGCGGAAAATTCTGCTGCACCAGTCCTTTGCCGAACGAACGCTGACCAACCACCACCGCACGGTCGAGGTCCTGCAGCGAACCGGAAACAATTTCAGATGCTGAAGCCGATCCGCGGCTTACCAGTACGGTAACCGGGATGGCCTGATCAATAGGTGTGGCCGAGGCTTTGTGCTGGCGGTCCCATTCTTTTACTTTGCCCTTGGTGCTGCAAATGAGCTGGCCTTTGTCCACAAAAATGTTTACAATGTTCACCGCCTCGCGCAGCAGCCCGCCCGGGTTTCCGCGCAGGTCGAACACAAGCGCCTGGATGTTGTGTTTTTTCTTCAGGTCGTTTAACGCTGCGGCCACTTCTTCAGCAGCTTTGTCGGTGAACCCCGAAAGTTTGATGTAACCGATATTGTTTTCGAGTACGCCGTAGTACGGCACATTTTTGTTTTTGATTTCTTCGCGCACGAGGCTTACCTCAAATGGTTTTTTCTCGCCCGGACGTTCTATTTTCAGACGCACCGGGGTACCGGCCTGGCCCTTGAGTATTTTACTCATGTCGTCTGTTTTTTTGCCTTTGGTAGAAACGCCGTTGGCTTCAAGAATGATGTCGCCGGCGCGCAGCCCTGCTTTTTCAGCTGCAAACCCTTTGTACGGTTCCGAAATCACAACGTAATCGCCTTTCTGGCGGACGAGTGCGCCGATGCCGCCGTATTCACCGGTCATGGTGGTGCGGAAATCTTCCACGGCTTCTTCGGGGATGTAGTTGGTGTACGGGTCAAGCGATTCGAGCATGGCATCAATGCCTTTTTTCATCAGGTCGCCGGGCTGCACTTCATCCACATACGAGGTGTTGAGCTGTTTGAACAGGGTTCCGAAAATGTCGAGGTTTTTGGAAACCTCGAAATAGTTATCGGTGTACGTAAAGCTCAGCATGCCTGCGGTGAGGCTCATGATGAGTCCGAGGCGGAAAACGGGTTTTCTGATAAATGCCTTCATGTGCGTAAACGGTTTGATGTGTATTAACTGTCAGGGAACCGGGTCGTAACCGTGGCCACCCCAGGGATGGCAGGAACAGAACCGTTTCATGGTAAGCCAGCCGCCTTTAACCGGGCCGTGTTTCTGAATGGCTTCCACCCCGTACTGCGAACAGGAAGGGGTGTAGCGGCACGACGGTGCGAGGTACGGCGAGATGGCGCCCTGGTAAAAACGGATGGCGCCGATCATCACTTTGCCGGATACCTTACGTACCGGGTTCTGTTTTGCGGCTGCTGATTCGTCCTTTTCCGGAGTCATATCCTTTGATCAGTTTCTGTAAAGTTACATTTATTTTCTGCTCAATGTCTTTGTATTCAAGCGTTTCGCGGGCGGTGTACACGATCATCAGTTTTACCCCGATGTTGCGTTCGGCCAGTGCATCGTAAAACGGATGTTTGTTTTTACGGTACGCTTCGCGGATGCGTCGTTTCAGCAGGTTGCGTTTCACCGCGCGTTTGAAATTGCGCTTGGGAACCACCACACCGGCCTCGGCCTGCTGATCCTGCGGGTTGTCCGACAGCATCCACGTAACCCTAAACGGAAACTGCACAAACGAATTGCCCCGGTCGAATAAGAGACCGATGGTTTTTCGTCCGCGCAGGCGTTCCTGCTTTGTTAAACGGGCATCTTTCATTATAACGCGGTAAAGGTAACGAAGTTGCAGGCAACTGGTTAAAGGGCGGCAGTGAAGTATGAACGGCCAAACGTTGGTAAGTCCGGTTTTAACGGCGCCCTGGCCCGTTTTTTAAGGATTGGCCTTAGTAAAAATTAACAGTTCGGGGCAAATCGGGAACCGCGCCCGATTTCCTGCTGCAGGTCGTTTTTCTGTTTCGAATTGCTTGTAACTTTGTGCAGCAAAACAAAACACCATGAAAACAATTATCAGCATTTGTTTTTTATTCATCAGTGGTCTGCTCACCGCCGGTACATTTCCGGCCGACACCAACAAAACCGATGCGCAGGGCCGCAAACAGGGATTCTGGAAAGAACGCGTGCTTGCCACGGAATGGTTCGGGTATTATGTGGATGATAAAAGAGAAGGCCCGTGGACCGGTTATCACAGCGTAGGTATTGTTTCGAATATTGATACCTACAAAAACGGGCGCAAAAACGGCATCAGCATCGCCATTGAAAAAAACGGCTACCTCTTCCGCGAAGAAACCTACCGCAACGATACGCTCGACGGCATACAACGCACGTTTTTTACCCAGGGCAAATTAAAAACCTATACGGAGTATAAAAACGGCGTATATCACGGCACACGCAAACTTTATTTTTCCGACGGGCGGGTGCAGGAAGAATCGCACTATGTAAACGGCGTGCGGCAGGGACTTGCCAAATGGTTTTTCGCCGACAGCAAACTGAGCATGGAATCGAATTATGTGGATGGCAACCTCGACGGCCTGCAGCGTTCGTATTTCCGGAACGGCAACGTGGAAAGTGTGGTGAATTTTAAAAACAACAAACGCGAAGGTCCCACCACCGAATTTTACGACGACGGCCGCCTGCGCATGGAAGGACAATACACCAACGATGAAGGCACCGGCGTATGGAAAGAATACCACCAGAACGGCAAAATAAAACAGCAGGGCAAATTTGTAAACGGCAAACGCGAAGGCGATTGGACTACGTTTGATGAAAACGGGAAGAAGCAGAAGGTGGAAAAGTACAAAGGCGGGGAGCTGGTTATAAAAAAGTAGTTTGTTCCAGTGAAGATTTGGTAAGCCAGTTTGCAGTTTTTCAGTTTGCAATTTGCAGTTTTGCGTATTGAAAAAAACAGAATCGTTTTTACCGTCAGTTCGAGCGGCAGTTGAGAACAGGTTTTATGCGATCTTACATCACTGTTCTCGACTGCCGCTCGAACTGACGTGTTGTTTTTGCTTCTTGTTATTCCGACTGCCCCCTGACTCACGTGTGTACAGGGTTCTTTAATCACATTCAAAATCGCAAACTGATTTTGCACGCATCAAAAAACAAAAAAAAGTGAATAACAAAGCTTTATACATTTTACTCCTTGTCGGCGTTGGTGCGCTTGGGATTGCGGCCTATTTTTATTTTACAAAAAGCGACCAGGTGCTGCGTCGTTTGCCGTATATCAATGCGGTAGAGCAGGCCCTGAAAAAACAGGAAGATACGCTGGGGCGCCATGTGATTTCAGATTTTGCATTAGAAGGGCAGGATGGCAAAACCGTTACGCGTGCCGATTTTAACAACAGCATTTTTGTGGCCGATTTCTTTTTCGCGAATTGCAAAAGCATTTGCCCGGTGATGACCTCGAACCTGAAAAAGGCCTACGAAAAATACAAGGGGCGTACCGATGTAAAATTCATATCACACACGGTTGATCCTGAGCGCGACAGTGTGGAAGCCCTTGCCGCCTATGCACAGCGCAACGGTGCGGAGGTTGCACAATGGAAATTTGTTACCGGCGATAAAAAACAGTTGTACCAGCTTGCCCGCGAATCGTATTTTATTTCCGACACCAAAGGCGACGGCGGGCATGATGATTTTGTGCATTCGCAAAACTTTGCGCTGGTAGATAAAAACGGCCACATCCGCGGCATTTACGATGGCACCGATTCGCTGGAGATTGTGCGTTTACTTACGGATATGGATGTGCTGCTGAAGGAGATTGGGAACGCATCACCGGCGAAATAAAAGTTTAGTATCCGTCCCTGTTCGGGTATTTGTTTTCAAGCGTTGACTTTCTCCAGATGCTGGTGTCGGCTCGGTACAATGCTTCCTCCAGGTTAAAATCAGCACCAAGTTCCTGCGCCAGTACATCGGCATCAACGATTTCATTTTCGTTTAAAATTACACCGTGTGTTTCACGGGCCAGGAACCAGGCCACGCGCCGGGTCATCCATTCGTTTTTGGAACACACGGTAAACAACTTTTTATTTTCACGGTTGGCGAAAATTTCAAAACGGGTGTTGCTTACCTCGCGGCTGGCCATGGTTAGAAACGTCCAGGTGCGGCTGGCTGGGTTATAGCTGTCTCCGTCTGAATCAATATTATGATCATCGCCCCAGAGAAAAGACCAGAACACCCGGAAATCGGGGCGGTCGCTGTTTACCATTATGGTAAGTACGTGGTCGGGAAGGTGTTTCCTGGAATCAGTTTGCATTTTTTATTTTCTGATTCAGAAAGGTAAAAAAATAAAACAACTACTCCTCCGGGCAGCGTTTACACCGTTTCTCGGTCTTCCAGTTTTTGCAGCATTTCTTCTTTTTCTTCTTCATCTCATACTGCAGCTGCTGCACAATACAGCCGCCGCAGGCCGGGAGATGCTGCGCCGGAATAGTAACCGGTTTAAACAGGTGGTAATTCACGGCACAAAGTAACGGGCTTTTGGCTGGTTGTACCATACCCTGTTTTGGGTATTTGATAGCAGACATCTTATTTCAGTGGCAGTGGCAGGCAGCAGTGGCAGTCGGCTGGTATTTCAGAATATGAATCTGTTCCTTACGAATACAAGCCTGCCACTGCCACTTAGTTCCATAACCGGGTTATTCCAACCATCCGAATCCGTTATGCGTTCTCCATATATGCATAAGCTCCTGCTGACCCTTCCCGCAATAGTGCTGCTGGCTTCCTGCGAAAAAGAATGTGAACTGACTAAAGAAACAACGCTGCATGTTGATTTCGACGGCTTCGCCTCGCAGTTTGTAAACATTGCAGAAAACGAATGGCTCGACCCTTACGACACGTCCATGGCCCGCATGTCGGTTAAAGCTTCGTACGATTTTGTAGGCAATGAAAAAATGGTTCATCCGGCTGATTCAGCCGATGCGGAATACGTGCTTACGATTGACAGCGTAATCGTTAAAGAAACCTATCACGAAGAAACGCAGACCGAAAACTGCAACGAAGAAGACGACTGTTCCTGGTTGTGGACCTTGATCAACCCGCCTCCGCCGCCCGATACGTATCATTTCCGCCTCGAAGGCATTTACGTGCAGGTGGTGGCGCATGTGTACAGCCGTACCACGGGGCAAACGTATTCCTATTCTGTTGGCGGAACGGTGTCTGACCGCGCCACCACCGAGCCGCCCGCAGGTACCACTCCCGATTCGTCGGCCTGTTACGAGTGGCGCGAAGAACCGGCACCGCTGCTGGAAAGCACACCGGCAGGCCATGTTAACCATGCGATTCATAACCTGGCGCATGCGGTATTTGAAAAGTTCAAGTGCGACGCCATCCGCGAAGGCCACTGAACAATCGCTTCACCGGAACAAACAGGCCGGTACTGTTGTTACTAAGAAGCTAACAACTTCGTATGCCTCCTACATCTGCAAACGGTACAGTGGTTTTAAATTCGCAGCACAATCCGGTTATGAAACCACCTGCACTCGAAATACATCCGCTTTCACACTGGTTCCCGATGCGCTGGTCCAAAGCCTTAATCGGCGGGCCCTGCGGGGCCGAGTCGTATGAACAGGTAATGACCACGGCGCGTGCGCTGGCGGCTTCGGGCAAGGTTTCGGTGTTCCGTGCCGGTGTGTGGAAACCGCGCACCCGCCCCGGCGCATTCGAAGGCAAAGGCGAAGAAGCGCTGCGCTGGCTGCAGGAGGTGAAAAAAGAAACCGGCCTGCTCACCACCGTGGAAGTGGCCACCGCAGCACATGCCGAACTCGCACTGCAGTATGGTATTGATATCCTGTGGATCGGGGCACGCACTACGGTAAATCCGTTTTCGGTGCAGGACATTGCCGATGTGCTGCAGGGAACCGATGTGCCCGTGCTGGTAAAAAATCCGGTGAACCCCGACCTGCACCTCTGGCTGGGCGCACTCGAACGCATGAACCGCGCGGGTGTGAAAAAACTAGGAGCCATTCACCGCGGCTTTTCAACTTCGATAAAAACACAATACCGCAACGCGCCGCTGTGGGAAATACCGATTGAACTGAAAGGGCTTTGTCCGGAACTGCCGCTCTTCTGCGATCCGAGCCACATCGGCGGGCAGCGCGCTTTTTTACACGACATCGCGCAGCGCGCACTCGACCTGCATTACGACGGGCTGATGATTGAATCACATCCCGATCCCGACAAAGCCTGGAGCGATGCGGAACAGCAGGTAACACCCGCCGCATTTGATGAACTGATTGATTCGCTTATTGTGCGTGAAGCACAGTCGGGCGATACCGGCTTCACCTATATGCTGAGTACCCTGCGCCAGGTGATTGATGAAATTGACGACGAACTGCTCCGCGCACTCGCCCGCCGCATGGAAGTGGTGGAACGCATCGGGGAGTACAAAAAAGAACATAACGTTACCATCCTGCAGATCCAGCGCTGGCTGGAGATTGTGAAATCGCGCACTGCAACGGGTTTACAGCTCGGGCTGGAAGAAGAAACGATACTGGAACTTTGCCAGTTGCTGCACAAGGCTTCGATTAAACGGCAGACGGAAGTGATGCGGAAGAAGTAGTGGCCTTAACTTGCTTCGGCAACTGCATTTTATTTTGGAATGATTTGTGTGGCAATAACTGCACATTCACTGCTGCAATCCGTTTCTGACGTATGAAAAAAAAGTACCCCGGCACAAACCTGTGTTTGTTTTTTCTTTTGCTGGTCTGCACGTCGTGTAACGGGCAGGTGAGCACCGGTGCATCCGGCGACAGCAGTAATAAATCACAGCCCATAAACGACAGCGGGCTCGGACTTCCGAAATCGGCAGAAGAAATGAAATCGTACCTCGATGCAGGGGTTGATCCGTATTTCATTGAAACAAACGACACCTTTTCGGTGTATGGTCCGCAATGCATTGTGCGTAACCTGCTGCAGGATAAAAAAGGGAACTACTGGCTGGCCACCTGGCACGGGATAATCAAATACGACGGATCGGTTTTTACCAATTATACGCTGAAAGCAGGCCTGATCCATTTTCATGTTACCACCTTGTTTGAAGATTCAAAAGGCAACATCTGGTTCGGAAATGCACGCGGAGGTGTTTCTTGCTACGACGGAAAATCATTTACACGTTTTACAACCAAGGACGGCCTGCCAGATAATACGGCCAATTGCATTGCAGAAGATAAAGCAGGCAACATCTGGTTTGGAACAGAGCAGGGTGCGTGCCGGTTTGATGGTAAAACGTTTACCCGTTTTACAACACGCGAGGGCCTTGCGGATAATTTTATCAATGCGATCATGTGTGATAAATCGGGAACGATCTGGATTGCGACCAACAACGGCATCAGCACATACGACGGAAAATCATTTGCTGCGTTTACAGGCAAAGACGATGTGCCATTTAAACAGGTGGCTTCGCTGTTCGAAGACCATAACGGAAACATCTGGATCGGCAGCGGGGCGAAGGAGGCCGGTGGCAGCGGGCTCTGCTGTTACGATGGCAAAACAGTAAGAACATTGATCACGCCGTATTATGTGATGTATATGTGCGAAGACCGCCAAGGTAACCTGTGGCTGGCGCACAACAAAGGAGCAGCGCAGGTTAATTTTACACTTTACCGTTACGACGGAAAATCATTTACGGCAATCCGTACACAAAGTGAAAAAGACAATCCGCTGCTATTCGGAATCATTAACGATAACAAGGGAAACATTTGGTTCGGAACGACCAAAGGGGTGTGCAGCTACGACGGGAAAACATTCCACTATTTCAGGAAGCAATAACGTGTGTGTGTTACTTTGGCATGCGCCTGATTTCTTTCCGCTCGATGGTTTTGTTTTGCGGGGAGGTTGGATCATTCATAGGCGGATAATCAAACCGGCACCCAAAAACGGTGTCGTAATGCTGTACTTCCAGTTTCACTGCTATACTGTCTCCGGGCTGTGGTTGCATATTTACGATAAGTAAAGGAATATAGCCACCGTATGAAATTTTCATGCTGGTGATTGAATCCGGAAAAACATTTATCTGCCATTTCCCATCCAGGTTTGTAATCCCTCCGTATTTGCTGATTAAAGTGCCATTACCCAGTCCGATAAGTGCACCCGGCATCGGTTCTCCATCTGATTTAGCTGTCACGGTAAGGGTGAAATTATTGCGTGTTGTCCTGTAAACCTGCATGGACGATTCCCGCACCGGTTCTTTGGCGGCAGGTGTTTTTGTTGCCTGGCGCATCGTGCAGGATGTAAAACCCAGCAGTAAAAAAAGTGTACAAATTTTCATCATAAACGAAAGACGCAACTGCAGCAACGATAGCATACGAATTATGCTGTTTTTGTATGTATGAAACGCCGGCTGTTTTGCAGGCGCAAAGTGCCGAGCTGATGGTTAGTCAACCAAAAATAAACAAGTTCACGGGATGCATGAACTTTTCCTATCTTCACAACACGTATGGCCGCACAACCGGGAAACAGCATCACACGTGTTATTGCCGCATCATCAGTAGGTACACTGATTGAGTGGTATGACTTCTACATTTTCGGAAGCCTGGCTGTGCTTATCGGCAAACATCTTTTTCCGGCCGATGCCGGGGCTTCGGCACTCATCAACACGCTTGCCATTTTTGCGGCCGGATTTATTGTGCGGCCGTTTGGTGCGCTGGTGTTCGGCAGGCTCGGTGATCTTGTGGGGCGCAAGTACACGTTCCTGCTTACGCTCGTGCTCATGGGTGCGTCCACGTTTGCCATCGGGCTTATTCCCGGTTACGATACCATCGGTTATGCGGCACCCATTCTTGTACTGCTGCTGCGCTTAGTGCAGGGCCTTGCGCTGGGCGGTGAATACGGCGGTGCGGCTACCTACGTGGCGGAATACGCGCCCGAAGGCCGCCGCGGATTTTTCACCAGCTGGATTCAGACCACGGCCACGCTCGGGCTGTTTCTTTCACTCGGCGTAATTCTTACTACAAAAACATTGCTCGGCGACGAAGCATTTAATGCCTGGGGCTGGCGCATGCCGTTTATACTTTCGGTGCTGCTGGTGCTGGTTTCCATTTACATCCGCCTGAAGATGCACGAGTCGCCGGCGTTCAGCAAACTGAAAACGGAAGGCAAAACATCGGCACATCCGCTGCGCGAAAGTTTCCGCAACAAAGCCAATTTTAAGCTCGTGCTGCTGGCATTGTTTGGTGCGGTGATGGGGCAGGGTGTGGTGTGGTACACGGGCCAGTTTTATGCGCAATCGTTTCTCGAAAATGTGTGTAAGATCAATTTCGAACAGTCGCGCACCTTGCTGCTTTGTGCCATCGCTTTTGCAACGCCGCTGTTTATCGTGTTCGGAAAACTGAGCGACCGCGTGGGCCGCAAGTGGATCATGCTCGGCGGTATGCTGCTCGCGGTTATTTCGTACCGGCCCATTTACAGTTACTTCCTCGATACCACCACCTACGATCCGAAAACCGAGAAGCTGGCGAGTGAAATCACCAATAAAGAAACCGAGTACAATGCCGGCGGCGATACGATTCTGAAAAAAACGGTGAACCGCAGATACGAAAACGGCATTGAAGAAACCGTGATTTCAAAAACCGTTTACAGCAGCAATCCCGAAAAAGCAAAAACAAAACCGGAAATCAAATCGGTGAAAACACTGCCGGGTAAACTGTACTGGATTTTTGCGTTCCTCGTTTTTATACAGATCGTTTATGTTACCATGGTTTACGGACCGATTGCCGCATTTCTGGTGGAATTGTTTCCTACCAAAATCCGTTACACCTCCATGTCGCTGCCGTATCACATTGGTAACGGCGTGTTCGGCGGGTTGGTACCGTTTCTCGGAACGCTCATTGTTTCATTTACACAAACCGAAAACAATCCCGCCGGTGATCCGCTTGCGGGGTTGTGGTACCCGATCGGGGTGGCCTCGCTCTGTTTCATCATCGGGGCTGTATTCCTGAAAAACCGTTACACCGAAAACCGCGACGAATGAACAGCATCAAAAAAATACTCGGGGGCATCTGCCTGCTGCTGGCGCCGGCCATCGTAATTCTGCTCGTGATGCAGGCCATGGATAAAATCGGGAAAGCGGCCGAAGGCGTGATGCGCACCAACACCTCGCTGCAGTGGGGCATCATCCTGTTTATTTTTGTTCCCATCGCCATCGGGTTTATGATCTTCGGCTGGTATGCGCTGAAGGGCGAGTACGATGAATAAGTAAAGTTCGTGTTCCGTCTTTGTACCTGTTTTCCGCCTCAAATTGCCTTCCGTTAACAATTAACCCCCGTTCAATTGTTAAATGCGTTAATGTTCGTTAAGCACCTTGCCTTGCATAGGGTACTGCGATACATTGCTTCAAAAAAACGCGAAACATGAAAAACCTCTTCATCCTGCTGGTAGTTGGTGCAACCGCATCGTGCCAGCTGAAAACCAATCCCGGTCAGTTGAACGATCTTTTATCAGCGGGAGGAATTGGCAGCCTGTCCGGCGGCGACGGAAACGCTGCAGCACCGGGCGACACCACCACCGGCGAACTACGCCTGGATGAAACACCGGTAACATTTCAGCACCTGCAGTTGTATGCGGTGCGCCGTAACCTGACCACAACCATTGCGCATGATGCGAATTACAAAACACTGAAAGAAGCACTCGACAGCAAAGTGGTGGTGGTTTCGGAAAGCGGCGCAACGAATCAGAATAGTTCACGTAACGGACTAAATACCACACCGACAACAGACAATGTGGTGATGGAAGAAAATCAAATCGGCGGCGGCGAACGCGTGAACACATTGCAGGTGGAAAACCTGTCAAACGATACAATCTTCCTCATGGCCGGTGAACTGGTGAAAGGCGGCAAGCAGGACCGCGTAATCGCAAAAGACATGTTGCTGCCGCCCAAATCCGGCAAACGCGACCTGCCGGTGTTTTGCGTGGAGCACGGGCGATGGACGTACCATGCCGACGGGGTAAACAATAGTTTCGACGGTTACTCCAACGTGGTTTCGAACACCGTGCGCGATGCCGTGGTGAACGGACAAGACCAGGGCAAAGTGTGGAGTGAAGTGGACAATGTTACAAAAGCGAACGGAGCCGTAACCGAAACGTCAACCTACAACGGCCTGGAAGCTTCCGGTGATTTTCAGAAAAAGAGTCAGCCCTATCTTGATTTTTACAAAGACAAATTCAAAAACAACACCGACATCGTGGGCATTATTGCCATGAGCGGTGATACGCTTATCGGGGCCGATGTGTTTTACAATCCGTTTATGTTCGACAAGCA
Organism: Chitinophaga pinensis; assembly: GCA_943372645.1. Classification (GTDB taxonomy): domain Bacteria; phylum Bacteroidota; class Bacteroidia; order Palsa-965; family Palsa-965; genus VBWE01. Next base: position 79,440 of record CALRZN010000021.1, on the reverse strand, counting down.
GATTAACGGGTTGCTGCATTCGTATGTAACGGATGTGGTTACCAAACCGGTGAGCACCGTTGCTTCACTGCAAGGCGCAAAAAAATGTTTCGAGGGAATTAAAGCCGAATACACAAACGCAGCAAAACCAACGGAAGGAAAAATGGCGGATAAAAACCGGGTGCTGCACTATTCGAAATTTTAGTCTCCGAAGCTGAGCAGGTCAGTCGTAATTTTGAGGCCGCATTTTTCTGCGGCTTCTTTATTCACTTTGTAACGGATGCGGTTATCATCCACCACAAAATTGATGTGCGTGGCCAGGCCGTTACTGTAGGCTTCTTCGGTAACAATAAGTACCGGGCTGTTTTTCAGGATGGAGCGTACTTTGGCAAGTTCGTTTATCTGTGCATGCGGAATAAACAGGATCTGGCAGTCGCTGATTTCGGCCACGGAAACGGTGCGCACCGCAAGTGTTTTGCCCATCACTTTTTTGTTGTCGCCCGCTGCTTTTTTAATTTTATCATAAATGAGCGATGAGCCGAGAATGCCGATCACAAACTTGTCGCCTTTGGGTGTTGCAGGCCAGATAACCTGGCGGGAAAACGTTTGCAGGTAAACGGATTTTTTATCGTACTCTTCCGATTTCGATAACGAACTTTTTTTCGGTGCGTTCGGGTTACCGGTTTTTTTAGCGTTGCGGTTACGCTCGATGTTCAGCAGGCTGTCGAGCAATACAATCGAATCGTTAAGCGTGGAGTTAACTTTCTGCATCGAATCCATCTGCACCCGGAATTGCTGCGAAAGCGCGCGCTGTTCCTGCAGCTCGGTATCGAGCTGTGTGTATTTTTTCTTTGTGACACAGGAGCTGAGTGCCAGTATTACAACAAGAAGTAAACTGTTTCTGAAGGTCATTTTCACGGTAGCCGGCACAAATATACGAAACTGCGCCGGTTGCAGCTTGCCGACCGGAGGTTGTTGATAAGTAGAAATTAAGGATTACATCGCGGGAACCACATCTTTCAGCCCCAGCTGCAATGCGATTTTACCGTTAAATTCATTTTCCTCGATGCAGTAACACATACTGAACGGTTTCTGCTGGGCCAGGGCCATGTAATGTTCGCCCATGCCGAAACCCATGGCCGGAAAAATGCGCGCGGGCTGTTCCGGATCAACAATGTCCATTTTCAGGTGGTTGGTACCCACAATGCGCAGCCAGCCCCGGTCGTTTACGTTGTCGGTATAAAACACCGGGTTCATGTTGCCCGGCCCGAATGGCGCAAACTGTTTCAGGATGCGATAAAACTTGCCGTCAATGGCATTGAGTGAAAGCGGCGCATCTATCTCCACTTCCGGGATAAGCATCTCCGGGGAAATGCGTGCGCTTACCACGGCCTCAAACTTTTCGCGGAATGCATCCACGTTTTCGGCTTTCAGTGTCAGCCCCGCAGCGTATTTGTGCCCGCCAAACTGCACCAGCAGATCGCTGCACGCTTCAATGGCTTCATATACATCAAAACCTTTTACCGAACGCGCCGAGCCGGTGGCCATGCCGTCGCTTGCCGTAAGCACGATGGTTGGCCGGTAATATTTTTCAATGAGGCGCGAGGCCACAATACCCACCACGCCTTTGTGCCACGAATCGTCAAACACCACGGTGCTGTTTCGGTTTACCCATTCGCTGCGCGAAGCCACCATATCCAGCGCCTGCTGTGTCATTACAAGATCAATGTCTTTGCGGTCGGTGTTTGTTTTGTTGAGGCGTTCCGCAAACGTTTCGGCAGATATGGCATCGGGGGCGAGCAGCAGTTCCACCGCCATGGTGGCGTGGCCGATGCGCCCGGCGGCGTTGATGCGCGGGGCGAGCGTGAATACAAGATCACTTACTTCCAGTTCGCGTTTGGCCGTATTGGTTTTGATGAGCATCTGCAACCCCGGGCTGGGCGCTTCGGCAATCTGTTTCAACCCGTGAAACATGAGGATGCGGTTTTCGCCCGTTACCGGTACAATATCTGCCGCAATGCTTACCGCAAGCAGATCGAGTCCTTTGTGCAGGCTTTCTGCAGGAATGTTGTTGGTTTTTGCATACGCCTGCAGCAGTTTGTAACCGATGCCGCAGCCCGTAAGTTCTTTAAACGGGTAGTTGCAATCCATCCGTTTCGGATCGAGTACCGCAACTGCTGCGGGCAGCACTTCGCCGGGACGGTGGTGATCGCAGATGATAAAGTCAATGCCTTTGCTGCGCGCATAATCCACCTTGTCGTTCGATTTGATGCCGCAGTCGAGCGCAATAATCAGGCTGTAGCCATGCTCCGCCGCGTAATCAATACCGGCGGTAGAAATGCCGTATCCTTCTTTGTACCGGTCGGGAATGTAGTATCCTGCATCGGCGTTCCATTTTTTCAGGAAGGAAAAAACAAGTGCAACGGCAGTTGTGCCGTCCACATCATAATCGCCGTACACCAGTATTTTTTCGTTGCCGGAAATGGCGCGGTGCAGGCGGGCAATGGCTTTGTCCATATCCTGCATCTCCATCGGGTCGTGCAGGTGTGCAAGCTCGGGCCGGAAAAAAATGCGCGCTTCTTCAAATGTTTTTATGCCGCGCTGCGCAAGTATGCCCGCAAGCACGTGTGGAATCTTCAGTTCTGTTTCCAGCCGGTGTATCACCGCCGGATCTGCTTCCCTTATAAATCGCCTCCGCTTTTCCATACGGTAAATGTAAGCACAGAAGGACGCCGTTTCATCTGTTTTTCTGGCTTATTCATCTAACAAATTGATAACCTTAGTGATATTTTTTTAACTTCGGAATCATTTAAAATTAACCGTAGTTATAATAACTTATAATGAAACGAGTTCTACTTGCCGCATTCGGCCTGTTTGTTTTTTCAGGATCGTACGCACAAACTTTTACCGGTACCGGTGGACTCGTTCCTGACGACGGATCAACCATTGAATTTCCGATAACGGTTTCCGGGCTTTCGCCATCCACAATTGATACGACCACCTTCGGTCTCGAAACCGTGTGCATAACAATGACGCACACCTACGACAGCGATATGGATATGCGCCTCGTTGCGCCCGACGGCACCGTGGTGCTGCTGGCCTCCGGTGTGGGCGGAAGCGATGATGATTTTACAAACACGTGCTTCAACATGAATGCGTCAACACCTATCGGAATGGGGATTGCGCCGTTTACCGGAACATTCAAACCGCAGGGGCAGTTGGGCTATGTAAACAACGGGCAGAACGGCAACGGCACCTGGAAACTGCGGCTCGTGGATATGTATGGTGCCGACCAGGGCAACCTGATTTCCTGGAACATTACGTTTGGCAATACACCGGCCAGTTATTATTCGTTTTCGTCTTCCAACCTGCCCATCGTGGTCATCAATACCAACAACCAGGCGATTGTGGACGATCCGAAAATAATGGTTGACTTCGGCATAATTTACAACGGCCCCGGCATCCGCAATTACATGACCGACCCGATGAATCATTACAACGGTAAAGCGGGCATGGAAGTGCGCGGTTCGAGTTCGCAGATGTTTCCGAAAAAAACATACGGCGTGGAATTGTGGGATGTGAACGGCAACAGCATTGATTCTGCACTGCTCGGCATGCCCAAAGAAAGCGACTGGATTCTCAGCGCCAACTACTCCGACAAATCGCTGCTGAACAATGTGCTCGCGTACAAACTGTTTACCGATATGGGACATTATGCTACACGTACCCAATTTGTGGAGGTGGTGCTCAATGGTCAATACAACGGCGTTTACATTTTGATGGAAAAAATAAAACGCGACAAAAACCGCGTGGATATTTCCAAGCTGAAACCAACAGACATCACCGGCGATTCAGTTACCGGCGGATATATTTTCAAAATAGATAAAGCCACCGGCAGCGGCGGACAGGGCTGGACATCGGCCATTGCGCCGCCCAACGCAACAAACGGGGAACAGATAAACTTTTTGTATGAATATCCCGACCAGGCAGCCATTGTTCCCCAGCAGGCGCAATACATCGAAAGTTATGTGGACAGTTTTGAAACCGCACTCAGCGGCCCCAACTTCGCGAACCTGCAAACCGGTTACAGCAAATACATTGATGTAACCTCGTTCATAGACATGTTCCTGCTGAATGAACTGAGCCGCAACGTGGACGGTTACCGCATCAGCACCTACCTCTACAAAGAGAAGCAGAGCAAAGGCGGGAAGTTGTTTATCGGTCCGCCGTGGGATTACGACATCGCGTGGGGCAACGCCAACTACTGCCGTGCAAACGATACCACCGGCTGGGCGTACAACCTGAACTACGATTGTGCCAGCTACTGGATGGTGCCGTTCTGGTGGGAACGCCTGCTGCAGGACCCGGTGTTTGCAAACCATTTACGCTGCCGCTGGGAAACCGTAAAGAACACCGATCTCGGCATTAATACGTTGCACCAGTACATTGATTCCATGGCGCTGTACCTCAACGAAGGGCAGCAGCGCAACTTTGTGCAGTGGCCTATTCTCGGTTCGTATGTGTGGCCGAATCCGAATCCCATTCCAACCGATTACGCCGGCGAAATTGCCGAACTGAAAAACTGGATCAGTGCACGCTGGCAGTGGATGGACGGACACATGCCCGGCACACTGGCAGGTTGTGATCTTGGCGCTGATAACATCGCAAAAGAAACGTTCGATGCAACAGTATTCCCGAACCCGTTTTCGAACCAGGTAACGGTGCGTGTAGAACTGCCCGCTACGAAATCCGTGCGGCTGGAAGTGCGTGATCTTGCCGGCCGCCTGCTCGTAATGCAGCAGCAAACGGTTACCGGCAAACAGGATATTATCGTTCCGCTTTCGGGACTTGCAGCAGGTGTTTACCTGCTTGAGTTGCGTGCCGGCGAACAACGCATTACCCGCAAAATAATCTGCACCAACTGAGAAACTACTACACGTCCATATCAACAGACCCATGTTTAAACATCTTACCAGCAAACGCTTCGAAAAACTTACAGCTGTATTTTTTCTTGCAGGAACAACGTTCGTAAATGCGCAAACATTTACCGGCACCGGCGGCCCGATTTCGGACAACCTGGATACGACGTATTACCAGATTATGGTCAGCGGACTCAGTCCGTCCACGATCAATTACACCTTCGGGCTCGAAGAAGTGGAAATTGATCTGACACATTCCAAAGACCGCGACCTGGACATGTTTCTCGAAGCGCCGGACGGAACGACGATTGAACTGAGCACTGATAACGGCGATCTCGGGCAGAACTACACCAACACGCGTTTCCGCTGGGACGGCTCGGCTTCCATTACCACAGCAGTTGCACCCATGACCGGTATGTGGATGCCTGAAGGTCCGCTGTACCAGGTGAACAACGGGCAGGTGGGCAACGGCCGCTGGCGTTTGCGTGTGTACGATGACAACAACACCGGCAACAATACCGGGAATATGATTTCGTGGAAACTGGTTTTCAGTACCACGCCCGCGCAGATTCCCACGCTGGTTTCCAGCAACCTGCCGATTGTAGTGATTAACACCAACAACCAGCCGATCGTGGACGATCCGAAAATAATGACCGATTTCGGAATTATTTACAACGGTCCCGGCATCCGCAATTACATGACCGATCCGTTTAACAACTACAGCGGCAAAGCAGGCGTAGAGATCCGCGGTTCGAGTTCGCAGATGTTTCCGAAAAAATCGTTCGGCGTGGAATTGTGGGATGTGAATGGAAATACCATTGATTCGTCGCTGCTCGGAATGCCCAAAGAAAACGACTGGATACTGAGCGCCAACTATTCCGACAAATCGCTGCTGAACAATGTGCTTGCCTACAAACTGTTTACCGACATGGGCCATTACGCGGCACGCACGCAGTTTGTGGAACTGGTGATTGACAGCGTGTACCAGGGCGTTTACATTTTGATGGAAAAAATAAAACGCGAAAACGACCGCGTGGATGTTTCCAAATTGCAGCCCACCGATATTTACGGCGACCAGCTTACCGGCGGTTACATCATTAAAATTGACAAAGGCACCGGCAGCGGTGGCAGCGGCTGGAACTCACCGATTCCGCCCACAGGCAGCACCAACGGACAGCAGATCTTTTTCCAGTACGAGTACCCGGACGAACTGAGCATTGTGCCGCAGCAGTCGGCGTACATCCAGAGTTATGTGGACAGTTTTGAAACCGCGCTCAATGGGCCGAACTTTACGAACCTGCAAACCGGTTACAGCAATTTTATTGATGTTACTTCATTCATCGATCTCTTCCTGCTGAATGAAATGAGCCGCAATGTGGATGGTTACCGCCTGAGTACCTACCTGTACAAAGACAAATTCAGCAAGGGCGGAAAGCTGTTTATCGGTCCGCCGTGGGATTACGACATTGCCTGGGGCAACGCCAACTACTGCCGCGGCAACGATACCACGGGCTGGGCGTATCAGTTTAACTACGATTGCAGTGGTGATTACTGGCAGATTCCGTTCTGGTGGGAACGCCTCTTCCAGGATCCGGTGTTTGCGAACCACGTGCGCTGCCGCTGGGAAACATTGAAGAACACCGATCTCGGCGTGAGCAACCTGCACCAGTATATTGATTCCATGGCGCTGTACCTGAATGAAGGGCAGCAGCGCAACTTTTTGCAGTGGCCGATTCTCGGAACGTATGTATGGCCGAATCCGAACCCGATTCCAACCAGTTACGCCGGAGAAATAGATGAACTGAAAAACTGGATTACTGCGCGCTGGCAGTGGATGGATGCAAACATGCCGGGCACACTGGCAGGCTGCGATCTCGGTACGGCTGACAACAACAGCACCCTGTTTAATGCAACGGTTTATCCGAACCCGTTTAACGATCAGCTGACCGTTCGCCTGGATATGGCCACATCGAAACCGGTGAAGATTGAAATCCGTGACCTCGCCGGCCGCCTGCTCGTTCAGTTGCAGCGCAACGGTGCCGCGGGCAAACAGGATATTGAAATTCCCGTTGGCGACATGGCGGCCGGTGTGTACCTGCTGCAGGTGCGGGCGGGCGATGAACTGATTACGCGCAAAGTAATCCGCAACTGATAGTTAAATGTGGTATGTATAAAACCCTTACGTCAGTTCGGGCGGAAGTCGAATCAATAATGAATAAAAAACATTACGTCAGTTCGAGCGGCAGTCGAGAACAGTGATGTAAGATCGAATAAAACCTGTTCTCGACTGCCGCTCGAACTGACGGTGGAAAGTGAATTTAAATCGAACTGACGGTAAATACGTTTTGAAATCGAGCTAACGAAAAAACATTCAATAAAAAAATATGCAACACATCGTTTTTAAAAATTTACGTTCTGTTTTTTTTGCCGGGAGTATGCTGGCTGCAACTGCAAACAGCAGCGCGCAAACTTTTACCGGCGGCGGCGGAATTATTACAGACGATGGCAGCACCATTGATTTTATTATTCCTGTTTCCGGACTGAGCCCGGCAACGATAGATACCATCGGTTTCGGATTCGAAACGGTTTGTATAAACCTCACACACACCTACGACAGCGACCTCGACATCAGCCTGGTTGCGCCCGACGGCACAGTGGTAATGCTTTCATCGGGTAACGGCGGGGGCGGAGACAATTACACCAATACCTGTTTTAACATGGGTGCATCCACAGCCATCGTTGCGGGTTCACCGCCCTTCACCGGTACTTTCAAGCCGCAGGGACCGATGGGTATTGTGAATAACGGGCAGGTGGGAAACGGCAACTGGATTTTACGTTTTGTAGATACCTATGCCGCCGATGAAGGCACGCTGATTGACTGGAGCATTACCTTCGGCAGCAATCCCGCAACGTACACGCCGTTTACTTCTTCCGATCTGCCGCTCGTGCTGCTGAATACAAACAACGTGGCGATTCCCGATGATCCGAAAATTCCGGCCATCATGCAGATTATTGATTACTGGCCGGCGCAACGTAATCACCTTACCGATGTGCCGAATGTATATAACGGAAACATCAACATTGAACGGCGCGGCAATTTTTCTGCCGGTCTTCCGCAGAAACCGTACAACCTGGAAACCGTTGATGCAAACGGCCTCGAGCTGGACACGGCACTGCTGGGCATGCCTTCGGAACACGACTGGAGCCTCATCGCCTGTTACAACGACAAATCGTTTATCCGCAACATGCTGGCTTCTGACCTGTTTGAAAAGATGGGTCATTATGCGCCGCGTTACCGCCTGTGCGAAGTGGTACTCAACGGGCAATACAACGGCGTTTACATGTTGTGCGAAGCAATCAAGCGCGATAAAAACCGGGTAGATATTGCGAAACTCGATTCTACCGAAAACGTGATGCCCGATATCAGCGGCGGATACATTACCAAAATTGATTACTGGGACAATTCCAATTCCTGGCAATTGAATTATCATCCGATTGATCATCCGAATCTCGACATCCACATGGTGTATGTGTATCCTGCATCCGATAAAATTACACCCCAGCAGAAAACATACATTCAGCAGTTTTACAACGACATGGAAACGGCGCTGTACGGTGCTAACTTTGCTGATCCCGCGTTAGGTTACCGCAAGTATTTAAGCGTACAATCGTTTCTCGATTATTTCATTGTAAACGAGCTGGCGCGTAACGTGGACGGTTTTAAGAAGAGCCGTTATTTTCACAAGGAAAAAGACAATACCACCACCGGCGCAATCGGAAAACTGAAAGCGGGCCCGGTGTGGGATTTTGACTGGGCGTGGAATGACATCTGGGATTGTTCCTACTTCCAGCAGACCGACGGCTCGGGCTGGTCGCACCTCATTAACGATTGTGGTCCGGATGTAAAATCGCCGGGGTATTATGTGCGCCTGCTGCAGGATACGTTTTTTGCAAACGAACTCCGCTGCCGCTGGAACGACATGCGCAATTACATGCTCGATACCACGTACCTCTTTCATTTTATTGACTCGGTTGCATTGCGTGTAAACGAAGCCCAGCAGCGGCATTTTGATTTGTACGGAAACCTGGGCCAGGTAACCGGCACACCGGAACTTGATCCGGCTTATACGTTTGCCGGTGAAATTGATTCGGTGAAAACATGGATCCTGCGCCGCATCAACTGGCTGGATATAAACATGCCCGGCAACCTCGTAAACTGCAACAACGTGGGTCTTGCCGAAAACAATTTGCAGCAGGCCGACATGACGGTGTTCCCGAATCCGTTCACCGATGATTTTACAATACACCTGTCACAACTGCCGCGCCAGGAATTAACGATTGAACTGTGCGACCTTGCCGGACGTGTGTTACTGCGGCAGGATGCAATACCCGGCCGGAACGATATTGTGATCCCGGCAAAAGACATCGCACCCGGTGTGTACCTGCTGCAGGTGCACGCAGGCGATCAACGCATTACCCGTAAAGTGATCCGCAACTAAAAAAAGAGACCTACACCAACAGACCCGATGAAATCAAATTACCCGCGTACGTGCAGCATTGTGATTGCAATGTTGTTTTTGATTTTCAGTGCACCGGTTTTGCGTGCGCAGATTTACACCGGCCTCGGCGGCCCGATATCCGACAGCCTGGATACAACGTACTTCCAGATCATGGTTTCGAACCTGGTGCCGCCAAACATCAACGGCACATTCGGACTGGAAGAGGTGATGGTGGACATTACACACACCAAGGATCGTGACATTGACATGTATCTTGAATCGCCTGACGGTACCATTATTGAACTGAGTACCGACAACGGTGACCTCGGTCATAATTACACCAACACGCGTTTCCGCTGGGATGGTTCTGCGCCCATCACCACAGGCATAGCACCGCTCAACGGTACGTGGATGCCGGAAGGACAGCTGCCGCAGTTTAACAACGGGCAGAACGCGAACGGCCGCTGGCGCCTGCGTATTTATGACGATAACAATACGGCAAACAACATCGGAACGCTGAATGCGTGGCACCTCAAATTTTCTGCAGCACCTGCACAGGCACTTAATTTTACATCGAGCGATCTGCCCATCGTGGTGATCAATACGAACAATGTTCCTATTCCCGATGAGCCTTCCATCCCGGCGCTGATGCAGATTATTGATTACTGGCCTGCACAGCGCAACCACCTCACGGATGTGCCGAATATTTACGACGGCAATGTGAACATTGAAGAACGCGGCAATTTTTCGTCCAGCCTGCCGCAAAAACCGTGGAACTTTGAAACCGTTGATACCGCCGGCCTGGAGCTGGATACCTCGCTGCTGGGCATGCCTTCGGAACACGACTGGTGCCTGCTTGCCTGTTACAACGACAAATCGTTTGTGCGCAACCTGCTGGCTTCGGAATTGTTCCGCGAAATGGATCATTACGCCCCGCGTTTCCGCCTGTGCGAAGTGGTGCTCAACGGGCAATACGTGGGTGTGTACCTGCTCGGTGAACGCATCAAGCGCGATAAAAAACGCGTGGATGTGGCGAAACTGGATTCTACTGAAAATGTGATGCCCGACATCAGCGGCGGTTACATCACCAAAATTGATTACTGGGACAACATCAATTCGTGGCAGCTCAATTATCACCCGATTGATCACCAGAACCTGAACATTCACATGGTGTATTATTATCCCGATCCGGCTAAAATCACACCGCAGCAGCAAACGTACATCCAGCAGTTTTATAACGACATGGAAACGGCGCTTTACAGTCCCAACTTTGCTGATACTGCAACCGGTTACCGGAAATATTTAAGCATACAATCGTTTCTCGATTATTTTATTGTGAACGAACTTGCGCGTAACGTGGACGGTTTTAAAAAGAGCCGCTTCTTTCACAAAGAAAAAGACGATTCGCTCGGTAACATCGGTAAACTGAAAGCCGGCCCGGTATGGGATTTTGACTGGGCGTGGAATGACATCTGGGATTGTTCGTACTTCCAGCAGACGGATGGCTCAGGCTGGTCTTACCTCATTAACGATTGTGGTCCGGATGTAAATTCGCCGGGGTACTATGTGCGCCTGCTGCAGGATACGTTGTTTGCAAATCAACTGCGTTGCCGCTGGAACGACATGCGCAATTACATGCTCGATACCGCGTACATGTTTAACTACATTGATTCCATTGCCACCCGTGTGAACGAAGCGCAGCAGCGGCACTTCCTGCTGTTTAACAACCTGGGCATTGTAACCGGCACACCTGAAATCAGCCAGGCCTACAGCTACGCCGGCGAAGTGGATTCGCTGAAACAGTGGATTCTGCGCCGTGTAAACTGGCTGGATGCAAACATGCCGGGCAACCTTGTGAATTGTAATAACGTGGGCTTCGCAGAAAATGCGTTGCAGCCGCAACATGTTTCGGTGTTCCCGAATCCGTTTACATCGGAGTTTTCGGTGCAGCTGAATTTACCTGTAGCGCAACCGGTGCAGGTTACAATTACGGATATGGTGGGCAAAGCCATTTCGGAAACCGCGTACTTCAGCGGCACAAAAGGAAACAACACCTTCCGCATCGCAGCCGCTCCCGCGCCCGGCATTTATTTCGTTACCGTGAAAGCCGGAACACAGCAGGTAACACGGCCGCTGGTACGCACGGAGTGATGATTGTGATTTACGGTCAGTAGATAAAAACAATACGTCAGTTCGAGCGACAGTCGAGAACAGTGATGTAAGATCGAATAAAACCTGTTCTCGACTGACGCTCGAACTGACGGTAATGCACGATCTTAATGAATCTATTTTAAACGATGTACAGTCCGCTGCACGATTTTCTTGATACATTACAGGGCCAGGACGAACGCCTCGGTTATGCCGTGCGTTTTTGTTACGGCGGCGATGCGGCGCGGGCCTTGCGTGAACTGAACTGGGCGTTTGCCGATGGATACATTCAGTTTTACCGCCTTGCAGGCGAAGCAGAACAACTGCTCGAAGCCTTCGAAATCGCTGATCTGATGCGTCACAGTGCGGTGCTCCCGCTTTCAGATGAAGTGCTGAACAATGTGTATGTGCGCCTTAAAGAGTTGCCAAAAGAATAAACAGAAACGGGCGCAGAAAAATATGCTGCGCCCGTTTTTATTCCATTCAGAATTGCTGTTACTGTTTCAATACTTTCAACACCTGCACATGATTATCGCGGATTACTTTCACGAAATACATGCCGGTTGCGATTGCTGAAAAATTTTCGGTGCTTATGTTTTTTCCGTTCCACACGAATTGCCCGTTTGCGTTGCGCAGTTCAAACGTTTCGGTGCCGGTGGTGTTTTGCAGTTTGATGTAATCTGCAAACGGATTCTGCAGGATGCTGACGGGTTGAATTCCGTTTGCAACAGCAATTGCATTTGTTCCCCAGCTGATGCGGCAATACCCGCCGGTTCCGTTTCCGGCAACACCGCCGTTTCCGTTTCCGCCGCCACCCCCGGCGCCATAGTTGAGGCCATTTCCGGCAGGATCGGTTACGTTGCAATTGGAATCGGTAAACCCGGCTCCTTTTCCGCCGTCGCCGCCCGGGGCACCACCGCCTGTACCGGCAGAACCGCCTGGTGTAACGCAGTTGCCTGTCCATGCGATCGTATTTCCTCCGGGAGTTCCGTTGCTCAACGGCCCGGCCGCACCGCCTCCTCCGCCACCGAAATAGGTCCAGTATCCGCCGCCGCCATCGCCGCCGTTGTGATTAATAATGTTGCCGCCGCTTCCATATCCGCCAAGGCCGCCTCCGCCGATGTTCGGATTGGCAACATAATTTCCGTTATCGCCGCCGTATCCCCAGATACCGAGCGAAGCAATGCCTGTTGAACCTGCATTGGATCCTCCTCCCGCTGGTCCGACATAGATATTTAAAACAGAAAGCGGCGTTACTGTAAAAGTGCCCGAAGCAAATCCGCCTCCGCCGCCCCCGCCGCCGCCGTTGCCGCCGCCATCGCCGCCCGCACCAAGCACTTCAACAGTAATGGTGGTTACGTTTTGCGGTACGAGAAACGTGTCGGGCCCGGAAGTGGTAAAAACCTGCGAACCGCTTTGTGCGGTAAGCCCGGATGTGAACAGCAATCCGGCACTGAGTAAGGTTGTGATGTAGTGGTGTTTCATGGTCATGTGTTTAAGATGAATTTGCTTTACTAAAATACGAATGCTTTTTACTTCGTAAACGTTTTCGGCCGAATAACAGGTATGATCATCCCAACAACGGGAATTGGTCTATCAATACATCCGGAAGAAGCGATGTACAAACGATCTGATTAAACGAATATACTGATTTTAAAGAGCGTTGCGGCAAGCGGTGCGATGAGCCCTCCGATAATTTGCTCCGGATTACGAACCTGTTTTTTTCAGCGCAGTTTTTCAGAACACCTGCTGCTTTTGTACCTTCGCACTCCTTTTCCCCAAAAAAGGAACCAGCAGTATGATTAAAAAAGCACGATTAAAAGAAATAGGCGCGGCCATGCGTCAGTCACTCCGTGGCGAAGAACTCGATTACACCGTGGGCAGTATTCCGCGCGCGGTGCTGCTGCTGGCTGTGCCGATGATACTGGAACTGAGCCTCGAAAGCGTGTTTGCCGTGGTGGATATGTTCTTTGTGAGCAAACTCGGCGAAAATGCAATTGCAACGGTTGGCCTTACGGAGTCCGTAATAACTATTGTGTATTCGGTAGCCATCGGTTTGAGTACCGCTGCCACCGCCATCGTTGCTCGCCGCATCGGCGAAAAAAATCCCGAAGCCGCATCGCATGCGGGTGCACAGGCCATCGTGGTGTCGCTGTGGGTGATTGTGGCCGCGAGTGTTGCCGGTGTGTGGTTCGCATCCGACATCCTGCACCTCATGGGTGCGAGTGCGGCGGTGGTGCGCGACGGTACTTCGTTTGCGCAGATCATGTTTGGCGGCAGTGCGTTCATCATGCTGCTGTTTCTCATCAACGGTATTTTCCGCGGCGCGGGCGATGCAGCCATGGCCATGAAAAGTTTGTGGCTCGCCAGCCTCATGAATATTATTTTGTGCCCGATCTTCATTCACTTTTTCGGACTGAAAGGCGCGGCCATTGCTACCGTAATCGGGCGGGGGAGCGGCGTGCTTTATCAATGTTATTTCCTGTTTATCAAAGACAGCGGCGCTATAACACTTCGCCGCGAACATTTCCGTGCACAACGAGAACTGATTGCTTCTGTAATTAAAATCGCCTGGCCGGCCACGCTGCAGTTTATCATCGCCAGCGGCAGCTGGATTTTACTCGCCAAGTTTGTTGCCGAAACCGGCGGCACCACGGCATCGGCCGGTTACCAGGTAGCGATACGCAACGTGGTGTTTTTCATCCTGCCCGCATGGGGACTGAGTAACGCCGTGGCCACGCTCGTAGGCCAAAACCTCGGCGCAGGCAAACCCGAACGCGCGGTAGAAAGTGTGCGCCTCATTACCAAATACAATGTCATTTTTATGGCGTTTGTAATGGCGCTGTTCATCCTGCTGCCCGAAGCCATCATCCGCATTTTTATCCAGGAAGATGTGGCCGTGCATTACGGAGCCATGGCGCTGCGCATCATCGGCTGCGGTTACATCGGTTACGGCATCGGTATGGTGATGACACAGGCGCTGAACGGGGCCGGCGACACACGCACACCCACGCTCATTTACTTTTGCTGCTTCTGGCTCTTCCAAACACCGCTCGCGTATTTTCTGAAAGACACCGAATTAAAAACAACCGGCATTTTCATCGCCATTCCCATCGCCGAAGTACTCGTAGCCATCGTGGCCTGGTATTTTTTCCGGAAGGGAAAGTGGAAGGAAGTGAAGGTGTAGTAATTCCGAATCGCATGCGCAATTTGCTTTTTCTATGTTTGCCGTTTTTACTTGCTGCCTGCAATTCGCCGGCGGATGAAAAAAAAGCAGATACATTTTCTGGGCACGATACCGCATCCGTTGAAAAAAAATGGCCATCGGGAATTCCAAAAACTAAAATTGATTTTAAAACCGATGTCAGCTCATATGACAGCATACGCGCACTTCAGATTGATACGAATACCCTGGAAGGAAAACGTGCAGAAATAGTAAGACAGCTCATATTATCAAATCCGTCCGTATTACCAGGGTCCGACACGCTGCTCGATATGAATTTTGATGGGTATGAGGATTACCTGGTTTATTATACCGCTGCGGCAGGTGTCGGGCTGAAAAACCGAACGGAAGTTTACCTATACCACAAAAGCTGGAAAGGATACGCAAATGATACATTGCTTTCTTCACTACCCAATCTTTCATTTTTTCCGGAGAAAAAAATGCTTACATCGTTTTATATCGGGTATAGCGAAGGAAGTGGCAGTCAATACAATTGGATTGATAATCAATGGAAGATAACCCGGCATTTTGGGGTAATTAATGAAAATGGCCGTGGCAGATGGTTTATTTCCAGTTTTGAAGATGGAGATGCTTCACGGCGTGCAATCATGAAAGATTTTAGCGAGTTCAGCATGGTACCCCCGCCGCAGGTGCTGCTGACAAAATTCAGTAGACATAGTTCCTCCCAACAAGCTCATTAAAAAAATCCAATACGAATTACGAGGGGAGACCGGCCGCGAGCGGTGTGAACCAGTGCGTGCCCTTATGCTTCAGAGAACGAAGCATGGATGTGTGGATCGGTTAAATGGGGAATGAATAGAACCAAACAATGCCAGTGCACGTGCTGGTTTTTCCCGCCATTTGGCGGGATGGTGCCCTTTTTTGGTCTCGGCTGAGCCGAGATGAAAAAAGGACCCGTCCAGATCTTCAGACGAACAAATTGAATAAATTGGAATATCTGCTGATTACTTATTCCCGATCATTCAGACGCATTAATTGAATGAGAAACCTGTCTGAATGAATACTTTGCGGATTTACCAGGGAATCTCCCGTTCCACAATCCCACATTCTTGCTAATTTAGCAGTCCGTTACAAAAAGCCATGATTCCAAAGGAAACCGTCGATCATATTCTCGACACCGCCCGTATTGACGAGGTGGTGGGCGATTTCGTGTCGCTGAAAAAGCGGGGCGTGAATATGATCGGGCTGTGTCCGTTTCACAACGAAAAAACACCTTCGTTTAACGTGAACCCGGTGCGGGGCATTTACAAGTGCTTCGGCTGCGGCAAGGGCGGCAACTCGGTGAACTTTGTGATGGAACACGAGCACCTGTCGTACCCGGAAGCACTGCGCTGGCTGGCGAAAAAGTACAACATCGAAATTGCGGAAGAACAGCGCAGCGATGAACAGCAGGCCCGCGACAACGAACGCGAAAGTTTATTCGTGGTAAGTTCGTTTGCACAGAAATTCTACACGCAGCAGTTGCACGAAACCGAAGCCGGCAAAGCCATCGGGCTTTCGTATTTCCGCGAACGCGGTTTCCGTCCCGAGATCATCGAAAAGTTTCAGCTCGGCTACGGCGGCGATGGCTGGCGGCCACTGACGGATGCGGCACTGCAGAATACCTACAAGCTGGAGTACATGGTGAAAGCCGGGCTCACGATACAGAACGACGAAAACAAAGACAAGTATTTCGACCGTTTTCGTGAGCGTGTTATTTTCCCGGTACACAATGCCAGCGGCCGCGTGATCGCATTCGGCGGACGTACGCTGAAGACGGATAAAAAGATTGCGAAGTACATCAACTCGCCGGAGACCGATATTTACCACAAGAGCCAGGTGCTCTACGGCCTGTTTTTCGCGAAGAAAAAAATAATCGAAGACGATGTATGTTTTCTCGTGGAGGGTTACACCGATGTAATTTCCATGCACCAGGCCGGCATCGAAAACGTGGTGGCTTCGTCGGGTACTTCGCTTACGGTGGAACAGATCCGCCTCATCCGGCGGTACACGAGTAACATTACGATTTTATACGACGGCGATCCGGCCGGAATCAAAGCGAGTTTCCGAGGCATTGACCTCATCCTGGAGGAAGGGATGAACGTGCGCGTGCTGCTGTTCCCGGATAACGAAGATCCCGATTCGTATTCGAAACGCGTGAGCAGTGATGAACTGCGCGATTTTATAAAATCGAATACAAAAGATTTTATCCAGTTTAAAACGCAGCAACTGGTTGCCGAAACCGATGGCGATCCGATAAAAAAAGCCGCGCTCATCCGCGACATCGTGGAAAGCATCGCGCTCATTCCCGACAGCATTACACGCAGCGTGTATGTGAAAGAGTGCAGCCGCATCATGGATGTGGAAGAGCAGTCGCTGCTGAACGAGCTGAATAAAATCAGGCGCAAGAATTTCGACAAGAAAAAAGACGATTCGAGTAAACGCACCGAGCCGGAATACATTGATCCGACCGAACCGATTCCGGGCATTGATTTTATTCCCGACATCGAGGCGAAGCCGGAAGAAACACTCGCGCCCGCCATCAACAGCGATGCGCAGGAACGTGAAATTATCCGCCTGCTGCTGCTGTACGGCACACAGCTGATTACCGCCGACAGCGAAGACGAAGAAGGCCGCCCGATTGAAATTCCGGTACCGCTGGCGGAAATGCTCGTGCATGAAATTATGCAGGACCAGATTGTGTTTACGTTGCAGGGCCACCAGAAAATATTTGATGAGTTTGTGCGCCTGCAGGAGCTGAACACGATTCCCGATCTGAACTTTTTTACACATCACCACGATGATGAAATCAGCAAACTGGTGATTGATCTTGTTACAATTCCCTACACGCTTTCGGACTGGGAGCGGCATTTTATTTTTATCCAGCTCGAAGACAAGATGCTGAAACAAACCGCCCAGCACGCTGTGTATGCACTGAAACTGCGCAAGGTGGAAATCATGCTGCACGAAAACCAGAAATACATCCGCATCGAAGAAGACGAGGCCAGCCTCATGCGCCTCATGCAGGAAGCCAAAGACCTGCTGGAAGCGAAGAAGTTTTTTTCGGGGATGCTGGGGCGGGTTGTTGTACGATAAGATTGTATTTCTTCAAAAAAAATAATATTCAATTTTCAACGCTCAATTTTCAATGCTCATCGGAGCGATGCTGCCTTTTTTAAATGAAAATTTTCAAGTGTGCTGTCCGATGAGCATTGAACATTGATCCGCCGCGGCGGATTGATTATTGAGAATTTCAATTTTATTATCAGTTGCAAAAAGGAAACTGCGACAACAGCGTGAAGTGTTTACTTTTTCGAAACAGAACGGATGATATTTCCTTCAATCCGAATTAAAAACTCCGGAGAATCATAATTACAAAACGGGCACTTATCGGCCATTCCTTCAATTAGTAAATCTTCATTGATATGGCTCATGTAATCCTTAATCGGAGGTTCTATGTGTTCATCCTGGAAATAATCATTCCCTCCCCACCTGATTGCATCGCCTATCTTGTAATCGTAAAGCCAGCAATCGCCATGCTTGTACTGAATTGTAAAAAGATTCTCCTTCCCGCAATTGGGACAGTTTACAGTCGCAAACAGGTGATTGTATGTTCCCATAGTTTAGCCGGTCCGTCCGATGAGGATTGAGCATTGAAAATTGATTATTGAGCATTTTTTCACCAGTTACAAAAAGGGAAACGAGACAAACTCGCATTGGAGTATCGTCCGTCTGCAGTAACTTCTTCGCCGGCCCATTCGGGCAATTGAAATTCTTCGGCTTCGTGTTCCAGTTCTATTTCGGCAACGATGAGCCCGGCGTTGTCGCCTTCAAACACATCAATTTCCCAGAGGTGATTAACATGTTTTACGAGGTAACGTGTTTTAAAAATGAGCGAGGGACTGCACAATTGCAAAAGTGCTTCGGCATCTTCAATCGGAATTTCATATTCAAACTCCGGTTTGCCGAGCCCGTTGCTTTTGCCTTTGATGGTGATAAAGCCCTGTGCCCCGGCTGTGCGTATGCGCACGGTGCGGCCGCCTTCGCGGAGCAGGTAGCCCTGGCAGTAATTTTTACCGGGTTCATGAATGGCCTGCAACCAGTCGTTGTTGCGGAGTAAAAACTTGCGTTCGATTTCGTAGCCCATAGTGGGTGTAAAGATCGTTTAAAATAGATCGCATACAAAACCGCGTATTCGTAAAATAGATCCTGAACCAGTCGGCAGTGGCAGGCAGCAGTGGCAGTCGGCAGGTATTTCAGAAGATGAATCTGTTGCTTACGAAAACACGACTGCCACTGCCTACTGCTGCTGCCACTTATTATAGGATGTCTGATTTAAACGATCATTGATTAACCGCATCCACGTACGCAAACACTGCATCAATTTCTGCTTCCGTCAGGTTCTGCGGGGGCATCAGGGTTGGTTTGTGTTTCTCGTAAATTTTTACTGCATACGCATCACCGGAGTTGATTAACCCTGCAGGGTTTTGCACCCATTTGTGCAACCAGGCGCGGCTTGGAACCCGCTCTGCAGCACCTGCAAGGCCGGGGCCGGTGCTTGTTTCGCTGCTGGCATAATGACACGAGGAGCATTTGGCGTCAAAAATTGTTTCGCCGTTCGGTTCGCCCGCAGCGGGTACGTAACTATTCTTCACGTTATCTGCCGGGGCTGCTGCTGCAACGGATGTGATTACATTATCCGGTTTGCTCAGCCAGTACTGCTGGTAAAGCGCAAATACAATTAGCGCCAATATCAGCAACGTCTCAAAAAGAATGGCATGGGTTAACTGTTCAATAAGGTGGCGTTGCCGTGATTCCGATCCGTGATGGAATGGTGCAGCGCCGGGAGTCGGGTGATCGCCGGTGGTTTGCATGGCTTGCAGTTAAGAAAGAACTGTTTGGGTGTGTTCAACAGTATAACAACTGCTTATGCGCTTTGTTCAACAAATGGAGAAAATAGAATGGTTTTAAATAACTGGTAATAGTGGTTATTTTAAAGCGAAGACATACGTCAGTTCGAGCGGCATTCTAAAAACAACAAAGTAAAAAATACACACGTCAGTTCGAGCGGCAGTCGAGAATAGTGATGTAAGATCGAATAAAACCTGTTCTCGACTGCCGCTCGAACTGACGGTAATTAAAGTTCAATAATTTCGGGAGCCCTCCTTTGGAATCAGACGGGTGTTTTTTTAAGAACCAGGATCGTTTTCCGGAACAGAATCAAAACTGCAAACTGGTAAGGATCTATTTTATACGCACCCGGTTTTGTAAAACAAACTATTTAACAAAATCACTTCGGCAGTTCTCCCTTGTAATCCTTCTCAATAAATTTCCCCTGCTCGTCGTAATATTTCCATTTGCCAACCTGCATGCCCATGTTGTAATAGCCGCTCCATATTTTGGTTCCGTTCGGGCGGTAAGTAACATTCAGCCCGTGTGCTTTGTCATCGTGGTACGCACATTCGCTTTGCAACGCGCCGTCGGGGAAGAAAGCCATCCACTGGCCCTGGCGTTTTCCGCCACCCATAACGCCTTTTATTTTGATCACGCCGTTTTCATAACGCTGAATGGTATCACCATCATACATCACCCCGGGTTTCCGGTCCTGCAGCACAGCCGGTTTGTCCGGTGCAGTTACTTTCGGCGCATCCACCAGGCTGCGTTCGTTATTTAGTGTGTCGTTTTTGTCTCCTGCATTTTTTGAGGTGCAAGCGGCCAGCAGTGCGGTGGCGGCAAACAGCAGTACAGCGATCTTATTCATAACTGATTTCTTTATAAAGTTTTTCCTGTTTGTAAATTTCCAGCTTTTTCAGTTTCCCGTCTTCATTCCAGTACCGCCAGCGGCCGGTTTTTTTATTCATGTTGTAATTGCCTTCGGCGTTTTTTTTGCCGTTGCTCTGCCACGTGGTCCAGTGCCCGTGCCAGATGCCGGTTTTGTACGTGCCGGTAGTTACCAGCCGGTTTTCCGTATCACGGAATTCCCACACACCTTCGGCTTTGTCGTTCAGCACCATTCCTTTTGTTTCGGTTACGCCGTTTTCATACCACAGCGTGTATTCCCCGTTTTGTTTACCTGCGTTGAAATGCTCCACACTTTTTGCGGCGCACGAGTTGTACCAGTTTACCCAGGCCCCGTGTTTCAGTCCGTAACGGTAACTGCCGCTGGTGCGCAGGGTGCTGTCGTTCCACCATTCCACGTATGTGCCGTGAAACAGGTTGTTTTTATACTGGCACAGTTTCCACAGCCGTCCGTCCGGTTCAAAAAAGAGCCAGGTACTGTCTAATTCATCGTTTTTATAATAGCCGCGGCTGCCGAGTTTCCCGTTGATGTCCCAGAAATACCAGAGGCTGTCGGCTTTGCCGTGGATGTAAAAACCCGAAGATTTTTTAACGCCGCTTTCATAAAAAAACGTCCACGCCCCGTGCAATTTGCCCTCAGCATCGGTTTCGCCTTCGCTTTTCGGATTGCCGTTTTCCCAGGTATATTGTTTGGGCTGTGCGCGCAGCGGAATGGTGCCTGCGGCAATCAACAGCATAAACACGAACCCTGCAATCACCCCGGGTGAAATGTGTTTACTCGTATTTATATGGTGCGGTGCAGGTTTCATCGGATTATCTGTAAAGATACGTTTTGCTGCGTGGATACATACGAACGCGTTTCTTACCGCCTGCGGCAAGTGCGGCAGTATCTTCCGCAAAGCCGTAATAAAAATCAGCCGCGATGTTCAGCCCGCTCCGGTCTGGGGGTACCAGCCATGTTGCTTTTCTGCGGTTGCGTTCAAAATTCAGTCCGGGTTCACACATCCAGTTAACAGCCAGTTTTACCGGTTTGCCTTCCCGCAATTGTTCCAGGTCGCTGATTACCGTTTCATTGGAAGCATCGTATTCCCATTCGCCATACACGCGCATGGAATAATGCTGCGCAAAATAGGCGCTTCCGCAAATGCCTGCAATAACAATGAAATAAGCCGGCATTTTCCGCAGCTCCGGAAGCAGCGGCACCGACGCAACGAGGAGCAGAATGAATAACGGAATCATGTACTGCACCGTGCGGTTCACCGGGTAAGCACTTCCGAGCAGGTGATGCTGCGCGATGAACAGCAACGAAGGGATGACCAGCAGTGACAGGTACACCGGCGCGTCCGATTGTTTTTTCTGGCGTAAACCGTTGAGCACGATTATTACAGCGGCAATGGTTGCAACAGCAATCAGTATTTCCGCGGCAGTCAGCCAGTTCATATTTCCCGGAACATAAATACTTACCATCAGCAATCCTTTCACCGCACTGCCCCAAAACGATTCGTATCCGCCGAATGTGGTGTTCCATTTAATGATTGTACGGAACGGCTCATACAAAACCGCGGCCATCACCAGCAGAAAAAAAATGGCGTAACGAAATGTTTTGAAATACGAACGGAAGTTATCCGGGCGTTCCTGGCGAAAGCGGAAGAACGCATGCACCATTACAACCGTGAGGGCAACATGCAGCAGTGTGAAATTGGCAAGTACCGCAAACCCTGAAAACACAACAACCGCAAGGTGTTTGCGCGGTTCCGGTTTTTCCGTCACCTGCAGCAGATAAAACACTGCGGCCAGCAGCAGCGCATTGGCCAGGCCATAGCCACGTGCCAGTGCAAAAAAATCGTGAACGAACAGGTTGCCTGCAAGCAATAAAAATCCGCCAAGCAACAATACCGGCGATTGCAACCGTTTGAGTAAACGGTAACCGATATACAGGTATGCCGCAAGCGCAAGCAGGTTCGGAACACGCAAACCCAGCGGGCTGTTGCCGAAAAGCGCTCCGCACCCTTTCAGCAGCAGTGTATTCAGAATGTGGTTGTTGGTAAGGCCGTATGTGTTTACATAACTGATAATATCCGGCACACTGTAACCGGCATACAGGTTATAACTGAGGCTTTCATCATGCGTAAACGGCGAATAATATGCTTTCAGCACGGCCAGCAGCAGGCAGGCAACACCTGCGCACAGGATCACAACGTGAATTACACGGCTGGTTGCAGGAGTTTGTATTTCCTGGTTTGATGCGTTCATCCGTTTTTATTTCTCGCGTTCAATGGTATAATTAACCAGCTGTTCGAGGGATGCTTTTGCAGGTGTATCGGGTAATGTTTTGAGCAGGGCGAGGGCTTCGTCGCGGTATTCGAGCATGCGTTTGCGGGCGTATTCAATGCCGCCGCTCTGCCACACAAACGCGATTACGCGGCCCACCTGTTCGGGATCTTCGTTGTGATTACGGATGATGTTGATGATGCGGCGTTTTTCACTGCGCTCTGCTTTGCCCAATGCATAAATGAGCGGCAGGGTCATTTTCTTTTCCTTGATATCTATGCCGGTCGGTTTGCCGATGTCGTCGCCTTTGCCGTAATCGAACAGGTCGTCTTTAATTTGGAAGGCGATGCCGGTGAGTTCACCAAACTTCGCCATTTTTTCACGCAGCGCTTCATCGTCGCTGGCCGAAGCAGCGCCGCAGGCACAGCACGAGGCAATAAGCGATGCGGTTTTCTGGCGGATGATTTCAAAATACACCGGTTCGGCAATATCCAGGCGTCGCGCTTTTTCAATCTGCAGCAGTTCGCCCTCGCTCATTTCACGCACAGCGTTGGCTACGATTTTCAGCAGCAGGAAATCATTGTTATCCAGCGAAAGCAGCAGCCCGCGCGAGAGCAGGAAATCGCCTACAAGTACAGCGATTTTGTTTTTCCAGAGCGCATTGATGGAGAAAAATCCGCGGCGCATGTTTGAGTCATCCACCACATCGTCGTGCACCAGCGTGGCCGTATGCAGCAGTTCGATGAGCGCCGCCGCGCGGTAGGTAGAATCGTTGATGCCGCCACAGGCCTGCGCCGAAAGAAATACAAAAAGCGGGCGCAGTTGTTTGCCTTTCCGCTTTACAATGTAAGCGGTAATTTTATCAAGCAGCGGCGCAGAACTTTTCATGGACTGCCTGAACTTCTGTTCAAACAGTTCCATTTCATGGCTCACGGGCGCTTTGATACGATCTATGGCTGACATACGCGTTTTCAAAGGTAACAATTCAAACCGCCCGATGGTTCGGTGATCAGATTAGTTGTGTAACCGGCATGTTTGGCAGAACAATCGGTGCAGTTACGCTGTTATTCCGGAAAAAAGTGCAAATTTTGTAAGACATGCGACTTCTGCTACTAATCGTTTGGCTGATTGCCGGGTATTTCCCGGTTTCGGGGCAATACCGCCTCGACACCGGCCGCATGCCCGATACCACCCGCACCGTTGATACGGCGGTTGTGCAGGCGCCGCCGGTGCAGCAGCCGCTGCCGGTTCCGTTGCGCCGCATGTACAACGATCCGGCTGACATCATGCTGAAAATAAATCCGGGGTTGCTCATCCGCGGGCAGGTGCCGGTGTACCTCGAATACCGCCTCGGTGATCATTTTTCAATAGAAGCCGCTGCCGGCATTACGTACCTCGATCTGTATTACGAAACGGCTGTCAATGGCGGTTATTTCCTGTTCAACAAACGCGCAAAATTCCGGAACGGTTTTCTCGGTGCTGCGCAGTTCCGCTATTTCCCGTCAAAGTACGAACACGCACCGGCCGGATTTTACACCGGTCCCCAGGTGGCTGCCCGCAATTACCAGATGCTGTGGCTCACCAATACCGGTTTTATTTATGAAAAGGAACTGGAAAAACGCAGCATGTACGACCTGCGCTGGGTGGCGGGCTGGCAAAATCCGAATGCACGCGACCAGTGGTTCTTTGATATTTACGGTGCACTCGGTGTGCGTTACATCCGCGAAAATCGTGTAGCCGAAATACCGGGTGTTGTTTTGCCGAAACCCGAACGTGTTGTACCTTCCGCAGAAATTGGTTTTAAACTCGGTTATTGTTTATGAGTAGATTGCCCCGACCCGCATTGCAACTCCTGCTGTTTTTTTGTATCCTGTTACAGCAACGTGTTTCGGCACAGCAAAACAATACAGATCGTGCACTGCTTGAAGCGCACCAGCCCGGACTCACCGTAACCTACAACGGCCGCACTGATTCGGTGAACAGCCGCGAAAAAATGGTGTACGATAATCAGCATCCCATCGCAAAGCTGAATCCGCTGCGCTGGCTGGCAACAGGCTCCATGTATTTTTACCAGCAACTTCTTTCGCCCCAGCTCAATGCCGGTTGCCTCTACCAGCGTACCTGTTCCAATTACAGCAAAGCCGCCATCAAACACTACGGCATCATCCGCGGTGTGCTGCTTACGGCCGACCGGCTTTCACGCTGTACTTCGGGCGTACGGCCTGAAATTCCTTCGTACCGCTATGATGCGCATGGACACATCATTGACGAACCCGGTCATTACATCGCGAAGTGAAAAATATCCTGCTGCTGTTGGTGTTATTTTGCGGAACAGTTGCATCTGCACAGTCGGAACTGTTCCGGCGCGAAGCCGCTTTTTCTGATCACCTGTTTAATAACCGGTTGTACAGCGAAGGCATTTTGCATTACCGCAACCTGCTGCGCGATACCACGCTTTCCATGGCGCAACGCGATACGCTGGATTTCCGCCTCGGCTTTTGTTTCCGCCAAAACGCGCAGCTCGATTCTTCTGTTTATGCATACGGGCGGGTTGGAAATTCCACGCGGCTGTATGAACAGAGCACGGCCGCAGCCATGGAACAACTGCTGAAAGCTGGACGTTACAATAGCGCACACAATTACCTCGGCGCTGTGGGGCCGCGCGATGATAACCAGTTCGGGTATAAAATGTACTGGCGTACGGCAACGGCATTCCTCGCAAATGATACCGCATCGCTGGCGGCAGATTCCGTTTCCCTGCGTTATGTAAAAGGCGGGGCAATTGAGTTTACAAACCGGCTGCGGAAAGAAATGGACCGGGCAACACACATCAAAAAAAAATCACCGGCCCTGGCAGCAGGTTTATCGGCCGTGGTGCCGGGACTCGGCAAAGTATATGCAGGGCGCCCGCGGCACGGACTGGCGGCTTTTCTGCCCTGCGCGGTGCTCGGAGTTGAAGCGGCAGAAGCGTACCGCAGGGGCGGCTGGAAAGATCCGCGATTCCTGATTTGTTCCTCGCTTTTTTCTGTTTTTTACATTGGTAATATTTACGGCAGTGCACTCACCGTGAAAGCAGTGCGAAACGAAACCATAAACGATGCGCGCTATCGTATTCAGGCTGACCTGGTGCTTTCTCTTCGCCAGTTCAGCCGTTAAGCTGTTTGCACAGGATGGCGTAATTTCCGCACCACCTGATACCGCCGGTATGTCGCCGGTGCAGCAGCTGCTGTACCTGGAGCGCGATTATTTTGTATCCACTTCCGCTAACGAAAAAGCAACGCTGCTGCTCGAAAAAGGCCGCATCCTGAAAAAAGAAAAAGACTACGAAAATGCGTACCTCCAGCTCCGCCGCAGCGATTCGTTGGAGGTAAACGATACGCTGTTTTATCACCTGCGCTATGAAACCGCGCTGTGTGCGTACCTCAGCAACGATTACAAAGAAGCGGAGAAACAGCTCGCAGCCGTTCACACGCTGCGCGATACCACCTGGCGCGACAGTTGCCGCGTGCTGCGCATTCTCGTGCTGCTCGAACTAGAACAGTGGGCCGAATCGAAAAAAGAAATCATCCGCTACAAAACGGCAAACCCGGAACGCTTTTATGTTTTCGACTCCACAAAAGTGTTCGGCAGCGAAAAGGAACTGAAATTAAAAAACAGGCTGAAAGCCTACCGCATGTCATTGTTTATGCCCGGGCTCGGGCAAATGTACGCGGGCAAACCCTGGCGGGGCATCACCAGTTTTGTACTCGTAACCGGTGCGCTTACCTATGGTGTAATTACCGTCATTGACGGGTATTACGTCAGCGGCGTGTTTACCGGGCTCGGTGTGGCCATCCGTTTTTACAAAGGCGGCGCACGTTATGCGGTGCAGCTGGTGGATGAGTATAACCGGAAGAAGAAACGGAATTATATCAATGAAATGAAAACACTGGTGTTGCATTAACGCGCGCAGTTCAGGTTTTTGAAGTCCGCACCAGTTTACCACCCATAACCCGGTATGTAATTTTCTGAATCGTAATTTCCTGGCCTTCATTCAGCGTTGCAAGCCGTGTCAGGTCTTCCGTCATGGTGTGTATGCTGCCTTTGGTGTGCCGGGCAATGTTCAGGTAGTCTTCATGAATGGATTGACCAGATGATGCACCGCAGACGATGATGTGCACCGGCCGGTTAAATTGGTTCAGCAGTTCAATGTCTTTTACCGGTGCGTAGTTATCAACGATCATTACAAGTTCTTTGTACGGCTTTGTCATTTTCACTCCTTTGATGAGTGCTTCCATGTTGTTTTCAGGACAATCGCCGCCATTGCCTGCAGCCCCTACGCGGCCGATAAACTTACTGAGGGCCTCCATGCTGTTTACCGGTTCGTAATAAATGCCGCCCGTGTTACCGATTACTTTATCACGATCGGATTTGTTATCACCATCATTAAAAAACACAAACTGCAGGTTTTTTTCTTTTGCATAATTCAGCTGGTACCAGGCCGAAAGTTGCGATGCGTAGGGGATCATACTGCCGGTAAGATCGCATACAATTAATTTTTCAGACCATTTATTCCTGTTCAGCACTGCACGGATAACGGTGTCGTTAAAATTTCCATAGCTGCGTGAGTAACTTTCGGCTTTGCGTTTTAATCCTTCTTCAATGGTGATGCCGAGTTTTTTGCATTCAGCAGCAAACCGGGCTTCTTCTTCTTTCAATCTTTTTTCTTCTTCGGCAATCCGCCTGGCCTCTTCTGCTTTTCGCCGTTCAATTTCACGGGTGCCGAGGTAACTCAGCCGGAGCAATGATTCGGCTGATCCTTTGGCGTATTCACACTCTTCCTTCGCGTAGCCCGGATTGTGTTTGAAATCGAGCAGGTAGGTATCGCCTTTTGGAAGATAAATAATGAGAATGCCATTTGGACCGGTAGTGCCTTCCACTTTTTTCTTTCTTTTTTCACCAATAAATGTTGCGACTTCTCCCGCAAGCGGTTTGCCATCAACATCTTTCAGCTCCAGCGTAATCTTCCGGAAATGATCGGCAGGCTGGGGCTGCGCCATCACCGGGCTTTTCAGCAGGGTAACAGCAGGAAAGGCATCCGCAGTGGCATCAATGGCTGCTTTTTCTTCGGGCGATGCTTCAAAGAGTTTTTGCGCTGCAATCATGTCGGCCGGATAAGTAAGCGTACGCATCGCCCTGCCCGAAGCCGATGATGGTGCCGACATTTCTTTTGTTTCCGTATGATTGGAAACGGTGATTTCATACACCACGCTGCAGGGCACTTTCAGTACCGCAAGCCCGGCATTGTCACTAATTGCCGTATATGTTTTTCCGTCGGCTTTACTGCGTAACGTAACTGTCTGCCCGACATGATAACCGCCGGTATTGATGTCTTTGAGCGTAATACTGATCGAAGAAAGACAATCCTGCGCAAAGGCAAGGTTGCACGCAAAAAAGGAGGTGATGAGCAAAAACAGCGTAATCAGTTTTCGCAGCGGCGGCAGGCTGGAGCGGGGAGAAGCGGGCATAACAAAAGGTGTTTGTTCGGTTATAGCAATTCAACGTATTGCTATAACCCACACCAATTAGAAAAGTAACACCCGGAATTTAAAAAACAGCAAACGGTTACTCCGCCTTCTTCTTCACCGGCTGTTTCAGCGCCGCTTCGTTTTTGTTCGCAAGCTGCCCGCATGCCGCAGCACTAATTTACAGCTGCTGGTACTGCATTAACGCACGCAGCGGTTCAACACAATCCGTTTGTGCAGCAGCGCCCCGCTTTCTGTACGCAGCAGCAGCGAATACATCCCCGAAGGCAGCTGCGATAAATCAACCGCAGTTTTATCCGACTGAACCGGCAGGTTATACACACAGGCACCGGTGCTGCTGTAAACCGCCAGTGTTGCAGGATACAGCGATCTGTTTTCCAGCGAAAGTGTAAACAGGCCATTCGACGGATTCGGGAAAATCTGCAGCTGTGATGCATCCGCAGTAATGTCGTGAATGCCCGTTGCAATCACAACCGGGATGGTAATCGTATCAGCATCGCAGCCGTTACCTGCAATCAGTGTTACAGTATAGCTGCCGTCGAGATACGGATGCGTCGGATTTTGTTGGGTGCTTGTACTGTTGTCACCAAAATCCCAGGCGTAGGTGGTGGCGTTGGTGCTGCTGTTCGTAAACGTGATAACATTACCGGCAGCGGAATACGTTGCGGCTGCGTTTACCACGAGGTAATTGCTGTTCCACGCGGTGTCGGAAATGCCCTGGCTTAAATTGTAATACGTACCGCTCGGCGAATTTTCCATTTTTAATCCGCGCACCATGTAGGTGTAAACGCCGGGATAAAGCAGGCACGTATCCGTATAAATATTACCCATCACCGGTGCATTATTGATGCGCACATATTCCGTCATCGTATCGTTTTTCATATAGATGTAATACCCCGCAGTCGCATCGGGTGAACTCGTCCAGGCAATATTGCAGTTCGTTCCCGAAGCCGTTGCAACTACCGCCGTTACCGGGGCAACCACATCGTTACGCAACGTCGGATCGCCCATCAGTGCGTTGTGAATCATGCGGCCGCCATAACTTGCGAAATACAAGCCGATGTTGTTCTGACTTACGCGGGCATCGTAACCAATCGGTTCGCCCATGGCCATGTGTGTAAATACCCAGTGCGGCCGGCCGCCCCACACGTTGGTAAGCGTGGTTCCCTGTGCAAGTGGCGCACGTAAAAAATTATCGGTTGCATCCCAGTCGCCAAAATAACTGCCAAACAACATGCTGAAAATGCCTTCGAGGCTGGAAGACGCAAAGTTGCTGGTAGAACCAATGCCGCCTGCGCTTGTGTACGTTCCGCCGCCGCAGCCATACGCCCACAGGTAGCTGTTGCCGGTCATGGTTGTAAAATAATCGCCGGCGCTCACGTTCGCTGTGCCCACCAGCGGGCTGAAATTTTTCCAGGCCGTAGCTGCAAATGCTTCGCCGCTGAAATAACCAAAGTTATCATCAATCACGGCGCGGTGTGTTGCTGTAAAAACTTTATGACGGTAGTCGTGATCTTTGTCTAAATAGTTTTCGAGTAGTTGCTGTTCACCTGCAGAAAACGCAGGCATGTTTGCAAAATCAACTCGGCCGATCTGTAAATCCACATCACTGGGCAGCTGGCTCTGGTCAAACTTGCCGTCGCCGGGAACGTTGTGGTGACGCGGATCATTCGCAACCGTATTGTTTATCGTATTATCCGTCCAGTTTCCGTTCACCTCGGCATAATACACATCGGCCGGCCACGCACCTTCGTGATCGGGATGCCCGTCGGGATAAATATTACCGCTGTACGGAACCGGGATGCGGCCGAAAAGAAAAACAGTTTTGGTGTTTGCAGGATCTGCATTGTAATCAGCAACAATAAGTGCTTTAACGGTTGTTACCGCTGCTGTGCGCGAAATGTCGTGACGGATTACGGTCCAGCCATCACCTTCCAGGTCATTCTGCAGCCGTGTAATTTTTGCTGCAAGCGGCGTAGCCATGCTGCTGTCAACCAGCAGAATCAGTTTGCCGCGTGTTTCAATGGCGGGCAGTTCAATCCCGGAATTGATATACCCGTATGCCTGAACGGAACCGTTGCGCTGAATTTTATAGTCGTAATAAACGCCTGCGCTGATTGCTGAATCAATGTATTGTGTGATTGTTCCGCCCAGGTTGGCAATCGGGCTTCCCCAGCTGGTACCGGTTTTCAGTTTCCGGTAAATGATGTGTGCTGTTGCACCGCTGTTGCTCACCCAGTTCAGGGTAATTTTAGGTGGCGTATTTTGAACCTGCGCGGTAAGTTCAACACTCGCATCGGTACAGGTTTGTGCGTTGCTGAAGAAAGGGAACAGGAAACCCGTAAGAAAAAAGAGTAACGTTTTTTGCATCGCTATGGTTATGGTATTCAAATGTAAGAAACCACCGCTTACCGCAAAACTTAAATGAATGGAGAATACTTTTTACTCCGCCTTCTTTTTCACCGGCTGTTTCAGCGCGGCTTCGTTTTTGTTGGCCAGCTGTCCGCAGGCCGCATCAATGTCTTTGCCGCGGCTGCGGCGCACGTTTACAATTACGCCTTTGTCTTCGAGAATGTTTTTAAACACATCGAGGCGTTGCGGTAACGTTTGCTGAAACTCCCCGTCGTCAATCGGGTTGTATTCAATGATGTTTACTTTGGCCGTAACCTTGCGGCAGAACTGTGCCAGCTCCTGCGCATCGCGCGGACTGTCGTTGAAATCGCGGAACACGATAAACTCAAACGTTACGCGGGTGCCGGTTTTATCGTAAAAATAATTGAGTGCTTCTTCGAGGGAATCAAGTGCGTTCTGCTCGTTAATCGGCATAATTTTGTTCCGCTTCTCGTCGTTGGCGGCGTGCAGCGAAAGCGCGAGGTTAAATTTCACTTCATCATCGCCCAGCTTTTTAATCATTTTGGCAATGCCGGCCGTGGAAACCGTAATGCGCTGCGGGCTCATACCGAGGCCTTCGGGCGAAGTAATTTTTTCCACTGATTCGAGCACACTGCGGTAATTCAGCAGCGGTTCGCCCATGCCCATGTACACGATATTGGTAAGTGGCTGGTTGTAATTTTCTTCGGCCTGTTTTTTTATCAGCACCACCTGGTCCACAATTTCGTCCGCATCCAGGTTGCGCAGGCGTGCGAGGCGGCCGGTGGCGCAGAATTTACAGGTAAGGCTGCAGCCCACCTGCGACGAGATGCAGGCCGTCATGCGTGTATCGGTGGGAATGAGCACACCTTCCACAATATTACCATCGTGTAACCGGAACGCGCTTTTGATTGTGCGGTCGCTGCTCACCTGGAAATTATCCACGCAGGCGGCGTTTATCACAAAATGCTGATCGAGCAGCTCGCGCGTGCCTTTCGAAAGGTTGGTCATCGCCTCAAACGAGTGCGCCGATTTTTTCCAGAGCCATTCATATACCTGCTTGGCACGAAACGCCTGTTCGCCCTTTTCGGTGAAAAAGGCCTTGATTTCGTCCTGGCTCAGGTGGCGGATATTGTTTTTCGCGGCTGACATGGGTGCAAAGGTACGAAAAGCAACGCGATGCGCTTCGCCCCGCTGCCCGCTTTGTTTTCCGGAAAGCTGCACAAGTGTAACACGCGTTCGGAATGCTTCCGTTACCTTTGCACATCATGCGCAAACTTACAGCCGATTATATTTTCTCCGCTCACACCGGTATGCTTGAACACCATTGCCTCGTTACTGACGATGACGGTGTTGTAATGGGCATCATTCCGATTGCGGAAGCGGGCAGTGCCGGTGTGGAAGTGTACGGAGGTGTGCTTTGCCCCGGTTTCATCAACACGCATTGCCACCTCGAACTGTCGCACCTGCGTGGACAGATCACAAAACACACCGGTTTCGTGGGCTTTGCAAAAGAACTGATTCCGAAACGCAATACGTTTACCCCGGAACAGATTCAGCAGGCCGCAAAAGATGCGGACGAAGAAATGTACCGCAACGGCATTGTGGCCGTAGGCGACATCTGCAACACGACTGATACGCTGACGGTGAAACAACAGCAGCGCCTGCACTACCATTCGTTTATCGAACTGCTCGGTTTCGATCCGGCCCGCGCTGAAGAAGCGCTGCAGTTCGGGCAGGAGCTGCGCAAACAATTCGGAACGTTACCCAATTCGTTGGTACCGCACGCGCCCTATTCCGTTTCGCCGGAGCTGATGCGCATGATTGCATACGTGCATACGGTGGAACAAACACCGATAACCATTCACAACCAGGAAAGCGCTTCGGAAAACGAATTTTTTGAAAAAGGAACCGGGCGTGTGAACGAACTCTTTGCGTTTCTGAACATGGACATTTCCTTTTTCAAACCGAAAGGCAAAAGCGCACTGCAGTCGTACCTGCATGAACTGTATTCCGACAGCCCGCTGCTGCTGGTGCACAACACGTTTTCAACGGCTGCTGATATTGCGTATGCAACACAGACACACAAAAACCTGTACTGGTGTTTCTGTCCGAATGCAAACCTGTACATTGAAAACACTTTGCCCGATTACAAACTTTTTACCGAAGCCGGTGTAAAAATCACACTCGGTACCGACAGCCTTGCATCGAATGATACGTTATCTATTCTTGATGAAATGAAAACGATTGCTGCCGCAGCACCTTGGGTTACAACGGTGCAGCTGCTCACATGGGCAACGGCAAACGGTGCTGAAGCCCTGCGCATGCAGGATAAAATCGGTACGTTTGAAAAAGGGAAAAAGCCGGGCGTACTGCAACTCAAAAACCTCGGCGATGATTTACGAATGCGTGCCGCCGGTGAGGTCGTTCGCGTGCTGTAAGCGGTAAGCAATCAGTGCTTCTGCCAGCGCCATATCAATGGGCGTGGTCAGTTTCAGGTTCTCGGTATTGCCATCTACAAGACGAATCGTTTCACCGGTTGATTCCACCACGGACGCATCATCGGTAAATGTGTATTTATATTCCTGCTGATACGCACGCTTGAGCAGCGGCGCAAGAAAACATTGCGGCGTTTGAATAAGGCAGTATTTGCTGCGGTCAACCGCAATGCTCGAAGCCGATTCAATCATGCGGATGGAATCGTTCAGCGGGATTGCAGGCACTCCGCTGCCGTAACGTTCAGCCGCTTTGAAAGCGGTAACAATTGTTTTTATACTCACCAGCGGCCGCACCGCATCATGCACGGCCACCAGGTTGTTCGCATCATCCGGAACCAGTTTCAACCCGTTATTCACCGATTCGAAACGCGTTTCACCGCCGGCCACCACGCGGATGTCTGCATCGGGATGGTACTCGCCTTTGATGCGTTCCCACTGATCGAACTGATCGGCCGGAAGTACCAGGATGATTTTAGTGTCCGGGTTGAAATTATAAAAAGCCTGTATGCTGTGAAGCAATACAGGCTTTCCGTTGAGTTTCAGAAATTGTTTCGGAACAGGCGTGTTCATTCGCGAACCACGACCTGCTGCAACAATGATGGCGAAGTAGTTCAACCGTTTTCCGGGTTAGATGATTAACATGGCGTCGCCGTAGCTCAGGAAACGGTATTTTTCTTTTACCGCTTCTTTGTAGGCTTTCATAATCAGGTCGTAACCGCCGAACGCACACACCATCATCATCAGCGTCGATTCCGGCGCGTGGAAGTTGGTGATCATGCAGTTGGCAATCTGGAAATCGTAAGGCGGGAAAATAAATTTGTTTGTCCAGCCGGCATACGGTTTCAGCATGCTGTCCGTCGAAACCGACGTTTCAATGGCACGCATACAGGTTGTTCCCACGGCGCACACACGTTTCTTTTTGCGTTTGGCATCGTTCACAATATCGGCGCACGACTGCGGAATTTCAACCTGCTCCGATTCCATTTTGTGTTTGGTAAGGTCTTCCACTTCTACCGGGCGGAAACTGCCCAGGCCCACGTGGAGTGTAAGCATACCAAAGTTCACACCTTTCAGTTCGAGGCGTTTCAGCAGTTCGCGGCTGAAGTGCATACCTGCGGTGGGAGCAGCAACAGCGCCTTCCACTTTGGCATATACCGTCTGGTAACGTTCAGCATCTTCCGGCTGCAGCGGGCGGCGGATGTATTTCGGAAGCGGTGTGTTGCCGAGTTCGTTGATGGTCTTTTTAAATTCTTCGTACGGACCGTCGAACAAAAAGCGCAGGGTACGGCCGCGCGAAGTGGTGTTGTCAATTACTTCAGCTACGAGCGAATCGTCTTCGCCGAAATACAGTTTGTTGCCGATACGGATTTTGCGGGCCGGATCAACCAGCACGTCCCACAGGCGGCTTTCGCGGTTGAGTTCGCGCAGCAGGAACACTTCAATTTTGGCTCCTGTTTTCTCCTTGTTTCCGTAGAGGCGGGCAGGGAATACTTTCGAATCGTTGAGAATCATTACATCGCCATCGTCAAAGTAATTGATGATGTCTTTGAATAATTTGTGTTCAATTTTGCCCGTCTGGCGGTTCACCACCATCAGGCGCGATTCGTCGCGGTTTTTGGCAGGATACTCCGCCACAAAATCACGGGTAAGCGCAAACTTAAATTGTGAAAGTTTCATGAAGCAGCTTTAAATTGTGGTGCAGGGGGCAGAATCATGTGAATAATTCCCTGTTATTCAGCGTGTTCCGGTTTGCCCTGTTTTTAATTGCGCGCAAATATACCCTTGTCGTACCCCCCTTGTCAAGTAAATCACGAAAAAAGTTTGGTTTTTATTTTTTCCGGCACCCCGGAAAGACGGTTATTTCGCGCTTCCTGTTGGTACGGGCATTGCATCCATAACTGCTTTCAGCACTAATGTCTTATCCAATATCAAAATCGTCTGAAACAATCTCTGAATCCTGATCCATGATCGAACCACGCGGGGAGACCGTCCACGAGCGGTGTGAACCAGCATGTGCCCGTGTGCGAAAGAAAGCGAAGAATGGATGTGTGGATCAGGTAAATGGTTGATGAAAAGATATGAGCAATGCCAGTGCACGTGCTGGTTTTCGCTCGTGGCGCCTTTTTTTGGCTACTTTTTTGGGCGAGCAAAAAAGTAGTGAAAGAAGAGCCCGGCCAGATCTTCAGATGAACAAATCCAGTAAATTGAAAAAGTGAAGATCATTAGGCTTTCCGGCTTCCTTGTTTAACCCGGAAGGCACAAATCCTTTCTGACAAATGGAGCAAATATTTATTACTTTTTTTGGACAGATGCGATCAGGAATATTCGCTGATAGCAGTTTATTTCTTTTCGCGAACCGGTTCCGGTAACGCATCCACCAAAGCCTGCAGTTGCTCCAGCGTAACGGCGTCTGCAAGACGTACCTCGCCGATGCGTGTGCGGCACAGTGCAGTAAGATGCGCGCCGCTGCCAAGCGCAATGCCGAAATCGCGCGCGAGCGAACGGATGTAGGTTCCTTTGCTGCATTCCACGCGGAAATCCACATCAATGGTGTTTTCGTTGTGTGTTATGCGTGTAATGTCAAATGCAGTAATTTCAATCTCCCGCGATTTCAGCACCGTTTCTTCATCGCCGGAGCGGGCAAGATCGTAAGCGCGTTTACCATCTACTTTGATGGCCGAAAACAGTGGCGGAACCTGTTGTATTTTCCCGGTAAATTGTTGCGCCGCGGCATAAATGGCTTCGTCGGTAATGTGGGCTACCGGGAACGTTTCGTCAACCGGTTTCTCCAGGTCGAAACAGGGTGTGGTGGCACCAATGCAAAACGTGCCGGTGTATTCTTTTTCCTGCGCCTGGTACGTGTCTATTTTTTTGGTGAATTTTCCTGTGCAAATAATCAGCAGCCCGGTAGCCAGCGGATCGAGTGTGCCGGCGTGGCCTACTTTCAGTTTCAGCCGCAGCTTGTGTTTCAGCATGCCGCGCACACGGCTTACTACGTTAAACGAGGTCCATGTAAGCGGCTTGTTTACGGGCAGCATTTCGCCTTCCGCAAAATCGAATTCCGTTTTGCCGTTCAACATACCTGGAGGGTAATCGCGTTGGTGAGATAAATAATGAGCACGGCAGCACCGGCCACGATGCGGTAAATGCCCCAGATGCGGAAGCCGAATTTTTTAACCATGCCGATAAATAATTTCACCGCGATAACGGCCACGATAAAAGCAACGAGATTGCCCACCGCAAACGCCATGGTGTTGTCGGAAGAAGCGAGCACCATTTGATATCCTTTCTGTGAAACGCCGCCTTCCACCCAGTCTTTCAGAAAAAGCGAATAACCGGTTGCCGCAAGCATGGTAGGCACCGCCAGGAAAAACGAAAACTCAGCAGCCACATCACGCGTCAGTTTTTGCTGCATACCGCCGATGATGGTAGATGCACTGCGGCTCAGGCCGGGAAGCAGCACCGCCAGCACCTGCCAGCAGCCGATGAAAAACGCACGCAGGAACGAAATTTCAGATTCACTTTTGATCTTCGGATTGCGGAACCAGTTGTCAACAAACAGCAGCAATATGCCCCCGCCCAGCAACGTGCAGCCGATAAACACGGGGTTACCCAGTTTCGAGTCAATAAAATCATCGAGCAGTTTGCCGAATATCAGCGCGGGAATTACAGCAATGCCCAGCTTCAGGTAAAACCGGTAATCGCGCAGGTTGATGAATTTGCGCCAGTACAAAGCCACCACAGCGAGAATGGCGCCGAGCTGAATGGCAATGGTAAACAGTTTGGTAAAGTTGTCGCAGCCAATGCCCAGCACCGACGAAGTAACAATCATGTGGCCGGTAGAAGAAACCGGGAGGTATTCGGTAATACCTTCAACAACAGCAAGTGTGATGGCCTGGCCTAATGTCATGGTGAAAACGAAAAATGCAGTTAAAAAAAGAGCCGGAACAGTTCCGGCTTTATGTTGTTATTCAGGAATGTTTATTCGCGGGGCTTTTTCATAATGCCGTAAAGCACCACACCAAAACCAATCAGCAAGGTAACCGGTGCAACGGTAATACGGCGGTCACTGAATAATTCTTCCTTTTTAAATTCGTTCAGGTTATCGGTTCCGCCGCCAACCATCAGGAGGTAACCGATGATCAGGATCACAACGCCTGCAAGCAGCAGGATGTAGTTATCACGGCCAAAAGCCATAGGCTGGTTCGGCTGCGGTTTCTGGTCTTTTTTCGTAGTTTTTTGTGACATGGTTCGCGAAGATACAAAGTTTTCTCATTTCCGCGCCCGTTTTGGGTTTCTTAACAATACCACGCCTCGCCGCAGGATATCCGATCTAAAACAAACGAATGGCAGTCATTCTGAGCGGAGTCGAAGAAGGCTGCCATTAGTTCTTATACAGCGCATCCATATCCTGGCGCAGGTACTTCCGTACGCTCAGCGTGGTGCTTATCCACGTGATTACAATGCCCAGCAACGTAATCAGTCCGAAAAGCACCAGCAGCGTTTGAGGTTCTGCAACCGACAGGTCATGAAAATCGGGAACCTGGTCGAGGCCGTAGATGATGCCGCTTACAAAAGCAATCGCCAGGATTGAACCAAAAATACCGTTGCGGATGCCGCTCAGTACAAACGGCCGGCGGATAAAACGCTGCGTGGCACCCACCAGTGTCATTGTGCGGATGAGAAACCGTTTGGAATAAATCGAAAGCCGGATCGTATTATTGATCAGCGCAATCGCAATCAGCAGCAGCACCCCGCTGAACACGAGCAGGCCGATGCTCCATTTTTTTACGTTTTCGTTCATCGCACTCACCATGTTTTTGTGGTAGTGCACATCTTTTACCTTGATGTCGCTGCGCAGCTCTTTTTCAATCCACGCAATGCTGTCGTTGTTGGCGTAATTTGCTTTCAGCGAAATTTCAATGGAAGGTTCGAGCGGATTGTAACCCAGCGTCTGGATAAAATCATCGCCCAGTTCTTCCTGCAGCGATTTGGCGGCTTCTTCCTTGGTAACATGCACCGATGATCGGCGGTAGGGCGAAGCGTCTATTTTTTTCTGCAGCGAAATAATGTCCGACTCTTTTGAGTTCTCATCTAAGAAAACAGTAATGATGATGTTTTCTTTCACATAATCCGAAAGCGACTTGGCCTTCAGCAATATGAGGCAGAGCAGCCCGAGCATGGTAAGCACCAGCGCAATGCTCAGCACAATGGTGAACGAAGAGGAACGGATACTGAAACGGCTCGAATTGGACACGGTTTATGCTAGTTTGAAAACAAAACTACATATTCCGTCCGCCCGCTTCCGGCCTTACCCGGCAAGATGTAAACACCTGTACTGTTGAAAACCCCGTTCAGCGGATCACCAGCCGCTGTGTGCCCGGCCGCCCCTGCGACGGATTTACATGCACATTGTAAATACCCGGCGGCATATTTTCCACGTCAACAAAAATGCTGTTGGTGCCGTTAAATGTGATTTTATTTACCCGGTAAACCGGCTGCCCCAGCAGGTTGTAGATGATAAGTTCGGCCGATCCGGAGTAGTCTTCGGGCATTTGAATCCGGAAATTCCGTTCGGTCGGGTTCGGCTGCAACGTAAATGAAAGTGGTTTTTGTGCCGCTTCCGTAATGCCATAAAATGTAAAACAGCCCATGGAATTTCCCATGCCGATGAGCAGCTGGGGCTGATTGTCTTCCCGGTAACAATACAATGCACCATCACGTGCAGGTCCGAAACCACTTTGATAAAAAAGTTGATTAGTGAGACCGAACGAACTGCCGATGCCTTCGATGATCGAACCAAGTGTTTGTGTGGCCGTGTCGTTGAGGCTGTATCCCACAAGGTTGTACCTGCGGCGCAGCTGGCTGTTGTAGGCAATGGTATCAATAAACGTAACATAAAACTGCTGCAGATCGCCGTTTGAATTGACCCGCAGCAATGAATCGTAAAGGTAACAGTTCGGAAACTGCTGCCCCGGAATAAGCCGGTTGTAATCAAACAACAAGGTGTCGGAACTCATCTGCGCCGAACGGTAATACACTTTTCCGTTGCCGCTTTCGCGGATGTAGCCATGCAACTGGTTTTGAAAAGTAAAATCAGGCGGAACGGTGTTCGGGAAAATGCCGCAGAAATTGTTCTTGCCATGCCCCGACTCATAAATCTTTTTGTACGTAAACGTGTTGATGACAGTATCGCCCAGCGAATACAGTTCGTACGTGGTGGACTGCTGTGAACCCAGCGGCGGGTTGCAAACAGCATACGATTCCGACCAGGTTGCATTGGAATCAGGAATCGTCAGATACGTTTGTGCACCGGCGTTTAACCCAAAACAGCAGAAGACTAATGCGTAAAATGATTTCATGAGAGGAGTAGGTTTAATTCGTGCTGCGGGAGAACCAATTCAAATATAATAAAAAATGTCCGAAACCCATTGCCGTGCATTTTTGGCTGCATGTTTTAAAGCAGGGTAACGATGCCATCCATTTACCGAATTTCCGTACCTTCGTCGTCCTTGAAACACCTGTGAATTATATGGAATACGATTTCAGAGCAATCGAAAAAAAGTGGCAGGATGAGTGGCGAAAACGTAACACTTATCGCGTAACCGACGACAACAGCAAGCCGAAATTTTATGTGCTTGACATGTTCCCGTATCCATCCGGTGCTGGCCTGCACGTAGGCCATCCGCTCGGTTTCATTGCGTCTGATATTTACGCACGCTACAAACGCCTGAACGGTTTCAATGTACTGCACCCGATGGGCTACGATGCCTTCGGCCTGCCCGCTGAACAGTATGCCATACAAACCGGCCGCCACCCGGCCGAAACCACGCAGGAAAACATTACCCGCTACCGCGAACAGCTGGACAAAATCGGTTTCAGTTTCGACTGGGACCGCCAGGTAAAAACCTGCGAGCCGAACTATTATAAATGGACACAGTGGATTTTTCTGCAGCTCTTCAAATCGTGGTACAACTGCAAATCAAAAAAAGCAGAATCCATTGACACGCTCATCGCTGTTTTTCAATCCGAAGGATTTAAAGGCGAAGCGCACGAATTTTTAACCGGCGACATTGAACACGATGTGCAGCCGTTTACAGCGGAGGCCTGGAACGGGTTTTCAGAAAAAGAAAAGTCCGGCATTCTCATGAACTTCCGCATGGCCTACCTCAGCGAAGCCTGGGTAAACTGGTGTCCGCAGCTGGGCACCGTGCTGGCCAACGACGAAGTGAAAGACGGCGTTTCGGAACGCGGCGGTTACCCGGTTGAACGCAAACGCATGCCGCAGTGGAGCATGCGCATTACCGCCTATGCCGACCGTTTACTGAAAGACCTCGATGCACTCGACTGGACCGAAAGCATGAAAGATGCACAGCGCAACTGGATCGGGAAAAGTGAAGGCACTTCCATCCGTTTCAAACTCGAAAAACACGATGGGGTAGTGGAGGTGTTTACCACACGGCCTGATACGGTGTTCGGGGTTTCGTTTGTAACACTTGCGCCGGAACACGAACTGGTGAACGTGGTTACTACCGATGAATACCGCGCAGCGGTGGATGCGTACGTAAACGTGGCCAAAAATAAATCGGAACGCGAACGCCAGGCCGATGTAAAAACGGTGAGCGGACAATTTACCGGCGCGTATGTGCTGCATCCGTTTACCGGTGCGCGTGTGCCCGTGTGGATCGGTGAGTACGTACTGGCCGGTTATGGAACCGGTGCAGTAATGGCGGTTCCCGGCCACGACAGCCGCGACCATGCGTTTGCAAAACATTTTGGTTTGCCCATCACGCAGGTCATTCAACCGAAAGATGGAGCAGCTGATGTTACCGCACAATCGTACGATGACAAAGAAGGCACCTGCATCAATTCCGATTTTTTAAATGGCCTGGACGTAAAAGCCGCCATCCGCCGCGCGATTGAAGAAATTGAAAAACGCGGTTTCGGAAAAGGAAAAATAAACTTCCGCCTGCGCGATGCTGCGTTCGGCCGCCAGCGCTACTGGGGCGAACCGATCCCGATTTATTACAAAGACGGAATTCCGACTCCGCTCAGCGAAAACGAACTGCCGCTGGTGCTGCCGGAAGTAGATAAATTTTTACCCACCGAAACCGGTGAACCGCCCCTGGCCCGCGCAAAAGACTGGAAGTACAACGGCCAGTACGATTACGAATGGACCACCATGCCCGGATGGGCCGGCAGCAGCTGGTACTTCCTGCGTTACATGGATCCGAAAAACGAAAATACGTTTGCTTCGGCTGATGCGATCAATTACTGGAAACAGGTTGATTTGTACATCGGCGGTGCAGAACACGCCACCGGTCACTTATTGTATGTACGTTTCTGGACGAAGTTCCTCTACGACATCGGGAAAATTCCGGTAGAAGAACCGGCGAAGAAGCTGGTGAACCAGGGGATGATACAGGGCACGTCGCAGCTCGTATATCGCATCAACGGCACCAATGAATTTGTTTCTTTCGGATTACGCAAAGAACACGATACAACCGCATTGCATGTTGATGTGAATATGGTTGACAACACAGTGCTTGACATCGAACGTTTCAAAACATGGCGTCCTGAATTTGCAGATGCAACGTTTATACTTGAAGATGGAAAATACATCTGCGGCAGCGAAGTAGAAAAAATGTCGAAACGCTGGCACAACGTCGTAAACCCCGATTCGGTTTGCGATCAATACGGTGCCGACACGCTCCGCATGTACGAAATGTTCCTCGGTCCGCTCGACCAGGCCAAGCCGTGGAATACGAACGGCATCAGCGGGGTGCACAATTTCCTGCGCCGTTACTGGCGTTTGTTTCATGATGCGCAGAACAATTTCAGCGTGTCAGACGAAGCTGCTTCCAAACCCGAACTGAAAACCTTACACAAGGCGCTGAAAAAACTGCACGAAGACATCGAGCGCATGGCGTTTAACACCGGCGTAAGTACGTTTATGATTGCCTGCAACGAACTCACCGACCTGAAGTGTAACAAACGCGCGGTGCTCGAACCGCTTACGATTGCGCTTTCCACCTTTGCGCCGCACATCGCCGAAGAGCTCTGGGAAAAACTCGGTCACAGTAACAGCATCACTGCTGAAACCTTCCCGGCGTTTGATGAACAGTACCTGGCCGAAAGCAGTTTCGATTACCCGGTGCAGATTAACGGCAAAGTGCGTTTCAAACAAACGGTAGCCGTTGGACTTTCGCCAGCCGACATCGAAAAAGAAGTAATGACCGGTGAAGAAATCCAGAAATGGCTCGAAGGTAAAGCCCCGAAAAAGGTGATCGTGGTGCCCAACCGCATTATTAACATTGTGGTGTAAAAAGTTCTTTTAAAACAGACATCCCGGAATTAGTGGCAGTGGCAGGCAGCAGTAGCAGTCGGCAGGTATTTCAGAATATGAATCTGTTCCTTACAAAAACACAACTGCCACTGCCTCCTGCCGCTGCCACTAAATGTAAGATGTCTGCTATAAACCATCGTTTTTTTTAAAACGATTTTTTACGGGGACTGCGGTTCTTTTAAGGAGCTTGTATTCCCTTTTGGGGTGTTTTCTGGGGAAATGATTCCAACCTTTTCCCCTGGAAATCCGTATTTTGGTAAGCTGACAGCGGTCTGCCACGTTTATTGGCATGTCGTTTGCCAGATAGTAACAAACGCTTCTTGCAAAATGAAACGATTCATCATCACACTGGCTTCTGCGGTTGCTTTCCCGGTTTGGGGAGGCACAGGAGCCCAACTCGTGCAGTCCGGGGAGAAAGATTCCGCTGTAAGCGGCAAAGAAGAACTGCGTAAAGTAACCAACAAGGCCTTCAAACGCGGCGAAGAACTGAAATACCGTATGCACTACGGCCTCATCAACGCCGGTGAAGCCGTTATTACGGTGGAAAACGAAAACAAACAGATCAGCGGCCGCAATACCTATCACGTGATCGGACGCGGGTACTCGCGCGGCAGTTTCGACTGGTTTTTCAAAGTGCGCGACCGTTATGAGTCGTACATTGACGAAGAAGCCATGGCGCCGATTGTGTTCATTCGCCAGGTGGATGAAGGTGGTTTTAAAATCAACCAGAAACAGGTGTACGACCACAAAAACGGCAAAGTGATGTCTGACGGAAAACCGATGACTGTGCCGCAGTATGTGCAGGATATGATTTCGTCGTTCTATTACGCCCGCAGCATGGATTTCAGCAAAGCCAAAAAAGGCGACGTGTTCGAAATCCCCTGTTTTATGGATAACGAAATCTGGCCGCTCAAAATCAAATACGTTGGTAAAGAAACCATCAAGTCGGACATCGGTAAAATCAACTGCCTCAAATTCCGTCCCGTGGTACAAACCGGCCGCGTGTTCAAACACGAGGAAGACCTGAACGTGTGGATCAGCGACGATGCCAACCACGTCCCGGTGCGCGCAGAAGCCTCCATCGTAGTAGGTACGATTAAAATGAACCTGACCAATTATTCCGGACTGGTCAACCCGCTCAACCTGGTTAAATAAACAAACATAATTTACATCCCCCGCCCGGCAGCTGTTT
Source organism: Chitinophaga pinensis (assembly GCA_943372645.1). Classification (GTDB taxonomy): domain Bacteria; phylum Bacteroidota; class Bacteroidia; order Palsa-965; family Palsa-965; genus VBWE01. Next base: position 35,671 of record CALRZN010000021.1, on the reverse strand, counting down.
CCGCAGTTGCCGGGCTTTTTTGTGGCGGCTTCTGCATGTTTACGGTTCAATGAGCAAACTCATTTTTTTCCCGGCGGGGCTTTTCCTATTTTGCACCCGCTTTAAACTGCACACTTTATGGAAAACCGTCCCGATATCCAGGAAACCCTCCGTCTTATCAATGAAAAACACCAGGCCGAAGGCCAGGATCCGGGCTCATACCTGAAAGGCATGCTGTACAGCAAACCGCTCACGTACTGGGATTACGTGGAACTGGATACGTTGCTTTCGCTGCAGCGGCCCAAAACGGCTTACCCCGACGAGCCGATTTTTATCATGTACCACCAGGTAACGGAGCTGATGCTCAAACTCATCATCCATGAACTTAAACAGGTGGTGGATGGCGAAACGCCGCCGGCCGATTTTTTCCGCCTCAAACTGGAGCGTGTAAACCGCTACGCCGGAATACTTACGCAGTCGTTCGGGGTGATGCGCGAAGGCATGGATTACGAGCAGTACAACGAATTCCGCCTCGCACTTGCACCGGCAAGTGGTTTCCAGAGCGCGCAGTTCCGCATGGTAGAGCTGATGTGTACCGATGTGCACCTGCTGCTCAATCACCGCGTGAAAGGCAAAATGGATGCGGAGCAGGACCTGAACGTACTGTTTGATCACCTGTACTGGAAAGACGCCGGCCTCGACCGTAAAACAGGGAAGAAGAACCAGATGCTGCGCCTGTTTGAAGAACGTTATCTTGAAAGTCTGCTGAAACTGGCCGATACCATGCGCGGCAAAAACCTGCTGCACCGGTTTAACGCACTCGATCCTGCTTCGGCCGGGTACGCCGAACTGAAAAACGCACTCCGCGATTTCGACCATACCTACAACGTAAAATGGCCGCTGGAACACCTGCGCACCGCCGAACATTACCTCAATGCAAAAGGCGAAATGAAAGCCGCAACCGGTGGCAGCGAATGGCAGAAGTACCTCCACCCCTCGTACCAGCGCCGCATTTTCTTCCCGGAACTTTGGACTGCTGCTGAGCTGGAAAACTGGGGGAATTTTTAGCACTGTCAAAGAGGATACCGATAAAACAAAAAGAAAAGCGCCCGATTGTTTAGGCGCTTTTCTTTTTATGATCACATTTGATGATGGTTAATTCGTTTTAACCAGTTTGAACGTTTGTATAAAATCACCTGCCGCAAACCGGCAAGTATAAATACCCGCACTGAGATTTGCCATAGCAATTGTCATATTATGATCACCTGCCGGGCGGTTTTCCACGGCTTCCCGGAACACACAATTTCCAGTCAGATCATAAACAGAAAACATTACAGATGTATTCACTTTAAGCTGGTAATGCAACGTGATGTCGCCTGGTGAAGGGTTCGGGTAAACCTCGGCGTTTGCATGAAACTCATCAGCAGAAGCGGCAAGCGGAGGCATAATGTAAATGATTGTTCCTGCAGGTATAAGGGTAATCGGATTTTCATCCTTGTCAAGCGCAACAACATCAATCATATCAAGGTTAATCTGACCGCTTGCACCGGGGTCGATCTGGAAATGGAGGTAAGCAATAGTTCCGTCACCGGTAATATTTGTCAGATTAATGCGCGACTGGCTGCCATGAATAATTCCTGATCCAAAGAAATCTTTTTGCAAATTGATCCGGTTACCGGCAGGTGTAAACCAACTGGATGGAAAGGAGATACTTACACTTCCCGAAATGATTTTCGAATTGTCATATGTGATTTTGTATGCTGTTCCGTAAATGTCATCCGCAGGATCAATAGATGTACCCAGTTTAACCGGTATTGTAACGAAATCACCGGGGGAATAATTAAACTGAAACGGGTCCAGAAAAATATTCTCTCCTGAACGGGGTGCAGATGCCGGGTTGCCCGGAGGTGCAATTGGTGGATGGGTCTGGCCGTAATTAAGATAAACGGCTGCAAGGTCGGTACTGTCTATCATACCGTTGCCATCGCAGTCTGCATGAGAAATGTTAAGCCCGCTTCCAAAAATCCTGTTCCAGTCAACACATGTTTCAGCCTGCCAGTTTGTGGTTGCTCCCGGACGAACAAATCCGGATTCATTATATGCCAGGCCGATATTCAGCAGATCACTGTTGTCAACTGTCAAATCATTATTGGCATCACCTGGCCAAACGGTGCTAACCGGGATCGAGCAGGCCGTAAAGCTGAGCCCCGTGTTATTACCAAAGTCAGTGCTGTAAAATCCGGCGTAAAAAACAGCACCTCCCGTGGCATTAACATCCTGTATTCGCATATACTCCATGCATACGGTGTCCGACAGTACCAGCAGATTTGCCTGGGTGCCATTTTGAGTGCTTGTCATATTGATGGGAAGTGCCGCGCTGCCGTTTGTAAGGAACTGATCTGATACAATTACGCTGTCATTGGCCGGGAGCAGGAAGTTATACCCGGGGTTGTTTAAAATAAGCGTGTCAATTGCTGTGTGTGTCTGTATCGTCAGGTCTTCCCGGAAATCACCATATAGAATTTGAACAGGTGCATTGCTGATAAGCAGCGGGGCTCCGGCTATTATTTTATCGAAATACATACTGTCTGTTCCATTTATGTCCGTGGTTCCGTCTCCTGATAATGTAAAAAGTGAAACATGGCTCAAAGGAATATTGAGAAACGAGTTAATGTTATTGCTGTTGTCGTAATGGAGATGCATTATAAGCAGACTGTCGCCGTTAACCTCCCCGCAACTGATGAAAGCACTGTCGGCATCGAAAAAAGGGCCGGATGTGTTCAGCCCATAGGTTATGAACAGGCTTTGACCGATCAGGATGCTGGCTGCACCCAGATCTGTTGTGTCCTGAAGTTCCAAAACGGCATTGCCACGAATCGTTTGACCGTTTATGTCCAGGTATCCACGATGATTCAAGAAATAAAACTGGTACCCCAGCGAATCTGTTAATATCCATGATCCGCCTTGGCCATCGAAACGTACGTTGGTAAAACGTGTTCCACCTGCGGCGATTTGTCGTCCGCGTTCCTGGCCTACAAAGCTTGTCCGGCCTTCGTATGGCCAGCTTATACCGGGCTGTATCAGCATGTTTCCTGAAATATAAATACCTCCCAATGGTGCAGGACTGTAAAACAATGTGCCTGAGAAAACAGGTGTTACACTAATTCCTGTACATGTAATATTGTGACAGAAAGCAGAACCGTCGAGCAGGTTAACCGTATCATTCCATGTAAACGAGTTGACGTCAAAAACAACATCATCATCGAGGTGCGGTATACAGGATGCGGGTGCACCTCCACTTGTGAGAGACCAATGTGCCGGATCATACCAGTTCCCCTGGCCATTAATCCAGTAGTAAGTAGTTCCGCTTCCGGTGTTACTTATGTTCCAGCCGGTTACAATCCCGTTTGTAATTGAATTTGTGGCATTAAATACAGCCCCTCCCGACGCACCTATGTTACTGATCAGCAGGCCGTCAACATTTATGGAGGGGGAGGCAGATACGATGAACCCCTGATCCAGGGATGAAGTGGATTGCATATATGAGTCATCGGCAGACTGCAACGTGAGTGTACCGGAACAACTTCCGGATGCGATTATACTTTCAACGGTAAGTGTCTTGTAGGTTTTCAGCGTTACCGCATAGTTTGGATTATTCAGACGCAGCGTATCAACGATTGCATCGAGTTCCAAATAAACATGTTTACGCGCATCCAGATTTTCAATATGAGTGTTTGTAGCACGAAGTGTCAGATTTTCATTGGCCTGCACTTTTTTGAAAATACCGCCGCTCTGGACTGTTCGTGAACTATGATCAACAATCAGGTGGTTAATTTGACCTGCCTGGAATATATATTCGGTGGTCAGAGGATTAGCATAGTAAGAGATCACAGTGTCAAACACATGGTTGCCGCTGCTTACAAAAGATTGTGCAACACGGATTTGTGAACTGTCTGCATCCAAAGTTAAAAAGGATGAACTTCCAAATGTTGCGGATAAAGCTTGCAACGTGGTATTTCCCATCTTTAGTGTTACTGGTGATGACGGGGAACATGAAAAATATTCGCAACTCAGAAAATTCATTTGAAGATCTACCCTGCCACGGCTGATTGTAAGATAGCTGCAGTAAGCAGAATCAAGCCAGTTCCAACGGCCTGTTCCGTTAAACACGATATCATCAAATTGATTACCGCCAAGTTGAATGGTATGCGTTCCTGAAATTGCGCTCATCAGGATATTGTTGCTTGCCGAAATCCACTGCAAATTATAGGGCAACTGCAGACTTCCTGTACAAATAATATTCATATTGGAAGAAAAGATGGTCGGAAAGTTCAGCCCCATTGCGTTTATGCAATATATGCTTAGTACCTGCTGGCTGATCGATACTGTCTGGTTGGGAATTGACATGGAGTTAGCATCGAAAATAATGCTGTCAACAAGTGTCGGAGGACATGCGCCACCTGGACCACCACTTATATTGGACCAGTGAGCAGCATCAGTCCAGCTGCCGCTGTTTCCAACCCAGTAGATCGTTCGCGGACTTATTGAATTCACAACCCAGCCTGTCACGTTGCCCTCGTTTACAGAGTTGTTTGCAGTGAATGTTGCCGCACCTGTTTTTTTGATGTCTTTGAGACTGAGTCCTGAACAGATTACCGCTCCTGATGTTTTGTGAAATGTTGCCTGCTGTCCTGATGTGGTTGAGATTATCCGCACCAGTCCGGCACATGGCGCACTGGAAGTGCGGATTGTTCCGTTAATGGTTATGATCGCAGTGGAGGCCAGCGAAAGCGTGCTTCCGCCATTGTTAAGATAAAGCGTATCGAACGTACTGGATGCGTTTGCAGCAAACACTACATTTCCCCTAAACTCCGCAGTATGATAAGTTGAGGGCTGGTTGGCCGTAATGGCATTCTGAGCGTAAAACCGGTTAATATTACTGTTCCTGCCATTCAGAAAAACATTCTGGCCAAAAATCATGAGACTGTCGATTGTGCAACTGTCTGTTCCGATGCTGCAGACAGTTGCATAGGAAGGAACTATTACTTTATTAAAAACCCGTCCGCCGGAATTGGTAAACCCGATTGTTACGGATATTGTACAGCTGTCAGCATCAATGGTTGACATACCGAAACTGGAGGCAGCCCAGCCGTCGCAATATATACGTGAAGTTCCCGCATCAAACGAATTGGCTTGTGTTGTTCCGAAATACACACCACTGGCTTTCAGCGGGAAGTTTGAAGTAGAAAAACTGCCCGCATTTATACGTAGCGTTGTAACCGGTAATGAATCCGTTTGTATCCAGGCTCCGTTTGTATTTTCAAGATCAATTTCGCTGATCTGCCTGCCGGCACTTTTGATGGTGTGGATACCACTGGCTGCTTTAAATGTTAATATTGCATTGTAAGACCATAAGACTGAAGATTGAAGTGTGAACGATCCATAAATCTGCAGGCTTGTATGTCCCGGAGCTGCAATAAATGTCGGTGAATTGGTTACAGTTGGTTGTATTGTAAATGAACGGCAGGTTGAAATTGAACCGTCTATATTAACAATCTGCCCCGGAACTGTAAATGAATTATTATCAAACACAACATCATCCGAAATTGTAGGGGGCTGATTGAAGAAAATGAGACCGCCCGAAGTCGTGGCCCAATGCGCATTGTAATCCGACCAGTTTCCACCATTGCCTACCCAATAGTATGTGGAGGCTGTCAGGCTGCTGGTTAATAAAAGACCAAAAAGGGAAAAAAATAAAAGTATGTGCTTTTTCATAGTGACGGGTTAAAAATAGTTATGTTTTTGCAGAGCAAAATTAATAAATAAAAGACCATAAAGGGCTTCGATTGCAAATGTATTTGATTGAAAACCAGTATTGTATTCGTGGTTACATGAAATTCTGTAACTTTCACCCTGTGCGGGGCGTCTTACACCCGAAAAGCACGAAACTTTTTACAATGACCATCGCAGAATTCAACCAGTGTGTTGACATGTATGCGGACAGTCTTTACCGGTTTATCCTTAAAAATGTGAAGGATAAAGACAAGGCAAAAGACATTGTCCAGGATACGTATGAAAAACTCTGGCTGAAAGTATCGGAAACCGAGGCAAAAAACGCCAAATCGTACATGTTTACCACCGCGTACCGCACCATGATTGATGCGATACGGAAAGACAAGCGGCAGGGAAGCATCGAAGAAGCGCCGATGATGGCCGTTTCGCACAACCGCCAGTACAGCGATCTGAAAGAGATCCTCGACGAAGCGGTGAGCCGCCTGCCCGAAATGCAGCGCTCGGTAATCATGCTCCGCGATTATGAAGGATACAGTTACGAGGAGATCGGTGAAATTACCGGACTCAGCGAATCACAGGTCAAAGTCTATATTTTCAGGGCACGCACCTTTTTAAAAAATTACATCGGAAGTCTCGACAAAGTTGTTTAACAAATGAAGATCACACGCGAAAACTGCGAAGCATGGTTCCTCGATTATTACGAGGGACGCCTGGAACCCCACCAGGCAGAGCAGCTTTTTGCCTTTCTCGATGCAAACCCTGATCTGCACGAGGTGTTCAACAGCTTTGAAGAAATTACACTGGACGACCTTTCTGTTTCGTACGGCAACAAAGACGAACTGAAACGGGTGGACGACCTGCCGCGGGCCATCAACGAAATCAACTGCGAAGAAATTTTTATTGCCGATGCCGAAGGCCTGCTCGATGCGGAAATGAAAAACCAGCTTGCCGCTTTCCTGCAGCAGTTTCCCGCCCAGCGCGCCACGTACGAATTATATCAGCGCACCCGCCTGCAGCCCGAAGCCATTGTGTTCAGCGAAAAAGCACTGCTGAAAAAAGCCGCTACCACCATCACCGCTGAAAACGAAGAAGAATGGTTTGTCGCCGCTGCAGAAAAGCGCCTGAACAGCGCTGAAAACGGGCAACTCGAACAATACATCGCGGCACACCCGGAGAAAAAACAGGCACTCGCACTTTTTGCAGCAACGGTTTTATCACCAGACATGTCCGTTGTTTACCCGGATAAAATGGGGCTGAAACGGAAACAGGGCGCCGGTGTATTTACCGCCTGGCGCGCCGCCGCAGCAATCCTGCTGCTGTTTGCAGGCAGCTACGGCATTATCCGCTTCGCCACCAGCAATGACATAACCGGCAGCCGACTTTCGCTGGCTTCGGCACATACCGGCCGCACCGCCACCGGCAAAACCGGCACTGCTGAAATAATCAATGTTCCGGAACAGCATACTGGCAACACTTATGTTGCTGCTGTAAACAACAATCCACCTGCAAATACAACAGACGAGTGGATTACGGCCGGCACCCGCCCGCTGCAACAGCTTCCGGCTTCGGCATTCGGTACGGCCAGCACCATGCTGCCGGTGGATGCAGAGGAAGGAAATACGGTTACAGCCATCGCTGCCGTGAACCGCAAACCGGATGAAAACGAATTTCCGTCCATCGCAAAAGTTGCATCCACCTGGGTTGTTGACCGTTTTGAGCTGGAACTGCCCGCAGCAGAACAGCCGGTAACCGGTGTAAGCGCCCTGCAGCACGGCGAACCCGATGGCTGGGACTGGACCAGCGCTATTGTGAAAAAAGTAAGCAAAGGACGTGTGCTCATCAATACCCGCAAAAACGAAGACGGCAAACGTCGCTTCGATATCATGGCCTGGAAGTACCGTTTTTCCAACGAAAAAAGTATTTAACCGCATTATTTCTCCTTCCCGCAGCCGGAACGACTGAACCCGTTACCGGCTCTTTTTTTCAGTGCCCCCTGAACAAATTGCTGTTAATATTTGTAAATACACAAACCGGCTGTGCCCGCCCTGCCGTACATGGTGTAAATTCAAGGCAATGAAAATGATCAAAACACTTGCTTCGGTTATCTTACTTTTGTCGCTGGGCGCATGCAGTACAGATACCAGCCTGCCATCAACAGGTAAACCGGCCGATGCCACTACAACAACAACCGCTATGAACAAAAACGACACCGTGCAGCAAATTGTCCGTTCAGATGAAGAATGGAAAAAAACACTTACGCCGGAACAGTATCACATCCTGCGCGAAAAAGGAACGGAGCGTGCATTTACCGGCAAATACTGGGACAACCACGAAAAAGGAAAATACTATTGTGCGGCCTGCAATACGCTGCTGTTTTTATCGGACGAAAAATTTGAATCGGGTTGCGGCTGGCCCAGTTTCACCATGCCGTTCGATTCGTCATCGTGCGATTATCATGTAGATACCAGTTTCGGTATGAAACGCACCGAGGTAACCTGCAAAAAATGCGGCGGACATTTAGGCCATGTGTTCGATGACGGACCGCCGCCGACGGGCATGCGTTACTGCATCAACTCAGGTTCACTTGTTTTTGAGAAAAAAGAATAACCGTTTTGTTTTTGGGTTAACACACCCCTTACCGTGTGTTGGTTTGGTAGGCGGGGTTTCATTTTTACAATGAAGCCCCGCTTTAATTTTGTAGCAGCTGTAAAATGAAAACGCACCACAAAAAATTGCAGTGCGTTGTTCACCCCGGTTTGCCGTCGGATACCTATCGCGTAATCGAAATTTTTTCAGTGTGTGTGCCATTGCTGCCGGATACGCGGATGAAATACACGCCCGCACTGACATGGCTCACATCGAGGCGCGAAACCATGGAGGCCTGTTGTTTCAGCACCACTTCGCCAAGCATATTCACCAGTTCAATGGTGCTGCCGGCTGCTGCGCCTTTTACAGTAAGCATTTCGTTTGCCGGATTCGGATAAACCCGGAAGGCCGGTGCTGCCGGTTTGTTGTGTATGCCAGCCGGAACGGACGGATCAATGATCACCGAATCATTTACCAGCGTAAGCGGGTGTACAATGCCGTCAAGCGTTACCGCAGTTACCTGGCTCAGGTCAAGATGCAGCACGGTGATGCCGGAAAGATTATCTGTCGTAACAATCTGGAATGATCCCACCGAACCCTGGCCGTTGTAGCGGTTGAGCTGGTTGTTCCCCACTTCGCACACATCAATTAAGCCGGTGCTGCGGAACGGTTTCTGAAAACCGATCATGTCTGTACCAACGTTACCGAGCCACGATCCTGCAAATGTTAAACCGGTGAGCATCGTATCAATAAGGTGCGGTTCAAACGAAAGGCGGAACGCTACGCCGTAAATGCTGTCAACCGGTATGCTGCTGTTGCCCATACGGATGTCAATGGTTACCAGTGTCTGTAATCCGCAGGTGTCGTAGTTCGCAACGAGCTCAAGCGTGGGTGTGCTGGCAGTTACCGGAAGCTCCGGCACATTGCTGTAGGGATGCGTGAGGCCGTAGTTCAGGGCAACCGGCAGCGTGTCGTTTACATTGATGAGGCCGTCGCCGTTTGCATCCGCATGTTTGTAATTGCAGTTCACAAAGTTTTGTGTCCAGTCGCTCATCGGTTGTGCATACCACTGGTTGCTTGCGTTCGGACGCGCCGGACCGCTGGTGTTGTAACCGATACCGATGTTCAGCACGTCGGCCATGTTTGCAGTAAGATCGTAGTTGCAATCGCCCGGCCACACATTGTTTACAGGTACATTGCACGAATCAAGTACCGTGATGAGGCTGGTGAGTGCACCGCAACTGGTGTAATATCCAATAAAAAGATATTGCGCCGGCTGTGTCATTACATATATGCCGCCCGGAACCTGCATAAACTGGAAGTTTCCGGAGGTATCGGTAAACTGCACCGTGTATTGAAATCCGCCCGGCCCGATGTTGTACGTAATCGGGTTGTTGTTGCACATATACAGTGTATCAATATTCCAGTAGTATGCATTTACCACTACGGTATCCGTTGCCTGGCAGCCGCTGGTATTGTCTGTCATTGTAACCACATACGACTGGTTGTTTACGCCAAGATCAACTATCGGGTTTGCAATGTTGGGGTTGCTGAGTCCATAAGCCGGCGACCAGCTGTAGCTGTAATTTCCCGGCGAACCCGGCGTGGCCTGCAGCTGGCCGTGTTGCTGGCAGAATGTGGTATCCGGCCCTGCATTTACGGAGCACGACTGGCTGAGGCACGAATCAACAACAGTAACTAAACTGGTAATAGTTCCGCAACCGGGAAACGTTGCAAAACCGAGATATGTTCCGGGCTGGGTAACAATCAATGTTTGTGTAAGTTGATTGAGCGGTGTGGAAACATTATTTGTATCAGTAAACGTCTGCCAGTTGTAAAATATAGCGCCCGGACCAAAATCAAGCGTGAGCGAATCGCCGGGACAGAGGTAACGGTTGCCTACAACAGGCATGAAAGAAGAAACAATCACGGTGTCTGTTGCAATGCAGCCGGTCACAGTATCTGTCATGGTTAAAACAAACTGCTGGTTGTGTACACCCGGTCCGCCGTACGTTCCGAATGCAGTGAGGTTGTTCGGGTTAACGAGCAGGTTTGCCGGCGACCAGCTGTAGATGTAATTGTTACCGGACGAAAGCGCCTGGCCCTGCAGCTGGATCGGCTGCTGGCAGTCAATATGATCGGCACCGGCCGAAACCGAACATGATTGGGAGAGGCAGGAATCAACTACGGTAACTAAACTGGTTATTGCACCACAGTTAGGAAATGTGGCATAGCCGAGATACGTTCCCGGGGCTGTAATTGTAAGTACCTGTGTGTACTGATTAATTGACGACTGCACATTGTTTGTATCGGTGAAATACTGCCAGTTATAAAAAGTGGCTCCCGGCCCGAAATCAAGGTCCAGTGTATCGCCCGGGCAGAGGTACTGCGTTCCGGTAATGGGCATAAACGAAGAAACAATCACGGTGTCTGTTGCAATGCACCCGGTAACGGTATCCGTCATTGTAACCACAAACTGCTGGTTGTAAACGCCCGGTCCGCCGAAACTCCCCCAGGCCGAGGCACTGTTGGGGTTAACGAGCAGGTTTGCCGGCGACCAGCTATACGTATAATCGTTGCCCGGTGTAAGTGCTGTTGCCTGCACCTGTATCGGCTGCTGGCAGTTGATGTGGTCGCTGCCGGCTGATACAGCGCATACGCTGCTCCGGTTTTGTGCCTGCAGCATCAGCGTTGAAATAAAGAACAAGAGCATCGCGCCGGTGATTCCTTTTCTGCCTGTTGATCTTGTCGGTTTCATGGGAGACACGTTTTTTTATGAGTTGGTTGTGTTTGCCTATTATTTTACGATACAAACGTAGGGCGGATTAACCGATGGAAAAAATACAAAAAAACAGATTTGTCGGATAATTATATGCCAGCACATACATCTTATGACCTCATAAATGTATTTTAAATAAATGTAAATCAAATAAATAGCTTAATTTCAAAAAAAGTTATTTATTTGCATTTGTCGGAACAAACAATGCAGAACAGCAAAGCCCTTGGTTTGATTCAATGCCTCGATGCGGCAGAGCGGGAACAGTTTGATGCGTTTCTGCGCAGCCCGCTGTTGCCCGAAAACGAACGGCTGATTCGTTTGTATGAGGCGCTGCAAACCGCTGTGCAGACAGGTGATGAACCGGACCGCAAAAAATTATTCCGCACCTGTTTCGGCAAACAACCGTTTGACGATAAAAAGCTCCGCTACCTGCTTACGGAGTTGTGCACACGCCTGCAGGAGTTTATAAAGATATGCGGACTCAAACGCCAGGATGCAGCTGCTGCCGATATCCTTGCCCGCGAACTGGCCCGCCGCGGCGCACACAAAGCCTACAACGCGCTGGTGCAGGAACACCGCAAAAAAGAAATACAGGAAACGCAACAGGATGCCGATTTTTATTTTCACAGCTACGAGCAGGAATTTATTCACCTGGCGCACGCCCCGGCAAACGTAAAACGCGACGAGAAATCAAACATCGAAACGGTGGTGAATAACCTCGACCGGTTTTACCTCGCGCGCAAACTGCAATTGTGCTGCGAAATTTTTAACGTGCGCAATGTGCTGGCGGTTGATTACAATGTATTCCTGCTCGACGAAATCAGGCACCACCTGCGCAACAACAGTTACGAGGATGTACCGGTCATCCGCATCTACTACAACATCCTGATGACGCTGCTTGAAAGCGAAAACGAACAACATTTTGTGCACCTGCGCGAACTGCTGCTGCAGCACGGCAACCGTTTTTCCCTGGCCGAGCTGCGCGAAATGTACCAGTATGTGCTGAACTACTGCATCAAAAAAATCAACACCGGGAATATTTCCTACCAGAAAACGCTGCTCGATATTTTTAAAGTTACGCTCGAAAACAAGGTGCTGCTTTCGGAAGGCCATCTATCGCAGTGGGATTACAAAAACATTGTAACCATAAGCCTCCGGCAGCAGGAGTTCGACTGGGCACACGCATTTATCCAGCGCCACCGTTCGTTTATCAAATTACCCGAACGCGAAAACGCATACATCTACAACCTCGCGTTCTGGCATTTTCACAAAGGCGAATATTCGCAGACGTTGCAGTTGCTGCAGCAGGTGGAGTTTACCGACCTGTATTACCAGCTTGATTCGCGGGTGATCATTCTCAAAATCTATTTTGAGCAGGACGATACGGAAACGTTTTTTTACCACAGTTCCGCGTTCCGCATTTTCCTGCGCCGTAACAAATTAGTGTCGGATTACCAGCGTACCATTTACCTCAACCTCGTGCGGTTTACACACAAGCTGTTTCGTGCCGGTACATCGCGGCGCAAAATACAGGCGGTGAAAAAATCAGTTGACGAAAACCGGCAGGTGGCCGACCTCGCGTGGCTGCTGAAAAAAATCGAGGAGCGGGAGTAATACTACAACCAGAGTGGTTCTGTCTCCCAGTTTGCTGGAAACCCCATTGTTTGTAATCGGGTATTCGGATATTTTCTTAGTAAGGCCTTTACTCGTTGTCTGAATTGCGTGTTCGGATTTATTGCCATTCGTAAATGAGCCAGACAGCATAGGAACGGATATAACTTATTATGATATACTGGCCTGGCTGTTAATTGTAAAATTGTAATATTTCTGGGCAACTTCGGAGATATTACAAATGTTCTATCCCAGATTCTCGAATGATGGGCACAATGATTACGAACATAGGCCATTGTTTGCATCCAGCTTTCCAATAAAATAGGGTCGTGAAGGTTAAAGTGTTTTGCTATTGCTTTTTTCTCTGGCGAACTTTTTAGATTTTTATACAATCTTGACAGAAGCCCCAATGTTGCAACTTCTAATGCCATCCATGCAGGAGGAAAGAGCGGGCTGCTATAGGTGTTTTTATAATGCCTAACAAATTGCTCACTTGTTCTGTTTACATCTGTAATAACGCGGACGTAATCGCCATCGAACGATTTTCGGGAAACGAAAAGCGTGTTATTTTCATACCAATTTGAACCATGTCGGCAACTTAGTTGATGTATTAGTTGTGTTCGAAAAGCAACTTCTGTCCGTTCAATTGCATCAAAAAGAAGAACACGAAGCTCTCGGTCAAAAAGATATAAATTGAGTATGTCATCAAATGTTGTCCCGGGAACAAATACTTTTGAAGAAGTACCTGTTGTTGTCTGATAATGACGCATAAAGGAACTCATTCGGTAAAAGCTAATACTTGAAAGGTATTTTTTTGCCCTTTGTAGATCTGGAATGGACAATCCTTTACCCTGTAAGTGGATTATCTGATCGTCTAACGATAAGGGAGGTTTGCTATAATGCATAAGTTAGGGGAAAAAATAAACTCGCCCTGGTGCGCTGATCTTACGGAAAGCGTGGCGAGTATTGTCGAGTACAAAATTAAAAAAATATTCAATCCGTGTAACATGTTGCACGGATTTTATCCGCTTGATATTCAAATGTTTGCGAAATTTTGAGTTATAGTTGTTACAATAATTTAATTTGCAATCCATGTCTTTATCTTGCACATTTTATGCTAAAGTACATTAAAAGCGCATGATTGTATAAATAATTTATAAATCAATGAATAGATAAGCTCAATGTAGTGATAAGTTTGAATTTCTTAGTATCCTTACCCGTTCCGCGTTTCAAACGGCGGTTTCCATTTTTTGCGCGCCATGATTGTTTTCACGTCTTCGTACGAAAGCGGGTAATAATCATGGCAGTCAACGCCCACATCAAATGAAAGCATCGTTTCATCATCGGGCAGTTCGCCATGCGAATGGCCGTACAGTTGCCATGTGCCGTAATGGCTGGCGTTCCACACACGCATCGCGTAATGAAATAACACGATGAATCGTTTGCCCTGGTGCGCATCCGGATCGGGAACAGTGAGTTCGTAATAGTCCTTGATCCACACAAATGAAGAAGCACATTCCAGCGCCGCACTTTCGTGGTTGCCGGTAATGAGGTGAATTTTTCCGTTGAGGCGTTCCAGCAGCTGCCGTGTTTTGCCGGCCGACATCAGCGCAAAATCACCGAGGTGATACACGTCATCGTCCTTGCCGATTTTTTCATTCCAGCGCCGGATCAGTTCTTCGTTCATTTCGTCAACCGATGCAAACGGGCGGTTTGAAAACGTAATGATGTTTTTGTGTCCGAAATGATGGTCGGACGTAAACCATATTTTTGTTGGTTCCATTTTGTAAACGGGTTAATCCGGCTGATGCCGGATGGGTTAATACTGCCGCAAAAATAATACGTTTCAGCGAATTGCCTGCCGGATGCCGGTTTTTGAACATTTGCTCGTACTTTTGCAGCGGTTTTTAGCACCAGCACTATGAATATTCTTCTTCTCGGATCAGGCGGTCGCGAACATGCGTTTGCCTGGAAAATGCGCCAGAGCAGCAAACTGAACAACCTGTTTATCGCCCCCGGTAACGCCGGCACCGCCAGCTGCGGAACAAATGTGAACATGTCCGCAACCGATTTTAATGCGATCAGGCAGTTTGTACTCGCCAACGCCATCAACATGGTGGTGGTAGGTCCGGAAGATCCGCTGGTGAAAGGCATTCATGATTTTTTTCTGCACGATGACGAACTGAAACACATCCCGGTTATCGGTCCGCAGCAGCAGGGCGCGCAGCTTGAGGGCAGCAAGGATTTTTCAAAACAGTTTATGATCCGCCACGGTGTGCCTACCGCAGCGTACCAGACGTTTACCAAAGCGCAGCTGCACGACGGTCTCGCATTCCTGAAAACCATTCGTCCGCCCTACGTACTCAAAGCCGACGGACTCGCAGCCGGTAAAGGCGTGGTGATTCCGAATACGCTTGCCGATGCCGAAGCCGAACTGACCGCCATGCTGGCCGATGCCAAATTCGGTGATGCCAGCAGCAAAGTGGTGATTGAAGAATTTATGGAAGGCATCGAACTTTCGGTGTTTGTGCTTACCGACGGTGTTTCGTATAAAATTTTACCTGCCGCAAAAGATTATAAACGCATCGGTGTGGGCGATACCGGCCTCAACACCGGCGGCATGGGCGCTGTTTCGCCTGTTCCGTTTGCCGACGAAGCGTTTCTTGCCAAAGTGGAAGAACGCATTGTGAAACCCACGATTAACGGACTGATTAAAGATAATATTCCTTACGTCGGTTTTATTTTCATCGGACTGATGAACTGCAACGGCGAACCGCGTGTGATTGAATACAACTGCCGCATGGGCGATCCGGAAACCGAAGTGGTTGTTCCGCGCATCATGAGCGATCTCGTGGAGTTGTTTGATGCCGTAGCCAAAAAACAACTGGCCGCTTTCAACCTGCAGCTCGATCCGCGCACCGCCACCACGGTGATGATGGTATCGGGCGGTTATCCCGGCGACTACGTTAAAGGAAAACCGATTGCAGGACTTGATGCAACTACAACTGCACAGGTATTTCATGCCGGCACCGCGTTGAAAGACGGGCAGGTGGTTACCAGCGGTGGCCGTGTACTTGCATTTACCAATCTCGGAAACTCCATTGCTGAAGCGCTCGACGGTTCGTTTGCTGCTGCAAAACAGGTTTCGTTTGAAGGCGCCTATTACCGCAGCGATATCGGGCAGGACCTGCTTAAACTGGTGAACGCATAATGTATTTCCGTACACTCCTGGTTTCGCTCGTGTGCCTGCTGTTTGCGGCCTGCGGCGGCGATGCGGTTGTGAACAAACCGGTGCAGGAAACCATTGCAGTGGGGTCCAACGATCCCGGGGTAACTGCTGCTGACACGTTACCTGAAGAAAAACAGCTGACAGATCCGGTTTACCCGATCGTATTTTATGATGCGGAAATTCAAAAATTCGGATTTGCCGATTCGTCGGGCAAGGTTATTATTCCTGCGACTTTTGATGAAGCCGGTGAATTTGGCGACGGACTTGCACCGGTGATTAAAGGAAGCCTGCACGGATTTATTGATACGAACAGTATCTGGAAATTCAAAACGAAATCGGAACTCCTTAAAGCATGTAACGAGCTCAGCGGGGAATGCCGGCTTCTCGGGTTTACCAACAACCGTGCGCCGGTCCGCAATAAAAACGGAGAGGTCGGATACATTGACCGGGAAGGAAAAGTACGCATCCCGTTTAAATATGAAAGCGGCGAAATGTTCCGCGAAGGTTTTGCAATTGTGTACCGCGACAGCGGTTTTGCATACACCGACACCAGCGGAAACGAAATGCTGTTCCGGCAGTACAGTTCGCTTTCCGTTTTCAGTGAAGGCCTCGCAATTGTGGTGAAAGACAATAAAACCGGGTTTGTAAACCGCGCCGGTAAACGGGTTATTCCCTGCAGCTTTGAATCAGCAACACTGTTTTCAGAAGGCATTGCGTTCGTTACACATGATCCGAATTACACCAACTTTTTCGGAATTGATACAACCGGCAAAGTGCTGTTTAAAGGCCCATTTGAACGTGCGGCAGATTTTAAAAACGGCAAAGCGATTACTTCGCAGAAGGGGAAGTGTATTGAGATTGACCGCAACGGGAAGAAGCTCCGCAACCTGCCCGACAGCGATTGCCCGGAAGGTTGCTGAACATTATTTTGCTCCGGCAGCCACTTCCAGAAAGGAACTTTCAATATGCTCCATGTCGGCACGGTTGCTTTCGTATTTTTTCTCGAGCGTCCACAGCAGCACCTGGTAATAACAGGTTGGTGTTTCAATTACGGTGAGGCGGTACAGCAGGTCTTGTGTGGAACCCGCATTGTTGTATTTTCCTTTCAGTGAAAGATGCACTGCTTTCAGTTTGCCGATCATTTGCAGACCCGGTTTTCCGGTGTACGAACTGTCAATGGAACGTGCGGCCTGGCGGGCGTAACTTTCGAGATCATATTCCAGCCCGTAATCGTTCAGCGTTTTCTTTTCTTCGGCAATCACAATGGCGTAGAGCTCGCGCTGCAGGTTCTGGTATTCGAGCGAGGCATTTTCATTCAGCTTCGCCGGTTCCATGTCAGCCGGCAGTTCAAGCGAATACTGCTCATTGATCGTAACCCGGCTGTAGGTTGAGGCCGTGCCGCACGCTGTAAAAAACAGGACCGCTAAAAAGGGGAGTAGGCGCATGGTGCGAAAAAATAAAACGGGCGGAACAGTTCGTTCCGCCCGCCGTGTTCAATTATTAAAGTGTTCCGCGACGCATCTGTTCGCGTTCAATCGATTCGAAAAGCGCTTTGAAGTTACCCGCGCCGAATCCTTTTGCACCCATGCGCTGGATGATTTCGAAAAACAGCGTCGGGCGGTCTTCCACCGGCTTGGTGAAAATCTGCAGCAGGTACCCTTCTTCGTCTGCATCAATAAGAATGGCCAGTTTTTCAAGCACTTCGAGGTCTTCGTTAAAAACCTTCATGTGTTCGCCGAGACGGGCCGGTACTTCATCGTAATACGCATGCGGCGGAGCGGAAAGGAACTCTACACCGTTTGCACGCAGCTGCGTTACGGTTTCAATAATGTTATCGGTTGCCACCGCGATGTGCTGCACGCCGGAGCCTTCATAAAAATCAAGGTACTCTTCAATCTGCGATTTTTTCTTGCCTTCGGCCGGTTCGTTAATCGGGAACTTGATGCGCCCGTTGCCGTTGCTCATCACTTTCGACATGAGAGCCGAATACTCGGTGTGAATCTGTTTGTCGTCGAACGAAAGGAAGTTTACAAATCCCATCACGTCTTCGTACCATTTCACCCAGGTATTCATTTCGCCCCAGCCTACGTTGCCCACCATGTGGTCAATGAATTTGAGGCCGGCTGCCGGTGGATTGTAGGTCGATTCCCATTTCTGGAAACCCGGTAAAAACAAACCCTTGTAGTTTTTACGTTCCACAAACATGTGAACCGTTTCGCCGTACGTGTAAATGCCCGAACGCACTACTTCGCCGTGTTCGTCTTTTTCAACGGTCGGTTCCATAAACGGTTTTGCACCGCGTTTCACCGTTTCTTCAAACGATTTGCGGGCGTCGTCCACCCACAGTGCGATTACTTTTACGCCGTCGCCGTGTTTGCGGATATGGTCGTTGATCGGCGATTCACTGTTAAGCGGTGTGGTAAGCACCAGGCGGATTTTATTCTGCATCAGCACATACGATGTGCGGTCACGCTGCCCGGTTTCGAGTCCGGCATAAGCCAGCGACTGGAAGCCGAACGCCGTTTTGTAGTAGTGCGCAGCCTGCTTGGCGTTGCCTACATAAAATTCTACATAATCTGTTCCGAGCAGCGGCAGGAAATCCTGTGCGCCTTCGAAGATCTTATCGAGTCCGTATTCTACGTTTTTGATTGTGCCTGACATGGCGTTTTGGTTTTTAAAGTGAAAATAAATCCGTGATTGCTTTAATGCACGCACGGCTTACGACCACATGGCCATGGCATGCGAACGAAGCATGGTGGTGTGGAACCCGTTCATTCGTTTTTTGTTTTAGTGAACTCCAAATTTCGGAAAAATAAGCGGATTGGGAAAACGCTGCCTTCCCGACTTACTCCGTCCAGCTCTTATAATACTTCCCGTCATCAATCTGCATCGCTGCTTCCGTAACCATCAGCGGACGGAAGGTGTCCACCATCACGGCCAGTTCGGCGGTTTCGGTTTGGCCGATGCTGCGTTCCATGGCTCCCGGTGCGGGGCCGTGCGGAATACCTTTCGGGTGCAGCGTGAGGTGGCCCTGTTTGATGTTGTTGCGGCTCATAAAATCACCGTCCACATAATACAGCACTTCATCACTGTCAATATTACTGTGGTTGTACGGAGCCGGGATGGCTTTCGGATGATAATCATACAGGCGGGGGCAGAACGAACACACCACGAATGCAGCCGTTTCAAACGTCTGGTGCACTGGCGGCGGCTGGTGAACACGCCCGGTAATCGGTTCGAAATCATGAATGGAAAAACCCCACGGAAAATTGTATCCGTCCCAGCCCACCACATCAAACGGATGCGTGGTATAAACGATGTCGTGGAGCATGTTTTCTTTTTTAATCTTCATTAAAAAATCGCCCTTCTGGTCGTATGTTTCCAGTTCCGAAGGCAGTTTAAAATCGCGCTCACAGAACGGCGAATGCTCGAGGTGCTGCCCGTGCGAGTTTTTGTAACGTTTCGGCGTATAAAGCGGGTGCGGCGTTTCGAGCCAGAAGAGGCGGTTATCTTCCGTTTCAAAATCCAGCTGATAAATCATGCCGCGCGGAATCACCAGGTAGTCGCCGTATTCAAACGGGATGTTGCCCATCAGCGTGCGCAGCGTTCCTTTGCCGCGGTGCACAAAAAGCATTTCATCGCAATCGGCGTTTTTGTAAAAATAATCGCGCAGGCTTTTGCGCGGTGCGGCCACGCCCATGGTGCAGTCGCTGTTCGTAAGCAGTGCAATGCGGCTGTCGAGAAAATCATCGGCCGGCGCCACATCAAATCCCTGCAGCAGCAGCGGCTTGATGTTTTTACCGATCGCAATTTTCGGGGCCACGTCTTTCGAGCCGAGCATTTCTTTGATCTGTGTCGGCCGGTGTACATGGTACAGCAGCGACGACATGCCGTGAAACCCTTCGGTACCAAAAAGCTGTTCGTAATAATAGGCGCCTTTGTTGTCCTGGAAAACGGTGTGGCGTTTCTGCGGATACGCGCCTAACTTGTGATAAACGGGCATATTGACGTTGTTTTTTTAGAGCGGGATAAAAGTACCCTGCTTTTATCAGCTCAAAAAATGACAAAAGTCATTTTGTTGTTCAGCGCGGCAGCAACTACGTGTTTTCCGGGGTCTTTGTTTTTACAAACGGCAGTTTCGGGCGCAGGCGGCTTTTGTGTTCAAAGCGCGGCATTTCGTCGCGGCGGGCGTAGCGTTCTTCCGGCGAAAGGTCGAGCCACTCCATACACTTTTCGGTACAGCAGCCCCGCATTTTTTCGGCGCAGGCGGCGCACTGGATAAACAGCGTGTGGCATTCCACGTTCGCACAGTTTACATGCGTGTCGGCCGGTTCGCCGCACTGGTGGCAGCGCGCGATGATGTCGTTGGTAATACGTTCACCGAGGCGTTCATCAAACACAAAATTTTTACCGATGAATTTTGATTCCAGTCCTGCGTTTTTTACCTGGCGCGCATATTCAATAATGCCGCCGTACAGCTGGCTCACATCATTAAAGCCGTGGTGTTTGAGGTACGCACTTGCTTTTTCGCAGCGGATGCCGCCGGTGCAGTACATCAGTATTTTTTTGTCTTTCTGTTCCTTCAGTTGTTCCACCACCATGGGCAGTTCGTCTTTAAACGTATCGGCCTGGGGCAGCATGGCTTTTTCGAAATGGCCTACTTCGCTTTCGTAGTGATTGCGCATATCCACCACTATGGTTCCCGGAATTTCCATGGCGGCGTTAAACTCGGCCGCGGTGAGGTGTGTGCCCACGTTGGTTACATCAAACGCATCGTCATCAAGTCCGTCGGCCACAATTTTCGGACGCACTTTTATAATGAGCATGAAAAACGATTTGCCATCGTCTTCCACCGCAATTTTGAACGGCACATCTTTAAAATGCGGATCGCTGTCGAGCAGTTCGCGGAATGCCTGCAGGTTGTCTTCCGGCAGGCTGATCTGCGCGTTGATGCCTTCGCGCGCCACATAGATGCGCCCAAACACCTGCAGTTTCGAAAAAGCAAGGTAGAGGTGGTCACGCATTGCCTGCGCATCGTCAATAATGACGTAACGGTAAAACGATAACGTGGTGCGTCTGAACGGTTCGTTCATTAAACGCTGCCGGAGTTCATTCCGGCTGATACGGTTGTGTAAAGCAGCCATCGGTTGAATGTTTCCCTCGTATGCAAGACGAGTGATGGAGGTGCAAAGATAAGACAATTGATCGTTTTAAAATAACTCCTGTTGCAAAACCCGGTTCGTTTAAAATAGCCTGGGGTTCGGGTTCGCAGTCGGCAGTTTGGAGTCTGATTGTATTTCAGAACAACGATCATGTTCCTTGCAAATTGCAAACTGAAAAACTGCAAACCCGGAAAAGGATTTATTTTATAGATACAGCGCTTGTATGCTTTCTATTTTAAACGATCAATAAATCAGCACATAAAACCGATCAGCAGCATATCATCTGTCTGCTCCTGGTCGCCCTGCCATGTGGCCAGCGTTTTTTCTATGGCCGCAGCCTGCTCCTGCAGCGGCAGGTGACCGGTGCTTTCAAGCGTTTCAATCATGCGGCGGGTCAGGAACTTTTTTCCTTTTTCGCCGCCAAACTGGTCTACAATGCCATCGGTAAAAAGGTAAAACGTAGTTCCGGCTTCCAGCGGAAATTCAACCTGTGAGTAAGGAGCGGTATCATCAAACGGTTTTGCCCCGGCTATGGAACTCCGGTCGCCGGCAAGGTTTTGTATGCCCTGTTTTGATGGTGCGCGGTAATACAGCGGCCGGCCTGCACCGGAAAACTGCACCGCCTGTTTTTCAAAATCAATCCGAACCAGCGCAATGTCCATCCCGTCCTGTGTTTCGCGCAGGTTTACATCTTTGTTCATGGCCATAATCACCTGCCGGTGCAGTTTGCCTAGCAGCACCGAGGTGTCGGGTGTTTCCGGCAACGCAATCAGTTGCTGCAGCGCATTAATGCCCACCACCGAAACAAGCGCACCCGGCACACCATGGCCGGTGCAGTCGGCCACCGCTACATACAGGTAACTGCCTTTACGCGCAAACCAGTAAAAATCGCCGCTTACAATGTCGCGCGGGTTATTGAAAATAAACGCATCGCGCACCGAACCGGTCAGAATTTTTTCATCGGGCAGCACAGCCGACTGGATGCGGCGGGCGTAATTGATGCTGTCGGTAATATCTTTATTGCGTGCTGAAATTTCCCTGTTGCTCGAAGCCAGCAGCAGGTTCGTTTTTTTGCGCAAACGCGCCGAACGGAAAACGAGCACAACAAGTATGAGCAGCAAACCGGAACCGGCCAGCGCCATGTAAAAAAGGAGTTGGCTTTTTTCCTGGTCTTTTTTGGCCACCTCTACTTCTTTTTCGGAACGCTCCAGTTCAAAGCGCGTGCGGAAATTATTCAGCTGCCGCGAATTGTTCTCATTAAACAGTGTGTCTTGCAGCCCGCTGAAAATGCGCGAATAACGCAATGCCGAATCGGTGCGGCCGGTTGCTTCAAACAGTTCCGAAAGGCTGTTGCTCGCCTGCAATGCAAACGTGGTCATCCGGCTTTTCAGCGAAAGCGCCAGTGATTCACGCAGGTATTGTTCTGCCTCGGCATAGTTTTTTTCGGTGCTGCGCAAATCGCCCAGGTTGAACATGGCAATGATCCGGCCGGTTTCATAGTTCGCCAACTGCGCGGTTTCAATGGCTTTCAGCAGGTAATAGGAACCGGAATCATTCATGCCCCGGTCAACATAATGTACCCCGACCGACGAATATGCTTCTGTAATCTGTGTAAGGTCGCCACCTTTCAGCAACTGTTCAAGCGCTGCTTTGTGGTAGGAAACCGCTTCGGGGAATTTTTTCTGCTGGTCGTAAACAAGCGCAATGTTGTCAATGGTCAGCGCATAAGCGCCTTTATCACCCGCAGCTTTATAAAAGTCTTTTGCCTTTTCATAATAACCGATGGTTTTATCCCAATCTTGCTGATAATAATACACATTGCCGATATTGGCATACACCATGGCCTGTGCCGGGCGGTCGTTCAGTTTCTCCCCAAGTTTCAGGGCCTGATTGTAATCGCTGAGCGCTGCCGGATAGTCACTTTTGATTATCCCGAGATTGCCTTTGTTTACAAAATAATCGAGCAGACCGGTGTCGTTGCGGCTGCTCCTGTATAAATTTCCGCCGGTTTCCAGCAGCTGGGCGGCCGCATCCGGATCACCAAGTTTGCGGAAAATACGGGCCTTGAGGCAATACGGACGGCCTTCCCATGTTTTGTCGGTGATGGTACGGAACAGTTCAATTTCGCGGTTCACATACGCCAGCGCCTTTGCCAGGTTTGTCCCGGTATTTTTGGTTGCGGCCGAGTCGAGCAGCGCGGCCTGGCGCAGCGGCGGCAGTGCGGCAAGCCGGCGTTCAAATGCAATGCTGTCGGCTGACTGTGCGCCTGCATCAGCGGGACGCAGCAAGAACAACAATAAAACAAAAAAGGTAACCCGGTAAAGCACCATAAATTCAAATGTACAATTAAACACGTATGCCCTGCAAAATTTCCGGCGATTCATTTCTTTCCGAATCACAGGAAAAGAAATTTGTATTTTTAGCCGCGCTAAAAACGGCACAACATGGGAAAAGAAAAAATCCTGGTGATCGGTTCTTCGGGACAGATCGGGACAGAACTGGTTGCGGAATTACGAAACACCTACGGAAATGATGCAGTAATTGCATCCGATCTCCGTAAAGCAGAAGATATGCCGGAAGGCGCCGGCCCGTATGAACAGCTCGATGCGCTGGACAAAAACGGCATCCATGCCGTAGTTGCGAAACACGAAGTAACCCAGGTGTATCTGCTGGCCGCACTGCTTTCTGCCACTGCCGAACAGAAACCCGAACTGGGCTGGAAGCTGAATATGGAAAGCCTTTTTCATGTACTCGATCTTGCGAAAGAGAAAAAGATAAAAAAACTCTACTGGCCCAGCTCCATCGCCGTTTTCGGTACCACCACGCCCCGGCAGAATACGCCGCAGTACACGGTAATTGAACCGACAACAGTTTACGGCATCAGCAAATTTGCCGGCGAACGCTGGTGCGAATGGTACCACCACAAATTCGGGGTGGATGTGCGCAGCCTCCGCTACCCGGGACTTATCGGTTACAAATCGGCACCCGGCGGCGGAACAACAGATTATGCCGTACACATTTTCCATGAGGCGCTCCGCTCGGGGCATTACGAATGTTTCCTTTCTGAAAACACGATGCTGCCCATGATGTACATGCCCGATGCCATCCGCGCCACCTGCGAACTGATGGAGTCCGAAGCATCGCGTGTTAAAATCCGCAGCAGCTACAACCTCGGCGGGTTCAGCTTCACACCGAAAGACATTGCCGCCGAAATTGCCCGTGAAATTCCCGGCTTTACCATTTCCTACAAGCCCGATTTCCGCCAGCAGATTGCCGACTCGTGGCCCGGAAGTATTGATGATACCGAGGCACGCAACGACTGGGGCTGGAAGCCAAAATACGATCTGAAATCGATGTCGGCCGACATGCTCGCCAACCTCCGGCCGATGCTTGCAGCGATGAAATAACAGCCCCCGTTTAAGGCGATATGCAAGAAAAATGAAAAAAAGTTATTGGACGCTGTAACCATCTTATGGACATTGCCGTAAACCTGTACCTGTTAAGGCGTGTGTAGAAATTTTGGCGATCCATCGAAGATTTAAGCCTTTTCATCTAAAATCAGGAACTTATTGGTGATTTTAAACATATTATTGCTTAGAATTACCGGAGGAAATTAAGAACCCATGTCGAGGCACATGAAGAAATCGATACTCATTCTGCTATTTATCGTCTGCAAGGTTGGGTTAGCGCAATCGTATGAGATTCTCAATAACGATACGATCAACCGCATCGACGAAGAGGGAAGACGCCAGGGGCACTGGGTCATTTTAGGCCGTATGGAAAAAAATCCGGCTTACAAAGAAGACCAGAAAGTATCCGAAGGCAACTACACCGACAACAAAAAAACCGGGAAATGGATCGAATTTTTCCCAACCGGGAAAAAGAAAAGTGAAATTACCTGGGAAAACAACCGCCCGAACGGCTACGCCATCATGTACTTCGAAAACGGACAGAAGTCCGAAGAAGGCATGTGGAAAGGCAACCGCTGGGTTGGGGATTACAAACTGTATTACGAAGACGGAAAAGTACGCCAGGATTTCAAATTCAACCCGACCGGTCAGCGCGACGGTGAACAGAAATACTACCACCCGAACGGACAGCTTGCCATTGTAGGCAACTGGGCAGGCGGCAAAGAGAACGGTGTAATCACTGAATACTACGAAGACGGTTCTAAAAAATCAGAGAAATCGTTTGCAGGCGGCACCATCGACCCGGCCAAAACACAAACCTGGGAACCGAAATCAGGAGTTGCTGCGGTAACCACTTCGCCGGAAGAGCAGAAGCTGATGAAAGAAGAATCAAAAGCAGTTGATCCGAAAAAAGAAGTCAGCAAATCGAAAACAAACTTTAACGGTAACGGCGATCACGTGCTGTACAACCTGAACAACCAGGTAACCAAAAAAGGTTTCTTCGTAAACTTTAAACTGAAAGACGGCGAAGAACGGATTTACGACGGAAACGGCCTGCTCATCCAGATCAAGAAATTTGAAAACTTCCGCTATTCGGGCGATCTGCCGCTCATCCAGGAAGACACCAAAGCCGGTCAGAAAAAAGCAAAATAAACAATACGATAGTTATCGGAAGAGGAACACTCCAAAAGTGTTCCTCTTTTTTTATTTACTTTTACGGAACAACAAAAGCCGGCCTGCACTCCCCATTCCCGGATTTATAAAACTTCATGTAATGAAATCAGACCGACCTGGCCGGGTGCGTAAAACACTTCTTTTTAGCTGCTGTTTTTTTACAGCACTGTATGCAAATGCACAGCTGACGTTTCAGCTCACAGCCGGCGGCAGCGTTGACGGACATTACAGCCGGGTTGCTATTCAGACGCAGGATGGCGGCTACCTCATTGGCGGGCAGACCCAGTTGCTCGATCCGGGCAGGAATGATATGTGCCTGATCAAACTGGATGCAAACGGCGACACGATGTGGACAAAAATCTACGGTGATATGCTGACCTGGGAGGAACCCAACAAAATTATTGAACAGGCCGACGGCAGCCTCATGATTTGCGGAACCTATTACACAAACGCTTCTACCGCCCAGGAGATCTTTCTAATGCACACCGATGCTGCTGGCGCGCTGCTCTGGTGTAAAGGCTATGGCGGAAACAGTGATGATTATGCACCGGATTTTATACAGACTTCCGATGGTGGTTTTATCCTCACGGGCCAGACCAACTCGTATGGGTTGGATTTCATTGATATGTATGTAATCAAAACCAACAGCACCGGCGATACGCTCTGGACTTCAACTTTCGGGGGCGGGTATATTGAATACGGCAGCCTCATTGCCGAGGTACCCGGCGGTGGTTACCAGGTAGCCGGTCAGATCAAAACCGGGTTTGCGTCCACCACGGATGTCCTGCTGGTTCGTTTGGATGCGCAGGGCCAATTGCTCTGGTCTTCGTCTTTCGGGAACTCGAGCAACACCGCACCGGCAGGACTTGCTGTTTTGCCCGACGGCAGTTGTGTGATCGGGGGGAGCGGGGCGAATCCCGCAAACAATTCGTCCGATTATTTTCTCACGAAACGCGATGCCCAGGGGCAGGACGTGTGGAGCTATTATTATGGGGGACCCGGTATTCACGATTGTTTCAGCATGGAGCGTTGTGCCGATGGCGGGTACGCGATGTGCGGGGTTACAGACAACAATACAAACGCGAACTGGGATGGTATGTTGATGAAAACAGACTCCACCGGGCAACTGCTGTGGGAACACAAATACGGTGGCGGGATGTATGATTATTTCGATGGCCTTTCACAAACTTCGGATAACGGGTTCATCCTGTCAGGCGGCAAAACCGGGAGCAATGGCCTGCGGGCGCTTTACGTGGTTAAAACAGATGCGTCTGGAAATTCGCTTTGTAATACGTACGCGCTTCCGTTAACGCAGTACAGTTTCCTGATGCAATCCGTTCCCACCAGCCATGTCCGGGAGTATGGCGGAAGTCCCGCAAACATCACATTCCCGATGCGGGGATATATGCCGGTAACCACCTTGTGTACCAATGTAGGCAGCAACGAAAATGAATTGCCGCAAACCGCTTTGCAGTTGTTCCCTAACCCGGCAGCCCCGGGAGAAACCATTCAGCTGGGCGGAAACTGGATGCCCGGCAACACCGTGCAGGTGCAGGTATTCGATGTTGCCGGGCGTTTGCTGCTGACACAAACGTACAGCGGGCAGAACAGCTCCGTCACACTGCCTGCATCGTATGCGCCGGGCGTTTATACCATTCGTGTAAGCCCGCAGAGACAGCTTCCGGGAAACATCAAATGGGTTATACAGTAAAACCCGTTGCCGGTTTTTTTGTAAAAGCCGTTCCCCATCCCGATTTTTTTGGCAAACTTTGCTTTCGTATGAAAAGCGAACTGAAAGTCTATAACACCCTCTCGCGTAAAAAAGAAGTTTTTACACCCATCAACGCCCCCTTTGTGGGCATGTATGTGTGCGGTCCGACGCTGTACGGCGACGTACACCTCGGCAACTGCCGCACCTTCCTCTCGTTCGATCTCATTTACCGGTACCTGCTGCACCTCGGGTACAAAGTGCGTTACGTACGCAACATTACCGATGTGGGTCACCTCACCGATGAAGTGGCAGGCGAAGGCGAAGATCGCGTAGGCAAAAAAGCGCGTCTCGAAAAAGTGGAGCCGATGGAAATTGTGCAGCGCTACACCTTCGGGTTTCACGAAGTGATGGGCCTGCTCAACATTTTACCGCCCAGCATCGAACCGCAGGCCAGCGGACACATTGCGGAGCAGATTGAAATGACGCAGAAAATTATCGCGAACGGCCTCGCCTACGAATCGCAGGGTTCGGTGTATTTTGATGTGGAAGCGTTTTCGAAACAATACAACTACGGTATGCTTTCGGGCCGCACGCTGGATGATCAGCTGAACAATACACGCGATCTCGACGGGCAGAATGAAAAACGTGGCCGCCTCGATTTTGCACTCTGGAAAAAAGCACAGCCCGAACACATCATGCGCTGGAACTCGCCCTGGGGCGAAGGTTTCCCCGGATGGCATATTGAATGCTCGGCCATGAGCAAAAAATACCTCGGCGATACATTTGATATTCACGGCGGCGGAATGGATCTTATTCCGACCCACCACACCAACGAAGTGGCACAGAGCCTCGGCTGCAACCACGCGCACCCGGTACGTTACTGGCTGCATACCAACATGCTTACCGTTAACGGCCAGAAGATGGCGCGTTCCGTAGGCAACACGCTGCTGCCCGTGGAACTGTTTACCGGCCGCAAACTCGCCGCTGATTCGCCGGTGGCCACGCCTTCGCAGGCAAAGCTGGGCGACAAACACCAGGAACTGATGCGCGGTTATTCGCCCATGACGGTTCGTTTTTTCTTTTTGCAGACGCACTATTCCAGCACGCTCGATATTTCGGACCGCGCACTGGAAGCGGCAGAGAAAGGACTGCAGCGCCTGATGAATGCCGGCAAATTACTGCCCGCACTCAAAACCGGCAGCACCAGCAGCAGCAACGTTGCCGCGCTGGAAGAAGCGTGCTACGAAGCAATGAACGACGATTTTAACAGCCCGGTGCTGGTTGCACAACTGTTTGAAGCGGCGCGCATCATCAATTCCGTAAACGACGGGCACGAAACCATTACCGCAGAAGACCGCGATAAACTCGCCGCGTTTTTTAATCCGTTTGTAACAGATGTACTCGGACTGAAAGATGAAACAGCAGGCGGCGGCAACGAAGGGCTTACCGATGGCCTGATGCAGCTCATCCTGCAGATCCGCCAGGAAGCGCGTGCAAAAAAAGATTTCGGTACATCCGACCTCATCCGCGATTCGTTAAAAAATCTGAATGTGGAAGTAAAAGACGGCAAAGAAGGAACCACCTGGAGTTATAAAGGCTGACATTTGTATGATGAAACGATTTTTTTTCCTGCCGGTGTTTGCCCTTGTACTGGCTTCGTGTACCGGTGAAAAAGACAACAACGGCAACGACAGCATTCCCGAAACGCCGCCCAAACCGCGCATTGCCGGCCCTGCATTTTCTGCCGATTCGGCCTATGCGTTTATTCAGCAGCAGGTGAATTTCGGGCCGCGCGTGCCGGGCACCAAAGAACATGCACTGTGCGCTGCCTGGATCCAGGAAAAAATGAAATCCTACGGACTTACCGTTACGCTGCAGGAAGGCGAAGGAACGATGTTCAACGGGAAGAAAATTCCCATCAAAAACATCATGGCCTCGTTTAATCCCGGCCGCAACCCGCGTGTGCTGCTGCTGGCGCACTGGGACAGCCGTTTTGCCGCTGACCGCGATACCGCAGATAAAGACAAACCCATTTTAGGAGCCAACGACGGCGCCAGCGGGGTAGCGGTGCTGATGGAAATCGGCCGCATCCTGAAACAGAAAGACCCGAACATTGGGGTTGACCTGCTGTTTGTGGATTCGGAAGACCAGGGCCAGCCCAACGACGACAAAGGCCAGCCGGTGCAGGATTCGTGGTGCCTCGGTGCGCAATACTGGGCCGGACGCATTCCGCAGGGCTACGCGCCGCGTTACGGTGTGCTGCTCGATATGGTAGGCGGTAAAGGAGCCGTGTTTCCGCGCGAGGGAACTTCCGTGGCGTATGCGCCCTGGCTTGTGGACAAGGTGTGGACCAACGCCGCCCAGCTCGGATACGGGGGCACATTTGTGCAAAACCAGACCGGCCAAACCGTGGATGATCATTATTACATTAACGCTATCGGTAATATTCCCTGTATTGATATTGTGCATTACGATCCCATGACCACGGATTATGGCCCATTTCACCACCGCCATTCCGATAACATGGAACTGATTGATATAAACACGCTGAAAATCGTGGGGCATGTATTAACAGACCTGCTCTATAACGAAGAGCCAGCCCAATAAACACGCGCCTTTTAAGGCTGTTAATAAGTCCGTTTCCTTTTTTTGTGGAAAACTCCCGCGGCTGTTCCCTATTATATGTAAGCCGTCTTTGCAGGGAAAAGCGGATAACTGGCGATTAATTAACAAGTTATCAACAAATCCTCATAGATATTCACAGGGGCTTTTTTTTGAAAGCGGCTTTGCTTTATTTTGATTCAGTCATTCTAAAAACAGTTAACAGCCCAGATGAAAAAAATTGCTTTACTTGTTGTTTCTGTATGCTGCGCGGTAGTGATGGCGCAGGCCGCCATGATCTGGAAGCCGGGTTATGTAGTTACCAATGCCGGTGACACCGTGAAAGGCGAAGTGAAGGTGAACGATAAAAAGGAGTTCGACCTGTTCCGCAAGGTTACATTGAAACTCTCGGAAACCGAGAAAAAGATGTATAACCCGACCAAAATCAAAGAATACACGGTTGATGGTCAGCGTTTTATCGCAAAAAACATTGACGGTGAAAGCGTTTTTGTAAAAGTAGTGGCCCAGGGCGCAGTTACCCTGTATCAGCACCAGTTTGAATACTATCACGGCGAAGAAGTCCGCTACGACACCGAATTTTACATTGAAAAGAACAACGACCTCAGCAAGATTAAAGGCAACAAATTCAAGAAATTAGTTGCTGAAATCATGGCCGACAACGCCGACCTGGTGAAAAAAGTCCAGGAAAGCGACAACAAATACGAAGGCGATGCCATTGTTGAAGTCGTAAACGAATATAATACCTGGTTTAAAGAACAAAATAAGGGCTAAGCCCGTATAACCAGCGAAGGATTTTCCTTTAGTAGTTTCCAGCCAACGACCCGGGTGTATGCAAATACTCCGGGTCGTTCGGTTTTTTGGCAGAAACGCGCATCCCGCCTGAGCCGGGATACACATTCCTGCCCGAGGGCGTAACAGTTTTCCACAACCCGGTTTGAAGCAATAAAAAACAGGTACTTTTAGGCACGTGCAACCACACTACGCTATGGAAAAAAAACTGTTTTTACTCGATGCTTTTGCCCTTATTTACCGCGCCTATTTCGCGTTCAGCAATAATCCCCGCATCAGTTCGAAAGGACTGAATACTTCGGCGGCTTTTGGATTCACCAATACGCTGCTCGAAGTAATCAAAAAAGAGCAGCCCACACACATTGCGGTGGTGTTTGATACCGCCGAACCCACGCACCGCCACACCGAGTTTGCCGAATACAAAGCCAACCGGGAGGAAATGCCCGAAGACCTGGCCAAATGCCTGCCTTATATTTTCCAGCTGCTCGAAGGCTTTAACATTGCCGTACTGAAAAGCGACGGTTACGAAGCCGACGATGTAATCGGTACACTCGCCCGCAAAGCAGAAACGCAGGGTTTTATGACCTACATGATGACCCCGGACAAAGACTTCGGCCAACTGGTAACGGAACGCATCCACATTTACAAACCGGCCCGCCTCGGCAACGGTGCGGAAAAACTCGGTCCGGAAGAAGTATGCAAACGCTACGAAATTCAGCGCCCGGAACAGGTTATTGACATCCTCGGGCTCATGGGCGATGCGGTAGACAACATTCCCGGCATTCCCGGCGTAGGTGAAAAAACAGCCATCACACTCATCAAGGAATTTCACAGCATCGAAAACCTGCTGGAAAATACTGACAAGCTGAAAGGCAAACTGAAAGAGAAAGTAGAACAGAACAAAGAAAAAGCACTTTTCTCCAAACGCCTCGCCACCATTCTTATTGATGCACCGGTGGAACTGCACGAAGAAGAACTGCGCCTGAAAGAACCCAACAAGGAAAAACTGTCGGAAGTGCTGGCCGAACTCGAATTCCGCCGCCTCGCACAGCAGATTTTCGGCGAAGAAATCGGCAAAGAACAAACCGAAGAAAAGAAAGACGATACGAAAAGCGCCGGTAAAAAAACCAAGCCGGGACAGATTGATATTTTCGGAAACACCGCCGGCGTTACACCCGAGTCGGAACTGTCGGACGAAGTGCCGCAGCATTACAAAACCATTGCCGACACGCCGCACACGTACCACGTAGCAGCTGACGACGCAGCAATTGAACAATTACTGCAACTGCTGCTGGCTGAAAAAGAAATCTGTTTCGATTCGGAAACCACCGGGCTCGATGCGCACAATGCGGAACTTGTGGGCCTTTCGTTTTCCTGGAAAAAAGCAGAGGGCTGGTACGTGCCGGTTCCTGCTGAACGCGAAGCCGCGCAAAAACTGATTGACCGCTTTAAACCGGTTTTTGAAAACGAAGCCATTGTAAAAACCGGGCAGAACATCAAATACGATCTTTCGGTGTTGCAGCAATACGGCATCGCACTGAAAGGAAAACTGTTTGATACCATGATTGCACATTACCTGCTGCAGCCCGACATGCGGCACAACATGGATGTGCTTTCGGAAACCTACCTCGGCTATGCGCCGGTAAGCATTGAAACACTCATCGGTAAAAAAGGCAAAAACCAGGGTACCATGCGTGATGTGCCGCTGGAGCAGATTGCCGAATACGCTGCCGAAGATGCGGATGTAACCAACCAGCTGAAAACCATTTTCGATCCGGAGCTGGATAAAATCGGTGTGCGCAAACTGTTCGATGAAATTGAAATGCCGCTGGTGCCTGTGCTTTCCGCGATGGAAGCCGAAGGCATCCGCGTAAATGTGCAGACGCTGCACGACCTCTCGGCCGAACTGGAAAAAGAAATTACCGAAACCGATAAACAGATCCAGGCACTGGCCGGAACACCGTTCAATATTTCGTCGCCGAAACAGGTGGGCGATATTCTCTTCGAAGTATTGAAGATTGTGGACAAACCGAAAAAAACAAAAACCGGTCAGTACGCCACCAGCGAAGACATCCTGCAGAAGCTTTCGGGTAAACACGAAATCGTAGATAAAATTCTCGATTACCGCGAACTCGTAAAACTGAAAAACACGTACGTGGATTCGCTTCCGTTGCAGGTGAATCCGAAGACCGGTAAAATTCACACCTCGTTTAACCAGGTGGTGGCCGCCACCGGCCGTCTCAGCAGCGATAACCCAAACCTGCAGAACATCCCGATACGCACCGCCAAAGGCCGCGAAATACGCCGCGCATTTGTAGCACGCAGCGAAGAATACACGTTGCTTTCGGCGGATTATTCGCAGATTGAGTTACGTATTATTGCCGAACTGAGCGGTGAAAAAAACATGATTGAAGCGTTCCGCAGTGGCATGGATATTCACGCTGCAACTGCTGCAAAAGTGTATGGTGTGGAAGTGGACGCGGTAACCGGCGACATGCGCCGCAACGCGAAAATGGTGAACTTCGGAATCATCTACGGCATTTCGGCATTCGGACTTTCGGAGCGCCTGAACATTCCGCGTAAAGAAGCGCAGGACATGATCACACAATATTTTGCACAGTATCCCGGCATCAAAGATTACATGGATGGCCGCATCGAATTTGCACGCGCAAACGGTTACGTGGAAACCATCATGGGCCGCCGCCGCTACCTGCGCGACATCAACTCAGCCAATGCAACGGTGCGCGGCTTTGCAGAACGCAACGCCATCAACGCGCCCATCCAGGGTTCGGCAGCAGACATGATCAAAATTGCGATGATCAATATTCACAAGGCGCTGAACGAAGGCAACTTCAAAACGCGTATGCTGCTGCAGGTGCATGACGAACTTATTTTCGATGTGCCGCACGGCGAACTGGAAACGGTAAAACCAATCATCGAAGAAAAAATGCGCACCGCCATCACCATGCAGGTACCCATTGAAGTAGGCATGGGCAACGGTGCGAACTGGCTGGATGCACATTGATGAAAAAAATCGGCAGTAAGAAAACCACTGTAAATATGTTTTCAAAAAAATCGGTTTTTCCATCTGCTGATTTTTCTATCTTTGAAACAGGCGCTATTAAAAACACTTGTTATGATGTATAACCGCTTTTTTCTGTTGCTGGGTGCGTGCGGAGTGCTCCTGTTTCCGTCCTGTTCAGATAACAATGGGGAAGGAGAAGGCCAGGCCGACGATACGCTGCAGCTGAAAGTAAATACAAACGCGGTAAAAGCGGAAAACGTTTTTTATTACATCCCGTCGCCCATTGAAACGGCAAACCTGCTGAAAAAAGCAGGAGCGGATTACAACAAAGATTTGCTGAACCCGATTGAAAACGTTGCAAAATATACGTCCACTTCGGCGCGCGCGCTCAACCTCGGGGTGTATGGTGCCGACCTGAGTTTTACCGGCATTTTTGACCAGTCAACCGAGTCGATGCTGTACATGAAATGTGCAAACAACCTGGCTTCGGAATTACGTATTGCCGGTGCATTCGGACAAAACATGCGCGACCGCCTCGAAGCAAACGCCACCAACCGTGATTCGATTCTGAATATTATTACCGATGCGTACTGGGACTGCGACGCCATCCTGAAAGAGAACGGACAGGAGAACACCTCTGCGCTTATGATTGCCGGCGGGTGGGTGGAAGGCTTTTACCTGGCCGCGGTAATTGCGGATAAAACCAAAAACGTGGACGTCCGCGTGCGGGTGGCCGAACAGAAATTATCGCTGGAAACCCTCGTTGCCCTGCTGGAGAGCAAAAAAGAGGATAAAGAAGTTGCAGCCGTCCTGAAAGACCTGCTCGAACTGAAAGTGCTGCTCGACCGGCTGCCGAAAAACGCAACCGAAACCGTGGTAAAAGACGACGAAAAGGCAAAAAGCACCGAAATCGGTGCCGCCCCCGGAACCCCCACCATCAGCGACGAACAGTTCAAAGAAATCGTTACCCGCATTACAGCCATACGCACGGCGATCGTAAACCGGAGCTAAACTGAAACGTTTTAACAGACTCCCCGTATAAGCATTTTGGTCTGCTTTTTGAAACAGCAGTTCCGGTTTAGCAAAACGACCGAACTATGTCATCATTTTTACGAAACCAACTTGTAATCCTGGTTGTACTCGTGTTGTCGCCTGTTTTCGCTCAGGCCCAATGTTCCAAAACCTGGGTGCGCAAAAAGTGCATCCCTAAAATTGCACCGTTTATTCACAACGGGCAGATGAACAGCACGATGTTACGCGAAGGCGAAACCGCCGACCTGGCCCTTACCGTGTATTCGGGGCAGGATTACCGCATCCTGATCTGCCACGATGAAGTGCTCGAAAACGTCAACTTCAAGCTGATTGACAACAATAAAAAAGTCATTTTCGACAGCCGCGATCACAACAACACCGATGTGTGGGATTTTAAAGTACGCACTACTATGCAGTTGAAAGTGGAAGTGGTGGTGGACAAAAATGAAGACAATACCACCGGCATTGTAAGCAGCGGGTGTGTTTCGATTCTCGTCGGGTTTAAACAATAATATATCTGTCCAGAATAAAAATGCTGATACGTACAAAAGCCTGATTAAACAAAAGCCTCAGATAATTACAATGACAAGATTGTGCAAAAGCCGGGATTGCTCATAATGAAGTTCGTTTAACGTCCTTTCTTTTGTCTTGACACAAAAGAAAGGACCAAAGAAAAAGTCAAGGCTTCTTAAAATTACGGGCAAAAGCTACGGCATGCCAGCGCAGGCCGCTGAACTCACCCCCGGGAAGTTTTTGGTTTGAAATTATAA
>CALRZN010000020.1:0-119281 GCA_943372645.1 Chitinophaga pinensis | reverse complement strand
CCGACTGAAGACTGCTGACTAAATAAAGGATGCTAATTTTTAAACGATCCTACTAGTTCGGAACAAAATCCCGCGCCTTTGTAAGCGCTGCCGGAATACCGCTGATATCTGTACCACCCGATGTAGCGTAAAACGGTTGCCCGCCTCCGCCGCCTTTGATTTCTTTCGCGAGTTCGCGGATGATCTGGCCGGCATTCAGTTTCTTTTCGGTTACCAGGCTGTCTGAAAACGCCAGCGTAAGCGATGCTTTGCCGTTCACCTCATCGCCGAGTACGAGGAACAGGTTATCTACCTGGTTGCGCAGCTCGAACGCGAGGTCTTTCAGTGCGTCGGCATTGCCGAGTGCAACACGTTCCGACAGGTAACTGATGCCGTTTACGGTCTGCACTTTGCCGAGCAGTTCTTTTTTCAGCTGCTGCGATTTTTCTTTCAGCATACCGAGCAGTTGTTTCTCCAGCGCGTTGCGTTCGTCGAGCAGCGTCTGTACACTTTTCTCCAGGTCTTTCGGCTGTTTCAGTGTTTCTTTCAGACGTGAAAGCAAGGCTTCCTGGTCTTTGTAAAACTGCTGTGTACGCACCGAAGCCGTTGCCTCGATACGGCGCACGCCCGCAGCCACCGCACTTTCCGACACAATGCGGAACATACCGATGTTACCGGTAGAAGTTACATGTGTACCACCGCACAATTCAATCGAGTAGTTTTTATCAAACGTAACTACACGCACCGTGTCGCCATATTTTTCACCGAACAGGGCCATTGCACCTGTTTTTTTCGCGTCTTCGATGCCCATTTCGCGGATATCCGCAGCAACGTTTTCGCGAATTTTCGTGTTTACCATTTCTTCGATGGCGGCCAGTTGTTCGTCGGTTACTTTGCTGAAATGCGAAAAGTCGAAACGCAGGTATTCGTCGTTCACCAGCGAACCTTTCTGCTCCACGTGTGTACCCAATACCTTGCGCAGCGCAGCATGCAGCAGGTGCGTGGCGCTGTGGTGACATTCGGTGATGCGGCGTTTGCCAAGATCTACTGTGGCGCGGAAGGTTTTGTTTATATCCTCCGGCAGGCGATCAATAAAATGCAGGATGAGTCCGTTTTCTTTTTTGGTATCCAGTACGAGCACTTTATCGTTTGCTGATTCCAGTGTGCCGGTATCGCCCACCTGTCCGCCGCTTTCGGCGTAGAACGGCGTAACATCCAGCTGCACCTGGAAGGCGTCTTTGTTTTTTATTTTGATGCGGCGGTAACGGATGATGTTTGCATCGGCTTCGGTTTGTGTGTAACCTACAAACTCCGGTTTCGCATCTTTTTTCAGTTCCACCCATTCATCGGCATTGATGGCCGTAGCAGCGCGCGAACGATCTTTCTGTTCGTTCAGGAATTTCTCAAACGCAACTTCATCCACGCTCAGGCCTTTTTCACGGGCCAGCAGGCGGGTAAGGTCAATCGGGAAACCGAATGTGTCGAACAGTTCAAATGCAAAGAAACCGTCAATCACGTTGCCTTCCTGCTTTTTCAGGTGCGCATCAAAACGCGAAATACCGTTGCCGAGCGTACGCAGGAACGATGTTTCTTCTTCAAAAATAACTTTCTCCACCAGCGACTGCTGTGTTTTCAGTTCCGGGAAAAAATCACCCATCTGGTTTACCAGCACGGGCACGATTTTATACATAAACGGTTCATTGAACCCGAGGAACGAATACGAATAACGCACCGCACGACGCAGGATGCGGCGTATCACATAACCCGCGCCGTTGTTGGTGGGCAGCTGTCCGTCGGCAATGGCAAACGAAATGGTGCGGATGTGATCGGCCATCACACGCATGGCAATATCCGAATCGGGATTGCTGCCGTATTTTTTGCCGGATGCTTTTTCCATGAACTGGATCAGCGGCTGAAACACATCCGTATCGTAGTTCGATTGTTTGTTCTGCAGCACGCGCACCAGGCGCTCAAAACCCATACCGGTATCCACATGGCGCGCCGGCAGCGGTTCGAGTACCGTGAGTTCCGAATGTTTTTTGGCAATGGCTGCCTTGTTTTTCGGATCGTCTTTATCGGTGATTGCTTTTTCAAATGTTTCCAGTTCGGCAGCGGCACCGTCTTTAATCCATTTGCGGTTGAATTCCATGAACACGTTATTCCAGATTTCAATCACCTGCGGATGGTCGTTATTCACCAGTGTTGCACCGCTTACCAGTGCGCGTTCTTCATCCGGACGGCAATCCACGTGGATTTCAGAACACGGCCCGCACGGACCGGTGTTGCCCATTTCCCAGAAGTTGTCTTTTTTATTGCCGCGCAGGATGCGTTCTTCGGGAATAAACTGTTTCCACGTATCATACGCATCCTGGTCGAAACCGAGTTTATCGTCGGTGCTGCCTTCGAACACGGTTACATACAGCCGGTCTTTCGGAATGCCATACACCTCAGTCAGCAGTTCCCAGCTCCAGGCCAGTGCTTCTTTTTTAAAATAGTCGCCAAAGCTCCAGTTTCCGAGCATTTCGAACATGGTGTGGTGGTACGTATCCACACCCACATCTTCCAGGTCGTTGTGTTTGCCCGAAGCGCGGAGGCATTTCTGCGTGTCGGCCACGCGGGGCCATTTTGCGGGCGCATTGCCCAGGAACCAGTCTTTGAACGGCGCCATGCCCGAGTTGTTAAACATCAGGGTCGGATCGTTTTTCACCACCATCGGTGCCGAAGGCACGATTTCATGACCTTTTGATTTGAAAAAATCGAGAAAGGTTTGCCGGACTGTTTTAGCATCCATAATATATATTCCGCTTTAAATCTTATTTCTACTTTTTTGCCGATCATATTCGCAGACTGGTGTGCAATTTCATGCCATTCAGCCAAGCGACCGGGAATCGGATTGCAAAATTAGCCGATTTCGTTAAATTTGTGATTCTCGCCTTGAAAATAAAACGCTTTCATCATGGCCAAGCTGAAGTATCGCTATAACGCGAAAACGCTGACATACGAGCCTGCAAAGACTTCTGTCCGGACCAAAGTGTTCCGGGTGGTTTCTTTTTTGGCTACGGCCTCCACCATTGGGGTGATCGCGGTATTTATTGCGTTCCGGTATTTCGGTTCGCCCCGCGAGAAACAGCTGGAGCGGGAGCTTTCAGAAATGCGTGTGCATTACGAGCTGATGAATACGCGCCTGAACCAGATGGCCGCGGTGCTCGAAGACATGGAACAGCGCGACGACAACATTTACCGCACCATTTTCGAAGCCGAGCCGATTTCAGACAATGTGCGCAAGGCCGGTTTCGGCGGCGTTGACCGTTACAAAAAGCTGGAAGCCTTTAAACACGGCGATATGATGACGGCCATCAACCAGCGCCTCGATCTGCTGGCCAAACAGATGTACATCCAGTCGAAATCGCATGATGAAGTGATCCGCCTTGCCAAAAGCAAAGACAAAATGCTGGCTTCCATCCCGGCCATTATGCCCGTTTCAAACAAAGAACTGCGCCACGCGCCCGGCGGTTTCGGCTGGCGTACGCATCCGATTTATAAAACCCCGGAATTCCATCCCGGCATGGACTTCGCCTGCCCGCAGGGAACAGAAATTTATGCAACCGGCGATGGCGTAGTGCTTTCAGCCGATGATAAATCGCACGGCTATGGATTACGTGTGTGCATCAAACACGAATACGGGTACGAAACGTGGTACGCACACATGAGCAAGTTTGCAGTAACCGCCGGCCAGAAAGTAAAACGCGGGCAACTCATCGGTTTTGTAGGCAGTACCGGCCTCTCCACCGCCCCGCACGTACATTACGAAGTATTCAAAAACGGTGAACGTATGAATCCGCTCAACTACTATTACAGCGATCTTACGCCCGAACAATACAAGCGCCTGATTGAAATGGCGGAACAGTCGTCGCAGTCGTTTGACTGATCGTGTAAAATAGTTCCGTTGCCAAATCCGGTTTTTATAAAATAGCTGGTGGAGTAGTTTGCAGTCGGCAGTTTGCAATTTGCAGTTCTGCCCTGTAATTCAAGGAAAGCGATCGCGTTCCTTACGAAAACAAAAACTGCAAACTGCCAATTGCAAACTGAAAACTCATTTAAGCGCGTTCTTCCCAGATCATGCACAGGTGCACAATCGTTTGCACGGCTTTTTCCATGTCCTGCACCGCTACCCATTCCAGGCGCGAGTGAAAGGCGTGGCCGCCGGCGAAAATGTTCGGACAGGGTAAGCCCATAAACGAAAACCGTGAACCGTCGGTGCCGCCGCGGATGCTGGAACGTACCGGTGTGAGGCCGGTGCGCTGAATGGCTTCGATGGCGTAATCAACCATGTGCGGATATTTATCCACCACCAGTTTCATATTGCGGTATTGTTCGGTAATGTTCAGCTGGTAGGTGGAGCGCGGGTAATTTTTCAGCACTGTCTTTACGGTGTCTTCCAGCAGTGTTTCTTTTTCTTTCAGGCCGGCTTCGGTAAAATCGCGCACGATAAAATTAACCGTTGCTTTTTCCAGCGTTCCCGAAATGGATGTGGGATGCAGGAAGCCTTCTTTGCCTTCGGTGGTTTCCGGCGAACAACCTGTTTTCGGTAATTGTTCAAGCACGGCCGCCGCAATTTTGATGGCATTTTCCATTTTGCCTTTTGCAAAACCGGGATGCACACTTACACCGGTAATTTCAAGGCTGGCGCCGTCGGCCGAAAACGTTTCATCTTCCAGGTGACCGGCGGTTTCACCGTCCATGGTGTAAGCAAACTGCGCCCCGAGTTTTTTCAGATCCGCTTTATCCACACCGCGGCCGATTTCTTCATCGGGTGTAAACAGGATGCGGATGGCACCGTGTTTTACTTCGGGATGTGTCATGAAAAAATATGCAGCATCCATTATCTCGGCAATGCCTGCTTTGTCGTCAGCACCGAGCAGCGTGGTGCCGTCGGAGGTAACAATATCATTCCCGATCTGGTTTTTCAGTTCGTCGTGTTCAGCAAAACGGATCACCTGCGACGGATCGCCGGGCAGCACAATATCCTGTCCCTGGTAATTTTTATGCACCTGCGGTTTTACATTGGTACCGCTGCTGTCGGGCGATGTGTCCACATGCGAACAGAAACAGATCACCGGCACATTTTTCGTGGTGTTGGCCGGCACCGTGGCATACACGTACCCGTTTTCATCCAGCTCGGCATCGGTAATGCCCATCGCTTTCAGTTCCTCCACCAGCACACGGCTGAGGTCTTTCTGTTTCATGGTCGAAGGACAGGTGGGCGAAGATGCGTCAGACTGGGTATCAATCTGCACGTAACGCAGGAAACGTTCGGTAACGGTATGGTTGAATTGCATGTGTTTTTGTTTTTTTTAAGGACGGGCTAAATTACTATTCTTTCGGGCATAAAAAAAGCAGCCTCCGTTACAGAGGCTGCTACAGCTTATGTTCTGCATGCAATTTACTTCGTACGGTTAATCTTAAACTCCGTGCGCCGGTTCTTCGCATGTTCTTCTTCGGTACATTCCACACCGTCTTTACATTTGTTCAGCAGGCGCGATTCGCCGAAACCTACGCTGGTGAGACGCGATGCCGGTACGCCGCGTTTTACGAGGTAATCCACTACCGATTTGGCGCGCTTTTTCGAAAGGTTCATGTTAAAATCCTCTTTCGCGCGCGAGTCGGTGTGTGCGCTGATTTCGATGGTAATGTTCGGATCGAGCTGCATTACGCGGGCAACTTTTTCGAGTGTGATTTCGGCCGCTGGCAAAACTTTCCAGTCAGCGTAATCGTAATAAATATTTTCAATGATGAGCAGGCTGTCGTTTTTCGCTTTTTCTTTCATCTGCAGCACCTGCAGCCAGGGATCTTCCACATACACAAATGCCATCGTGTTGCGGTCAGACGGCAGCACGCGCAGTTCATACTTGCCCGAACGGCCGATGTTGAGGATGCGGATTACTTTTCCTTTATCGTCTTTGATATACAGGCGGCCAAAGGTCATCAGTTTCGGATCGGCCCCGGCATCATCAACCAATACGAGGTAGGTTTTATCTGCCGGCAGGTTTACAAAATTAAAACGGCCTGCAGCATCAGTGGTAACGGTTTGCACGGTGTTGCCGTTTTCATCCACGATGTTCAGTTTTGTATTGCCGAGAATGGTATTGTTGCCATCGCCCGAAACCAGTGTACCGCGCAGATCGAGGCGCAGTTCCGGGTCGGTAACGGTCATTTCCTGCAACGTGGTGCGGTCGCTGCTCAGTATTTTGAACGAAAAGCGTCCGTTCGCATCCGGTGTTGTGGACATGAGTTCTTTCCCGCTCTTGTTCGTAATAATGATGCGCGAATTAGCAGAAAGTTTCATCTCGTTATTGTCGGCCATCGAAACCAGGTACGTTTTATCCGGCGGCAGGCGCGTA
The DNA here is from genome assembly GCA_943372645.1 of Chitinophaga pinensis. Taxonomy (GTDB): domain Bacteria; phylum Bacteroidota; class Bacteroidia; order Palsa-965; family Palsa-965; genus VBWE01. Next base: position 112,901 of record CALRZN010000020.1, on the reverse strand, counting down.
AACGTAAATGCACCGAATGCATTGGTGGTTGTGGTCTGCACCACGTTGCCTTTATCATCGGTCAGGTTCACCAGGACGTTTGCAAGTGGTTGCGGCGGATTGCCTGCCGAAACCAAATTACCGGCAATGGTTAACAATTCATCTTCTGCCACCAGCTGCGGTGTTGATCCGTCGCCCGGCATATTAACGAACGTATATTTTCCGCCTGTTTCGTGGTTGTAGGTTACGCGCAGCAACGTGTGTTTTTCATCGGCATAATAAAACTTCTTGCGGTCTTTCAGTTGCGGATCGTTTTCATCAAGCGCTACCAGGTATTGTTTGTCAGAAGCCAGGTTGTTAAACTGGAAATCCCCTTTCATATCCGTACGTGTCACTTTCACCACCTGTCCGTCTTCGGTAAGCAGTGATACTTTCGCATCAGCAAGTACATCATTCGGGTCTTTGCTGGTGAGAATAGTTCCTGCAATGCGTACAAATTTGTTGGCAACGGTAAACGCATAAATATCGTCGCTGCCTTTGCCGCCAAAACGGTCGGAAGAAAAAAGTCCGCCTGAATTATTTTCATTAAATGCGATTCCGAAATCGTCAGTTGGTCCGTTGAGGGGCGCTCCCTGGTTGGTAACTTCCACCCAATTGTTTTTCACGTACGATGCAGAAAAAATATCAAGTCCGCCGAAACCGGCATGTCCGTCGGATGAAAAGAAAAGCACACCATCTTTACGCAGGTATGGAAAAACCTCGTTGCCCGGCGTGTTTACACCATTTCCAAGGTTAACGGGTGCGCTCCACCCGGCTCCTTCTTTTTTGCACATCCAGATGTCTTTGCCGCCCTGGCCGCCGGGCATATCTGACGTAAAATACAGCACCTGCCCGTCATCGCTCAGCGCAGGATGTGCCACGGAATAGGCGTTACTGTTGTATTGAAACGGTTCCGGCGCCGACCAGCCATTCCCTTTTTGGGTGGCAATAAAAAGACGCAGGCGGTTTATTTTTTTTGAATTGGCGGCACGTACATACGCATCGGAACGGGTAAATACCATTGTTTTACCGTCGCCGCTGATGCTTGCAGGGCCATTATGAAAGTCTTTATTGATGCGGCGGGACAGTTTATTCACTTTACCAAATGCGAGTGAGTCTTCACCACTGCTTTTAATTGTGCAATTGTACAACGCGTGAAATGCCAGGTTGGTTGCCCCATCGTTATCGCCGTTGAGCAGATCACGGTCGCCCCGGTTCGATGTGAAATAAACCGTTGTGTTTTTGTAAACCGGTGCGAAGTCGGAGTATTGCGAATTAATTGCGGGAACAGGCTTTACGGTATAAATCGGTTTCTGTGAAAGCCAGTTCCGCAGCTCTTTAATGCTGTTGATCTGGATGATACCCGACTGGCTGCCCGGTGCTGCTGCAATGTATTTATCAAACTGCTCTTTGGCCGCCTCCGGTTTGTTGTTGCTTTTGAGCACCATGCCATAATGGAAATAAACAACCGGGTCGGCAATGGTACCCGATGCAATGGCTTTTGCATACCAGTATTCCGCTTTTTCATATTGGCGGGTAAGGCGGTAACAATCGGCCACGTTATACATGGCTTTCGGGTCGGCTTTATGACGGAGCCGTTTTTCGTACAACGTAATTGCCCGTGCATACGCACCGGAACTGTAATACCGGTCTGCTTTTTTCTGCGCGTACAACGGAACTGAAATGCTCCAGCTGAACAGCAACAGCACAATCACCGACTTAAACAAACTTCTTTTCCAGTTATTCCAATTCATATAGGTGAGCGTTTTCAGAATTTCCCCCGAAGGTTAGAAATAACGCGGTGATATTGTTTTTACTTTAAACAGATCTACATCATACCCCAGCATAATTTCGTGCGAACCGCTCGTGGCTGTGCGCAGGCTGCTGGTGGTTAAATCGTAGGCGTAACCAATGCGCAGTTTGTCTGCAATGCGGTATTGCGCCATCATTACAAGACTGCGGTCGGTACGCAGGGAAACGCCGGCCCAGATCGTATTTTTGACCTGGAAATTCAGGTTCAGATCAACGTTCGGGGTTGAAATTCCGATTACTGATTTAACGATTACCGACGGACTGAAGATCACATTATCGTTCAGTTCAAAGGCTTTGCCGATGGTAAAAAAGTTATGTGTGCGCAGGTATGCACGGGCAATGTCAATGGTATCTTTTACGATTCCGTACACACCGCCGTTGAGGTGCGTGGACGAAATGCCGGTGTAAAAACTTTTGGTGTTGTAATAAACGCCAAACTCAAAATCAGGAATGGTGCGTTTTTCCTGCATCAGCTGCGCGTAATCATCTGTTTTGTCCTTGTAATTGATATCCTGCCAGTTGATGCGGAAGCTGGTCATTCCCGCCCCGAGACCGAACGCCAGTTTTCCTTTTCCGAGCGGCAGGCGGTAAGCATACGCACCCTTCAGGCTCACCGTGTTTTTCGGGCCGATCTGATCAGCGATTACCTGCAGCCCAAGGCCAACACGTCCTTTTTTGGTGGGCGTGTTAAAAGCGAATGCCTGCGTGGAAGGTGCGCCGTTCATGCCCACCCACTGTTTGCGGGCCACCACTGATCCGTTGGTAATGCCACGGCTGCCGGCGTAAGCCGGGTTGATAACCATGGGATTAAACATGTACTGGCTGTATTGCGGATCCTGCTGCCCGAACACGGGGCAGATTCCGCTCAGCAGCAGCAAAATCCATGTTATCGTTATATGTGTTTTCATAGCGTATCGTTAATGGGTTATCTCAACCCAGTTTTGCTTCATTTTATCACCCACTTTTATGATGTAATAGTAGGTTCCGTCAGGCAGCAACTGCCCCTGTTTGTTTTTCCCGTCAAAAAAAACTTTTACGTTATCGTAATTATCGCCGTGCCAGATTTCAGTTCCCCAGCGGTCAAAAACAGAAACGCTGTTGGGCTGAAAAAGGTCGAGAAAATCAATGTGCCAGTAATCGTTTTTGCCATCGCCGTTGGGCGTAAAACCATTATAAACCTGCACCCCGCACAAATCGGTACCGTCGGCAATGGTTATCGTTTCTGTAATGGTAAGGCCGCCGATATCTGTAACAGTTACAGTATATGTTCCCGGCGCAAGGCTGTCGGCACGGTAAGCCGTATCACCGTTACTCCAGTTGTAGGTATAGCCGCCGGCTCCGCCAGATGCGGTAATAAATGCTGTTCCGTCATTGGCGCCTGCGCAGCTGGCATCGGCATACGAAGGTGTTGCCTGCAGCACAAGCGCACCGGATAAACGCGGCTGCTGAAAACCCTGTGTGAGAATGCGCGCCTGGTTTGTCGTGCTTGTAGTTGTTAATGTAAGCACAACCGGTTCTCCTACGGAAGAAGAAAGGCTCAGGTTGGCCGCATTGTCAAACACATAACTGCCCGCGCTGCCTACCAGCACCGGTGTCAGCGATGCGATCTGCGCATGCAGCACCATGCCGATGGACTGAACCATCAATATCAGCAGCAGTTTATATGTGTTTTTTAAGTTCATTAATTCTTAGTAATCGGAACGATAAACCTGGTACGTGATGATAGCATAACTGAACCGGAATGCCTGCGTATTCTGCTCCCCGACAAACCGGATGAAATAGGTATAGTTCTGATTGTTTACAACGTTATAGCTCGCATTAATGGCGCTGGCGTTCGGAAACTGCACCCCTCCTCCGTCAAACGTGGTTGCACAGGAAGCAATCTGTTGTGCATTGTTCACCAGGTAACCGATTCCGTCTGAACGGTACAGTTCAACAGCGGGATGCATCGATACCGTTCCGCCGTTTTCAACGATTACTGCTGAAAATCCTGTAATTACAGCACTGTCGGGCAACTGTACCTGGGCCACAAAGTATGCCGGGTTACCTGCTGTTCCACCCTGCGCCCACAGGGAATTAAGACCTGTACCGTTCAGTGTACTGAAACCGTCATCAATCTGTCCTTCATACACCACAGGATTTGCCGAACGCAATGCAGAAGCTGCAATTCGCAGGTATTTTGTTTTTGCAGTTGCATAGCGGTAAGCATTCGCAGCGGGTACCACCACGTTTCCGCTTACATGCAGTTTTGCCGAGGGATTGGTAATTCCACCTATTCCTACATTGCCTGTTGTGTTTTTCACAAAAAGCACATTGCTGAAACTGCCTTCATCCATATACCAGTCGTTGGATGTAGTGATTGCTGTCCGGGCATAAGCCGTACCATTCCGGCGATATTCAAATCCGGAATATGCGGAACCGTTTGTGGTATTAACCGCAATCAATGCACTGGTGGCGTTGCCGCTTTCGGCCATAATGGGTACCCCGGTAGCACTGAGGTATTCCGAAACAGTGAGTGCATTGGATGGAGCGGTTGAACCGATTCCCACACGCCCGGTTTGTGCATCAAAATACATTACATCATACGGAGTCGTTCCGCTGTAATAGCGCAGGCGCAGATCACTTCCGGTGGTGGGATAAAGATCACCGAATGCGGTCCAGTTCCAGCCTTTGGTGGTGGCATTAACCAGTGACGTGGTGCCATTACCCGAAGTAAGAAGATCAAGCACAGCGGTTGATGTGGTATTGTTTCCGCTCGTTTCAATACCGATTCCGGAAATGCCTGTTGCTTTATAGGCATGTAGTTTATACGCGGGTGATGCGGTATTGATGCCCACATTACCTGTATTACCCACCAGTCGGAACTGTTCAACAGCCGATGTGCCGTTGTGTGTTGCGAAAATAAGATCGCCCGCCTTGTTGCCGGAAATGCGGCTGGTTAGGGAATACGACGGTCCTGTATTCGCAAACACAAAATCCATGCGGCCGAGTATATCGGTTGTTGCAGTACCCGAACCAACCAGTTCGAGCGAAGCAAGGTCAGTGGTGTAATTGTTTGTTCCGGAAACCGTAAGCGTTCGTGTTGCCGCCGGGCTGGTAATAAGGTTTGTACCGGCCGGTCCGATGCCTACATGTGTTCCGTTGTGATACAGATTTGATGACGACACCCAGGCTGATCCACTGTAATAAAGTGTCTGCCCGGTTGTGCCGGTAATACCGAATGATCCGGTTGCGCCAGTTGCACCGGTAGCACCGGTTGCACCGTTGGCTCCTGCTGCACCGGTAGGGCCGGCAGCGCCGTTCGATCCGGTTGCACCTGCCGGACCGGTAGCTCCGTTTGCTCCTGCAGCACCGGTAGCACCATTTGTGCCCGTTGCACCGGTAGCGCCATTTGCCCCTGTTGCACCTGCAGGGCCGGTTGCTCCTGTTGCGCCATTTGTTCCGGCAGTTCCGGTAGCGCCATTTGCGCCGGTCGGACCTGTTACACCGGTAGCTCCTGTTGTGCCATTACTTCCGTTTGTTCCAGGCGTACCGGTAAGACCCGTTACCCCTGTAGGACCCGCAGGCCCCGTTGCGCCGTTTGCCCCGGCCGAACCGGTAGCTCCCGTAGCTCCAGTGGCGCCGGTTACACCCGGTGCACCCTGCTGCCCGGCATTACCAACTGTGCCTGTAGGACCGGATGGCCCCGAAGGACCCGTTGGCCCGGTAGGACCGTTTGTTGCAAAATCGGCCGTGCGCGAATGAAACGCATAGGGAACACTCACCAGCTGCGATGTACCCATGTCAACATAATTCGACCCGGTAAGCGACTGGTCAACGCGGATATTAATAAAGTGTGTGGATGTTCCCCAGCTGATCGCATTCATTGTTCCGGAAAGCGGTGTACCCGAACCGATTTTCAGGTTCATCAGTCCAAACGAATTGGTGGAAATGGTATGCGTTTCGGAATAAACAATATTCGTATTGGTAATATCCGTTGATACGCGGACATTCACAAGCAGCGAAATATTACTCAGCTCATTTCCGGCCGCATCACGTGCGATAGCCTGATAATTAACCAGGTCCGGAGGAGCTACCTGTGCACGGGTAATTGTACACAAACTGATCAGGAATAATACCAGGTAAGGTCTTTTCATTTTTTTAATTTGCATTTTTCATTCTCCGTTGTTCATTTGCCAGGCACGGGTAACCTATTTGTTGAAAACGGCTGTTATATATAAACCGCATCGGGGAATGACCCGGAACGGTTCTATTTCGCAAGCTCGCTGATGATGCGGCGCCACTGTTATTTATGCTGTTTACCATACGATGGTTCATCCCGGCCATGTTACCGTACCAGTTCTATCCAACCCTGTGTAGTCTGGCCATTGGTGATAATCACATAATAATAAGTCCCTTCCGGAACCGCATTGCCGGATGCATCAGCTCCGCGCCATGCGTTGTCCGTATTATTATAGTGCTCTGTTGTCCAGACTCTATCGCCCCAGCGGTTGTAAATTGTTACCGTGGTATTGGTCAGCTGATCAATACCATCAATCGTCCAGGTGTCGTTTTTGCCATCTCCGTTTGGTGTAAATCCGTTATACGGCAGCAAGTCGTCGCCGCAGTTTTCATCTACTGTAATATGAATGGAATCGGTAGCCTGGCACCAGGGTGGTGTTGGCAGCGATGCATAAACATAGAGGGTCAGGTCGGCAGACGGAAATACGAGATTTGTCCCGTTTCCGGTCTGTGTTTGTAAATAAGATGGATCGTATGGTTGCCAGTAGAATGTATTTGTCGTGCTGTTGGAGAGTGCGGTAAGCATCGCCGTATCGCCCGGGCAAATGGTAATATCAGACCCGAGATCTACGGTAGGCAGGGCAAATACCTCCGCATTGAAGGTGGTGGTGGAAAAACAGGACGTATTTAACGGACTGTAATACACCGCATAAAAGCTGTTTGTACCGGGCGGCAGCGTTTGCGGCGGGGTGTACGTATCACCCGAACCGACCAGTGAAAAAATATTGTTCACCCACAAGGTCTGGTATAACGGGTTATTCACCACCTCGAATTGCGGCATCTGGGTTGTTCCCTCGCACACCTCAAATGTCGCCTGACCCTGTGCAACCGGGTTCGGCGGAATAAATGCAACGAGCACCGAATCTTCAAAAATAGCCGGACAGGCACTCGACAGACTGCTCTGATAAAAGATCAGGTAGAGGCCCTGTTCATCCGGGGTAAACTGACCCGTATTTAAATCAATGGTTGCTACTGAATTGTTTGGCGTGCTGTTGAAGAAAAATACATCGTCGGTGAGCTGCTGGTTGGGTAACACCACATCGCCGGGAGTAATGCACAGCGGGGAAAGAAAATTCATCGTTGATACATCCGCCGGCTGCAGCGTGATGCAAAGCAGGTCGGAAGTAGCGGCGCATCCGCCCACATCGTTTACGAGGACGTAATAACATTCCCCTTCATATAAACTCGTAACCGTATCTGTCGGAAACTGGGAGCCCTGCGTTTGTCCGAAAAAGGAACCGTCTGCCAGGTACCAGTAATAATCAAACGGCCCTGTAGTAGAACCGGTAACATTTACCACTCCGCCGCCACTGGAAGGTGTATTGGCACAACCGAATTCGTTCTGAGAAACGGTTAACTCGATGTTTCCCGGAATGGTAAAAGCGACAGAGGTCCAGCAGCCCAGTGTCTGGCTGTAAATCTGGAGTGTGTAATCCCCTGCGTGCAGTCCCGGCTGGAAAAAAGTAGATGTAAATACGCCGGTACCATTAAATGGTATTGATCCGTCGGAAGCGACAATATTAAAATCATATGTACCAAGTGTGCCGACCGTAAACGAAACCGATCCATCCAATGAACTGAATCCACAGGTTTCCGGGGTTACCGCTACAATCTGCACCTGGCCGCAGCAGTTTGACCATAAATCATACGTTACTGCGGTATCGCCCATACAATGGGTGATGTCTGTTCCGGAACCGGTCTCTGCATCCGTACTTGTATTGAGATTGACATTCAGCGAAACAGTTCCTACGCAATTTGCATCGGTTTTTATGGTCCATCCTCCCGTCCATGATGTGCTTACCTGTGTATTCAGATCACCGAGGTTATCGTCCGGAATCCCGTTGGTTCCCGCATCGTAATAAAATCCGAAATTGGAATTGATGCTGTCCCATTTCCACAAACCCGCGCCGTCAACCGATTGCGGGTACTCTGTATTTACCGGCAGCAATGTTGCAGGATCCCAGCCCGGACCAAAGGTTGGAAATATGCCGTGCAGGCGGGCGGTATTGCCAACCCATGAAAATCCGGAAATTTCAGCCACCATGTGTACGGTGGTGTTCGGCGGATAACCCCCGTTAATTGGTGGCGGGTACAATGACAGTTTCGTTCGTTTAACACATTCGTCGCAGGTTCGCTGCGGATATAACTTAAGACCAAAATCACCGGTAAAATTTGCAGTAGCGGAAGCAACCTGCAGGTAATATTCCGTACCCGGAAGAAGCGATTCAAACGAGTGTACTGCAAGCGCCGTTCCCGATCCGCAGCCCAGCGGAATCAATGTCTGGCAGTTGCCGTTCTGGGGATAATACAGTGCAAAAACAGGATCTGTTATCGGCGTTGTTCCGGTAGCATACATGTGAATGGTAAGCCGTTCGCTGCTTGCCTTGAACTTATACCATAAATCGCTCGCATTTCCCAGTGAAGTACAGCCAAACGGGTGCGGATTACCGCCTGTTGAAGCAGATGCACCGTTGGTGGAACCTAAAAATAAAGTATCAGGAGCCGGATTAACAACGGAACAGAGCGGCGGAATCCCCAGCATTCCAAAATCGTCGGCATTACACGGTTCATTGTTGTTTGGCAATAATTGCCGGTTTGTCTGTGCCTGCAGATTTTCTCCGCAAAATGTTAATACAGACAAAATCAGGTAAACTATAGGTCTTTTCATCCGGGTAGTCGTGTATTGCCGAAGGGCAATTTAGCAAAAATACGAGAACGGGAAGAAAATGTTCCGATTAAAGGTCTTTTTTAATAGACCGGCAAGCTGATTCTGCTCATGAAAGCCGGAAGCCGATCACCAGGATATCATCTACCTGCTCCAGTCCGCCCCGCCAGTTTTCAATTGTGCGGTCCAGCATTTCCTGCTGTTCATTCAGCGGCAGATGATGAATGGATCCCAGCAGGTTACGGAACTGGTTTACCATAAACTTCTTGCCTTTGGGTCCGCCAAACTGGTCGGCATAACCGTCGGAGAAAATATACACCGTATCGCCCGGTTCCACTTCAATGCGGTGATTGGTAAACTTCCGCTGTTTGAGATCGTCGAGGTAACCGATCGGCATTTTATCGGCTTTTATTTCGGTAAACTGTTTGTTGCGGAAAATATAGATCGGATTATTGGCCCCGGCGTAATCAATGGTTTTGTTCTTCGGATCAATCACACAAAGTGACAAATCCATACCATCACGCACCGCCCCTTCTTCCGGGTTCTGGTTGATGTTTTTTGCAGCCTGTATGTTCAGCTCGTCGAGGATGGAAGCGGCATCGGTCAGCGGTTTTTCACGCATAATCTGGTTGAGCATGTTATTGCCCACAATACTCATGAATGCGCCGGGCACACCATGGCCGGTACAGTCAACCGCGGCAATAACCACTTTGCCCGACTTGTCGTTCAGCCAGTAAAAGTCGCCGCTTACAATGTCTTTCGGTTTATAAAGGATAAACGATTCGGGCAGCAGGTTGTGTACGATTCCCATCGGCGGCAGGATGGCTTCCTGCAGGCGTTTGGCATAACGGATACTGTCGGTTACGTGTTTATACAGTACTTCCAGTTTGCGGCTCTGCAATTCGATTTCTTCTTTCTGGCGAACGACTTCTTCGGTGCGTTCAATTACTTTGGCTTCGAGGCTGCGTTCGTTTTCGCGGAGGTCTTTCCGCATTTTCAGCAGCGCATAACCCAGCGCATCTTCTTCCGAAAGCGGTTTATAAGCCGAATCGAAGTTGCCCGAACCGACTTCGTTGGCAAACTCGGTGGTCTGTTTCATCCCCGAAACGAGGCCATTGAGTGCTACGGACATTTCGCCGATTTCATCGTTGCGGTTGCGGATCGGTTCACGCGGCAGAATACCGCGCGACATCTGCTGCAGGATGCGTTTCAGGTTATCTACCGGCCGCACAATGGTGCGCGTGGTGAGCAGTGCGATAATGATTCCGCCCACGGGCAGGGCAATTCCGAGAATAAATACCACCAGTTGCAGGCTCCGGAACGAATCAAGCATTTCATCGCTTTTTTCGATGGCCTGCCGGTGCTGGTTATCAATTACTTTGGAAAGGTGATCGAGAATGACCTGTGTTTGCGCCGGAATTTCGGTGGACTCATCTATTACATACAGCCGGATAAGGAATACCACGTCTGAAAGCTGGTACTTTTCAAACGCATTGAGCGAATCCATCACAATTTTATGTTTGGCCCAAAGGTCTTCTGTAAGTGTGAAGATGCCCTTCATATCCTGGCGGTCTTCTTCACTCCATTCGGTCGAAAGTTTTTCGATGCGGCGTTTCAGTTCCGGGTATTCGGTGCTGATGAGTTTGCGCAGGCGCGGTTTGTCTTCGGTGGGACCGGGCGTATAAACCCAGTTGATGATGAGCGATTTCGAGCGGCTGATCATCTGGTTCATTTCTTCCAGCGCATCAACCGAAGGCGTATAGAGATTGGTAACCTTGTCGTTAATCTCGCGGCTCTCGCGGATGGTGATGAGCGTGAGCCAGAATGCAAGCAGTGTCAGCAGGATCAAACTGCCGAAACCGAAAAGAATTCTGCGACCAATGGTGAAACGAAAGCCCATAAATAAGGGGGCAATTTACCATCTTTTTTTGGAATGATGCAAGTTAAGTTTTGCCCGGCCGGGGAAATCCTGCGGCTTAACGGCCCTGGATTTTTTTGAGGCGCTCCAGTTCTTTGGTGTAAAAATCGACTTTCTCGTTTTCATTCATGTTGGTACCCAGCTGCAGGAGCAACACGGCGAAATCGTATTTCTTCGGATCATCGTCCCGCAGAATATTGTACATGTGAATCCCGATCGGGGCAGCCTGCTTGAACAGGTTATCAGCCCGGTCCTGGATACAGATAATATCAATAACATCTGCATCCGGCGGCATATTCATCAGCAGTTTTACGGCGAAGTTATGATACAGAATACCCAGGTTGTAATTCGCTTTTACATTGAGCGGATCTATTTTCAGCACATTCATATAACTTTCACGTGCCCGTGTGAATGCAAGTGTATCAACGGTTTTGCATTTAATACTGGTATCGTTTGACGTATTCAGTTTGTCTTCAAACATGGTACCTAGCGCAAGCAGGAAATCAATTTCGGCTTTCTTCACATCTTTCAGCGAATCGCAGTACGGAACCACCTGTTTGTAGTTACTAAAGTTTACGATAGCCGTTTCGTAATCCTGCGGATTCAGTGATTTTACCACTGAATTGTAGAAACTGAGTGAAAGTGAGCAGAACCCTTCGCGGTTGCGTACAATGTTATCGCGGCCCTGGTCAATAGCAATTGATTTTTCAAATCCTCTTTTGGCTTCGAGGCGGAATTTCGAATTGTGATTTTCAATTTGTTGTGTGCGGTACAAACGCTGGTAGATGAACCCGTAGAGGTACCATGCATCGGCATCTTTTTCCGCGGCTGATCCGGCCACATACCGGTCAACGTGCACCCGTGCGCTGTCGAAGTTGTTTGCCTTGGCAAACTCGAGCGCTTTTTCGTAATCAAGCGGGTTTTGCGACCATACGGCAGCAGGCCCTGTCAGCAGGAACAGGAACACCAGCAGCGATATGTGTTTCAGTTTTTTCATTTCACCGGAATTGACAATTTTATTAAATCATTCCCAACTTTCAGATTATTTTTTTCGGCATTGGCCTGGTTCAGTTCAAATTTCTGTTTGTTATCCACCACCACGAAGTTGATGGCTGCACCCTGTTTGGTCATTCCTGTTTTTTCCGTTACCAGCAGCGTACTCTTTCCCTTCATTTTGCCCATCACTTCACTCATGGTTACATCGGCCGAACCGGCTACAAAAAGAATATTCGTCCGGGACACGCTGGCAAGATCGGGTACCGAACGGATTTCGTACCTCTGCGCTCCCAGTGTTTTACTGTTCGTTATGGTTTTAAGTTCCGTAACCAGGTTCTGGGATCCGCCACATACGGTTATAACGAAGTTTCCTTCCTTATAACTATCGGGCCATTCTACATATTTGGAGAAGTTGTAAATAAAAACGGCTTTCAGACGCGAATTCGTATCGTCTTTCGCCGGCTGCTGGAAGGAAAAGCCGGTGACGACAACAAATAGAAGGAATATGATCCGAAAGGTGCGTCTCATTGTAAGCACCGAAACAAAATACGCGCCAAAATAAAAACGGCGGGGTTTGTCCCGGTAAGGCGCCCAAATGTAGGCAATCGGAACAATATGAACAATATATGCGGCGTTCTTATAGACAACGCCCTGTTGATAATCGCCTTCCACTCCATCCTCCTGCCGTCTGCCATTGCCTTAATTTCGTAAGAGATGAAAACCAGGCCTGTTGTAATTTACACGCTGTTCCTCGGCGCCCTGCTGCTGGCAACACCCGCATGTCATCACGGGAAATCCGATTCCACGGCCAACGCCAATGCCGCCAGCGACAAGGCACTGGAAAAAAAATATGCCAATACGCTGGATGTAAGTTCAGACGACATTAAAAACCTGGCACTTTACCGGTTTGTTGACAGCTGGTATGGGGTGCCTTACCTGTACGGGGGCAAAAACAAACAGGGCGTTGATTGTTCCGGTTTTTCCTGCGCGCTTTACCGCGAAGTGTACAAAAAAAACATGGCCGGTTCTGCCGCCACGCTGTTTACCAAATGCAAACCCGTAAAACAAAAAGACCTGAAAGAAGGCGACCTCGTGTTTTTTAAAATCGGCAGCGATAAAATTTCACACGTGGGCGTGTACCTGCAGAACAATCATTTTGTACATGCTTCTACCAAACGCGGCGTAGTTATCAGCAGCCTCACCGAAGCGTATTACAATAAATATTTCTTTAAGGGCGGCCGCCCGGAATAAAATCCAGATTTCAATTCATTAAAACAAAACAGCCGCGCGGTTTTATCCACGCGGCTGTTCTGTTAATGCAATCTGCTTTTATTTTTTCTGGATGAGCTGTAAAAAGCCTTCCTGCTGCGTTTGCGTATCGGTATAGTCCGTGATGTAAGCCACGTAATAATACACCCCGTCGCTGGCCATCTGCCCGCTGGTGGTGTGGCCGTCCCAGCCCCCGTTCAAGGAATTCCATTCGTATACTTTTACGCCCCAGCGGTCAAAAATTACGCAGCGCAATTCTTTCACGCCGGAATTGGTAATAACGAACATATCGTTTATGCCGTCGCTGTTCGGTGTAAATACGTTCGGAATGGTAAACACGGCCTGGCCTACTACATCTACACAGTTGTAGATACTGTCAAAGCACCCTGCGGCATCTGTAACTACAAGTAATGCGCAAAAACTGCCCGTATCGTTTACAGTAAAGCAGGGCGACTGCGTATTGGAAGTGGTATTATCAAACAGCCAGTTCCAGGAAGTAGCCCCGGTTGACTGATCCGTAAAACAGATCTGGGTGGAGCTGCCTGGCGGGGCAATTATTACGCCACCGGGAGCATTGGAGGTAAAGGCCGCCACCGGGGGAGCGGTAACAGTAATACTTACCGTGCCGGTGCCCGTACATCCGTTGGCATCGTTACAGGTGTATTGCGCGGTGAATGTTCCGGGCGTGGTATAACAATACGTGGGCGATGAGTTGGTGGTGTTGGTATTGCTGTCGCCAAAATCCCAGGTAAACGTAATGCATGTTGCGTTCGACTGTCCGTTAAAGTTTACACAGAACGGTGCACAGCCGGTTGTTGCACTGGCAGCAGCGGTTACTGTTGGTCCGGCACTTACGTTAACCGTTACCGTTGTGGTTGCTGTGGGTGTACCACAGTTATCACTTACCGTTACGGTGTAGGTTGTTGTGGTTACCGGGTTTGCCGACGGGTTTTGTGCGGTGGATGAACTTAAACCGGTTGCCGGGCTCCAGGAATACGAATACGTTCCGTCTCCACCCGAGCCGGTGGCACCAATGTTTGCACTGCCACCACTGCATATAGTTACTGCGCTTTGTGTAGCTGTAACAGTAAGCGGCGGATTAACCGTTACGGTTACCGTTTGTGTTGCGGAACATCCGTTGCCATCGGTTACCGTTACAGTATACGTTGTATTGGTTACCGGCGAAACACTCACCGGGCTTCCGGTAAGCGGGCCGGGCAGCCAGTTGTACGAATACGTATTATCGCCGCCGGTTGCCGAAGCACTGATGGATGCCGACTGACCGATACAGATGGTTGTTCCGCCGGCTGTGGTAGCAATTACAGCCGGGTTTACAAATACGGTAACTGAATCAGTGCCCTGGCAACCGTTCACATCCGTTACGATAACGGAATAGGTTGTAGTAACAGTCGGTGTGGCGTTCGGTGTGGCGCTTGCAGAATTATCCAGCGAACCGGCCGGGCTCCACGCGTACGTGCCGCCGCCTGATGTTACCAGCGCAGCAGTACCTCCCACACAAATGGTTTGATCGTTACCTGCTGTTACCACCAGGTTGTTCGAAACGTTAACAGTTATGGTATCGGTATCTGCACAACCGTTGGCATCGGTTCCCTGCACAATATAGGTTTGTGTGGAAGGCGGGGTGGCCGTGGGCGATGCACAGTTGGTGCAGCTCAGGTTCACGTTCGGCGACCACACGTAATTGGTGGCTCCGCTTGCGTTCAGCGTAACACTGCCGGTGAAACACATGGACTGGTCGTTACCCGCAGAAACCGTGGGCAATGCATTTACCGCTACATCCACCGAATCCGTTGCCGAACAGCCGTTCGCATCCGTTACAGTGAGTGTGTACGTTGTATTCGTAACCGGGAATGCAAACGGGTTTGAAATGGATCCGGAAGAAAGTGTGCCCGAAGGCGACCAGCTGTAACCGGTTCCACCGCTGCCATTGAGTTGTACACTGTCGCCGTTGCACAGCGTTTGGTTTGCACCTGCGCTGGCTGTGGGCAATGCGTTCACTACAACATTAACTGTTCCGTTTGCACTGGAACAACCGTTTACGGTAACCGTTACGGAATATGTTCCGGATTCTGCCGGTGTTGCATTGCTTATGGAAGGATCTTCCAATGCGGAAACAAAACTGTTCGGGCCGGTCCAGCTGTATATTGCACCGCCAACCGTATTTGAAGTCAGGTTCAATTGCTGTCCTGCACAGATCGGGCTGTTGCTGCCTGCGGTGGGTGCGGCCGGTGTCGGATTAATAGTAACAACGGTGGTACCGGCGGTGCTTACACACCCATTTACAGAAACGGTTACCGAATATGTTCCGGCTGCTGCCAGCGTAACGTTGGTAATGCCCGGATCTTCGAGTGCCGAACTGAAACTGTTCGGACCGGTCCAGGTATAAGTTGCACCACCAACGGTATTCGATGTCAGGTTCAATGTTTGTCCTTCGCACACCGGGCTGTTGCTTCCTGCTGTGGGCGCTGCG
Organism: Chitinophaga pinensis; assembly: GCA_943372645.1. Taxonomy (GTDB): domain Bacteria; phylum Bacteroidota; class Bacteroidia; order Palsa-965; family Palsa-965; genus VBWE01. The sequence continues at coordinate 97,451 of CALRZN010000020.1, read as the reverse complement.
GGAATCGGATTTACCACCACGGTAACTGTTCCGGCCGAACTTACGCAACCGTTTAAAGTAATCTGCACCGAATACGTTCCCGATGCGGCTGTTGTTGCATTTACAATGCTCGGATCTTCGAGCGCTGAACTGAAACTGTTTGGTCCGTTCCAGGTATAAACGGCTCCCACAACGGTATTGGATGTGAGGTTTAATGTTTGTCCTTCGCAAATCGGGCTGTTACTTCCCGCCGTGGGTGTGGCCGGAACCGGATTCACCACCACGTTAACGGTACCTGCGGTACTTACACAACCGCCAACGGAAACCGTAACGGAATATGTTCCCGATGCAGCTGTTGTTGCATTCAGAATAGTCGGGTCTTCAAGCGATGAACTGAAACTGTTCGGGCCGGTCCACGTGTACGTAGCACCTACAACCGTGTTTGCAGTCAGGTTCAGGTTCTGACCGGAACAGATCGGACTGTTACTGCCAGCAGTTGGTGTTGCGGGCGGCGGATTTACAGTTACCACTGTTGTGGCCTGTGTGCTTGTACAGCCGCCAACCGTTACAGTTAATGAATAGGTTCCCGATGCGGCAACCGTTGCATTAAGTATGCTCGGATCTTCAAGAGCAGAACTGAAACTGTTCGGGCCGGTCCACGTGTAGGTTGCACCTACTATGGTATTTGATGTGAGGTTTAATGTTTGTCCTGCACAAACAGGTGTATTGCTGGCCGGCGTGGGTGCGGCGGGTGTCGGGTTTACGACAACTGCAACGGTTCCGAACGTACTTGTACATCCCCCAACCGTTACTGTTACCGAATATGTTCCGGTAGCCGCAGTTGTTGCATTGGTGATACTCGGATCTTCCAGCGCTGAACTGAAACTGTTCGGGCCGGTCCACGTGTATGTTGCACCAACAACTGTATTCGAGGTCAGGTTTAATGTTTGTCCCGAACAGATCGGGCTGTTGCTGCCCGCAGTGGGTGCGGTTGGTCCGGGGTTTACGGTTACAGCAATGGTTGATTGCGGACTGGTACATCCGTTCACCGAAATGGTGAGCGAATAGGTTCCTGATGCGGCAACTGTTGCATTTGTGATGCTCGGATCTTCCAGTGCCGAACTGAAACTGTTCGGGCCGGTCCAGGTGTACGTAGCACCAACAACTGTATTCGAGGTCAGGTTAATCGTTTGTCCGGCGCAGATCGGGCTGTTGCTGCCCAGCGTAGGCGCAGCGGGCTGCGGCGTAACGGTTACAGTTACCGGCACGCGGTATGTTCCGCCGGGACAGATTTCAAGATAGTACGTTGTTGTTGCAAAAAGCACCGGGGTAATAAACGGGTTCAGGTTACTTACCACGTTACCGCCGGTTTGTGCATCCCACCACACATAACCCGCGCCCGGGGGCGGAGTTCCGGTGATGGTTCCGGTTAAGGTTGCAGTTTGCCCGGCGCAAATGGAAATGTTTGTTGCTGCCCAGGTAAAGTTGGTTACGGTAGCACCGGTAGTTCCTGTTCCGCCGCGCATCGCGCCGTTGGGCGGAAATTCAGAAAGTGCCGGTGAAGTGGTTGTGCCGTTGTTTCCTCCATTTGCATTTTGGGTAAACACACCGTTTGAGCGGGCAATGTAACCGCCGCCACCGCCGCCGCCGGGGCCCTGCGATTCGTTGATGGTTCCAAAGAAGAAGGGACCTGCAACCATTACCTGGTTACCACCTGCCCCGCCGTTTGCATTGGCAGTGATACCCGAAATAGCGCCTACCGAATTCAGTACAATGGCACCACCTGCGCCACCGCCGCCTGCTCCGTCGGAACCGGAATAACCCGAGTTCGGCGGTGTTCCCTGTGCGTTGGCACCTGCGTTACCGTTTGATGTTACTGAACCGGTACCGGTAATGGTACCATAGTTCATGATGTAGATAAGTCCGCCGCCGTCGCCGCCGATACCACCAAAGTTGTTGTTCTGGTCACCGGCACCACCGGCACCGCCGAAAAATAAACGGCCGGTTGCATAGTTCAGTGGTCGTCCGCCGAGACCGGTCTGGTCCCAGGCCCGGTTCGCCCCGCCCCAGGCCGCATTATTCGGACCGGTTGTGGTTGCATTGGAATTGTTACTTCCCCACGAATAGCCGCCACGGCCGCCACCGGAGGAGTTTGCAGTGCTGAGTGTAGTGATATAATTCAGGCCGTACATCGGATCGAGGTTCCAGGCGGCGGTATAAGCTACGTTCGGATCGGCAACGCCCATGCCTTTCCAGTTACCGGGCAAACCGGCATTGGCACCACCGCCGCCGCCGCCGTTGTGTCCGCATCCGCCGCCGCCTGCATTGGCAGCAGCACCGCGGCCGTAACGGCCACCCATCGGATCGTAATCTGCATCGTTACCGGCAATGCCTTCGCCTTTGCGGGCACCGTAGTTCGGATCGGTTGATCCCATGTTGTTTGCAAAACCGGCCAGGTTGTCGCCCACCAGTGTACCCCCGCGGAAACCGCGCCCGGTGGCATCAATGCTGCCGTTGATTACGGTATTCTGATCGACTTCCACGGCCAGCACACCACCGATTGTTCCGTTCCAGTCGTCGCAGGTTAACACGCCGCCCGCGTTTACCGTGAGCGTGGTCCAGCGCGGCACACGGATAACCTGTGCGTGGTTTGTTCCGCCGTTGGTATAGTCAAAACGGGTTCCGCAATCGAGTGTGATGGAGGTGGCATTTGGTACGCTGCGCACTTCGGCAAATTCCCAGTTTCCGCAGGTGTTGTAGTTCAAAATGCGGCCCCACGAGGAATCGAGCGGCGAAGCAATGGTGCCGGTAAGTGTACCATTAATGGTTGCACCCTGCACCTGGTAAATCATAATGAGATCGCCGGGAGCGAGGTTACCCGGAAAACGGGCGTTCGCGTTTAATGACGAGGCCGCAACAGAAATAGTGGTGGCTCCGACCGCAATGTTTGCAGTAACAGCCGTATATTCATTTACGATGGTGTTTGCAGCCGTTACCGTGCGCGCCCCGTGAATTCCACGCTGGGCGAATACCGTAAAGGAACATAACATACTCCATACAAGGAGGGTGCGTAAAGCTGATTTTCTCATAGGATACAGTTCTGGCAAGCTATTATAATGGCCTAATATAACGCGAAAGCCCCTGATATTCAAACCTTATCGACAAACAAATACCAGATAGCGGTAAATTATTGGTTTGTCCGGCCGAATAAATGGCTTAATGGTAATTTACGCGGTAACGTCCGCGTGATGCTGGTGGGAGAAAAAAAGGAAATGTGTATGCCTGCCCCCTTATACGTCTTCTTCCTTGAATGGGTTTCGCGGAATCCAGTCCGAAGGTTTCAGGTAATCCAGAAAAGGGCGGATGAGCTGGTTCGATAACGAGTTGCGGTGGCGGATATAACACGTAAGCGGATGTGCCGTAGCCCCGACAGTTGATTTAATTTCATTTGCTGTGCGGCCGAGAAAAACCTGGTTTACACGGTTACCGATACCTTCTTCCACGAGGTCGTACAGGATGGCCTGGTACAGGCAGTATTCGCGGTTCAGCGTGTAATCGAGCCCGATGTAATGCGCCTCGATGGCATCGTGCTGCAGAAACGATGTACGGAATGCGATTACCACACCGTTGAGTTTATACACATGCAGCTGGAACTGCGTACCGAACTTTTTTTTCATCACTGAAAAATAAGTGGGCGGCAAAACCGAAAGCCGGAAATTGGCGCTTTTGTGCACATTGAGATACAGCGCATAAAGCACTTCTTCATGCGCAATAATCGTTTCCGCATCCCAGTTTTCCTGCTGCAGTAGCTGTGTTTTACGGCGGACCGCACGCGCACGGTTCCGGTATTTTTTGCTCATGGCCGCGAGGTAATCGGCAAACGTTTGCCATGCCGGGTTGAGCGTTACAATCATTTCCGGCTCCACAAAAAATTCATAATACCGGGAGCGGCGTAAACGCTTGCTCGGTTCGCGGAGGTGATCGTAATAATCTTTTACCAGCACCAGTGAAATTGCCCGGTCATCGCGTTCGGTGCGCAGCAGGGTGCGGGTCGTTTCTGCAAGCCATTCAAAGGCCTGTGCAGGATCCGTTCCCGGAACCATGGACTGGCCGTACTCGCCGCTGACGTAATTGTTTCCGGAAATAAGTACGCGGATGGAGCGTTCGCTGCTTTCCTTCGTGAGCCATTCGCGCATGCCGGTAATAAGTCCAACGTAGTTGTGCGAATGGGCAATGGGTTTCAATAACTCTTTCAGCATCTCCTGGTTAAACCGCAGGATCTGGAAGTAGCCCGTCCACACCGGTTTGCCATTGCTGTAAATAATAGCATAACGGAAGGCGATATTGGGCGGAGCCAGTTGTTCGAGGCTTTCCATGTATGCATACTGCATAAACACTTTTTTATCGCCCACCACGTAGTCCCAGTCTTCGCGGCTGATACCTGTAACGGAATCACGGATCTGCAGGTTCAGATCCGGCGCAAGCGGGTATTCCGGTAATTTCCGGCTGTCCGTTTTACAGGGTAGTGTCACAATATCGTTTTAAAATCCGGCTATAAATTACAAGTGCAGTCGTTTAACCCCATGCAACTATTTTAAGAAAGCGTGTCAATTATGCGAAGCATCTCATTATCCGGCTGTTGCAGGTATTTTACGGCGTGTGCAAACGGGGTGTAAAATATCTTGTGGTCCACGATGCCGATCATTTCGTTGCTGCGTCCGGCCAGGAGGGCTTCCACGGCCGCCATGCCCATGCGGCTGGCGTTCACGCGTTCCATACACGAAGGTGCGCCGCCCCGCTGGATGTGGCCGAGAATAGTCATACGCACATCGAGTTCCGGGAACAGGGTTTTCAGGCGCTCGCCCAGGCGCATGGCTCCGCCGCCTTCATCGCCTTCGGCTACAAGCACAATACGCGACATTTTTTCGCGGCGGCTGTTTTCCAGTTTCAGCAACAGGTTTTCCATATCGTTTCCCGATTCGGGAATGAGAATGCCTTCGGCTCCTGAACCGATACCGCTGTACAATGCAATGAGACCGGCATCGCGGCCCATCACTTCAACAATGAACAGGCGGTTGTGCGATTCGGCGGTATCGCGGATGCGGTCAACCGCTTCGATAACCGTGTTGAGTGCGGTGTCAAAACCAATAGTGTAATCGGTGCCTACGAGGTCGTTGTCAATGGTTCCCGGGCAACCGATAAACGGAATGTTGCTGTATGCTTTAAATTCATTGGCGCCTTTAAATGTGCCATCGCCGCCGATGGCCACCACGCCTTCAATGCCGTGCAGGGCCAGGTTTCCGGCTGCTTTTTTCATGCCTTCCGGTTCGTGGAAACGTTTGCTCCGGGCTGTTTTCAGGATGGTACCGCCGCGGTGGATAATGTTGCCTACAGCCGTGGCGTCGAGCGGCACAAAATCATTGTCAATCATGCCTTCATAACCGTAGCGGATGCCGGCCACTTCCATGTTGTTTTTCAGGGCGGTGCGCACTACGGCCCGCAGACAGGCATTCATTCCGGGCGAATCGCCTCCGGAGGTAAAAACAGCAATTTTTTTCATGTGCAGTAGACCGGACAAACCGGATGTATTAACGAATTTAGAAAAACGCGACAGGGTACGAACTACTTACCGGTAAATAAACGTTTAATTTTTTTAAAGATTCCGTCGCGGCGGGGCTGTTCGCGGCCGTCGTGCGTGATGCGCTGCATGTAATGGTGCTCCAGCCGTTTGGCATAGGTTACCAGTTCGGCATTGCCCGAAGCAAGCATGTTATCAATATAAGAAAGCACTTCTTCGCTGAGTGTAGCATTAACCGAAACGGTGTGGTATTCGCTGCGCAGCGCGGGATCGGGATTGTTATTGACACATGGTTTCCCGTTTTCGGCAAAAAAATCGCATTGGTAAATCAGCGCATTTGATTTGCGCAGGCGCTCCGAACCGAGGCGTTCGTTCCGCCACGGGTGCTCGCCCGGAAGCAGCTGCTGTATCAGCACGTTTTTATCCCACAGCGTAACCTGGTGCGACATAAGAAAACCGGAACGTTCGTTATCGAGCTGCGCAATGTGAAAACCGTTTACTGTTTCCTGGATTGTTTTCGGTACATACACTTCCGAACTGTTCAGTTTGAGCTGGCCGATGTTGTGTTGCAGTGCCCACGAAAGCAATGCCCCGATACCGTCAGCTGATACTTTTTTATTGAGCCACATGTCTTCCTGGAAATAGAGGACATAGGGTTCTTCAATGCGTTCGAGTGCTTTTTTCAGGCGGTTACTCCATTCGCCGCGTCCGGTTTTCAGGTTTACAAATCCCGGCAGGTCAATGTTTTTTTCTTCGGTAAAAAAGTAACATTTCAGACCGGTTTCGTGCGTCCAGTTTTGCTGAAAATAGTGGCTGAATCCGCGAAAGAGCAACTCATAGCGGTCGCAGGCATGCACCACCAGGGCAATGTTTTTCAGGGAATCAGTGGTTGCTTGCTGCACAGGTCCAGGTGTAACAGAATCCGGTTATTCCGATTTGCTGTCTTCCTGCCCGGGAACAGCTTTCGCTTTATTTGACTTTTTACGCATCCGCATATTCAGCACTTCCACACCAAATGCAAAAGCCATGGCAATATACACGTATTTTTTATCCACTTCCTGACCCACGCCTTCGAGAATCAGCAGCAACGCAATCATCATCAGGAACGCCAGCGCCAGCATTTTAATGGTCGGATGGCGGTTGATGAAATCGCTCACTTTACCGGAGAACAGCAGCATTATTATCATGGCAACAATAACTGCTGCAACCATAATAATAAAGTTCTGGCTCATACCGATCGCAGTAAGAATGGAATCGAATGAGAATACAATATCAATTACTACGATCTGCGCAACAATGGAAGCAAAGGAGGTTTTGTTCGTTTTCAGTTCACCCTCGTCTTTGCCCTCTATTTTATTATGAATTTCGGTCGTTGTTTTAACGAGCAGGAAAATACCGCCCGCCAGCAGAATCAGTCCGCGACCGGTAAAATCAATACCAAACGTGTCGTGGAAAAACGGGATCGGATCTTTCATGCCGGCCAGCCAGCTGATGCTGAACAGCAAAATCACCCGCATTATTAGGGCAAGTGACAGGCCGATAAAACGCCCCCGGGGTTGTTTGCTTTTCGGCAGTTTCCCGGTTATAATGGAAATGAAAATGATGTTATCTATCCCCAGCACAATTTCCATGACCACGAGGGTAAGTAAACTGGCAATACCATCTAATGTGGCCAGATGGGCAAGTTGTTCCTGGTAACTCATTTATGTAATCGGACGTTTTTTAGAATTGCCCGCGAATGTAAACATTTCCGGGGGAAAAAAGTTTTTGAATTTTTTTTATTCCTGAAAATCAATCAATTATGCAAAATATTTATTTTTATATGGTACTATGTCTTGCATAGTACCATTCTTTAGATATATCTTTGCATCGTCAAGTTCATAGTAATACACTTAACCGATGATAACTAAGAAACACGCATGAATATAGAAAACACAAAGGCGCAGATGCGGAAAGGGGTGCTGGAGTTCTGCATTCTTTCGATTCTTTCTTCGGGCGATCAATACCCGACAGAAATTATTGAACGGATGAAATCAGCCCACCTGGTGGTGGTGGAAGGCACGCTTTACCCGTTGCTTACCCGCCTGAAGAACTTAGATCTGCTCACCTACCGCTGGGCCGAATCTACCTCCGGACCGCCACGCAAATATTACCGCCTCACCGAAAAAGGGGAAATGTTTCTCCGGGAACTGGAAGCCACCTGGGATGAATTAGTTGCTTCCGTGAATCAAGTAGTTAAACCGAACAACACAACTGAACAACCGACACTGCACCATGAATAAGACCATAACCAGCAATATAGGCGGCATTATCTTCAACATTGAAGAGGACGCGTATGAGAAATTAAGTTTATACCTCGCCCGCATCCGCCAGTACCTGGCCAATGCCGAAGGCCGCGACGAAATACTGGCCGACGTGGAAGCGCGCATTGCCGAAATGCTGCAGATGCGTGTAAGCCAGAGCAAACAGGCCGTGCTGATGGAAGACGTGGACATGGTGATGGATCAGATGGGCAGCCCGGAAGCTTTTGCAGAAGGCAGCGCCGAAGGAACGGCCACTGCGGATGAACCAAAAACCAAAGAGCAGTCGCAGGGCCAGCACACCCGCCGCCGCCTTTATCGTGACGCGGATGATAATGTGATTGGTGGTGTATGTTCGGGTATCGGGTACTATTTTGATATTGACCCGGTGTGGATACGCGGTGCTTTTGCGATCTCGTTTTTTGTGTTCGGAACGGGTCTGCTGTTTTACATCCTGCTTATGATTATCATCCCGAAAGCCGAAACAACCACGGAGAAATTAGAGATGAAAGGCGAAAACGTGAATTTCGACAACATCCGCCGCTCGGTGCAGGAAGAATTTGAACACCTCAAGAAAAAGGCCGAAAACTTCGGTGAAGAAGCCAAACAATGGGGAAAACGGGGCGGCGAAAATATGCGGAGCCGGGGAAGCCGGTTTGAAGACAATGCCCGCATGGCCGTAAAACGAACCGCAGATGTGTTTGGCAAAATTTTCTCGATGCTGCTTATCATTATCGGGGTTTCGCTGCTCATCGGTTTTGTGCTTTCGCTGCTCGGGTTCCATTCTTTTTCCAGCGACACATTTAACTATGCGCGTTTCAGCATGTTCAACAACGATGAGTCGTACCTGATGGCTGTTGTATGTGGCATCCTCATCATCGGCATTCCGTGTATAATGATGGTGTATAAAGGCATACGCATGCTGCTGAAGGTAAAAACCAAAAACCATTATGTGCATTATACGGCGGTAGGGCTCTGGCTGATCGGGGTATTCCTGTTTGTGTGGCTGCTGATTGACCGCGGCCGTGAATTTTCGGAAGAAAATCACGTTTCGGAAACCATCCCGATGCTGCATCCTGAAAATGATACGCTGCTGATCAAAGTAAACATTGATCCGGAAATGAGCAGCAACGGGCGCGGACGTTTCCGCAAATACAAAATGCATAATGAAGACTGGAAAGACTTTGCGATCAACGGCAAAAGTGTGAAACTGGGTTATCCGCAGTTTACCATTGAACCTTCTGAAAACGGTAAAATGGAACTGGTGGTTGACAAAATTTCGAACGGTCCCGATCTGCGCACGGCCCAGGAATACGCCCGCAAAATAACCTACAGCATCACACAAACCGATTCGTTAATTGAATTCAGTTCGTTCTTCCGGCCCGGCACCGGCGATCCGTTCCGCGGACAGCAGGTTGTAGTTACACTTTATCTGCCCGTAGGAAAAGTAATTAACCTGCACCGCACCACGAAAGACATCCTGTGGGACATTGACAATGTAACCGACACCTGGGATGGCGACATGGCCAGCCGCCGCTGGAAAATGACCCCGCAGGGCCTGGTGTGTGTGGATTGCAGCGGAATTGACATGAGTAAGGTTTCGGACGATGTGTTAAACTACAAACCGGCCACAAAAACCGATTCGGTGTTGCAACAGGCAAAATAATTTGCAACAGGCTGTAACTTTCCGGTAACCTGCCCGTCTTATGTGCAAGTTTCCCTCTTAATAGTTTATCTTTTATTAGTGATTAGTTAGTTAGATAGGGGTTCTGTTTCGTGCAAAATCAAAAAGGGGCTGGTGAGGTAGCATGACCAGCCCCTCCCCTTTTTAAGGATCGTTACAAGGTAAAAAATAACATACTTGAGAATTGAAAATTGAGATCGTTGAATATTGAGCATTGAAAAATTTTCAACTATCAATTTTCAATGTGCAATGCTCAAGTGAAAAAAACTGCTTTTGTATAAATTAACGATCCTTTACTTCGACATAAAAAAGACACACGTCAGTTCTAAAGGAGCGGCAGTCGGGAACAGTGATGTAAGATCATATAAAACCTGTTCTCGACTGCCGCCCGAACTGACGGTAAATTAAGCTCTTTTACTGCCGTGAGTTCAAGGTAAAAAATACCATAAAACAACAATCCTACTTTTTGGCATCCGTTTTCTTCTTCTTTTTAAAATATCCTTTCAGCAGAATATTTTCACTGGCGGCATTCATATTCCGGTCGAAACCGCCGGCGCCCTGTTTGATGTTCTGAACGGCGTCTTCCACATCCTGGGCAAAGAGGCTATCGGCAAACAGTTTACCGATCGTTCCTTTACCGGCCCGTATATCAGACACGATTGCGCTCATATCTGCCGTGATAACGGCGAAATTATCGGTCGAAACTTTGATATTCTCCATAATTTCATCCATTGATACGGGCTGTGCGGTTGCAATCACATCGTTATCTTCCAGTTGCTTTTTATGGGTTGTGCCCGGGATAATGGTAATGATTTTATTTCCCATAAGCCCGTCGGAGCCGATGGTAGCGCGGACATCTTTTTTCATGTACCGGCGCGATTTTTCTTCAATAATCATTTTCACCATTACTGCACTATCATTATGCTGTTCGATGGATTCAACAGTGCCTACCGTGATGCCTGAAAAGCGCACACTGTTGCCCACCTGCAGCCCGTTTATATCTTTAAAAACGCCGCTGATCTGGAACGTGCCGGTGAACAGCTGCCGCCGCTGGCCGATAAAATAAATGGCCGCAATTAAAATGGCGAGGCCGGCACAAACAAAAATTCCGAGTTTTACCCTGCTGCCAGTTGTATTTTCCATGCTGTTGTTTTTTTTGACTATAAAAAGAATGACCGCACCCATTCATCGGCCGAATTTTCAGACTCTTCAAACGTTCCTTCCGAAACGATTAACCCGTTGTTAATAAAAACAACGCGGTCGGCAGTGATGCGCGCGCAGGCGATATCGTGTGTTATAATAATTGCTGCGGTGTTGTATTTTTCCTGGATATCACGAACCAGGTGGCTTATTTCTTTTGTTGTTATCGGATCGAGACCGGTGGTTGGTTCATCGTACAGGATCAGTCCGGGTTTTAACATCAGTGCCCGTGCCAGTGCCACACGTTTGCGCATGCCACCGGAAAGTTCGGAGGGCATTTTTGAGATGGTGTCTTCGAGCCCCACATTTTTTAATGCTTCGTGCACCAGGTTTTCCTGGTCTTTTTTTAATTCCGATCCGCGGAGGGGAAAGGCGAGGTTTTCACCAACGGTCATTGAATCGTATAATGCACCGCCCTGGAACAGGAACCCGGTTTTTTTGCGGAGCTGGTTCAGTTCGTCGCCGGAAACGGTTGCAATGTCGCTGCCGAACAAACGTACGACACCGGTATCCGGTTTTATGAGGCCGACAAGGCATTTGAGCAGTACGGATTTTCCGCTGCCTGATTTTCCGAATATGACCAGGTTTTCGCCGCTGTTTATTTTCAGGCTCATGTCTTTCAGCACCACATTTTCGCCAAATGCTTTTTTCAGGTGTTCAAACTCGGCGACGATCGTTTCCATGGGCAGTTATGAAAATAGGCTTGTAATCTGAACAGCAATCATATCCAGGATAAAAATACCGAGCGAGCCCATTACCACCGAAGCATTGGCCGCAGCCCCCACACCGGCTGTTCCTTTATCGGCATAGTATCCTTTATAACATCCGATGAGCGCAACGAGGAACCCAAAGAAAAATGTTTTGAGCAGTGCCGGAAAAACATCGGCGAACGAAAGTTTATTAAATACATTCTGAAAAAACAGGACCATGCTTACATCGCCTTCGAGGTTTACCCCGATGTAGGCACCGTAGAGGGAAATAAAATCGGAAAGAATAACAAGCACCGGCAGCATCAGTGTGGCTGCAACCACACGGGTAACAACGATGTACCTGAACGGGTTTATGCCCGACACTTCCATCGCATCAATCTGTTCGGTTACTTTCATCGAAGCCAGTTCGGCACCTATGCCGGAACCTATTTTACCGGCGAAAATGAGGGCTGTAATCACCGGGCCGATTTCACGTACAATAGACACGGCCACCATTGCCGGCAGCCACGATTCCGCACCAAATTCGGCGAGGGTGGGCCTGCTCTGTATGGTTAACACGAGTCCCATAATAAAACCGGTAATGGCGATCAGCGGCAGCGATTTGTAACCGATGCGGTATGCCTGGGCAAGGAGTTCATTAAATTCGTAAGGTGGCGTAAACACCTGGCGGAAAAAACGCCCGGTAAACCGGGCCAGCCGGCCGGCATCATCAAAAAAACGGACCAGTGCGGCATAATGCCTGTTCGTGGATTGCATGTTTTTTTTCCGGGTTATGGCCAGGACATCCTTTACAATAATTATTCGGGCAGGTTGCGCAATACACGATATCGCGGTCTTCCGTTTTCATACAGTTCACCACCGGATTCCAGGCGGCTTCCTGTTTTATTAAACAGTGCGGCCAGTTGTTTGTGTAAGGTGCGCAGGAGGTGCTTTACTGCTGAAATTGCCTGCGCAATGCTGTTGCGGGTTGATGAACCCCTGCCGGGCGAAACAAAATCTCCCGGCAAGGCCCCAACTGCTATGCCGGCTGTTATACCGGGCATCACATTTTCATTGTACATAATCAACTTTTTTAATGCAGGCGATCATTTCCGTTTCGACACTTTTGATTTTTTAGCTGTTCCGCCTGATAACGATTCACGCCCGATGGTGTTTTCTTTTTTCAGCGACTGCGCTGCTGTTTCGGGCGCCGTATTGGAGGATGAATTGTTCATTTTCACAACATGTGATCCCGGTGCAGGCTGCAGTGATTTTTTCACTGCATTTAAACTGGTGCTGTTGTCTTCCGGGGATGGAGGAACGCTGTTTTTTTTCGGACCTGTTGTTTTTTTCATGACTGTAGTTGTTTTCAAAAAGTGTAAACGTTGTGCGTTAACTCAGATTACACGCAGCAACCATAAGATGAGCAGTATAAGTGCCACAAGCAAAAGCAGGTTGATAAGACTGCCCAGCCCGCCGGCATAACCCAGCACCCATAAAAGCAGGATCAGTAAAATAACGATCCAGAACAGGCTCAGTCCATCGGAGGTTTGCGCCGTGCGTTCGCTTTTTTTAAACGCCGCTTTTTTATGAAACGCCTTGAGGTCGTGTGTGCGCTGCAGGGAATGAAGTTGCGGTGCGCTGCTGCTTTTTTTCAGACGCGGAACCGTTTTAAGCAATCCCTTCACCGGGCTGACACGCACCGGCTTCGCTGTTATTTCGGCCGACGATTGCATGCTGCTGCCCGTAACCGTACCAGGCTGAACCGCAGGCGGTGCTTCCGGCAGCGATGCAAGGCTTTCCGGTTGCGGATGGTGTGCCCGCGTATTGCCGGTTGATACATAATAGCCGGGTTTATAGTGGCGTTTTACAATCGTGAGATTTGAACTGCAGGACGTAAAAAACAGGCCGCCGCAAAACAGGGCAAGGCTGAACAAGGTAATTTTTTTCATCGGTAGAAATATTAAAAATGGTTCATCGCAGCAGCCTGTTTGCGGAAATAATCACGCACAAACGCCTGCTGCTCTTTGGTGGTCATTTTGTCGGCATGAACCGCTTCCGTTTTCAACGAATCAAACCCCGCCTGCGCTGCCATTATGTTTATCAGTTCGTGTTTTGCGGTAGTTGGTCCGAAAATAACGGCCGAACTGAATGGCTTCAAAGCAGCTGCAATTTTTTTGTAAAATGCAGTTTGCCCCTGTTGTTCTTTATTATGCATCACATGTTCGCTCCGGGAAGAAGCCTGCTGCTTGTCCGCATGCGAAAATTCGTTTTCAATGGTGTGGCTTAATATCTTATCCCCGTCAAGTTCGATAAGGTGTGCAATGGAATGATCCATCCAGACACCAATGTGTGTATTTGTATTCATTGATCTTTTTTTTGAGGCAATGCAGCTATTGGTAATACGGGCAGCAGTCGCCGGTTTTTATGACAAGTTGAATTTGTGTGCTATTTGGGAACCATGTGATATTCATTACGGTCGTTACCGTCCATGTAATAGTACCACAACGCTTTTTCTTCCAGTTTCAGGATCACCAGTGTGCGCGACGACTGATCATCACTACCGGTCAGTTTTACTTTTTCGTAATCTTCAATAAATGCCCAGGTGCCTGAACCATTTGCAAGTCCCCATTCATAACTGTAATCATCGTTTTTGGTAAATGTTTCACTATAACCGGTAACGAGTGATGTTAAATCGGTATCGTTGAATTTGTAATTCTCAATTCGCCAGTCGTTCACCAGCCGGGCTTTACGGGTGCGCAGGCTGAGCGACGGTCCTTCAGGATACTTATTACAGCCGGGAATGACAGTCAGTACAAAAACACCGGCAAGTACCGACAGGATGGATAATTTCAGTTTCTTTTTCATTTTGTTTTTTTTATTCCGGCATATACATCCGGAACGAGTTTGTTTGTGAATGTGTACAAAGGTGCGCCGCCGGTTCCGGGTTCCTGTTGTACCGCGCCTGCATTTTGTTACATCATTCACAGCCTGCTGTTGCACCTGTTTTCCCCGGGTGATCCTGGTCGTATCCGGAATAAATGGCAAGCAGCGTGTAATAATAGTGTTGCAGTTCCAGCTGCCCTGCAATTCCGGCAACCGGAAGCGAAAGCGCTACCGGAGTTTCATCCATGTTGCGCAACAGTTCCGGGTATTTTTCACCCATCAGCTGCAGCAGCGAAAGAATTCCGGTATTTAATTTTGTGGTTGATCGCATGGTTTTGTGGATAAAACAGGTTTGTTTTTTGTGCAAAAAAAAACACCATGAAGATGCATGGTGCTTTTTTCAATGACGGTTCGGACCGTTATTATTTTTTGGCCAGTTCATCATGCTTGGCCTGGTCTTTCTCCTGCAGGTCAGTTGCAAGGCTGGTAAACTGCTTTGCGTTTGCTGCACTTTTCGATGCTTCTGCATGATTTCCTTTTTCATGATGGGTAGCTGCTTCATGATGGCTTTTGGCGGCCGTTTCCAGGTGCAGTGCGCTTTTTTTGTGGTTCTCAATCATGCGTTGCGTTTCAGCAGAATTCATGATTGTGCTGCCTGCGGTATTTTTTTCGTTCTGGTCCATTGTAGTAAAGTTTTTTAGTTTAATTATTTACTTCAATGCAAATGTGCGCACCAAACCGAAGTAGCTTGTTACATCCGTATAGCGGGGAATTACATAAATCACTGCTCCGGAGAAACTCCCGGCATTCATCACAGTGAAAGCCCTTCTTTGGCTAATTCACGGCCGAGCCCGGTGCGGATCAATGCGAAATCGGCATGCGTTTTTCCCGAAGCCGTAAGCATCAGCATACACCACGCCCCCACGTTGGCTACCTGTGCATACGAAACGGGGTACTTCGCCGCCAGTTCATCGAGGCGCAGAAACTGGGCCGGATCGAGCATATCTTTAAAAATCGCCTGCCACATGCGCAGGCGTTCGTTTTTCTCCGGCATGGGAAAACACACGATGGTTTGAAAACGCCGTGTAAATGCTTCGTCTAAGTTGTTTTTAAAATTGGTCGCCAAAAAAACAATACCGGTAAATGCTTCAAGGCGCTGCAGCAGGTAATTCACTTCCTGGTTGGCATAGCGGTCGTGTGCATCTTTTACGCCGGTGCGTTTACCGAAAAGCGAATCCGCTTCATCAAAAAACAAAATAGCGCCGGTGCGTTCGGCACGGTCGAAAATGGATTTCAGGTTTTTCTCTGTTTCGCCGATGTATTTACTCACCACCATCGAAAGGTCAATGCGCAGCACCTCTTTCCCGGCAAACTGCCCGAGCAGCGCAGCTGTAACCGATTTGCCGTTTCCGGGCGGACCGAAGAACAGCACTTTGTAACCGGTGCCGAGGCGTTTCCCGAATGCATCATCCGCAAGCACTTTTTTGTAATGGGTCAGCCACAGTTTTACTTCATCGAGCATGAGCGTTGTGCCGGTGGAAAAAATCATATCCACCCAGCCGAGGGAAGTGGAATACCGTTTTGCGGGGAAGTGGCTGCTGAATGCAGGAATGCGGTTTTCACCAAACAGGATGCGGTCGGCGCTGTCGGCCGTTACCTGCAGCAATCCGCTCCATTCCGTATCACCGGGCTGTGCATCGCCGGTCTGCAGCAGTCCGCAGCGCATCAGCGGACTTTCGGGCAACAGGCAGCGCATGGCAGCGATGCGGTTACGTACTTCGTTTCCGGCAGCGATGATAAAAAACGTTTCGCAGGTGGGCAGCCAGCGCCCGTTTTCACCGGCACGGCGCAGCCCCATTTTGCGTAACGCCTGTTCATCGGCCTGCACAGCTCCAAACGGAGATGCATCGGTATGCGGCCACAGTGCCAGGCCGAGCGCCAGGCGGTGCAGCGGATTTGCAAGATCGCCCTCTGCCGCAACCACGCAATACGGATGTTCCGGCGTTAATGGCGGGGGCGGATTGGTTTCAAACAAATAATCGGGTGAAACATCGGGCTGCGCTAAACGAGCCACGCACAGGCTTTTCAGCCATTCTTTTTCGGGGGTTAACATGTTGCGGAGGGTTAAATGATCTGGTTACATCTGGAAAAAAGGATTCGGGTTATTGTTTTTTTACTTACGAAAGATACGGCAAATGCGGGGCGATGTCAAATAAAAAAACACCGCTTCAGCATGCCGTTTTACCGGGACCGATGCGGTGTTCCATTTCAAACCAGATAATCAACGAACCAAAGCGATCTGTTTTTCTTCGGCCATTTTGCGCAGGTTGATCAGCGCATAACGCATGCGGCCGAGGGCAGTATTGATGCTGACCTGTGTGCTGTCGGCAATTTCTTTGAAACTCATATCGAGGAAGTGGCGCATCACGAGTACTTCGCGCTGCTCGTGCGGCAGTTGTTCAATCATGCGGCGCAGGTCGCCACGGATCTGGGTTTTGATCATGCGGTCTTCCACATTTCCCTGGCGCAGACGCAGCACGGAAAACAGGTCGAAATCTTCGCCGGCATCCACCATCGGCATGCGTTTCAGGCGGCGGTAATGATCAATAATCAGGTTGTGCGAAATGCGGAGTACCCAGGGCAGAAATTTACCTTCGTCGTTGTACGATCCGCGTTTGAGCGTGGCGATCACTTTGATAAACGTGTCCTGGAAAATGTCTTCCGCCAGGTGTTTGTCGCGTACCACCATCATGATGTACGAGAAGATACGCTTCTTGTGACGGGCGATTAATTGTTCGAGGCTGGATTCGTCTCCGGCGATGTACAGGCTGACCAGTTCCTGGTCATTCAATTGAGTCTTCTGCATGATAAACCTCCTTTTAGCTTTCTGAACTGATGATTAGAGAGAAGCGTAGATGTTTATTCGATGCAGTTACCTGTTTTTTAAAAGACTGATTTTTTCAGCCGGATGAATTGATAAAGTACTTGTGTGTACGGATGAACGCTGATTAGGTTTCGTTATTGCGTATCAGAATGCTATTTTCCTGATCATTTTTCGAATAACTTGACTTTTACAGGGTCGCCGGATAACAAAGTTAAAGAACAAAATGAGAAATGCAAATAACAGGCCACATTTTTTTTCTTAAAGGGGAGTTAATACGTTTCGGGCGGTTTTCCGGAAGGCGATATACGTTATAAAAGAGTTGCTGATTTTTAGGTTTGGCTGGCAGGCCGAAGCCAGCGATTTTTTTTAAAATAACTATCTTGTTAGCGTTCCTGCATTATGTCCGGTATGTCTTTTATTAAAAGCCTTTCCCGCATTATTGAAATTTCGCCGGCCCTGGAAGTCCGCCTGGATGGACTTTTCCGAGAACGGCAGGTGAAGAAAAACGAAATGCTGGTGCAGGCCGGTGAAAAATGCACGTCTATTTGTTTTGTGGAGGAAGGTGCGTTGCGCGGATTTTATTTCAAAGACGATAAAGACATTTCCAACTGGTTTGCGCTCGATGGCGAATTCGCTACTTCGTTTTATGCTTTTTTCGGGCAAACGAAATCGTACGAAAATATCCAGGCCCTCGAAAACTCCCGCCTGCGTTGCCTGCATTACGATGAACTGCAGCAGTTGTATCGTGAATTCCCGGAAACCGAACGGCTGGGGCGGATTATTCTTGAGGAATATTATTCGCGCCTCGAAGAACGGCTTATCAGCATCCAGTTCCGTTCGGCCAAAGAACGGTTTGATCACCTCATGCAATCGCGGCCCGATGTGTTCCGCCGCGTTCCGCTCGGCCATATTGCGTCGTATCTCGGTATCACGCAGGAAACGCTCAGCCGCATCCGCGCCGCGCAATAATTGTTTTTGATCCAGATCAAATAATTCAGCGGCAATTCGCTTTTTGATCCATGTCAAATGAATCGCGGTTTGTTTTATTCACTTTTGCCGGGTCAATAAAACAAATACGATGGCATCCCCATTTCACCTGCGCAAATGGTACATGGACATGACGACCGAAAACGGCGCCTGTTACATCGGTTACCATGCCGAAATCCGTTACCGGAAACTCCGGTTCGGTTTTACCCAACACGTATTTATAGATGAATCGGGCAAACGGTTCCAGGAAACCACGTTCCGGAAATCGGCGCCGCCGCAACTGCACGATAACACGCTGCACTGGAAAAACAGGCAGTACAGTGGGTGCTGGAAAAACAGGCAGCCCGGCTTTTCGCACACGCTGCTCGAAAACAAAAACGGATTTATCCGCTGGCACGTGCAGCAACCACTTGCAACCGTGCGGCTGGAATCGCCACACGGCATTTTACATGGAATGGGTTACAGCGAACAATTAGAAACAACTATTGCGCCGTGGCAACTGCCGATTGATGAACTGCGCTGGGGGCGTTTTGTTTCTGAATTCGACAGCGTGGTGTGGGTGAACTGGGAAGGAAAAAATCCGCTGCACCTTATTTATTGCAACGGCCAACTGCAAACCGGCGGACAGTTTTCAGATGAGCGGTTAACCCAACCCGGATTTAACCTGGATATACAGAACAACCATTCCATCCGCAGCGGCGAAGTAGGTAAAACAGTTTTTAATGGCGCAGGGTTGCTCCGCATGCTCATCCCGGTAAAAGCATTCCGCACCCGCGAACAGAAATGGCTCGGCACCGGGCAGCTGCACACGGACAAAGCAACCACCAACGGATTAATCATACACGAACGGGTAACATGGAGCTGAACAAAAAACAACTTGCAGGAAAAATTGCGTACGGTTTGTTGTTCTGCGCCGTACTTCCCGCGCTCGGCTGGTTGTGGAGCAGCATGGCCGCAACCGAAGTAACACTGCCGCTTCCGCAGCTGCGTTTTTTACCGGCGCTGTTGCTGGGCTGCGGAGCGTTGTTTGTTTCAGCCGCCATGCTGCAGCTCTGGCGCGAAGGGCGCGGACTGCCGATGAATGCGTTTCCACCGCAGGAATTTGTTGCCACCGGGTTCTACCGTTTTTTTGCACATCCCATTTACATCGGTGCGGTGCTGCTTGCGGCCGGATGTTCGCTGCTGTTTAAAAATGCAACCGGTTTTTACCTGCTCACGCCGTTGTTTGCGCTTGCGTGTATTACGCTCGTGCTGGGTTACGAACAGCAGGCCATACGCAACCATTTTGGTGCGGCGTTTCGCCCCGCGCTCAGTGCGTTACCCGCAGCTTCAGCTGAAACTGCACCGTTTCGTCAGCGGCTGGCCGTTGCACTGCGCGTGTTTGTGCCCTGGTTTTGTTTGTATGAAATGTTCATCGTGGCGCATCCGAATCACGCCGGGTTTGATACGATGCAATGGTTTCCCGGTGAAAATCAATTGCCCGTAATCGGCTGGTCGGTGATCCCCTACTCGCTCACGTACCTGTTTGTGCTGCTTGTTCCGTTCTGCTGCACGAAACAAAACCAGCTGCGTTATTTTTTCATCACGGCACATGCGGCGGTAATCACCGGTTTGCTGCTGCAACTGCTGCTGCCGTTTTATTGTGATGCGCGTGCGGTTTCATCAACCGGTATTTTTGAAAACTGGATAATTACCGAACGGCTTTATGATGGCGCGGGCGCAGCGTTTCCGTCGTTTCATGTCATCTGGGCCATCATCGCTGCGGCGGTATTTTCAAAAATAAAACCCGCGCTGCGCATTGTCTGGTGGCTGGCTGCGCTTAGTATTACGGTCAGCTGCAGCACCACGGGCATTCATTCCATTCCCGATTGTATTTCCGGAATACTGGTTGGATTATTTGCTGTGAACATCGTTCCTGTTTTCCGGTTCATCCAGCGCAGCAGCGAACGTATTGCCAACGCCTGGCATGCGTGGCACATCGGTCCGCTGCGTATCATCAGTCATGCACCCTATTCGTTTCTGGCCGGATTTACCGGTGCGTTTATCGCGGGGCTGTTTATCGGCGATAAAGGCGCATTATTATTTCTCGTAGTAGCAACGCTTGCGGGCGGTGCGCTGTGGGGGCAATTCGTAGAAGGATCGTCGCGCCTGCTGCGTCCGTTCGGTTATTACGGCAGCATAATTGGTGGCGGCATCGCGTGGCTGCTTTTACCGGCGCTGTTTAACGTGCCGTGGATGCAGGCCGGCATGGCGCTGGCACTGGCGGCTCCGTTTGCACAGGCGGCAGGAAGGCTGCGCTGCCTCGTACAGGGCTGCTGCCATGGTGCAGAAACGCATACCGTTCCGGGCATCCGTTATACGCATCCGAAATCGCGCGTGTGCTGCATCTCGGGTATGCAGGGAAAAACCGTACACAACACACCGCTGTATTCCATGTGCAGCAACATCATTATCGGGTTGCTGCTGCTGCGCCTCTGGTACGAACACGTGCCGCTATCGTTTATCGTGGGCCTGTATTTTATACTTGCCGGTTTAAGCCGTTTTGTGGAAGAAGCCTGGCGCGGCGAAGTGCAGACGCGCATTGCGGGCGGACTGCGCCTTTACCAGTGGGCGGCGCTGGCGAGTATTGCGGTTGGCATTGGTTTTACCGGTGTGCCTGCGGTGGCTGCTTCGCCGATAACTGCAACTGTTGATGCGCTATCCTGGCTGTGTGCGGCGGGCAGCGGATTGCTGAGTGCGTTTGCAATGAGCATGGATTTTCCCGGATCGGATGCACGGTTTTCAAGGTTGAGCGGATAACATTTTAAAACAAGATAACATGCATACGAATGCGCATTTATTAAGCAGCCGCACGCTCAACTGCAATGTGCGCGAAGCCTGGCTGCAGTGGACGAACCCCGCGTGGCTGCGCAATTTTTTTGGCAGCGAACCCGCACCGGAACTGATTGAATGTCCGTTTGAAATTTATGCGGAACAGTCGCGCAGCGGCATCGTGCGTTTGCTGCCCGGAAGGCTGGTAGCCTTTGCGCTGCCGGTGTTGCAGCACACAGAACACAACCAGCTGCTCATTACCTTTTCGCGGAATGGCGAAGAACATACAACGGTTGCGATTCACCGCCTTGCTGCTGC
Organism: Chitinophaga pinensis; assembly: GCA_943372645.1. Lineage (GTDB taxonomy): Bacteria > Bacteroidota > Bacteroidia > Palsa-965 > Palsa-965 > VBWE01. The sequence goes on along the minus strand of CALRZN010000020.1, from coordinate 76,135 downwards.
TGCCATTTCAGATAACGAGGTGTTGCAGGTGCTGCGCCGTTTTACGGAATGGTTTGAATCGGGTTTCTGCGAAGCGGGATAAATTGACCGGGGTTGATGAGAGCCTGGAAAAACAAGCAAAATAAATTTGCGTTGGCATCATTTTCATTTTGAGGTTCGACATGGAGGGTTGGAAATAAAAGGACTTTTACTTATTCCAATTTATTGGTTTGGTTCAGATGAAGATCTGGCCATGATCTTCTTTCACTACTTTTTTGCTTGTCCAAAAAAGTAGCCAAAAAAAGACACCACGAACGAAAACCAGCACGTGCACTGGCATTGCTTGCCACTTTTCGACTGCCATTTACCCGATCCACACATCCATGCTTCGGCTTCTTCTGCACACGGGCACGTACTGGTTCACACCGTTCGCGGCCGGTCTCCCCGCGTAGTTCGATAAGGAATTCAGGTTCACTATTTGATTTCGGAAACAATTTTCCGGGGTTCGGAAAGTTTATTTTTTATGATTTTATAGTTGTATAATATTTAGGCAATTAAATAATTACCTAACCATTATTTCAACTGATCATGAAACAACTTGCATTACTCGTCGGCCTAACGGCACTGGCAACATTGACTTCCTGTACAATGGAAAAAAGACTTTACAGGCCCGGGCATTACATCGCCTGGAATTCCGGTAAAAGTGCTTCTGAAAAAAACAAGGAAACACATTCCGAAACCGCTGCCTCTGAAACTGCCGTAATTACAGGGAACAGCACAAGTGCCGAAAACACGGCTGTTACAACCGGCTTATTGCCTGCTGCTGTAAAAACTGAATCTGTGTCTATCGCCAGTCATGCAAATGCGTTTTCACCTGCAAAACATATTGAATCAGGCCGCAGTAAACAAACGCTTGCAACAACAAAGACGGAAAAAAGAGCGGACAAAACGCATGCTGTAAAAATCAAGAAACATAAAAAAAGCGCACTGGCAAAAGCGGCTGATGGCAGCGGCAAAAATCAGATTGTAGCGTTGCTGCTTTGTTTTTTCCTGGGATTGCTCGGCATTCATCGCTTTTATCTTGGTTATACCGGCCTTGGTGTTTTATACCTGCTTACCCTCGGCCTGTTTGGCATCGGCTGGATTATTGACCTGATCCTGCTCATTATCCCGAACGGACTGACACCGAAAGGAAAAACAAATTACAGGGAATAAAAACACAAAACCCCAGGCTTGTTTTTACAACGGCTCCCGGCGGTTGCAACTGTGAAATGTGTAATTTCATGGAAGCAACCGCCTTTTTTATGGAACAGAAAATCATAACCAAAGACCGCACCTTTGCCTGCACACGCAGCGAAGCATGGCGCAAATGGACAACGCACGAAGGCCTGCGTACCTTTTTCGGAAAAGACAACTGGATGGAATTACGCATCGGCGGGCCATTCGAAATTTATTTTTTCGGCGAACAGGAAACCGGCCTGCGTGGCAGCGAAGGCTGCACCGTGCTCGGTTTTCTGCCGGAAGAAATGCTCTCATTTACGTGGAATGTGCCGCCGCAGTTTGCGGAAGTTCGCGCCTCCGGTTTTCAAAATGAGGTTGTAGTTACATTTGAACCTGCCGGTGAAAACCAGGTACGCATCCGCATCACCCACAGCGGCTGGCCCGAAGGCGAGGTGTTTGATGAAATTTTCTCTTATTTCGAACGGGCGTGGGATGTTGCGTTGGGGTGGTTTGAAGACAGCCTGCAAAAACAATAACACCAATGAACGTACTGGAACTCCTCCGCAAACGCAGCGGCCTGCGCATACACGTAATGCGCAGCATGCAGGCAAAGCTGCAACACGTAATCGGATTTTTCGGATTCACCGGCAAGGCCGAAAATTTGCTTGTGATTTCACCGGAACAGGCCGAAAAAGCAATCGCTGCATTACTCCACAAAGACATGGCCTACGGCAGCGAACTGATGCCCGAAGCAGAAGCCGCCGCCCTGGCCCGTGAACTCATCACGCAGCTTGCCGATGCCGATGCCGTTATTTATACCAGCGGCGAATGGCGCGACGACGAAGGTGGAGAACTGATCTATTGCAGTCCGTTTACCGGTGCAACGTTTGATGCAGGTTTCCTGGTGCGGAATAAGGTGGAAACGATTGCGATCTGGTTTGAGGATGAGGATTGATTTTGCTGGCTTTGCCTTTGCGCAGATATGCATTAACTTAGCAAACCAGATGACGGGATGGCCGGAATTTCTATTCCCGCTTTGACTAATGGTTATTATGTTTTTTCAGATACAACTTAATTTTTTTACTGTAAATATTTGATCGCATGAACAACGGCGAAATTATACTTTACCAGGATGCAGCAGGAGCCATTAAAATTGATGTACGCCTGGAAGACGAAACGGTTTGGCTCACGCAGGCACAAATGGGGCAATTGTTTGGAAAAGACAAGCGAACTATATCTGAACATATTGGCAATATCTTCAAAGAGGGTGAACTGGATGACCAAGTGGTTGTCCGGAAATTCCGGACAACCACTCCACACGGAGCTATTGCAGGAAAAACACAGGAATCAGAAGTAAATGGATATAATTTGGATGTCATCATCTCCGTCGGTTACCGTGTAAAATCGCCTCAAGGCACACAGTTCCGTATCTGGGCAACCCAGCGCCTGAAAGAATACATTATTAAGGGATTCGTTTTAAACGACGACCGCTTTAAGTCGGGCAGTTCGATGAACTATTTTGATGAATTGCAGGAGCGCATCCGGGAAATACGGCTTTCAGAACGCTTTTTTTATCAAAAAATCAAAGATATATACGCAACCAGTATCGACTACGATCCCAAAGCCGAAAAAACGCTCACATTTTTTAAAGTGGTTCAGAATAAATTGCTTTGGGCCATCAGTAAACAAACTGCTGCCGAATTGATATATCGCAGGGTGGATGCCAGTCTGCCGCTGATGGGTATGCAATCTTTTGACAAGAAAAATCCGGCCTCCATAAAAAAATCGGATGTGGGGATTGCCAAAAATTACTTAGACGAAGACGAAATGAAGCTGCTGGGACTACTGGTGGAACAATACCTCGCCTTTGCTGAAACCATGGCGCAGCAACGTACGCCGATGTACATGAGCGACTGGATAAGCCGTCTCGATGCACTGCTGCAACTGAACGGCAGGGAGCTATTAACACATGCCGGAAAAATAAGCCATGAACAGGCGCTCGAGAAATCGGGATCTGAGTTTGAGAAATATAAGATTGGCCGAAAAACAATCGAAAAAGAAGAAAGCCTGAAAGAAATTGAAGCAGACATTAAAAAACTGAAAGGTCTTAAGTCCCCTAAAAATAAGGCGCGGTAAGCTGATATAGTTGATTGTTTAAAGTGATTCCTATTCCGAATTTCTGATTTTGTAAAACAGTTCCTGCATCAGTCGGCAGTCTTCAGCCGGCAGTCTGATTTTGGAATAGCATACATTTGTATTTCAAAAACAATTCCTTTTCAAAATTGCAGCGTTGCTGCTATTTTGAAAAGGAAAGTGCGTATGCATGATAGCTGACTGTCGACTGAAGACTGCCGACTAAAAAGAAACTACTTTAAACAAGCTTGATTTTAAAACAATCCGTTTTAAACAAAGCCCCTACTCCCCACCCTCCCGCAGCTTATGCACCTTCTTCGTGCCTTCGTACAACTCGAATTTCATGAACTTGCAATCGAGGGCGCCATTGTGCAGCGCTATTTTGCGCGAGGGGCGGAGGCCGATGTTTTTCAGCGCTTCCATGTTTGAACTCAGTATCCAGGCATCCCAGCCGGCGAACCGTTTTTTGAACGTGTCGCCGATGTTTTTGTAGAGTAGCGTAATGTCTTCTTTGTTCATGCGTTCGCCGTAGGGCGGATTCAGGATCATCGTTCCGCGCAGGGCGGGCGGCTCCAGCTCGTGGAAGTTAGCCACCGTCAGTTTTACCACATCTTCCACCCGGGCCAGGTGTACGTTTTCTTTGGCTTTGCGCAGTACGTGGGCCGACATGTCGCTGCCGAAAATCTGGGGCATGTCTTCGCTGATGCGCGAGAGCTGCCCGTCGTGGATGGTTTCCCACAGTTCGGCATCAAAATCCTTCCACGTTTCGAAACCGAATTTCGGACGGAAAATTCCCGGCGGAACGTTGTTCGCGATGAGCGCGGCTTCAATCACCAGCGTGCCCGAACCACACATCGGATCGAGGAATGCGCGGTGTTTTTCCCAGCCGCTCAGTAAAATCATGCCTGCGGCCAGCACCTCGTTCAGCGGCGCCTGTCCTGTGAGATCACGGTATCCGCGCTTGTGCAGCGAATCGCCCGAGCTGTCGAAAAACACCGAGCAGTTATTTTCGTGGATGTGCAGGCTGATGCGCAGCGTGGGTTCATTCAGGTCAACCGATGGACGGCGGCCGTATTTTTCGCGGAAACGGTCCACAATCGCGTCTTTCGTTTTCTGCGAAATAAACTGCGAGTGGTTAAAAATGCGTGTGTTCAGCGAACAGTTCACGGCCAGCGTATCGTCCGGACCGAGCCACTGCTCCCACTCCATTTCTTTAATGCGGTCGTACAGTTCCTGTTCGTCGCGTACCTCAAACTGGTTTACGGGTACCAGCACGCGCAGGGCGGTGCGCAGGCACAGGTTGGCTTTGTACAGCGTGCCTTTGTCGCCGGTAAAACTAACGGCGCGGCGGTGCGGCTCAATGTCGCGGGCACCGAGGCGCAGCAGTTCTTTGCCTAAAATTTCTTCAAACCCGGTCATGGTTTTGGCCACCATGCGCATATCCCCGGCCTTCAGTTCCTTTTTCGGTTCTGAAAACTCGATGTTTTCTTCGGCTTCTTCCGCGTAATTTTCCATGGGGCAAAGGTATTATTTCTTTTTGGGGTTGGGGGTATTGTAGTGGAGTGTACGTTTATCTTATTTATGAAACCTCAGCCGCGGCGGAGAATCACAAAAATTACGCAAACATAATTTGTCATTACTACCTGCTGATCGCAGTACGCAGGGCTATCGCGTCTGAAATTTATATACTGATTTAGCGGTTTTCCAATATAGTATTGAATCAAAACAAAAGCGGGCCGTCAGTTCGAGTGCCGGGCGCGCAGGGCGGTGAAATGGAAGGTGTATCGAGAACGTGCGAGGGGAACCCGGCCCACGTTCTCGATACATTTCCTGCTGATGAAAAATCAGCAGGAAACACTCGAACTGACCGCCCACAAAAAAAATAAAAACAGATTGCAAACCCGATCCATTTCTTGCTGATGAAAAATCAGCAGGAAACACTCGCACGCTTATTCACCCGATTTCATGGGTGAATAGTATGGTACTTCGTTCTTTTTCCAGGGATAAAACGTGTGGTAATAGGTTAATGTAAAGGTGTGTTTATTTATACCGGGAAAGTCATCTGCCAGGTGTATATTGTAGCCGTAGTTTAAAAACACTTTTAAAAGCCCCAATCCGATTTCCGGCCTTATTACAAAGTTTGTTTTGTCACCTGAAACATAGTATATCCCATTCAGTCCGATATTGCCGCCTGCGAGAAAAAAATAGCCGTTCATCCATACATTTAATTTGGGTGCAACTATTTTTGCAAACGGATTGTACTCCACCGCTGAAGTAATGCCAAACCCTCCGCCTCCACCCTCGCCACAAAAAAAATTGCCCCTGGAAACCCCAAGGCCGACGAAGAAGTTTTTGCCGGCCTGTATTTCCGGAACGATGCCAATTGATCGTTCCGATTGGGCAAAGGGTGGACCGCCCATGCGGTGGAGGCGTTTTTTGGGAGCAGGATTTTTGTATTCTGGTTGCGCGTAGGTGGCTAGCGGGAAGAGGAGTGTGAGGAGTGTGAGGAGTGTGAGGTAGCGTTTCATTTTTGGGGTGGGTGCTTTTTTTGTTTGAGCTGGCGGGGTATGAACAACCGGCTTTTCTTTGGCTTCTTGCGTGTGATTAGTTGTGGGGCTAAGGTATTATTTCTTTTGGGGAGGTTTCTATGCGGTCAGTCTAAATTAAAAACCACGGGCAGGCCTTTCTCCTTCAGCCGCAAATGAAAATCGTCCATTGTTTTTTCCGTCCAGTTTTCGTCAAACGCATCCAGCTCCAGGCAGGCACAATGGTATTTTTTTACACCCTGTTTTGTTTTGATCATCACATAATTCCGGCCGAAAAGCAGGAACAGCAGGTGCCAGTGAATAAATCGTTTGTCAATGGTGATTAATTCGATTGCTGACAAATCAACTGTTTCGACGCGTTTAAAAGGGAAGTTGGGATTTATCATGGTTAGCTTTTCATCATGTAGCGCAAAACTGGTGTTGTGATACGCAAAAACCAGGTAAATAAACGGTAAATACGGCAACAGCAGCAAGCCATATTTGTTAAAAGGGAATAAAAATATGGCGGGAAATAAGAACAGCACCATCATCATCAAAGCTACTGGCAATGTTTTCACCGGGCTGTAATACACCTCAGGTGTGGCGATGCCTTTGGACTGGAGTATTTTGTCAACCCGTTTGTCTTTGAGGTTTAAGCTTACGCCGGTGAGCATTGGTTGTTTTTTTGAATTGCAGAAATCTCACTGCCAACTTTTCGGCGTTTTGAGGTGGTGATTTCATATTGATTAACAGGTAACAACAGGTATTTGTTCGGCAGTGTTTGGGGCTGGAATTAAATGCATTTAGCTTGCCGCCAGTTGTACACAACTAATTTAACAAAATAAACTACGTGTGAAATTGACAGCAAGGTTGTATTAAGAGCTGTGCTAAAATGGTAATGTATCCACATAAACAGATATTGGTATTTTTTTGGAAAAACTTCCTTTATCTGTAACAATTTCAATAACCATATTCCCTTGAATTGTATAATTCTCTCTTATTTCTTCTCCGTCCCATTTTTGGGCAAGAATACGTGAAATATTTAACTCAATTTGATTCCATCCATTTAATGGTATTTTTGTCACATCTGTTATAAGCTGATATTTATAATTGTATGGTTTTAAATCTGACTTTCTATATGATAGATTTTTACCATTCTGCTTTATGCTCCACATTTTTATTGAATACAAGTATATAGCTTGAATCTCAGGAGAAATTTTATTCGACTTATTCTCTATATCAATTATGAAATTGATATTTGCTTCTGCATACTCTTCATTTGTTTCTAACATTCCATTCGTAGACAAATCAATTTCAAACGGGTTATTCTTATTAGCTTCAATTTCTTTTTTAGCCCACTCAAAATTTAATTTTAAATGTTCTTTTAAATGTACTAATGAATTACCATATACAATATGGCGTTTATGTTTTAAATCGAAAGGTATATTCTCTGCACTTTGAGTTATTAGGATGCATAATTTTCCAATAGCATGAGCATAACCAAGTTCATAGAAAACATTGGGATTTTTATCAGATAAATCGGCAATAATAAAATCGCAATTTTCAATTTCACGATAAATTTTCTCTAACATGCCCTCATCAAAAAGCTCTTCATCAAGGCGATAAGCTTCGATTTTGCTTTCTTTTGCAGTGGCTTTTATACCAATTTTGAAAATATCATCAAAACTGCTGGCAAACGGCATAATTACAAACGCTTTCATATTAGTTTATATAATTTAATTTGTTCTTTAATTGTCCATATCGTTTTGTAGCTACAAGAAGTTGGCGATTTCAGAGACGAAAACTGTCTGTCAGCTGTGTGTTTGCTACTAAGCACAAAGCTTCTTTTAACCACTAAACCACCACTTTTGCATAGGTACTGTTAGGCAAACAATTATTTCTCCTCTTTTCTCTGGTTCATCGCAATCCACCATGCGAATCCTTTATCTTGCAAGCGGTAAGTTCCTTGCAAGCCTTCTTTAGATAAAATAATTCCTCTTGTTCTCAAAGCGTTTATTGCATTGTCTAAAGTTGATGATTGGCCTTTGAATTTACTTTTTATGTATTTTTTCGTTACCCAATCATCTAATTTTTCCGCCATTATAATTAAAACTTGTCGATAACTATCTACTTTAATTTTGTTGTAAAAGTCGTCGCGATAATATTTGTCTCCAATTTTTTCAATTGCACCATTATTCCCAAAAGCACCCTTTTGAATATTATCATCTGTAATAGTCAAGCCGTCTGATAATTCGAAAGCACAATAACCATATTGATGAATAAAGTGAGGAAATCCCTCGGACAGCCTCACTAAATTACTTTCTGCTTGTTCCTCAATTTGGGTTCTTATTCCATTGAGTTCATGGGAATGGTCGAGAACTCGTTTAATGACATACCTTATGTCGTCATCGGTTAACCTGTCTAAATTCAGTTCTTCAAATATTCGTATTGAGGAAGGATGGCTTTCAATTAATATTTCCTTGGTTTTCGGTAAACCTGAAACACCAATCATTAATTGCTGCGAACCCTCTTTTTGAAGTCGCTCAACTAAGAGTTTTACAAATGTTCCCAAATCCAATTCCTTAGTTGCATTATCTGATTCGTCAATTATTAGTAATATGCCATCGTGAGTGCTTTCAAATTTATCACCAGCCTTGGCTGTAATTCTTTTTAAAGTATCGGCAAGTGAGTATGAAAACTCTTCAAATAAAAGTTCTTTATCATATTCATTTGAAGTGTTCACTTTTACACCAGCAACTTCAACTTTTCCAAGAAAGTTCCAAATATCAGAAAACAACTTTCGTGTTGGTTCTGATTTAGCTAATTTTCGCTTTAAAGCAAGTTCAATTTTTTTAATAATGGTATAGAGAGTTGTTTCTTTTGTAATGTCAATTTCAATTACTAAAAAATTTAATTTTTCACCTTTTATTTTTATACTACCTTCAGCTTGGAACTTGACCAAATGCAGCAAGGATGTCTTTCCAATTCCTCTTTGTCCAAGTAGTAAAAAGCCATGACCTTTATTTGCTCTAGTTTGCAACATAATTTGTTCAATAGCTTCTATCTCTTCAATACGTCCAGCAAACATACCAGGGCCTGTCGGAGAATTTGGATTAAATGGATTTAATTTCATGTTAAAAGTGTTATCATTATTAAGTCATGCCAAACGGCTTGCGGATTTGCGATGGGCGGGATTTTCACCACTTCGGAATATTATTTTTGTTCGTAATCATGTTTCGTATCACTATAAGATAAATGCTGTAAAAAAGATAAACTAAACAGCAAATACCGCAACCAATATATTAAATAATAGTCACATAATAAAAACAATCACCAGTATAAACCAAAAAAAATGAACATCCAATTATGGAAAAAAGCCACCAAATCAGTCCATAAATCAATAAACACCGTCCTTCACGAACCTTAACAAAAAACTCCCAAAAGGCAGCCAAACCAATGTTACAACTGTTAACTTTGTTCAATACCATAAAATAAGAGGCAAAAAAAACAAAGCCCCAACAGTTCCATCAAACCAATTCTATGCGCAAACACCTGCTATACCTGCTCCTGCTGCTCACAGCCACCACCCACGCCCAAACCCCAGCCGCCACAACCGAAAAAAAATACCCCAGCCTGCTCTGGGAAATTACCGGCAACGGCATGACCAAACCCTCGTACCTGTACGGCACCATGCACGTGAGCCGCAAGGTGGCGTTTCACCTGAGCGACAGCTTTTTTGTGGCCATTAAAAATGTGGACATCGTTTCGCTGGAGCTGGATATGGAGCAGTGGATGGAAAATAACATTGACCTGGACAATGCCGAGCGGCTGAAAGAATATACCACGGGCAGCAACACGCCTTCGGGGTTTTACAAAAAGGGGCTGGTGCCCGAGGTGCCTACGGAAGATAACCTGAAAGCGTTGCTGAAATCGAGTCCGGGCATTATTAACCACATGCTGTACCGTACGAGCACGTCGCGGAGCGATTATGAAGAAAATACGTACCTCGATCATTTTATTTTTCAGACCGGGCGCAAGCTGAACAAAAAACTGATCGGGCTCGAAGACTTTGAAAAATCGGAACGGCTTTCGAACAAATCAAACGATCCGGACAACGACGAAGACGAAGATGCCGCCAAAGAAGAACGCGAACAGCGCCGCCTGCTGCTGAAGGAACTGCGCAAAGACCTTTCGTACAGCGAAGCCATTGAAGATGCGTACCGAAAAGGCGACCTCGACCTGATGGATACGATGCAGAAACTGAACAGCGGTTCGAAAAACTTTTTGAAATACATGTTGTATGAGCGCAACATTTTGATGGCCGAGCGCATGGATGAGATCATCCGCAAAACGCCCATGTTTACCGGCGTTGGCGCGGCCCACCTGCCCGGACCGGAAGGCGTGATTGAACTGCTGCGCAAAAAAGGATACAAGGTGCGTGCGGTGAAATTTACCGGCGGCAACGACATTGCACAGCGCAGCGCCATTGATGCGATTCGCGTGCCGGTGAAGTTCGGGGTGCAGTATTCGGCCGACTCGGCGTTCAGTGCGGAGTTTCCGGGCAAACTGTACGAAACATCGTCATGGGCGAATGAAAAAGAATACCTGCACCTGGACATGGCCAACGGCGCGTATTATTACATCCAGCGCACGAACCATTACGGCGGACTGAAAGGGCAAACGCCGGAACAGATATTAAACCGCATTGACAGTTTGCTGTACGAAAACATCCCGGGAAAAATCATCAGCCGCAAAACCATCAAAAGCAATACGGGCTGGCCGGGTTTTGATATTGTGAACAAAACCGCGAAGGGCGATATGCAGCGGTACCACATTTATGTTTCGCCCGAAGAAATTTTTGTATTTAAAATGAGCGGCGTGGAAGAATACGTAACCAAAGGCACCGAGGCCGACCGCTTTTTCGGTTCCATTACATTCCGTGCCAAACCGCGCACCAACGTGCTGTACACCGATGCGCCGTTAGGCATCAGCATCCGTTTTCCGGGCACCTGCACCGACCTGCGCAGTCAGTCATCACGCGCGCTGCAGCGGCAGTATGCCACCGGTTTTGCGGCCGACGGCAGTTACTGCATGTTCGGAACGGCATCGCTTTACGATTTTAATTACATCGAAGAAGATACGTTTGAACTGAACATTATTGCCGATGTGTTTGCGAAACAGGCCGGCATTAAACTGCTGAAAAAAGAAGGCCGCACCTGGCAGGGTCATCCCGCATTGGATGCTTCGTTTGAAGCAGAAGGCAAAACCACCTGGGCGCGTTTTGTACTCAGCGGTTCGTTTTATTACATGGCGCTGTGCCGCGGTGAAAAGGCTACGGCGGATGCGTTTTTAAATTCGCTGGCGATGGGCGCTGCAATGGCCCCGAAAAAAATGGAGACGTACACGGACACCACGTTGTATTTTACCGTAAACACCGTGGTGAACAATACACGCTTCAGCGGCATTGTGAACAGTGCAAGCAGTCCCACACCGGTGAAAAAAGACAAAAAGGAAACGGAGCTGTACCTGCCGATTAACAAAGCGAAATACTTTATAAACCCCGAAACCGGCGAACGTGTTTCGGTGCGCTTCCGCAAATTCAGCATGTTTTACCAGGTGAAAGACATGGATGAATTCTGGAACTACCGTTTTGATGATTTGCGCGATGAGAAAAAACTGACGTGGCGGCAGACGGAGAAAAAAACCGACGGCAATTACACCATCATTAACGGATTGGTTACCGACACCGGCAGCACACGCGCCATGCTGGTGAAGATGATTCAGCGCTGCGGTTCTATTTACACGCTTACGGCGCTGATTGATTCCACCACCGGACCGAGTCCGTATGTGCGCAACTTCTTCGATTCGTTTCAGCCGAAAGACACGTGCATTGGCCGCGGCGTGCTGGAAGACAAACTGAGCGATTATTTCTTCCCGAACATTTACGCCGCCGATTCCACCACGCGCAAACGTGCTGAAAAAGCAATTGATTATGTGGCGAACAACCTGCAGGACGAACACCTGCCGAAACTGATGGACGTGATTTCGGATGCGCATTTTGCGAAACTGCAGCGCGAGGATAAAACGGAGCTGATACGCGCACTGGGTTACAAGAAAAACGACAAGGTGCTGGCGTATCTTGAAAAACTGTATGTGCAGTACACCGATTCGCAGCAGTTTCAGTTTACCATACTGGAAGCGGTTGCCCGGCAGAAAACGGTAAAATCATCGAAGGTGTTTCTGAACCTGTTGCAGAGCGATCTGCCGGTTACATCGGAAGAATACCTGATACGCAATGCGTTCCGCCCGTTTTTCGACAGCCTGGAGCTGGCGCAGGAACTGTTTCCGGCCATTATGACGTACACGCGTTTTGATGAATACAAAAGCATCATTTACGAACTGATGGCCGACATGCTGGAAAAAGGCAAGCTGCGCGGGAAAGAGTACAGCAAACAATCGGACGCGATACTGGAAGATGCCGGTTACGCGCTGAAGCTGTACCTCTCGGGTCTTGACCGCAACACGCGTTACAGTTATTCGAGCAATCCGTTTACACGCAGCGATTACGCACGCGCAACCACGGTAGCATTTGAACCGGAAACGGTGCTGAACAACGAACAGGAAGACCTGCTTTCGTATGTGAAACTGCTGACACCGTTTGCAAAAAACAAACGCGTGAGTAAGTTCTTCGACAAGATTCTTTCGTCCACACCCGCCGACCTGCGCATTGTTACCGCCGGCGAACTGCTGCGTGCCAAAGTGCCGGTAAATGATACGATATGGACGTATTATGCCAGCCAGCGCGCTTCCCGCGCCACGGTGTATGGTGTGCTTGAATATTACAAACGCCTGGATAAAATGCCGGCTTCGGCCATTCAGCAGGACGAGCTGGTGAAATCCATCCTGTTCCGCGAAGAGAGCAAACCGAAAGGCGATACGATTGTGCTGCTGGATAAAATACAGATGAAAAACAAAAACGCCGAAGGTTTTGTGTATTTCTACAAATGGCGTCCGAAAGACAAACGCATCTGGAAACTGGCGTGCAGCGGCATTCACCCGACCGATCAGAAACAGGTAACGCTTTTCCCCGATGTGAACAAAAGCAGCATCGCGTTTGAAAGCGAACAGCAACGCAAAAAAGAAACGGAAACCCTGCTGGTGCGCATCCGCATCATCGGCCACCCGCGGGCATCCACGTCGGATTTTGATACGAGCACACGGAGTTCATCGTTGTACGATTGGGACTTTTAAACAATAATGGCTAATGGACAATGGGTAATGGCTAATGGGTAATGGATAATGGCTAATGGGCAATGGCTTATGGCTAATGGTTAATGGCTTATGGGGAATGGGGAAATGGGAAATACATTAGCCATTAGCCCTTAACCATTGACCATTTTTATGTCGGGAAATACATTAGCCATTAACCATAAAACATCGACCATTTTTAAGTCTGGGAATACATTAGCCATTAACCATTGTACATTGTCCATAGTTACAGGTACACTCCGTTTACAAAAACAAAAAGGGAATAAATACATTAACAGTGTCACAATCAACACTCAGTAATTCGATCAAAAACCGTTTTGTAAAAGACTACGGCCTGCCCATCCAGCTGGTGCAGGAGCCGTTTTTTTCGTATTTCATTGAATTGTACGAACCGTTGTTTGGTACCAAATCGAAACTGGATTTATTGCTGCACACCATCCAGCAGCATGGCGGGGAGAAAGCATTTTTTGATGCGATGGATGCGATTAAAAACCGCGTGGTGGAACATATTACCTCCAAACCGCAGTATGCTGCTTTTAATGCGCCGGATGCGGCCTACCTGCAAACGCCCATGCGCGTGGAATTTGCGAAGCGGAATATTTACAGTGCGATACATAACGGCACACGTTTTATTTCGGTGGATCTGAAAAAAGCGAATTTCCAGTCGCTGCGCTGGTTTGATGCGGAGCTGGTGGACGGCTGCACGGATTACGAAACGTTTATCCAGCAGTTTACGCAGCTGCCGTATTTTGTGCGCAGTAAAAACATCAGGCAGGTGGTGTTCGGGCAACTGAACCCGAAACGGTTTGCCACCATTCAGCGCATCATTATGCAGGATGTGGTGGTGGCGGTAACGGAACAGTTTGGTGCAGATAAAGTGATCAGCCTTTCGGAAGACGAGTTTATTGTTACCGGCATTTCCCGCGAAGCGCTGGAACCCGTGGTAAAAGCCGCCACCGCCTGCGACCTGCACATCCGCGAGTTTGTGATTGAGCAGATTGATCCGGATTATACGTATTGTGTAAAACGCTACTGCGATTCACCGGAAGTGGAACTGAAAAATATCCCGGCGTATGTGTTTGCGCAGGTGTACCGCCGCGTGCGCGGGGAAAAACCGCATCCGCACGATTTGTGTTTCTTTTTCGAAGAGCAGGTGGCGGCGTTTAAAGAGCCGTTATTCCGGTAGTAGCAGGAACTGTGTTGCCTCTTCGCTAACCACAAAGGGCTAACCCGCATTTCCCCGCGCCCACAAAGTACGGCACAATGTTCACAATGAATACTTCGTGCCCGTTGTGCAAACCTTCGTGCCCTTCGTTGTTAAAGAAGTAAAATCCGTTTCAGGAACTGTGTTGCCGCTTCGCTAACCACAAAGGGCTAACCCGCATACCTCCGCGCCCACAAAGTACGGCACAATGTTCACAATGAATACTTCGTGCCCGTTGTGCAAACCTTCGTGCCCTTCGTGGTTAAAGATGATAGCACAGTTCCAGGAACTTATGCTGCGTGTTTATCTCAGCTGTTACCGTAACGGAAACCCAGCGTCTGCCGCGAAGTTTCTTTTACCTCGAATTCGTTCACATCATCCAGCGTAAGCACTTTCAGTACATCCATGGTACGTTCTGAAGGTGCCATAGACGCGAGTCGCAGGTGCTGGTTTTTCACGGCTTCCATGATGACCTGGCGCACGGTGCGGGCGTTGCCGAAAAACTTGTCGCGTTTATCGTACAGCGTTTGCAGGTACTTTTTCAGGTGTTCTTCTGCCGCCGGTTCGGGATGCAGGCCCTCGCGTTCGAGCAGCGACAGTGCGATGGTGTACAGTTCTTCCGGTGCGTAATCTTCAAATTCATACGTGCGGTCGAAACGCGATTTTAATCCCGGGTTCGATTCGAGGAACTTGCTCATGTTGTCCGGATAACCGGCCACAATTACCGCAAACTGGCCCCGTAAATCTTCCATGCGTTTCAGGATCACTTCCACGGCTTCTTTTCCAAAATCGTTTTCACCGCCTTCGGCCAGCGCGTAGGCTTCGTCCACAAACAGCACGCCGCCTTTCGCCTCTTCTACCCGCTCCTGTGTTTTGGTTGCGGTTTGGCCGATGTAACCGGAAACGAGTGCCTGGCGATCCACTTCCACCAGGTGTCCTTTTTCGAGCAGGCCGAGCGCCTTGTACAGTTTGGCAATGATGCGCGCCACGGTGGTTTTA
This sequence comes from Chitinophaga pinensis, assembly GCA_943372645.1. Classification (GTDB taxonomy): domain Bacteria; phylum Bacteroidota; class Bacteroidia; order Palsa-965; family Palsa-965; genus VBWE01. The sequence continues at coordinate 60,805 of CALRZN010000020.1, read as the reverse complement.
CCCGTGCCGGGATTACCGGTGAACACGGCATGCAACGAAAATTTATTGAGTACGTTTTTACCCGTTTCCTGGTAAAAGCGGGTGAGTTTCACCAGCTCGTTAATTTCTGTTTTGATGTTGTTCATGCCCGTGAGCGCATTCAGTTCATCCAGTGCTTCGCGCAACTGTTTTTCACTGATGCCGATGTTCGGGTTGCGGCGGCTGCGGGCGGCAAACACACGCTCGAGGTCTTCGCGCTCAATGGTAGAAAGCACGTCATCGTTAAGCGTATCGAGGTTGCCCAGTTTCACGAGGCGCAGTCCCATGTTCATTTTGCCTTCATCAATTACGCCGATGGCAAAACGGGCGTTGCCGAAGGTGCGGTCGCGGGTGCGGTACGCTTCCATAATCTGTTCTTCCATAAACGTCTGCGCCTGGTACGTGAGTTTTACATCGCGTTTTTCGGCGGCCTGCAGCGCAATGGCTTTCAGTTCGTCGGGCAGGTAATCTTCGAAATGGAAATAATGTTTGAAGCGCGATTTCATCCCCGGGTTCGAGTTCAGGAAAATGTCCATCTCTTTCGGGTAACCGGCCACCATAATGGCAATGTCGCCTTCGCCGTCTGACATTTCCTTGAGAATGATTTCGATTACTTCTTTGCCGAAGTCTTTCGAATCGTCGCCCTGCCGCGCAAGGGAATACGCTTCATCAATAAACAGGATACCGCCGCGTGCCGCATCAATGGCTTTTTTCACTTTCGGTGCGGTCTGCCCGATGTATTCGCCCACCAGGTCGGCGCGGTCCACTTCATGCACATGGCCCTTGGTAAGCAGGCCGAGTTTTTTATACAGCTGGCCGAGCATGTTCACCACGGTGGTTTTGCCCGTGCCGGGATTGCCGGTAAACACGCTGTGCAGCGAAATGCGTTCTTCTTCTTCAAATCCTTTTTCCTTGCGGAACTTCAAAAAGTTGAGGTACGCGATGTGGTCTTTCACACTGCGTTTCACTTCTTCCAGGCCGATGAGTGCATCGAGTTTTTCGAGCAGTTTTTCAACCGGCACATCTTCTTCATTCGGTTTGCCATTGGTAACGGTGGTTTCACCGCCTTCGGTTTTTGCAAACTGCGGTGTGCCGAGAAACAGTTCCGGTTCGCCTTCTTCTTCGGCGGGCAGCGACTCGAATGTTACAGATGCGATGAGCGTATCCATAAACACAATTTCGAGCGAGTATTTATCATCTTTCCACGAACCGGCCGTATCATTGCCCCAGCCCGCATCAAAGGTGTATGTAAAATCAAGTTTGCCGGCGAGTATCTGTCCTTCGCGTGTTACCTGCCCTTTCAGCTGCCCGGCATCGTCGTAAAAATTAAAAAACAGTTCGTAGTTCCAGTCGAGGTTCGTAATGTTTTTCAGTTTAAACTCGAGCCACAGGTAGCGCGTGGTGGTGCGGTTGATGTTTTTGAGGTACTTCCGGTTTTCCTGTTTCCAGCCGTCGAAGTCGCCTTCATACAGTTTGATGTACTGCACGCTGAAATACGGATTGTTTTTCGGCGTTACCTTTCCGATGTCGTTGATGTAAAATTTCTGCGAGCCTACCAGTTCGTTATCAATGTAGGCTTCCCAAACGTATTCGCCTTTTTTCCAGAACACGCCATCGGTGGCATTGCCCCAGCCGTCGCGGATATACACGATGTTTTCATCAATCTTGATGTCGCGCTGCGTATCGAGTGAACAGAGTTCGCGCCGCATGCCGCCGGTAATTTCAAATGCTTTCAGGTGTACCGTGGTGCTCCAGGCTTCTTCGTCAAACAGTTTGTTGTAAAACGAAAACTCTGCACGGATGTAGCTGGTTTCCATCCGGTCGTACACCTTCCGGTATTTTTTGGTGGAACCCGCCATCCATTCGTCGGAGGAATACACTTTAATTTCTTTGAACTTGTATTTTTTGAAAGCCGGATCTTTGGTCATAACGTGGTGAAAAAAAATGCGTTTGCGCCGCGCACAGGCTGTCTGTTTACGGCAGGGTTAAAATTAGCAGAAAAAAGAGGAAACTAAACCCGGAAACCAAAAGTTTTCGGATTACTCGGCCACCGCGAGGCGTTGCGTGATCAACAGGCCGTTTTTGTCTGTCAAATGGGGAAATAGCAGGGCAATCGCTTCTGAAAAATAAAAAGCATTGGACATTGTCTTATCTTTTTGATGTTGTCGCGGATCATGCCTGCGGCTTGACAGGTTTTGTGCAGGCTGCAGGTGAGCGGGCTAATCCGTGACAGCATTTGCAGCATCAGGCAGTAGCAGTCGTGTTTGTGTATGGAACAATTTCTTATGCTGAAAAACGTTCAGACTGCAAACTGCCTGACTGCCGACTGCAAACTCAGCATAGCAATTATTTTACAAGAACAGAATTTTTGTTCGCGTGCTATTTTAAACGATCTGAAAAACCCTACTCCTCCTCTTCCTGCTCCTTCTTATCCGGCAACAGCAAAAACCGGAACCCAAACTCTGCCATCCACACCACCGAATCATCGTGCACATTCGGATAATACGAGCCGAGCACGGCCGAACCAAAATCGGCGAGTTCGGCGTTGGGCATCCAGGCTACGCGGGTGTAGGGCAGCAGCGCCCAGTGTTTGCTCAGGCGCGACTGGTAACTCAGGCCGAGGCCGAGGCGGAAGGCGGCGGTGAGCGGGCGGTAGGGCGTGCCTTCTTCCAACTCGATGCGGTCTTTTTCTTCGCGCACGCCGGGCATGAAAACAGTTAACCCCGGATCTACTTCCACCTGCAGTTTATAACGCCAGCCCGTGGTGTCGTTGTGTTTGAAATTAAATGCACGGAACATGCACGAGGTGTGCAGGTCAAAATTATTGATCGTTATTTTCAGGCGGTACGTGGTTTCATCGCCGCCGGGTGCTATGATCAGTTGTCCTGTTGCTACTGAACGGCACCACTGGTAACCGAGCGTGGGTGCAAAAGCGATGTTATTCCACGGTGCGTAATAGTTGCCGGCCTCCACATTAAAGCCATGTGTAAACAGCGGCATTTTTTCAGCCGACCAGGGCCTTGAAAAATTGTACGTCATGGCAATGCTGTCCCACGACGGTGCGTTGAGGTAACGGTAACCAAAATTATACAGCCAGCCCACCTGTGCCTTTGCGGCGGTGCTGCACAACACAATGCAAACGATGAGGATCAGTTTTCGCAGGTTGTTCATGGCATCAGATGGATTTGAAAAGTTCGTCAACTGCGCGTATGCCGGTTTCCATGGCGCCGTGCACGGTTGCAAAATGGCCGCGGGTGTGTGTGGCTTCGCCGGCAAAAAAGATTTTATTTTGGAGCGGTGCGGCAATTAGTTCGCGTGCGCCGGAACTGCCCGGTTTCGGATACGAATACGTGCCGCGGATAAACGGCATGGTGCCCCAGTTCATGACCGAAGTGGCCTGCAAAACTGCCGTACCAACGGTTCCGGTGCCGTACATGTTATCCAGATCGGAAAGAATCGCATTGATCATGCCGCCGCCCAGCGACTGCAGGTACTCCGCTTTTGCGCCGTGTACAAACGCCGTGAGCACCGTGTTGCTCGGGCTGCGCCCGCCCCCGCCGGTGGACCAGTATTCCGGCACCACGCCGTCGGAGTAAATAGAACCGGTGCCGTAATCCCAGAAACGGTTCTGGAAACGCAACAGAATTTTCATGCCCGCACCCATGCCGATGCGCGAAAACGCCGCAGTGCGGTCGGCCGACAGGGCCGGTGTAAATGTAATGTCGCCATCGCGCAGCACGGTAAGCGGCGTGGTGATGATTACGCGGTCGGCCGTGTACGTGTTGCTGTTCTGATCCGTAAGCGTGATGGTGGAACCGCTGTAATCAATGCTCCGCACCTGCGAACTGAAGGTAACGAGCGGAATCACATCGGCTAATTTTTCGTTGATGATGGACATAAACGAACGGTCGCGCAGCATCATGTTTTTATCGCCCGAAGTCCACATCGCATCGGCTTCTGCAATTCCCTGCATGCTGATACGATCGGTGGAAGTGCCGTTTTCATTGGCCAGCAGCGCATTGAAATAATGCTGCACCCGCGCCGGAATGCCCTGCGCAGCGATGTACTGATCGGCGGTAATATCGCCACTGTTGTATTCGGAAAGTTTTTCAATCAACTGATCAATCGCCTGGATATCGCTGTCGCTTTCCACATCCATCAGGCGGCGGAGTTCGTTATCGAGGCGGATAAAATCGAGCCCGTTGGACGATGCAAATTCAGAACCGGTGCTGCGCACCATATCGTACCACACCGAACGTTGCCCGTGAATTTCTTCCGCGCCCAGCTCCACCGGGAAATCGCTGAAATTTTCGAGCGAACGGATGCGCCCGCCGATCACGTTACTGGCTTCGAGAATGGTTACATCCACCTTCCGTTTTTTCAGCAGCAGGGCCGCATACAGCCCCGAAATGCCGGCACCCACAATAATTACTTTGCCGCCGTAGGTAAGTCCGCTGAACAGTTCATCGTCTTTGCACGAGGTGAACATGGACGGAAAAATAATTCCGGCAGGAATGCCGAGTCCAAGCAAACGTAATACTTCTCTTCGTTTCATAAACGGTTATTCGCCTTCCCATTTGCGCCGGGGTGAACCGGGCTGTGTTTGTATTTTAAAATTTTTCCGTTTGGCAATGCGCACCAATTTACGGCGTAATTGTTTCGGATGAAATGCTTTTACAATGCTGCTGAAGTGCCGTGTCTTTTTTACCGCACCGGTTTCGCCCAGCAGGTAATGTGCGGTGGCGGCGCAGCGCATGCCGAAAAAAGCATAATCGAATGCGGGTGCGCGGTGCAGGCTGTCGGCGATGTGAAACACACGGGCTTTCTGTTCGGCGGTTACCGGCACGGTGATGATGGTAACGCGCGCATTGCGCCAGCGCTGCAGGGTTTCGGCGGCATCATCTTTTTCCATAATACCGGCCATTTTGTTTTTACGCTGCCGCGCGAAGGGATGCACATGGCCGGAGTAAAAATTGTAACCGTACGCCAGCGAATCCACCTGCAGCACCACGTGCCCGCCATACATGCCGCCGAGCATTTTGTATTCTTCTTTTTTGAATTGTTTTTTCGGGCGCGAGCCGTGCAGGATGATTACGCGTACCGAATCGCGCTGGCAGTAACCGGCCAGGGGCAGCAGCAGCATAAACAGCACGAGGAGTTTGCGCATAAGCAAATATAAGGAATCAGGAACGGAAAACAGGAATTTGTGTTTTGGCAGCAGGGCAATCGCTTCTGAAAAATGCCATCTGCTATATCCCCATAATCAGGACTTTCGGGCAGACCTCTTACTTTTGATAGTGTTAGCGGGCAGTCAGTTCGAGTGTTTCTTGCTGATTTTTCATCAGCAAGAAATGTATCGAGAACGTGGGCAGGGATTCCCCGCACGTTCTCGATACACCTTCCATTTCGCCGCCCTGCGCGCCTGGCACTCGAACTGACGGCCCGCTTTTGTTTTGATTCAATACTATTTTGGAAAACCGCTAAATCGGTATAAAATTTTTCAGACGTGATTGCCCTGTTTCTGGAACACATGATGTTGTCGCGGATCAATATTATACTATTACAGGCAATCACAAAAAAAACGGCAGCCCCCTTTTCCAGGAACTGCCGGTAATAAAATGGGTCTGTAATAAATTACTTCTTCCCTTCGGGATCAACCATCAGCGGTGTGGCATTGCCATCGGTAATGATGACTTTGCTGTTTGGTGAAGAAGCGAGATCTTTAAATGCCTTGATGGCTTCGTAACGGATTACCGGTTCGGTAAGTCCTTCGGCCAGGGTTTTCTGCGCATCGCGGATGCCTTCGGCTTCAATCTTTTTGCGTTGTGCTTCCTGGCGTTCTTTCTGCAGCACAAACTCCATGCGCTGGGCCTGCTGTTCGGCTTCCAGTTTGCTTTCGATGGCTTTGGAAAGTCCTTCGGGCAGCCTGATGCTTTTCAGCAGCACCGATTCGATTACAAAACCACGAGGTTCCACAATTTTCGACATGGCTGCAGCTATTTCCTTTTCAATTGTTGCACGTTCGCCCGAGTGCATGTCTTTGGCATAAAACCGGGCTGAAACATCAGCTGCTGCTGAACGAAACACACTCAGAATAATGACATTCTGGTAATCGCGGCCGATGTCCTGCAAAATATTTGAAGCCATTTCTGCTTTGATGTGATACAGTATTGAAACATTGGTGTTGATGGTGAGTCCTTCCTTGGAGGGAAGATCAAGGGTTACTTCTACGTTAACTGTGCGTACAGGAACTTTGATTATACGCTGTGTAAACGGGAAATACCCCACCGGCCCCGGGGCAATCGGGGTGGCACTCAAACGGCCGAGCCTGCTGCGTACGCCTACTTCGCCCTGCCGCACTACGGTGCATCCCGTAAAGAGCAGCCCTGCGACTATTGTTACTATGAGATTCTTCATCATGTTGCTGTGTTTTTTAGGATTAAACTTTTCTCCTAAACCAACTCGCAGGGTGAAATGTTCAGCAACCACGCGTTTTTTTTGTGTGGTGATCTGCAAACCCCTGTTTATTGAAACAACCCGACCCGTAAGCAGTTTTTCGTGCGGAGGCGGCAATCATATATACCAAAGGCAATAAATAATACGTTTGCATGTGACTTTTCCCGTCTTGTGGTATTACGACCAGCAAAACAAGGAAAATGGGTACCGCCATTATGATGACGAACGAAGGGATTTACACACAAAGTGCTGCTGCAGTTGATGCCGAAATGCAGGAGGTACAGGCTGCCCGGAAGGATCCCCGGAAGTTTGAACCGCTTTACACGAGGTATTACAAGCAAATTGTAACGTTTGTATTTCACCGCACCGGCGAACGCGAAACGGCGTTTGACATTACTGCACAGGTGTTTTACAAGGCACTTGAGAAATTAGAGCAGTTTGAATCGCGGGGCGTTCCCTTCTCCGCCTGGCTGTTCCGCATTGCCGCCAACGAAGTGAACCAGCATTTCCGGAAAACCAAAAAGATGCGCATGGTTTCGATTGACGCGGACGGCTTACACGAACTGAACCAGTCCGTGCATCCGCCGGACACGGCGGCCGAAGACAGCCGGCTGTTTGCAGCGCTGCAGCAGCTGAGCGACGAGGAAATGGAACTGATTGACATGCGTTTTTTTGAACAGCGTGCGTTCAGTGAAATTGCCGCCATCATCGGCCTGGGCGAAAGCGCCTGCAAAATGCGTGTGTACCGCATCCTTGAAAAGTTGAAACACATTTTAACCACCCCCTACTGATCATGAAAAAGTTCAATATCAATACCAACCCGGAAAAACTTTCCGATGCTGAAATGCAGCAGCAGATGAATTTCGATTCATTTATGAAGGGCGTAAAACCTGCAACCGGCACCGCTGCCAAAACCGGTCTGCTCAAAAGCGTGAAGTTTTATGCCTGGGCTGCCGCAGCCGTTGCCGTGGGCGTTACCGGATTTTTTATGCTGCGTACCCCCGATGCACCTGCCGAACCGCTGCTGCCGTTTATTAACCCGCCCGTGGCACAGCTCGATATTCCGAAGGACAGTTACACGATTAATACTGCAGCCGATACGGTGCTGCTGCATACCACCGGCTCCGTGCTCGTGATTCCGCAAAATGCGTTTGTGGATGAACAGGGCCGCGATGTTACCGGCACGGTGCAACTGAATTACCGCGAGTTTCACGACCATACGGATATTATTTTCAGCGGTATCCCGATGCTGTATGATTCGGCCGGACAACAAGCGCTGCTCGAATCGGCGGGCATGTTTGAAATCGGTGCCACGCAGAACGGCAAACCGCTGAAACTGAAACCAGGCCGCGAGATAATGGTGAATATGATTTCTACCAACAGCGACAGCACGTTTAATTATTACACGCTCGATACCACCGCGCGGCGCTGGGTACAGAACGAATCGCTGACGCAGCAAGACCGTACGCCGGCCCCGGTATTTGTAAATGCAACGGTAAAAAATCCGGATGCACCGGTTGCACCCGTGATGCCGAATCTCCGCAACACCAATGCACATCATTTTACGATTGATTACATCCGCGAGCAATTCCCGGAACTGGAGCCTTACAGAAACCTGGAGTTTGAAGTGGCTGCGGATGAGCCGGATTACAAACCCGAACTGGCAAACGAAACCTGGGACGATGTGTTTCTGCAGTCCACTCCTTCGCCCATGGAATACACCATCACCTTCAGCAAAGCCGAAGTAACAAAATCCTTCCGCGTGAAGCCGGTGGTAAAAAGTCAGAACTATGCCGAAGCCAAACGCATTTTTGAAACGAAGATGCGCCTTTACACCAGTGCACGGGGCGAAAAGAAAAACAAGGAACAGGCCGCGGAAGATTCACTGAACCTGGCCGATGTACGCCTTTCCGGCTTTGCGGTGCGGTCCGATTTCAACAGCCGCCTGAAAGGACTCATCACCAATACGTACGATGAAACAAACCGCGATCAGCTCGTGTATCGCAGCATTGCAGTTCCTGCGCTGGGTGTCGGCAACTGGGACAAACCGATCAACCGCCTGCTGCGCAAACTGTTCAACTGGTTCGGGTTTACGGCAACCATTCCGGCAGCAGAACTGTTCAAGGCGCGTTTCAAAGACAAGGCAGGAAAAGCCATCGGTATCCGGATGGTTTATGTAGCCAACAAAGAAATGATTACCGCCTACCCGCTTTCTGCAGGCAAGTTTGAGGAATTTCACTACGAGCCGGGCATCATAGATCTGCTGGTAGGTGTGGCCGACGACAACAGTGTGTATTACCTGAAAAACGAGGAACTGCATGCCGTACAGCCCGCAAAAGGAGAGGTGACTTTTATGCTCAACAAAGTGGATGCTGCAGTAAACACCCCGGCAGCCATGAAAGCGATTTTAAACATCCGATAACATGAGAGCGATCTGCATTGGAATTGTTTTACTCCTTATTACCACGTATTGCCGGGCCCAGCAGGGTGCCGGCAGTACGGTTGTTTTTAAAGTGCGTACGCCGAAAAACACGGTCGGCATTTATACGGAAGATTCGCTCTTCTGGCTGGAAAAAGACAACATCCTGCGCGTAAAAAGCGGCAACCCGGCTGATGCGTTTTCGATAACAGTGATCGGTGGAAAACTGAAAAAACAGGAAGGAAATAATTTTTATTTGTTCTTCACCCGCCCCGGGCTGGTTGCGGTAAAAGTGTATAAAAAAACAAAACGCGGCAACATACTTCTTAAAACCAAAAACTACGAAGTACGCAGCCCGCTGTTTTATTTCTGCGGCGTGAAGCTGAACACAGCCTCGTATAAAATAAACCTGAACGGCGACAACCTGTATGCCTGGTCGGAATATTACAAATGCAAAATGCCGGTCAAATCGTTCAGCATGTATTATATAGAAGACACCAACCGTGTTGCCGTACGCTTTGACGGACGTAAAATTGAACCGGAATTTTACAAAACCGACAGCTGCATGCTCACCCCGGCTATGCGCAAACGCCTGCTGAAATTTCAGCCCAATTATAACTACATCTACTTTTACGACATTGTTTGCCAGGTTCCTGACGGCTCGAAAAGGCTGCTGTTACCGATAAACCTGGGCGTGGAACGGGACACTGCCTATACCAAAGAGATGCGGCTGCATTACAGCATCAGCATCAAAGAATAAGCGCGGAACACCTCCCGGCTTTTGTTGAAAGAACAATCAGGAGACCTGCCTGTTTGTTAAACATCGTGTGGATGAATGTGCGGGGCAGGCGGTACGTCATTTTCTATTTCCTATCTTGTGCACACATTCCGAACATGTATGTACGTAGGTAATCGTTTTAACATTTCCGTTCTGTGGCCATTCGCCTGGAAAAATCTGCTCATCACCATGCTCATCAGTACGGCTGCGTGCTGCATTTTTCATTTCGGCGGATTCAAATTTATTGCCATCCCGTTTTTGCCCGTAGGAACTATCGGCACCGCGGTTGCATTTTTTGTCGGCTTTAAAAACAACCAGGCGTACGACCGCCTGTGGGAAGCGCGGCGGCTGTGGGGCGGGTTTACAAACACGAGCCGCAGTTTTGCCGCAGGCATTGTGGCACTGGTTCCTGACAAGGCACTGCAGCGCGACATCCTCATCCGGCATATTGCCTACCTCAACATTTTGCGTTTGCAGCTGCGCCGCCACATTCCGTGGGCCACTTCGCGGTACGATGTACACCGCCGTTCGGTTTCGGAAGCGGAAGAGTTCCAGGAATTTGACAAGGGCCTGAAAGATATTTTAACGGCCAACAACAAAATGCAGTATTACGATGCACTGCGTAAAGCCAACAACGCCGCGGGCTCCATTCTGAAAGTGCAGATCAGCGAACTGACGCGCCTGAAACGGGAAAAGGTGATTGATGAATTTGAACATTCCGACCTTGTAAAACACATCAACGAACTGTATAACCTGCAGGGCGGATGCGAACGCATTAAAACCACCCCGCTGTTCAGGCAGTACAGCATTTTCAGCCGTGTGTTTGTCAAAATTTTTATCGTGCTGCTGCCCTTCGGTTTGTTGAAAGACCTGAACAACCTCGCCGACTGGGGCGTGTGGCTCACCATCCCGTTTTCCATGCTCATTTCGTGGGTGTTTTTTACCATGGAACAGATCGGTGAATACAGCGAAAATCCGTTTGACAATTCAATCAACGATATCCCGATTACGACCATCTGCCGCAACATTGAAATTGACATCAAAGAAATGATGGGCGATACCGAACTGCCGCCGAAAATAAATCCACACGATAACGTTTTACTTTAAATTCAACGCACACCATGAACATCAAAAAAATATTCGATAACAACGCCGCCTGGATCAAAGAAAAAATTGACCGCGACTCTAACTATTTTGAAAACCTGGCCAAAGGCCAGACACCGGAAATTCTGTACATCGGTTGTTCCGACAGCCGTGTAACCGCCGAAGACCTGATGGGCCTGCAGCCCGGCGAAGCGTTTATTCACCGCAACATTGCCAACCTGGTAAATAACGTGGACCTGAATGTGATGTCGGTGCTCAACTACGCCGTGCGTCACCTGAAAGTGAATCACGTGGTGGTTTGCGGGCATTACAACTGCGGCGGTGTAAAAGCGGCCATGGTTGCACAGGACATGGGCATTCTCAATCCCTGGCTGCGCAACATCCGTGATGTGTATCGCCTGCACAAAGACGAACTGAATTCGATTACCAATGAAAATGACCGTTACAACCGCCTGGTGGAACTGAACGTGCAGGAACAATGTGTGAACCTGATTAAAACCGCTGCCGTGCAGGAAGCTTACCGCGACCGTGGACTGATGGTACACGGCTGGGTGTTTGATGTACACACCGGCAAACTGATTGACCTGCACATTGACTTCCCGGGCATCCTGAAAGGCATTATGGAAATTTACAAACTCGGGTAACAGCCGGCTGCACGAATGACTGAACTGGCTGCTCCATCTGCCAATAAAATACGGCTTGTAACACCCGCCATGCTCGCACTTACCGGGCTGTGGGTGGTGCTGTATTTCTGGCTGTTTCCCGACCCGTTTGGTTTGCTTGCGAAAAACGGCCTGCTGATTCTTGTGGGCGTTGCCGGTGCGTTTATCGGTAACATTACGGCCATCGGTGGCGGACTTGTTTTTATACCGGTACTTATTTTTGTGTATCACGCCGATCCGCTGAGTGCGCTGAAACTGGCGTTTGTAACACAGGCCGTAGGCATGACCAGCGGCGCAGCAGGCTGGATCAAACGCGGCGAAGTGCCGTTTTCACTTTTAAAATGGACGGTACCTTCATTGCTCATCGGCACAGCCATTTCAACATTCGTGTTTCATCCGAACGGCATGGTGGTGAAAAGTGTATTCGGACCGGTGGCGTTAATTACCGGTTTGCTCACGCTGCTGCTGATGAACCGCAAAGGCACCACCAATGAGTTGCCTTCACGCGCCGCTATCCCGGTGTTCATCGTTTCCATTTTCGGCGGTATGCTCACCGGCTGGGTGGCCATCGGCGAAGGCGAAGTAATTGCCGCGTTCTGTATGCTGGCCTACGGCCTCCACCCGAACCGCTCCATCGGCCTCGGCGTGGTGCTGCTTTCTATCAATTCCATTTTACTTGCGCTGGTGCATTCGCTCTATTTCGGCGGTGTGCCCTGGGACATGGCCATTTTTACCATGCTCGGCGTATTGTGGGGCGGCCGGCTCGGTCCCTACATCGGCCAATCGGTTTCGATGAAAAGTACCAAACGCATTTTTGCATGGATTGCGATCCTGGATGGGTTGCTGATAACGGTTCAGGCGGTTATAACGTTGATGAAGAAATAATACGATCCTATAAATCCGACATAAAATTGAAGACACACGTCAGTTCGAGCGGCAGTCGAGAACAGTGATGTAAGATCGTATAAAACCTGTTCTCGACTGCCGCTCGAACTGACGGTAATAAATGATCCATAAACTTCCACAAAACAAAACTGCAAACTGAAAACTGCAAACTGGTCCACCAGCTATTTTACACCTCCGTGAATTTGGAAAACGATTCATTTTAAAGAATCCTGTTACCGGAACTCATACGTCGTTCCCTTCAGCTGCGTGAGCAGCGTGGCCGGTTCGTCGGTGGCAACGGCGCGGCTTTCTAATTTCGGGGCTACGGGCGAATGGACCTGCAGGTATTCCATAATCGCATCGTGCATGAGCACCGGTAATTTTTTCGGATTGCTCACATGCTCCATGCGGCACATGGTATCGTCGGGATCGCCTTCGCGTTCGCAGGCCACCATGGTGTATGTTTTTTTCGGATCGAGCGGCTGCCCGCCTATTTTTACGTGATTGACACGTTTACCGAATTCGTTGCCGATGGTTACATTAACTTCCATGCCGCTGAAACGTACAAACCAGCCGCCGATGCGTTTCGACGGATCTTTTGCAAACGCGTTCTGCAGTTCTTTTTCCAGCCATTCCAGCACCTGGCTGCCGGTAACATCGGCTATTTTCATTTCACTGCTGATGGGCAGCATATTCCATAAAAACGCTTTGGTAATTTCTGCTTTGCCTTTGACCGGATCAACAGCAAGCGGCTGACAAAACCGGAAGCCGTTTGACACCACAAAATCCGGTTTGAATTTCCAGCGCACGGCATCCGTTATCAGGTTATCCATTGGTGTTTCAAGCACAAAATAACGCAGCAGCGGCGTGGTACTCGTACCGATCACGGCATCCATTTCTTTGCGGAAAGGCGCGTAAATCTGTTCGGCCAGTTGCTGTATTTTTTTGTCGGGCGCATATTTTGCCGGATCAACATCCAGCAGTTCATACGTGTACCGCGTATATTTTCCGTTTACGATAAACAGTTCCAGTTTGCCCAGGAACGAACCGAAAGCGCCGCATTCCACCACCCGCGTATATTTTCCTTCCACGGGCACGCGTACGCGTTCATGTGTATCGGCACCGAGAATAAAATCAACACCTTCACACACCGGGTTGTTGGCTAATGCCACCTGCTGCGCAAGTCCCATGTGCGTAGCCAGCAGCACCACGGCGCAGCCTTCTACTTCGCGCAGGTATTGCACGTATTTTTTTACTGATTTTTCGGCGTGTTCAAATTCCAGCCCGACGCTGTAAGCCGGTGACTGGCGTTTGGGAATGAGGTGATCGGTATACCCCACCACACCGATTTTTACACCGGCCACATATTTGATCCAGTAGGGCGGAAAAACGAGTTCGCGTGCTTGTCCTTCAGCGGGCTGGTGAAACATGTTCGCGCATATTTTTGCGGCGTGCGCATGTCCCATATCGTACAACATCTTTTTCTTTTTGTACACCACCTCCCAGTTGCCGGGCAGCATCAGGTCGTAGCCCATGGCATTAAACAGCGGAATAAATGCTTCCCCTTCGGTAAGTGATGCAGCCACGTGGCCGTGAAAAAAATCGCCGCCGTCGTATACAATCGTGTTTGCTGCGTTGGGTTTGCGCAGTTTATCAATCATCGTTTTCAATACGGCCATGCCGCCCCGTTTGCGATACACCGCCTGGTTGTTCTCCCAGAAAAATTCATCGTGCGGAAAAAGCTGGGCGTGAATATCGGTTGTAATGAGCAGCGTGATGCGTTGTGTATTTTTTGAATCACCTTTTCCTTCCGCTGTTACCTCCGCGCCTTCGTCATTTTTTTCAGCAGCAAAATCGGCCAGCGGTGCAAACATGGCGGCCATACCTGCAAACGCAACGTTGCGCAAAAACCCGCGGCGTTCGCCGGATTCGGGTGCACCGGGTGCAGACTCTTCGTTGTTATTCATCTTGTTTTCCAGGAAATCAATGACTCGTTTTTTTATCCGGCGCCGGTGCAGCCGCTTTCTTTTTCATCGCCGTAAAGGGGCCGTATTTGTGCTGTGTTTCTGTAAATTCATCGGCGTAAGGCCCGAACGGGTGATCTACCGGTTTCTCTTCCACCTTCGGCCAGTCATCGGGCACCGCTTTATGCGGACGCGGCTGCGAATTTACAAACGCGGCCACATCCCATGCTTCTTCATCACTCAGCTGCGGATTTTCATACGTAATACCAAACGGCATGTTGTACTTCACGTATTTTGCAAAGCCGGATATGCGGTACAAACCGGCACCGTCGTTGTAACTGTGTTCGCCCCAAAGCGGCGGATAAATGTAAGCCACACCGGCATCGTCAAGCCGGCCTTCGCCTGATGAACCATGGCAGGTAGCACAACGCGCCGTGTACACCTGGCTGCCTTTTTCAGGACTGGCTGCCCGATCGAGAAAATGAATGTCTTTTAATCCGGAGCCGGCAGGTTTGCTTCCTTTTTTCGCATCTTTTCCGAGCCAGTTGATGTAGGCGGCCATGGCCAGCATTTCGCGCGAAGCCGAATCAGGTGCAATTCCGTTGAGGCTGCGCTCGAAACAATCGGCGATGCGTTTGTAAATATGCTCCACAGTTCCGGAACGGGCACGGTATTTCGGATACGTGGGTGCAACACCGCCGTAATTGTTTCCGAAAATTTTAGTGCCTGCATCCAGGTGACAGTTCTGGCAGTTCATACCGTTGGTGGCCCCTTTTATAATGCTGCCTTTCGGACCAAAATAATGTGCGGTGTTTGCAACCAGTTCCATGCCGTAGCGGATCTGCTGTTCATCCGGGCGGCCAATGAGTGCTTCCATGCGTGGCGCAATCCAGTAGTTGGTAGTATCGCGCGGTTTCAATGCGCGGGCCTGTTCTTCTGCTGTAAAATTGCCGAACGCATCCGGCTGCGGCCGCGGACCGGGTTTCACTGCCGTATCAGCAGGCAGGTTGCACCACAGGCAAAAGCCGAGTACGATAACAACGATAAGCAATAACATAACAGCACCGGCGAGCGCGGTGATTACCCGTAAGAGGTATTTGCTGTTTGGTGTTTCAGACATTTTATAAGGCCGTTGGCCGTTACGAATATAACACAGAAGTTGTTGTTTCGTTAACCCGGCACAGTGATCCCTGCAATGTAATCGTTCTGCGTTATTGGCGATGTGCTGCAATACACCCGCAGACGGCCACACTTACAACTGAATATCAGCGACTTAAGCAAAGTTGTAACCTATTCGTGTTATAGGGATATCCAAACGATAAAACGATGACGCGTAAATCGGTTTTCTTACTGCAGCTTGCTTTACTTGCCGGACTTATTGCACAGGCGCGGGTAAATGTGGGCATTTTGTATTCGCCGTTCCTGGTGCGCTACAGTGCTTCGGCAGCGAACCTCCGCCTGCTTGAAAAAACAGAACTGCCTTCGGGACAGTTTGCAGCGCTGCAGTTTTACACGGCGCTGAGTCGCAACAGTACGCTGGGTTTCGGGGCGGGTATTTCGCAGGTGAATTACCACAAACAGCTCAGCGGTATTTTCCCGGAGTCGAATGCGTTCGGTATAATGGATGTGGAACAGCGCAACGGGTACTGGATTTTCCCGGTAACGTTTTTTCAGACGGTGGGCAGGCGTTCGGGCGCGGGCGGTTATTCCGGCATACGCCTCACCTACCTGCCCGCAGTACGCGGCCGTGCAGCAACCACGGTACGAACCTATGCCGGTGCAGAAGGCAGCAGTTACGCCGCGCTATACCGGAATACGTCGCAGGCCTTCCAGCACAGCCTGTTGCTGGCGTACAGCAACCAGATTCAGTTCGGCAGAAACAGCGGCACATTGATTTTCGATCCGTTCATCGGCATCGGCAGCGGGTATGAACAGCGCGACGGGATGCGCCTGTGTACCGTCAGTTTTGGTGTGCAACTGGGCTACCGGTTCAGCTTTCCTGAAATACGTATTGAACTGCACAAACAACAGGACAGCCGGAAAGCCAATAAGAAAAAAGAACTCGAGCAGAAACAAAAAGAAATTGAACAGCAACTCAGCAAACCTAAAACCAACTGACCATGCGTTTACACACCTTCATCATCGCAGTCTGCTGCCTCTGCGTATTCGCAGGCCGCGCACAGGAAACACACCACGGTGCATTATCAACAGACGGTTCAATTTATTTCCGTGCAGAACCGGTAAACAATTTTTTCACGGACAAAACCGGTGAGTTGTATTATTACATTCACCTGCAGGGCACGGAGAAAAAAGTAACCGATGCACCCAAACGCATGCCGCTCAACCTGTCGGTAGTTATTGACCGCAGCGGCTCCATGTCGGGGCAGAAAATGGAATACACAAAGCAGGCCGTGAAATACCTCGTAACGCAGCTTGACAAAAACGACATGCTGTCGATTGTGCTGTACGATACCGAAGTGGAAGTTTTCCTTGAGCCCCAGCACATCGAAAACAAAAAACACCTGCTCGAACGCATTGATAAAATCATTACGCTGAATTCCACCAACCTCGAAGGCGGAATCCGCAAAGGATTTGAACTGGTGAAAAAAGTAAAAGCAAAAAACGAGGGCGAAATGGTTCACCGCGTGCTGCTGCTTTCTGACGGGCTGGCCAATGTGGGCATGGCTGATCCCACACAGCTGAGCGACCTCACGCGCAGCTTTTTCGAAAAAGACCGCATTGCTGTTTCCTCCTTTGGTGTAGGCAATGATTACAACGAAGACCTGATGGCGCGCATGGCGATGCAGGGCGGCGGGCGTTATTATTTTATTGATTCGCCGGAGAAAATGGAAGCAATGTTCAGCGAAGAACTGCAGGGCATTTCGCAGGTGATTGCAAAAAACACCACGCTTAAAATTACGTTCCCCGATGAGGTGCTCAGTTATTCGCGCACGTTTGCGTACAACAGTTCGCTGGATAAAAATACGCTGACGCTGCATTTCAACGACCTGTTTGCGAATGAGCAGAAATCCATCCTCATCTGTTTTAAAACAAAAAGTCCGCTGAAAAATGCGTTTACCATTTCGTGTGCACTGGATTACATGAATGCCTCCGGCGAAAAAGCAGTTGCAGTAAGCGATACGCGCAGCAGTGAACTGAAACCGGCACACGATGCAAAAGAATACGACAGCGGCATAAACCGTGCAGCCGCCGAAGGGTATGCACTCGAACTCACGGCCGAATGGTACGAAGAAGCCGTGCAGCTGTGCGACCGCGAACGGTTTGAGGATGCCAAAAAGAAAGTACACGAAGCCATTGAACTGCTCGACAACCATTTCCTGAAAACCGGCGAAAATGTGTACCTGCGCGACTTCCAGAAAAAACTGAAAGACTACGAGGCACTCATCGAAGACATGAAACACATGGACCGCGATAAGCTGCGTTTACAGATCAAATCGCAGAAGTCGAAAAAATTCCGCACCATAGCCTGCCCTGCTTTTTAAATGCAGAAATGGTAACTTCGGACTGGAATGAAGGACCTGGCTGCCCGGCTGAAAAAAAAAGATGAACAGGCGATTGCGTGGTTATACGATCGTTATGGAAAAAAACTGTACGGGTATGCCGTAAGCAAATGGCAGCTGACCGAAGACGATGCGTGGGACCTGGTGTATAAAACACTTTATAAAATAATGGATGTTGGCGATACCTACACGTTTGCCGATGAAAACCGTTTTACCGGTTTTGTGTTCAAAGTGTTTTCCAACTACCTGCGCAACCATTACCGCGACCGGAAAAACAAAACGATTGCAACCACGGAATTAAACGACAACCATGCAAAACACCATGATGCGGCAACGGACGATGAACCTGAAAAACAGAGTCCGCTGATGCAGTGCCTGCAGAAAGTACTCCAGGCGCTGGAAGACTGGCAGCGCATTGTGTTGCTGATGCGGGCGCAGGATTTTCCGTACGAGCACATCGCCACGTATGTGAACAAACCGCCTGCGCAGCTGAAAGTGTATCACCTGCGCCTGAAAAAAACAGTGACCGACAAAACAAACGAATGCGTGAAAACCGGGACCAATGAAAACGCCTGAACAGTTGACCGAAGCCGATGTTGATGCCGCGCTGAATGAATTGTTTCCCGGAAACGAATTCATCAGCAGCGATACCGGTGCCGCGCAGTTTGTGCTGAACCAGGAGTACGATGTAACCATTGATCCTGCCCGCGAACGCGAACTGCTGCGCCGCCTCGGCAAAAAACGCGGCGGCGGCGGACTGAAGTTGTGGCTGCCCATTGTGCTCATTCCGCTCGTGTTTTGTTTTGTGTGGTATATGCTTTATCAGAAACCACAACAGCAAGACACAACAAAAGCGGAAACACAAAAACAAACACAACCCGCCGCAAAAAAAGAAACAGCTGCACTCCCGGTAACTGCAGGTACACCGGTTACAAAAAACATCCGCGTAGCGAATGACACCGCTGCGCCCCTGCCCGTTTTTCAGCCGTTTGAACAAACGGTTGCCGGAGCTGTACCAGCCATTACATCGCCCGTGATGCAGCCCCTGCCCCGCCCCGTGCGCGAATCGTACGAAACGTATCTTGCGTTAAAAGATTCGCTGCTGGCTAAAATCAGGGGCATTGATGAATCGCTTTACACGCGGGTGGAAGAAGGACAGATCAGTTACCGCGGCAGCAGCCGGGGCGTGGATGCATTTGTGATCCGCAACTTTGCCATTACCAACCGCGAGTACAAAGTGTTT
Organism: Chitinophaga pinensis; assembly: GCA_943372645.1. Lineage (GTDB taxonomy): Bacteria > Bacteroidota > Bacteroidia > Palsa-965 > Palsa-965 > VBWE01. Next base: position 41,755 of record CALRZN010000020.1, on the reverse strand, counting down.
CTTGCCGATGTGTACAGCCGCGGCGATATGGTAACGTACAACGAGGCACTGGTGAATACCGCGCTGTGGAACAGGTACCAGTGCCCGCAACTGGCCGCAACGTATTTTTCCGATACACGGTATGATGATTTCCCGGTGGTAAACATCAGCAGCAATGCCATGGGCCTGTTCTGCCGCTGGCTCGAAACGCAACTCAACAGCGAACAGCCCGGCAAAAAAAACAAACCGCGCCGCCTGCAGGTACGCCTGCCGTATGATTACGAATGGATACATGCCGCGCGCGTGGGCTATGCAGATGTGCCCGACTGCGGCGGCTACAACACCATTTACGATCTGCACGACAGTTTGGTGGACCGCACCTTTGTCCGCCGCATGGCGCAGGTAAAAAAATACGACACGCGTAATCTGACCACCGTGGATAAACTGTTTGCGACAAACCGGTACGGTATGTCCGAACAGGAAATCCTGGCCATTTATGAAACCGCGCTGCAGGAAATGAACAAGGCCGGAAACAGCTATACGCGCAACATGGCCAACGGAAATAAAACAGGCCACGTTTCCGAAGTGATCCGCAGTGCGGATGGCACCACCACCATCATGGGTTCGTGCTGGAGTTCAAAAGCAACGTACCTCGAAATGAAAGACGCATTCCGCACCGATAATGGTTCGCCGTTTGTGGGATTCCGCATCATCATCAGTAATGCCGATAAAGGAACGTTTAAAAAACCGTTCTGGTAAAATATTCCATCACCGGGCGAACTGACAACGGCCGTTACAACATACCGGGCTTCTTTTTAGCAGGAAGTTTGCCTGGTGCGTTGTACACGGCTGTTGTTTCGTTTTTTAATGATCTTTTAAAATAGACAGGGAATAATTTCTCTTTGTGTAAAACAGAAATTGGAATAAGTGGCAGCAGCAGTTGGCAGCGGCAGTAATGTTTTCGTAAGGAACAGATTCATCTTCTGAAATACCTGCCGACTGCCACTGCTTCCTGCCACTGCCGACTTGGAATAGTATTTATTTAACACAAGCCTGACCTGTAATAGTGTCTGTTTTACAAGATCGATTCCTCACAGCATTGTAGTCGGACAAACATACTCCGTAACTGCAAACTTACCCGATGCTTTGATGGCTGTGAAGCCGCCTTTTACATCCGTAAGGTTGTTGTAGCCGCGTGCTTTCAGAATCGAGATAAACGTCATGGAACGGTAACCGCCGGCGCAGTGTACATACCAGTTTTTCGATTTGTCGGCTTTCAGCATGCTTTCGTTTACGTAATCGAGCGGCGCGTTTACGGCATCAATCACATGTTCGCTGTAATATTCGCTGGCTTTGCGCACATCGAGCACGTTGATCGGTTCTTTTGCACTGATAACGGCCAGTTCGTCGGCACTTATGGAGCGGATGGTATCGCAGGGCAGGCCTGCATTTTTCCAGGAATCAAAGCCGCCTTCGAGAAAACCGAGCGTGTTATCAAAACCAACGCGCGACAGCCGCACAATTACTTCTTCTTCTTTGCCGGGATCGGAAACGACAAGCAGCGGTTGTTTTACATCCGTAATGAGCGTTCCGGCCCACACTGCAAAGCTGCCGTTGAGCCCGATGTTGATTGCTCCCGGGATAAAACCGGTGGCAAACTCCTGGGCTTCGCGGGTATCAATAATGAGCGCGCCGGTTTCTGCGGCGGCAGCATCAAATGCGGCCGGGGTAAGCGGCGCAGTTCCGCGTGTAATCACTTTATCAATGTTTTCATAGCCGTTAATATTCATCAGCACATTATGCGGAAAATAACCCGGGGGCGGTGTAAGTCCGTTGAGCAGTTGTTCAATAAACTGTTCGCGCGTGAGTGAAGGATTAAGTGCGTAGTTCACTTTTTTCTGGTGGCCGAGCGTGTCGGTTGTTTCCTTGCTCATGTTTTTGCCGCACGCGCTTCCCGCTCCGTGGCCGGGATAAATAATAAGTTCATCGCGCAGCGGCAGAATTTTGTTGTGCAGCGAATCGTACAGGTGTCCCGCCAGCAGATCCTGCGTCATCGAAGAAATCACATGCTGCGCCAGGTCGGGCCGGCCCACATCACCGATAAAAAGCGTATCACCGGTAAACAGCGCAATGTCTTCGCCCTTTTCATTCTGCAGCAGGTAGCATGAACTTTCCATGGTGTGCCCCGGCGTGTGTATCAGTTTTACGGTGATGTAACCGATTTTAAATTCCTGGCCGTCGGTAGCAATCAGTGCATCAAAGCCGGTTTTCATACCGGTAGGTCCGTACACAATGGTTGCCCCGGTTTGTTTTGCGAGATCAACATGCCCTGAAACAAAATCGGCATGAAAATGCGTTTCAAACACATATTTGATTTTCGCATGGCGTTTGTTTGCTTTTTCGATGTACGGTGTAACATCGCGCAGCGGATCAATAATAGCGGCTTCCCCATTACTTTCAATATAATACGCTGCTTCTGCGAGGCAGCCGGTATAAATCTGTTCGATAATCATACGGTTCTTTTTTTTTGCGTTGAACAAAGGTCTCCGGAGCAGCGCAGTTAAACCATGATATAAATCACCTGCTGATACTCCTTTTCTGATGCAAAGTAACGGCTCGTGGAAAAGCTACGCAGTGACAAATGTTACAGATGCCTCTGCATTAAAGGATCAGAGCGGCTTCCCGGAAAAACAATTACACCGCAGCGGGGAGCAGTTGAAAATACCAATGTATTGTACTTTTTTTTCGGAATACGCCTGTTTATCATGCATAATGCACTAACAATCAATAAATAGCAATGCGTTTTAACAATTCAAAAGCAGCCCCCGAAACACCTGATTTTAACGACCAAAACCGTTGCAGTTAGTAATTAATTAACGATATTTGCCAACTGGAAAATCCTGATCCTCCCGTCTATGATTTCCAGGGACACCATTTATATCGTATTCCAGTAAAAAAACCATACATGAAAAACTGTTATTCTAAACTGCAGAAGCTGATGCTTGTTGCTGTGTTTGTCCTTACAGGCAGCTCCGCATTTGCACAGCTCGCCATGACACGATCCGTTTTCACGGGCGCGTACACGCCAATCGTTGGCGGAACCACATCAACTGCCACTGGTGATGATGCTTTCCAGCAGAACATCCCGGTCGGTTTTACATTTAACTACCTTGGAACACCGTACACCCAGTTCTCGGTTTCGACCAACGGCTGGATGAGTTTTGCCAATGGAGCTACGTTTGATGCATTTTCGCCCGATCTGTACAGCACCACTACAAACGGTGTTGTTGCCCCGTGGTGGGATGACCTTTCCACATCGGCTATTGTTTACCAGACTACCGGTACAGTAGGTTCGCAGGTATGTACCATTCAGTGGACATCACTTTCGTATTATTTCACATCCACACGTACCATCAATTACCAGGTAAAGCTGTATGAAGGTACCAACGTGATTGAAATGTGGTATGGCGCAGCGCCAACCGGGACCCTCAACACATCAGAATCGGCTTCCATCGGTATCAAGAGTATTACCGGTGGTAACGGCCAGTACCTTGACGCCGTTACGGGTTCTGCTTTTACCGGTAACAGTTCGCTGCAGAGCGACCGCTGGCCGTCGTACAACTTCCGTTTTACACCGGGAGCACCGGCTGCACTTGCTGCAGGTACGTATAACGTAGGTGTAGGTCAGACGTACCGCAACCTGAACGAAGCCGCTGCTGATGTGAATCACCGCGGTGTTGCAGGCGCAGTAACCTTTAACCTTGTTGATGCACAATATGATGTTACTGTTGCAAACGGTGGCAACTTCTTCCCGATCCTTGTAGGACCGGTAAGTGGAAGCAGCGCAGCCAATACCATTACATTTACCAAATCAGCAACAGCCGCTATTATTTCGTATGGCGGTGCAAGTGGTACAAACGGCGCCATTGCCAACCAGGCCAGCACAACCGCACTTGCAAGTAACGTTGATCCGGTATTCGGTATCGTGGGTGGTGACTATATCACCATCAACAATATGGATATCCGTGGTAACGTGGGCAACAATGCAAGCGATCATGGTGTTGGTATTTACAACAGCTCTGCAACAGACGGTGCCACCAACAACACCATTTCGAATATTACAGTAACCATGAACCGTGTCAATACCGGCAGCCGTGGTTTCGTATCCAATGTAATTACGGTACCGACTTCAGCAGCCGGTGCAAACTCAAACAATACGTTTAAAGACTTTACCATTACCAGCGTTTATGCAGGTATCCAGCTCCTGGGCAACGCCACGTTCCCCGATCTGAATACCCAGGTAACCCGCACCAACTGCGCTACCTTTAACACCATCGGTAACCCGGCAACGGCCAACGATATCGGTAACGGAACAGCACAGACGTATGGTATTCTTGCTACCAACCAGAGCGGTTTTACCATTTCAAACAACAGCATCCGCAACGTAACGGGCAGTGCCGTTCAAACCGATGGTATTGTAATCAATACCTTCCAGGGCACAAGCACCATCAGCAACAATAAAATTCAGACCATCCGTAACAGCAGCACCGCTTCAACAACAGGTATCAGCGGTATCCGGATGTCGCACACCACCACCGGCACACATACCATCCGCGTATTCAACAACACGGTTTCGGAAATTACGTCGGCCTACACCGGTGTTGCTACAACAGCACGCACGCTGAAAGGTATTTTTGTAAACGGAACAGGTGGATTAAACACACAGACCTACGAAGTTTACAACAACGCCGTAAGTATGGACGGCAGCGGTTCGCTGAACTTAAGTAGCTCCTGCTTTGAAGTAAACGCAGCAAACGGACCGGTTTTCAAACTGGGTAACAACGTTTTTGCAAACTTTACAGCGGCACAGGGTGCAACTGCCAAACACTATATATATAGCTCTCCGACCGCCCTTACCTTTGGCCCGGCAGGAACGATATCGAACAACAACGATATTTTTGTTGCAAACGATGCCGGTGTATCCGGCTTCACCGGTTTCGACGGAACAACAGCTTACAACACACTTGCCAACTGGACCACCGCAATGGCACCGGCCGGTATGGAAGCTGCATCGCTTACCGTTAATCCGCAGTTTGTAAGCAACACATCCAACCTCAATCCCGGTGCATTAACACTGAATGCTGCCGGACAGGTTCCGCCTGTGTACATTACTGTTGACCAGAACTGCGCGCCGCGCACGCCTGACAATGATATCGGGGCTTACATTATTGCAGCCTGCAGCGGTACACCAACAGCCGGCAGCATCACCGGTGTAACGGCTGTATGCAGCGGATCAGGAACAACACTTACACTTACAGGAGCATCAACCGGGGCAGGCATCACGTACCAGTGGGCTTCGTCGTTAACCAACGGCGGACCGTACACCAACCTGCTCGGAACATCCAACACACAGGCTACGGGCCCGCTTACTGCCACCACGTATTTTGTGGTAGGCGTTGGCTGTACCGTTAGCGGCCAGGCCGTAACAACGGCGCAGTTTACCGTTGCGGTAAACGCGCTTCCTGCTGTTGCAGTAACACCGACCACAGGCACCATCTGTGCACCTGCCGGCGGACCGGTTAACCTGCTTGCCAGCGGTGCAAATACCTACACCTGGCTGCCTGCAACCGGACTTTCATCAACCACCATTGCAAACCCGGTAGCAACACCGGCTGCAACCACAACCTATACAGTAACCGGAACAGACGGTAACGGATGTACCAACACCGCTACTGCTGCCATCACGGTATCGGAATCACCGAGCATTACCAGCATCAGCGCTACACCGTCAACCATCTGTAACGGTGCCAACTCGCAACTGCTGGCCAACGCCGGTTTAACCTCCTCTTATACCGGATCGGTTATTCCTTACACGCTTACACCTACACCGGGTGTTGGTGTAACCACACTGGCCAACGCAGGTGTTGCAGTTACAGCACTTGCTTCTGGTACATTAGATGACGGCGGCTGGCAGAACCAGGCCTTACCGTTTACCTTTATGTATTTCGGAACAGCTTACACCTCGTTTGCTGTTTCCACCAATGGATTTATGGTTCTTGGCGCAGGAGCTCCAAATACCTTTACAGGGTACAGCAATACATTTCCTTCGGCTTTTGCCGGTCGTCCGTCAATCGGGCCGCTGTATTCTGACCTGGACTTCCGCACTATCGGAACGATCAACTACTTCGTAAGCGGTACAGCACCGAACCGTAAGTTAGTTGTAAACTGGAGCGGTGGTAACTTCTACAACACAGTGGGCAGCTTAACCACACAGCTTGTAATTTATGAAACAACCAACGTTATTGAAGCGCATACCACCAGCTCAACCGGAACAAATATTGCGGTTCAGGGTATTCAGAATGCTGCAGGTACAACTGCGTTTGTTGCACCGGGACGTAACAACGTAAACTGGACGGTGAGCACACCTGACGGTTACCGCTGGTCGCCTTCGGGCGGAACCCCGACCTACAGCTGGTCGCCGGGAACCTTCCTGAGCAGCACCACCATCAATAACCCGATGGCCAATGCCGTAACTGCAACCACTACGTATACTGTAACAGCTGCCAACGGGTCATGTACTTCAACAGCATCTGTAACTGTAACCGCCGGTGCAGCACTTACTTCAACCGCTTCTGCTACTCCTTCTGCTGTATGTGTAGGATCAAACCTTACACTGAACGGAACAGCAATCGGCGGCGGATCGCCGTACACCTATTCGTGGGCCGGCCCGAACAGCTTTACTTCTGGCAGCCAGAACCCGACCATTACCGGTGTTACCCTTGCTGCAGCAGGTACCTATACATTAACCATCAACGACGGTTGCTCTTCTGTAACAACTGCTTCAGTAACTGTTGTTGTAAACGGTTTACCGACAGTAGCTGTAACGCCTACTACCGGAATCATCTGTCTGCCCGGCGGAAGCCCGGTAGCACTTACTGCAACAGGCGGAAATACGTACAGCTGGTTACCTGCCACAGGTCTTTCGGCAACAAACATTGCCAACCCGACAGCTAACCCGACCGCTACAACTACCTACACGGTAACCGGTACAAACGGTAACGGTTGTGTTAACACTGCTACAACCACCATCACGGTTGGACAGGCACTTACCATGAACAGCGTAACTGCTACACCGGCAACGGTGTGCAGCGGCGGTACTTCGGTACTTACAGCAAGCGCATCGCTGCCTGCAGCAACCTATTGCCAGCCGACCTATGCAAACGGAACCGGTTTTGGTGACTACTGCAGTTCTGTAGTACTGAATACACTGAACAACCCGTCCGGTGCATCTGCTTCACCGTATTATACATTGTACCCGGCATCGGGTAATACAACTACTACGCTGACCGCAGGTTCTACCTACACCATTACGTTGGTTGCAGGTACGTATACACTGAATGACCTTGCAGCCTGGATTGACTACAACCAGAACGGAACACTGAACGATGCAGGTGAGAAACTCGGTGAAACCAACAACCTGGGCGCTACACCGGCTTCTACATCATTTACGTTCACAGTTCCGCTTACGGCATTTAACGGCCAGGTTCGCCTGCGTGTACGTGAGATGGATTACGGCGGAACAAATACCATGGATCCGTGTGCAGCCCAGTCCACCTTTGGTGAAGTGGAAGATTATGTAATCACCATTACTGGTGGTGCATCGCCTGCAACCTACACCTGGTCGCCGGGAACATTCCTCAGCTCTACAACCGGTTCGCCGGTAACTGCAACAGGAGTTACTGCTGCCACAACATATACAGCAACAGCAACATCGCCTGCAGGATGTACAGCTACAGGAACAGTTACAATTTCGCTGCCTGCTGCCCTCACCGGAACAGCCGTTGCCTCACCGGGCACTACAGTATGTGCAGGCACAAACGTTACACTTACTGCCACACCAACCGGTGGTCTTGCAACTTACACGTATGCATGGACCGGCCCGAACAGCTTCACCGCTTCTACGGCTAACCCGACTATCAGCGGTATCACCACTTCAGGAGCAGGAACATATACCTGCGTAATTACAGACAACTGTTCAACTACAACTACAGTTACTGTAACCATGGCAGTGAATCCGTTACCGGTAGTTTCAATCACAGGTAACACATCGGTTTGCGCCGGCGACAGCACACTGCTTACCGGTTCTTCGGGCGGAACAAGCCAGTGGTACCTGAACGGTGTTTTAATACCGGGTGCCACAACCAATACCTACATGGCTTCAGTTGCCGGTGTGTACAACATGATCAAAACCAACCTCAACGGTTGTGCTGATTCTGCCGCAACAGGAATCACCTTTACCATCAACGCACTGCCGACCGTAACAGCCAGCGCAACTGCAACAACAGTATGTTCGGGCAGCAACGTAACCTTCAGCGGAAGCGGCGCTACTTCGTACACCTGGAACAACGGTGTTACTGATGCAGTTCCGTTTGCAGTTTCAACAGCCGGTTATTACACCGTAGTTGGTACAGACGGAAACGGCTGTACAGATACTGATTCGATTATGATCAACGTGAATGCACTTCCGACAGTTACTGCTAACGCAAGCGTTGGCACAATCTGTATGGGCGACATGGTAACCTTCACCGGAAGCGGCGCTACCAGCTACAGCTGGAATGGCGGTGTAACTGACGGCGTACCGTTTATGGTTCCTGCCAGCGGTTATTACACCGTAACCGGAACAGACGGAAACGGCTGTACCGATGTTGATTCGGTGATGGTAACTGTAAATGCATTACCGGTTGTTGCTCTTGGAGCAGACATTGCACAGTGCGGCGGTACCGTTACACTGGATGCCGGTAACCCGGGATCAACTTATGCATGGAGCACATCAGGTACCAGCCAGACCGAAACCGTTTCGGCAACCGGTTCTTATGATGTTACAGTAACTGATGTTAACGGATGTGTTAATGCGGATACGATTAACGTTACGATCAATGCCATCCCGGTAGTAGCACTTGGTGCTGACACCTCACAGTGTAACGGCGGAAGCCTCACGCTGGATGCAGGCAACGCTGGTTCTTCGTATCTCTGGAGTACCAGCGATACAACACAGACACTTGTGGTTACCAGCTCAGGCATGTACTATGTAACTGTAACCGATTCGAACGGCTGTTCTGCAGCTGACTCAATCAACATCGGCATTGCTGCCGGACCGGCAGTTGCCCTGGGCGCAGATACCGCAACCTGCGGCGGCCCTGTAACATTGGATGCAGGCAACCCGGGTTCTGGTTATGTATGGAGTGATTTCAGCACCAGCCAGACTTTAACCGTAACTGCAAGCGGCACATATGCTGTACAGGTAACAGATCTGAACGGATGTATCGGTAACGATACCATTTCGGTGGTTGTTAACGCCATCCCGACACTGACCTTCAACCTGTCGCAGAACACCATTTGTGTGGATGATGCCCCGATGGCACTGACTGCAACACCTGCAGGCGGAACATTCAGCGGCCCGGGTGTAACCGGAAGCACATTCAACCCGGCTACACTGAACGGTGCACAGACGCTGCAGTACAGCTACACTGATACCAACGGCTGTTCAGCAAGTGCCACCAACGTAATTGTGGTTGATGCGTGTATCGGCATACACAACCCGAACGGCACAGTTGCTGTTAACATTTACCCGAACCCGAACATGGGTATGTTCACCATTGATCTCGGACAACTGCCGGCAACTGCTGTTACTGTTGAGATCACGAACAGCCTTGGTCAGCTGATTCAGAAATTTGTAATGACCGATATGGTTAAACAGATTAACCTGGCTACCAGCGAAGGTGGTGTGTATTATGTTCGTCTTACTTCAGGTACTTCCGTTTCGAATTACCGTGTGGTGAAACAATAACAACTAATTGCATTCAAAAAAGCCGCCGCGAAAAATCGCGGCGGCTTTTTTTATGACTTACAACATATTCCACTGTAAAACATGCTGTTTATATGCCGGATATTGACTTCCGGGTAATTCATATCATACAAAGAGGCTAACAAATTGTATAATTTTGCAGCATGAAAAAACAAATTCTTCTTGCCTCATTCACAGTGATTTCTGCAATCGGGCTCGCACAGCCCTGCTCCAACCTTTTTTTCTCGGAATACCTTGAAGGTGCTTCGAACAACAAGGCCGTTGAAATCTATAATCCGACAAATGCAACTGTTAACCTGACAGATTATGTGTTTTACAGGTACAATAACGGATCACCCACGCCAACGGATTCGCTTTTTCCGCAGGGCACCCTCGCTGCCGGTTCAGTATGGGTAGCAGGCAATCCTTCCGCGGTATCCGGAATACTTGCTGTATCAGACACGCTTCACACCATTACCTTTTTTAACGGTGATGATGTACTGTCGCTTAAACATATACCGAGTAACACCATTCTTGATATTATCGGCATAATTGGCATTGACCCCGGAGTAAACTGGCCGGTAGGCACCGGTGCAACAAGTGAATTTACACTTGTGCGCATGACCGGTGTACAGGAAGGCACAACCAACTGGGCCATCGGGGCAACACAGTATGATGTGTATCCGCAGAATACGACAACATTCCTGGGAAGTCACAGCATGACCTCCTGCTGCGCACAGGCTGCCGCATCGGCCACATCAACAGACGTTGTTTGTTTTGGCGATGGCAACGGAACTGCAAACGTTACGGCAAGCGGGGGTAACAGTTTTACTTACCTGTGGCTGCATGATAACAGCACAAATTCAACAATCAACAACCTGAACGCCGGTACATTTGCCTGCGTGGTTACCAATGACTGCGGAAGCAGCGACACCGCTGTAGTTACTATCTCGGAACCGGCGGCTCTTGTTTTAACCGTTGATTCGGTACTTGTTCCGGGATGTTCACAGAGCAACGGATCGCTTGGTGTTGCAGTAACCGGTGGAACACCGGGATATACGTACCTGTGGAGCAACGGACAAACGACTGCACTCGCAACAAATCTTGCCGCCGGATCATACAACTGTTACATTACAGATAACAACGGCTGCCAGGATACACTTTTCACAACACTGAATCCGAACAACCCGCCCACAGTAACACTTTCGCTGACGATTCCAGATACCCTTTGTGGAACGGAAGCGGCAGTTACCCTTGGCGGCGGAAGCCCGGCAGGCGGAACGTGGGGCGGACCAGGTGTTACAGGCAACCAGTTTGACCCCGGCCAGGTTTCACCTGGGTTAACACTCATCAATTATTTTTATACCGATTCGAACAACTGTTCGGGCAGCGCAACCGATTCGGTTTATGTGGATATCTGCCTGGGTGCTGAAAAGCCGGTGGCCGCAACTACCTGGGCCATTTACCCGAACCCTGTACAGGATTTTATAATCATTGATTTTGCAGTCGGTCAGTTAAACGCACAGCTCGTACTTTGTGATGCAACCGGCCGAACACTACATGCAGTAACTGTAAACGGAAAACGGACCGCGCTTGATGTCAATATGCTTGAAGGCGGCATTTATTTCCTTTCACTTCATGACCAGGGCGGTGCCATACTTGCCCGCCACACCGTGGTGAAATAACCGAACCTGATTTATCTGCAGCCGCCGCGAACCTATCGCGGCGGCTTTTTTATTGTGCCTCCTTTTATCAACAGATGCCGGGAAATTGCAGCATTCCGGTTTAAGTTTGATTGCAGCTCTTCCAAAAACAAAAACTGCCGGGCGAAGCCGAAAAACCGTAAAACCGAGTAGGCGAAAAAGTAAAAATCCACACAACATGGGAGCACGCACAAATAATATTGCAGCGTATGCGGAAGGCTGTCTTTATGCCTCCGACAACAATGAGGTACAGCAGGTGCAGCAAACGATCAGCCAGATACAGCAATCGGGGTTGACGACGGTTATATTAAGTTTATTTCATATCGGTCGTGATTTTGACATAAGTCCGGCGCAGATACCGGGCGATATTTATTACAACGGTACACTCGTTATTTCCCGGGGAAAATATGTTGGTTATGGCAGCAATCCCGGTGATACGTCTTCCTGGGCCGACCTTGTGGGTTCAATTACAAGTACAACTGTTCCGGGCAATACTGTTCAAACGCTCTGCGCTTCTATCGGCGGTGCAAATAATGTGATTTATGATTTCCGGTGCATTGAAAAAATCTGGCTCAATAATAACAAGTCGTTTGAAGGCACAAACCTGCAGCAGAACATGCAGGTGCTGCGCAACCTGATACCGGGCATAAGCATCATTGATATGGACAATGAGGAAACGGATATGTATTACGACGATACGAACCCGCCTTCACAAGCCGTAATTGATGCAGACAGCCGCGGATCATTTGTTGACTTCTGCAAGATGTGTATAACAATCGGTTTTGAGATTACCTTTTGCCCGTACACGGATCCGGATTTCTGGACCTATTCGCTGAGCCAGCTGAATACCAGCAATCCCGGGAAAGTAAAATGGTGGAACCTGCAATGTTATGCCGGTGGTAACGGGAATGATCCGGATACCTGGGCCGGGTATATTACCGATGCGATTTCGGGTTTTGATACAACCGGTTTTATCCTGGCCAGCGACTGGACGCGGTACTACGACACCTATTACAATCGCTGGGAGGGTGATTTTCCGGACACAACATGCCCTGACACGTTTACCAATACCAGTGTATTCAGCCTCATGAATACATTTGCACATGAGTCAAGTGTGAACGGCGGATTCATCTGGCTGGTTGACCAGGTTATCGGTTATGAAGCAGCGAACAACCAATACAACGACCCGTGTTATAATGCAGCAGCAGCATCCATAAGCGATTATGTAAGTGCGATACGCAGCGGGCTTACGGGGCCTATCACAGCGAAAAAATCGTAACCCCTTTTCCGAAAAAAACAAAACCGGCGCTGCCACCAGGAAACGCCGGTTTTATCTGAATATAGCTAATGCTTCCCTTTTTTACTGATGGGTTGTATAGAAATACCAATTGCCATATAAAAAAAACCATTTTTTACCGGCCGGCCCGGCAACTGGCGGGTTTCTGTATAACCAAACCGGTAACAGGTGCCGATCCAGGGGAAAACAGTATACAGCATTTTGACATTTATTCCAAAACTGACACCGTCATAAAAATCGGTAGAAACCGTGGGATAACGGAATATCCAGAAACCGATCTCTGGCGAAATAATAAGACCTGCTTTAACCGGTATTGGTGTAAGGGCACTGATCCGGTGATTGGCATATCGCAGATTAGTTCCTCTTCCGAATAAACTATCTACCATTGGAAATTCGGCTGAAAATTCAATACTCAGGTAGCGATGCAAGAATGCACCTGCTGTTGTAGTGAACCCCAGGTACATTTTCTCATCTGCTTTGAATTTGCCGATTATAAAACCAAACTGGGAGTAAACTGCAGATGCTTTCCGGTAGCGCAGACGCAACGTCATTGTATTGGAAGCGATACCATGCTCAAACAGCGTAATCTGGTAGCTATAAACACCCGGTTTACCGCGGTAAGGGGAATGCCTAAGATTCAGGTAACTTTTATTCCGGTCAATACGGAATTCAGAGGCCGCGACAGAATCTGCAACCCTGCCCTGCGAAGGAAGAGGCGAAATGCGAAATGCAGCCTCGGCTGAAGGCGGATGTTCCGTATAGATTTCTGTAATGTTAAACAAATGCGTTTTGGTAGTATCAAAAAAAAGATACGGTTGAAATAGTGCATCAAACGGATGTGAAAGCACGCCGTTCTTTTTGCCGATATGCACGTAATAACAATTCCGGATCAGGTTAATCTGCGGTTTTGGAATCACATGAAGTCGAAATGTATCAACATTGGAGGGGCTGAATTCATCATGTACCTGCGCAAGCATGAAAATTGTACCGGTGTCATGCACCACAAGTGTCAGTGTACTGTCAAACGAATCCACATAATCAGGCAGCACGCCCTGACGGCCTTTAAATTTCCAACTGTAGCGAAACAGGTACGGATCAGAATCAGCGTCAGAAATACAAAATGCCAGTTTTACACTGTCGCCGGGTGTGCAATAATACCCCCCCTTGTAAGCCGCAAGAGAACTGCTTATCCGAATAACCGGTGGCTCATTCGATTCCGGAAAGAGTTCACGCAGTTTTCGTACAAGCACTTTACGAATATCTGTTCCGGCTTTCACAAGCAGTGAAACCGAATTAGTTTCATCGGCTAATGGCAGATTACCAGGTATATTAACAATATTCTGAAGTGTGAAATAATATAAATAGTGGTCTGGAGGAATCAGCGTAGTATTCGTCTCGTTCCTGTAAATCAATTCGATAAGCAGCACCTTGTCAAAATTATTCAGCAGCTTACCATAAAGTGAATCCCGTTTTTTGCGCTCCGGGGTTTGTAACTTTTCCATATCATGCGTTTCACCGAGCAGCCGTTTATTACTCATCAGCATTTCTTCTGCAGAAAGTATTTTCGAATAATCTGCACTGCTGGATACACTGCGGAAAAGCCGTATGCCTTTGTTTTTGCCATCGTTCATATTTTCGAGTAGTTTCTTCACAAATGGGGTCATCATTTGTGTTTCAGGCAAGGGATTAGCAGGAAAAAGCATCAGCAGGTCTTTTCCTGTTTTCGGTTTTTCCTGCTGTGCTACAGCAACCAGCGAAAAAAACAGCATGGCGAAAACAATCAGAATTTTTGCAGGCATTGGATCAGTGTTTTAATAACCAGTGGACGGTTGTTTAAGGTTAATTCATTCATTTTATCATCGAGATACTCTTCCAACTGTGCTTTCGGAAATGGAGGAGAAGGCATTGCAGGAAGCTCAATGCCGGTGGCAACTTTTTTTCCTATTCCCTCCAGCCATATCCGGCTTCCGGCAAACGTGTATTTATCCGTTCCGCCCAGTTGCATCAGGGCGGTGTGATCATATTCAAAATGAAAAACAGCAGTACCTGCTGCATTCCATGCGTAACCGGTTTCATTTTTCACCTGATTCATTTCTGCCTGGGTTAACTGTAAACCGCTAAACCGGTAGGTTTTACTTATTACAGGTGCCGGCGGAAGGCTGTTCTTTACTGGTCTCCGGCGCATTTTCATATACCGGTTTCCGGCCTCTTCAGTGAGTTTATAATCTGCAGCGGTATCATAATAATCCGGATGATAAAACCGCACGGTGTAAGCTGTCTGTGGAAAAGATTCCAGCTTAAATTTTAGAATGCCATCATTTGCTGATGGTGCACTTTTTACAACCGTGTCATTTGTTTCACCCAGGATGAACGCAACAACCCCTGGAATACGATAACCGGAGTCGATGTTATTAACGGTAACTTTCAGGTGAAGCGCGCGTTCCCGGTAAAAAACATAATAGCAAACGAGAAAGTTCAGCAGCAAAAAAAGAAAAAAAGCAAGACGCACTGCTTTCTTTTTCCACCAGGGAGGTTGAGATACCGGAGCTTCTTTTTCTGTTAAATTTATTTTACTTGAGCGTAGTGGTTCTTTATAAATAATATCACGAAGTTTCCCTTTCCCTTCATCCGTAAATTCGAGCCACGTTTGCCCGGTTAATACTTCCGGTATATCACAATTATTAATTTTTATTGCTATCAGAAAGATACATTCTTCATCAAAATTCCGTTGTAGGTCAATTACAATCGCAAGCTCTTCTGCCACAACCCGATTGGGTTTGATGGATTCTTTTGAAAGTAAAAAGACAACAAAATCAACGGTATTCAGTTTATCACGGATTTCTTTTTTGAAAAATGCACCGGGTTTCCCGTTGGCAAAATCAATCCATACCTTATGGCCGTCATTTTCGAGCAAGGTTTTGATTGATATTGCATATTTCAGATCTTCACGTGCATAACTGATGAAGATTTCTTTCCGGCGTTGTGGCATTGCTAAAAATTATCAAAACCGGTTTTTGTTTGCCATGTACCAGTAATGTTTACCCATTGGAGTAAGCGAGCAAGACTTTTCATTCATTGCTGCCCAAAACATGTGTTCTTCTCCATCGGGGATTACGAGACCAACCCGGTTTAAACGCTGCAAAATTTTAAACAAGAGCACTTTTTCTTTTTTTGCAACGCTTTCTTCTTCGACATACGTTTTGTCAAGTGGAAATTGCTCGTCCGGGATATTAAACAGTTTGCTTATCTCACGCAAATCTTCAACCGGAACAGGAGGAGTTACTTTTCGTAGCGTAACAAGGTGATCAACAACCGCCTTAAAAACCGGACGTTGATCCAGCGCACCTAAAGATTGATCAATAAGAGCGTAAACCGAAGCCGGGGATATATTTCCGCAAAGATCGGCAGATGCCCCTTTGAGTGCCTGCAAAAGCAGATTTGTAAAAACACTATGCCCGTTGACCATTACTGCAAATTCTTCATCACCACAGGCAGCCAGTATAATCATATCATCGCTGATAATATTCACCCCGTTGCGGGAAATAAAATCACCGGCGGCACCGGCATGACAACAATCGAGGATAATAATTTTTGTATCCGATTCTGAATCTGCGGCCAGTTTCAATAATTCACTTACGGGCATTCCTTTATCATGTTCATCCCAATCAGGGGTAACGAGGTAACTGCCTGTATCGGAAATCGCGCCATGGCCTGAAAAATAAAACAGCGCGATTTCATACTTGCCTTTAAACAGGTTTTTAACACACTTCCGTAAATTTGCGTGCGTTTTAATTTCATCGGTAAATATCTCCGCATCAAAATTCCTGCTTTTGTCTTCATGTTGCACAAGCAGTTTGTATAATGCAGCAGCATCGGTCGCACATCCTTTCAATGGTTTTCCCGGATAATTTTCAATTCCGATCAGTAAGGCTCTTCTTGACATAGTTATTTGTTTTTTAATTGTTTTAGCAAACATCTTCTAAAAAACAAATTTTCGCCTCCCGCAATCTGCCGGTTTTAACCTCCACGGAAATGAGGATATAATTTACTTCTCCAAAAAGAAAACCTTCTTTTTTATTGCGCGTAATCTAAACGTTATTTTATTCCATGTTCTACAGCCCATTTCACTAAGCCCAGTGTACTTTTAACCCCTAATTTTCCGATCAGGTTTCGGCGATGCGTTTCTACGGTGCTTTGCGCGATAAACAGTTTTTCAGCAATCTGGGGGGTTGTGTATTCATTTGCAATTAGGCGCAAAACATCTTCTTCGCGTGGTGTGAGGCGAACATCATCCGTTCTTTGTTTGTTCCGTCGAAAGCGAAACCATTCTTCTGTAATTTCCGGGCCAAAAAACTGTTTACCGCTTTCCAATGTATAAATTGCATTTACTAATTGTTCTGCACCTTTGAATTTCAGGATGTAACCGTCAACCGGAACCGTCATCAGTTTATCTATGAACTCTCCATTTTCGTGCATGGTGAGCATTAAGATTTTCACATGGGGGTAAAGCATACGGATTTCCGTTGCTGCCTCGTATCCGTTTTTTCCATGCATTTCGTAATCGAGAACCACTACATCAATGGGTTCAATGCGCATCATACGCATCACTTCATCGCCTGAAATGGCTTCAGCAACAACTTTGATGCGTGGTTCGTTTTTTAATATGGCACGCAATCCATCCAGAAATATCTGGTGGTCGTCGGCAATCAGAATCCGGATAAGCTGGCTCATGTTAGTGTAATATCAATACTTATTGTTGTACCTCTTCCTTTAACGCTGTCAATCTGCAGGGTTCCATTTAATTTAGTTATTCGTTCCTGTATGCTTTTTAATCCGATGCCAGCGCTATGTGTAATTTTATCGGCTGGAAAACCAATGCCATTATCTTCAACTATAATATTCAGCGTATTATTATAACGGCTGAACTGCAATGTAACTTCCGTTGCTTTTGCATGACGAAAAACATTGGTAAGCAGTTCCTGGACGACCAGGTACAACTGCAGTTCCGTATGGCTGTCGAGCCGGTCATCTACGCCGGAATTATAACAACTGATTTTAAGATTACTGGCCTGCATCAATGTTTCACAGAGGCGATTAACGGCCTGAACCAGTCCAAACCGCATCAGTTCTCCGGAAGCGAGGTTGTGGGCTACTTTCCGCAATTCATCACAAACTTCGTCCAGAATCTGGTTACCGTTACTGAATTGTTTTTGTTCTTCTTCATCCAATGCATTCAGATGTTTGGTAAACATACTGTAATACAACCGGGCTGTAGAAAGTTTCAATCCAAGACGGTCGTGTAAATCCCCGGCTATCCGTTGACGTTCTTTTTCCTGTGCTTCAAACATGGAACGGAGAATGGTATTCTCCTGGTTCCGTATTAATTCATCGGTTTGCTGCCGGTTAATTTTGTCCTGCTGAACCACAATTAGGCGCCGGTGTTTTTCCCGGTTTACGCGCCAGAAAGCCAAAAGCAGCAGGGCGATCAGTGCAGTAACTATAAGAAGGCTAAAAAGCGTAATCTGCCTGCTTTTCGATTCTGTCTCTTTTCTATCAAATTCCGCACGTTGTTTTTCTTTCTCTTTTTCAAGTAAAATACGTTTCGTCTGCTCTTCATGAGAAAGCGCGTCTTTTTCAACGGCTTCCTGCATGGTGCGGTCAATGGTATCGCGCATGGCTTGCAGTTTTTGGGTACAGTCAAAAGCGTAGCTGTAATCGCCGGTTATGGCTGCTGTTTCCGAAAGATTTTTGAGTATATCTATTTCAATTAATTTAGCTCCGATGCGTTGTGTAATGCCGTAGGCTTCTTTAAAATAATGCATGGCCTCCTCGTATTTGCCCATTCGTTTTAAAACAGTCCCGATATTATTGGCACTGATGGCGGACTCCTGTTCTTCCCCGTTTGTTTTTTGCAGCATGTAACTGCGGTTATGGTATTCAAGTGCAAGTATATAATCGCCTTTTGCGGCATAAATCAACCCGATGTTGGTAAGTGTTCCACCAATACCAGCAGGGTAATTGTTTTTTTCTTTCAGATCAATGCTTTTCCGGTACCACCACAATGCAGAATCCAAATTTTTCAGCCCGAGGTAAGCATTGCCCATGTTATTTGCAGCAAGAGCTGCCGCCAGCCCCTTGTTGTCCATTTCAGCCAGTGAATAGGCTTCATGATACACATTGGCCGCTCGTTTAAAGTGTTTTTGCTTTTCATAAACTTGTCCAATGCTGTTCAATCCATCTGTTTTTAAAGAAAAGCTACCGGTCTGCATTGAAATAGCTAAGGATCTTTGATAAAAGAACAAGGCACTGTCAAGCTGCCCTTTCCACATCAAGATATTTCCTGAGTTGATGAAGGCAATGCCAAGAGAGTTTTCTTTTCCTTTGATGGATTGCCAGTTTGAAATAGCCTTTTTTACATAAAACTCCGCAAGTTCTAATTTTCCTGTTTTTTTAAATATCACTGAAAGCTGATTCGATTCCCGCGCAATACCATGTCGGTTACCGGCAAGCGAATCAAAATACAATGCCTGCAAATAATAGTTTGCTGCTTTTTGATTATTGCCTGATGCTTCTTCCAGATTGCCGAACCGGCAATAGGCTTCGGCCTGGCCGTAGGGTATATGTCGGTCTGTCGAAAACAGGAGAGCCTTACTGGCATACAAACGGCAACTGTCCGCATTTTTATCTTTCCAGTTCCACGCCTTGTCAAGCAACATAGCGAGTTCCAACGAATCTCTTTTTGATACAGTGTCGTTTTTCCACTTCGTGTTGGAATTAACTGGGGGCGTACCACATCCACTCATGTGCAATACCAGCAATGCTGCAATTATTACCTTCATAAGCCTATATACTAACAGGCTTATGAAGGCATAAATTGGTTTTGTCCTATTTTCAGCGATCATGGGCATTAACTGTACATCGGAGTTTGCCCGATAGGCTTTACCATTGTTTCTGATTGATCCTGATGAACAATCACAACAACACGTTCTGTTGAACCTTCTGTTATCTTCACCTCAATGTCCGTAATGGTTGTTACATCCACATCAATCAGTTCAACCTGGTGAACAACGGGTTTATTCAGGCGTAACGCCAGACCGACCGTTTTAACTTTTACAACTACTTTAAGCAGGCCGTTACTGTCAGGCCCTGTAATGGAAGTAACGCCATCTGCTTCAAAGTTGCTGTGTGCAAAGTTGGTGGTGATGTAAACAAAAAACCGATCAGGTTGACCAGACTCTTTGTAACGTACAAATTGTACCTGTGGATTGTTGAGTGACATGTTGTTTTGTTTTTGGTTTATGCAGCAAAGTTTGCCTTTCTACCCTGCTTTTATATCCCCGGAACAGTTGTTTTTATACTCATCAGATGTGATGATTTTTCAGGTTACGTCAGTTACTTTTAAAGTAGCATGTGTTGTTAAAAAATGGCACGAATGGCTGTTCTTCAATAAGTAGCACATACGCATGCCCCTACTTTAAAGCTGTTTCTGAATCATCCTGATGAACAATCACAGCAACCCTTTCTGTAGCCCCCTCCATTACTTTTACCTCAATGGCAGCAATGTGTGTTACATCCACATCAATCAGTTCAACTTGGTGTATTACGGGTTTATTGAGGCGGAGCGGCACACCGGTGGTTTTTACGTTTACTATTACCTGAAGCAGGCCCACGCTGTCGGGCCCGGTAACGGAAGTAACGCCATCCGCCTCAAAATTGCTGTGCGCAAAAGTGGTTGTAATGTAAACGAAGTACCGGTGGGACTGGCCCGCTTCCGTGTAACGTACAAATTGTACCTGTGGATTGGTTAGTGACATGCTGTTTTGTTTTTTGAGTTTATAGTAAATTGTATTTGATTTTAATTTTTTATTCGTTGAACGATTGTTTTTGCAACAGCCCGGTTTTCAGATTTAACCCCAATTGAAAACAGGTATAAATAATAAATATATAAAAATAATGTATGTGTATTATATTAATCCAAAATTTACCTTGAAATTTATGACTGGAAATTAACACGTCTGTTTAAGGCTGTAATACCAAATGAAATCATGAAGGGATGAAATGACAATAGCACAAACGGAATAATTACCATTTAAAATCCCGAAGGGATGGCATGACCGGTACCAGCTGTGATTGTAATACCTGTAACAGGATTAACAAATTATGCCACCCCTTCGGGGTTTATATTCCTGTTTCAAATTCGTTGCTAATATCATTTCATCCCTCCGGGATTTTATGAGCACTGATGCGGATGTATTGTTATTTCCTATTTTATTTTGGACAAGGATGATGTCACATCACTAGTTTATTGGCAAAGTATTTCAAATTACGTTCAGATGCCGATGCCAGAACCACTACTTGTTTTATGATTTAGTTACGGGCAGTGTAAGTTTATGCGGGTGGATGCGGAGGCCATCTGTCGTATGCTGCCCGTATATTTATCAGCACCCGCCCGGCGATGGCATTCACATCCGAATACCGAAAAAAATACACGATCCGTGCAACCTGGAAAATAAATAGCACAATAAGGCAAATCAGTAATTCGCATCCGTTGCCCGAAATGGGTGGCGCTGCAATAAGCAGGTAAAGCACCAAAGGCAATACCGTTAACAGCATAATACAGACTGCGATGGCTGCAAGAGCATACAAACTTCGTTTTCTTCGTTTTATAGCTTTTTCATAGGGTGTATTGCCGGAGTTATTCTTCGGTTTGTCTGTTTTGTTTGATTTGTCTGTTTTGTCCGGCTCTCTCGTAATGCGCAACATGCGGCGGGCCACAATGAAATAGAAAAAAAAGTTTCCGCCCAGCAGCAGCAATAAAAGGTAATAGATTACTGCAAGGGAATAATCAACCGCCGTGTAAGGCATTTTCACCAGGTGCAGCGGGTAGCGTTTGGCATATGTGTGGCAATGGCGGTATTGATACACCGTCAGAAAATACTGCATGTCGAGGAGCTGGTAATTTTCGGCGTACACCGAAAGGGTAATTGGCCCTGTAAGTGTTGGAGGTACCGTAAAAATCTGATCCGGTTCAAATGTGATGCCGTTGTTAATGGTCATTTTAAATTTTCCCGTAACCGTGTCTAACTGATCGTTGTGTGTAATAACTAATTCGGTGCGGCACGAGTCCGGTTGTACAAACTGAATTTTGCCCATTGCAAACGGGCGCTGGTGGTTATCGGTGTAGGGAAAAAACAGGAACACGCCTTCTTCCGCATCCGATGCCGGGGGCGACAACCACATGCGGGGCAAACTGTCGTGTTCGGCATGAAACTGTTTGAGCGGATGCACAATATGCTGGCGCAGACTGTTTAAAATTTCGGGCGGAACCCCGTTCTTTTTCCGGCCCTCTTTTAACTCCAGCTGAACAAGCGCGAGGTGTGTGGTTTTATTCAGCGCGGTAAAATGAACCTTGTTTTTTTTCGAGTTGAATGGTTCCTGCGAAAGGTCTTCGAAATCGCTGAGAATGAGGATGTGGTTTTCGGCCTCTTCCACGTAATTTTCAGGACGCGAGGCAATGGCAATCATTTTTGCAATGTCTGTTGGCCCGCCCTGTTCGTTAGTTAACGCATTCAGATTTTCAAGAAAACGGCCCCGCATTTCATACAGGTTGTCCTTGCTGGTAATAGCGGGTTCGTTTGATTTTCCGGCATCCAGCATGCCTTTGCTGCTATTTCCGCCGAAATAATAAATAATCTGAAAACGGATGGAATCATTCTGCAGGGTGTATAACAGATTCAGCAACTCCATTGCGTAGAGGTCTGTCATTTTTCCGTTAACCAGGTCTTTATTATTCACCGGCATCTGGCAACCGTTGCGGCTGATGCGTTTATTCATCTGCTCAATAATGCGGGGCGGAATCGGTTCATCGGCATTTGCCGAAGCTGTTTTATCTACCAGAATGATGTAATTCCGTTTTACTGCAGCGGGTGGCGGTGTATCTTTTTTTTCCTCTGAAAAATTTATCCGCAGCGGATAAATTTTTGAATTGGCAATACAGATGTTATCAAACGGGAAACGGATAACATCATTCAGGTTGTACCATTGATAATGATACGGTTTTTTCGGATGCTGGTTAAAACTGTCGAACGAAGCAGTATCCATGGATATGATAAACAGAATCATGGTGCCAAACAGAAAACCGCACAGCAGATAAACCTCCGATACCACAGGGATCGCACTGCGTATTTCCCGTTTTACATGCCCGAGAAATGTGTAACTGATTAACCAGCACAGCGGCAGCACAAAGCCCACAATAACATAACATACATTCAGCAGTACCTGCACAATGGCCGTAAACGTATTGTCTTCCAGTTCGTACATACCAATTTGTTTAACGTGTTTTTATTTCCAGAAAAAACCTTTCCGGTTTTCCATGGTTTGGCGTAGCAGCCGTGTTTCATCACGCAACAATGCAAGCTGTTCGCTGATCTGCTGAAACACGAGTAAACTCTGCTGCTGGTGCAATAACAACTGCTGTGTATCTTCTGCCAGTGGTTTCAGCAGGTCGAGTTGTTCGAAACGGCTGCGACCGGTAGAAATTACTTCCTGGAGTTTTACCTGTTCCGATACGGTAATGCGGTACAAACTTTCACTTTGTTTGAGCAGGTAGTCGCGCAAACTTTCGAATGATTTGCTGAGTTCGTAATGAAAGCCGCCGGTCATTTCGCGGATCATGCCGCTGTAATCTTCCAGGAAACGCAGGTTGCCGGTTAAAAACTGCTGTAGTTGCGTGTTGGTTTGCACCGTTTCGCTTATGGTTGCGGCCAGGCGTGAAATGTCCACTATGTTTTCCACCCCCGTATTTACCTGTGCGGTTAGCGTATGCATGCTTTCGAGCAGGCCACCCAGCGAACTTGCGAGACCTGAAAATTTATCAAAATCGGTCATGGTTTGCTGCAGCCCGGTAAATACGGTTGCATTTATGCGGGCAATCTGCACCAGGTCTGTATTCTTTAATTGCTCCAATAAAGCGGTTTCGCGGTTTATGGCCGTTATTTGCTCCTGCTGTACCGTAATCAGTTTTTCCAGCTGACCTTCGTAGGCATTATGCAGTTTGGCTAATTTACCGTCGAGCAGATCCGCCAGTTGTTGCACCGTTATATTCAGTTTCGCTGTTTGTTCCGGCAGGCCGTGTATAACCGGCACCTGCAGTTCGTTCTGAAAAAAAGTAAACAACCCGTTTTTTTGTTTTTCAAAAAGAGAAGCAACATACGTTTCACAAACAACAAGCAGCACGGTTAAAAAAATCCCCTGTATTAAAGTCCATTGCACCGCAAACGATTCCCAGTATGCCATTGGTACCATCAGCCCCAGCAATACACTTGCCAGCGCCGGTAACACCGGCAGGTTTTTACGGTATGCAACCGCAGATTGTATCAGCCGGTCCGTAGTTTGCAGCAGCCAGTGCAGATCGGGCTGGGTATCATGTACACGGATGAGGTAACTGTTAATGGTTTCAAACAGCAGCGGATTATTTTTGGAAACCGGACTCACCATAAGCCGGAGCTGTATCGGATTGTGCTGCAGTACCTTTTCCGTTTTGCTGCGCGACACCACGAGGCGGTATAATTCAGGCGGTGATTGTTCGCGCATTTCAAAGGTGCTTACCGGAAAGTATTCCATGGCCAGCAAACTGTACTCCGGAATAAGACGAAGCAGGTTACGGCTCGTTCGCCAGTATAAATAAACTAAGGCCAACTGCAGAAGCAAAAAAACGATCGCAATAATCATGGGCGTATTGTGCTGAACTTATTCGAAACGGATGTGTGCCTTGCCATCATTATTTACGATCCAATATTCGCCTTCCCGGCGTGCTTCTCCTTTTTTCTCGGTCACAATCCGCACGGTTTTTTGCGAAAATTTATTCGTATAAATACAAACAGGCTGCAGGTTGCGTTTTTCATTAATGAGCGCACTACCGGCTACATCTTCTGCCGGCAGTATACTGAAAAACGCCATGTTCCCGGTTTCATCCGTTTCAAAACAATACACACTTTTACCGGCTTCCGGCTCATCGGTACCGGCACTGTGTCTGAAACGCCCCTGCAGATCGGGAATTTCAAAATAACGGAAGCGGGGTTCGGGCACAGGTTGCTCTGTAACATCTTTTTTTCCCGGTTCCGGCGGAGGAGCTTCCGGGATATTGTTTTGTTTTTCAGTTACCAGAGGTACTGCATTCATGGCATTCATTTTATCCAAAAGCAAATCAGCTAGTTCATTTGTAGAATGACGCGCATATTCTTTTGAATTTCCAAGTGCGTGTAACAGCACCTGGTGTATTGTTTTTTTAAATTCATTCAGTTCATTCGTTAACCGGTTTACTTCCTGTGTATGATCGCTGGTTGTTTGTTTTGCAACTGAAAATTTCAATAAATCAGTTATTATTTCTCTTGAATTATTGTGATTTAGCCGCTGGTTAAACCATTTCAGAAAAATGTCATTAAATGAAAGTTCTTTTTCTTTTTCATACCAGGGTTCATCCGCTAAAAGTTCTTTACGGATATACTGAAGTTGATTTTTATTTACCCATGCGATTATTTTTTGTTGCAATTTCGGTTTGAAATAAAAAAAAGCAGCTGCCAGACACAACATAATAACAACTGTAACAGTAATCATGAAAATTTCCATGATAGTGATATACCTGTTGCAACTTTCAAAAACACGGATTAATCCGCTTCGAAGCATCCGGGCATCATCATCGAAAACCGGGTTTACTCTTTCCTCCTTTCCGGGAGCTATCGTGTTTTGGGTTCGCACCGAATCATGCGTCGTATCACCTGCACCTTCGCCACAGGCAATGCTTCCTGCGGCAAGCAGCAGCAGCAGTGCAAAAATCAGCCACCTGTTCATACACTTACCTGTTTAAGTTCGGCGAGGGGTTCCCACATGCTGTTTAAAGTGCGGATTACCGGGTAAAAAAACAAGGTTTCAGCAATAGGTTGTTTGCTGTCGGGTTGTATTTTATCCATACTCAGCATGGTTTGAAAATCATCTTCCGTGGTTTGGATATTGGTATAAATTCCCGTTTTGAACAATTCAAACGCCTCCGCCGAAACAAGCAGTTCTTTAGTGTAAGAAATGGTATCGTCCCAGGCAATAAAATGATCTGCAAATTGTTTTAATTCGGTATTGTAGGCTTTGAAAAACGATTTGTCTGCCGCCGCATACACTACAGGCTGTGGTGCCGGACTATCCGGGTGATACACACATTGTATGGTGTTAAAGTCAATACGGTTCTGATTACCGGCCAGCGAATACAGTCCGCCTTTGGCAGTTGCTGCTTTTAAATCCTCTGGCCGGTAAATGGTGTACATCGGGTTATCGCCGTATTTTTTCTCAAATACGGTAGCGAACACCAGTCCGGTAAGCTGCGCCAGTTTTGCCGTGTTGGTTGTAATAATTTTCAGAATTTTTGAGCCGGTTCCGCTGAAAAGTAAACCACCCGGAATAACGGGTTCTTCATTTTTAAGCTGGTAGTCTTTTTTTATCAGTTGCGCAATATGATATACAATTGCGGTGTAAAAAAAGAGGAAAATAATCCGCAGGTCATCATCGCGCTGCAGCATTTTATTAAAATCAAAAAGGCCGGAGTTTTTAGTTTGTTTATTATTTTCGAGTGAAAATAAAAACGATGCAACATCGGCAGCGGATTGATTTTCAGCCATACTTTCAAGTAAACCAAGTAGTTTGGAATCGCCCTGCTCCCCTGCTAATTGTTTTTTAAATAAGGGCACATATTTACGCAGCATTCCGTTTTCATTTACCTGCTGATTGCTGAACCAGCCCCCATACAAGGCATTGGCCGCAAAACGGAACGAGGTGCATAGTATCGGTTTCTGTCCCCTGAAGACAAATACATCACTGGTTCCGCCACCAATATCTACTGTAACTGCATACCGTTCGGCAGTGCTTCCGGGTATCAGGTTTTTGGATTTGAAATAATAATACGGGCCAAACGATTCGGGCAGGGCCAGCAGGCGGGCAGGGCTCAGTTTTTCATCAAGGTCTTTGTTAAACTGTGTATTAAAGAATTTCCGGTAAAACACTTCAATCATGTCTTTCATTTTATCTATCAACCCGCCGTTCATTGAAAACGGGTACGACCAGATAATGCGTGTTTGCTGCACATTGCCACCAGCCAGCAGTATTTTATTCC
This sequence comes from Chitinophaga pinensis, assembly GCA_943372645.1. Taxonomy (GTDB): domain Bacteria; phylum Bacteroidota; class Bacteroidia; order Palsa-965; family Palsa-965; genus VBWE01. The sequence continues at coordinate 14,777 of CALRZN010000020.1, read as the reverse complement.
GGATCATCAAAAACAGTTGTTCATAAAACAGTTTCACGCGCAGTTCGCCATTGAGTTCATTTGCTTTCCATTTCAGGTTACTGCTCATTATACCATGGTTTATAATGTCATCGCGTTCATACAAAAAAGCAATATGCGCGTTGGCCAGCGGACGGGCAGCATCGTCGAGCGGTTTGGTGGTACTTTCGGCAAGTACCGTCCGTTGCGGGAAACCATAGTTTGATATTCCGCCGATTTCGAACGGCAGAAATTCTTTTTCAATAATTGCCCTGAGGTTTGAAGCAACCGCAGCATTTTCATCCCCCGGCTTCACCAGCGAAGCAATCTGTATATCATCGCCTTTTGCAGTTGCTTCCAATGCCCGAGGTTCTCCCCCGCTTCCGGCAATGTATTCCACATGTGTATTGGATGTACCGAAATCAATTGCAAATGAAAATACAGTACCGTTATTACGAAGTGGTTTCCATTTTGGTATCAGCACGCCCCCACCAAGCCGGGTGCGAACAATAATGGCATCGAAATTATGCTCGAAGCAGAAATAGGTACTGCTGAAGGATAATTCCGTTTTCAGTCCCCGTAAAACCGGATTTGGAATTTCAACCGGCACACCTGAATCCAGAAATAACAGCTGTGGCACATCATCCGTGTACAATCCGGTTTTATCCAGGTCAAGCAACTGAACCCGGTAGTGTGGGGTAACCAAATCCGGATTAGCGTATCTGAAAACCGGGAAATGCGTAACGGCAATTTTTCGTTCAATAGCAATTCCGCTGTTCGTCAGTTCATCCGGTTTTGCTGCAACTCCTGCACTTGTTTTATGCACGGTGTAGGTGCGGCTTAATGTAATGTAACCACCGCTTTTTTGCACCGGCAATCGTAATTCGGCAGTTATGCTGTCATTATTGGCATGCCTGTGTAAAAGAAACCAGGGTTTTCCATCTGGATGTAACCGAAACAGATCAGTTGCATTAAAATAAGTAAAAAATAAGGGTTTCAATGGCAATATAAAACCATTCATGCCTCCTGGTTTTTCTTCTTTCAGATTACCGTCGAAATAATTAGTGCTGTCAACGTAATACGGAAGCCCGATCAGACAGGGTTCGAGCAGGTCGCTCACGGTGAGGTATGGATAGTCAATGCTTAACCCGGGTAGGCGGCGTTCATTCAGCGGCAGCGGATCGTAATACGGCACTTTTTGCTGCTGGTTCCAGGTATTCTGTACATATTTAAAATCCTGATTGAGCCCGTTCTGCAAAACAAGGGGCAGTGTTCCGTTTACTTCGCGTGTAGGCGTAATTACAAAATCGCTGGCCTGTACTTCTTCTTTCAAACGATCCAGGTTGCGTTTGCGCAAATTAATTCCGCACACTTCTGCCACGCTGCCTGCAATGCCTGTTTCAACTTCTTTAAATTCCTTGGCATAGTTTTCCGGAGTGAGTGTGTTAATCCGGTTATACAATTCCGGATTCAGTTCCCGCAGCAGTTCTTTGTTCTTTTTGAGATAATCGTTTATGCCTTTCAGCTCCGTAATAAACCGGTCTGATTGCAACATTGCATACAGGTAATACTGAAATTCCGGATCACGTTTATATAACGGTTCATACTTACCATCAAACAGCGAATAATCCCCGGCAATGCGTATCTGAACATCATGCAGATCATTTCCGCTGGCAGCTGCAAGCGTCATCGGCGAGGTACATCCGATTACCTGAAATTTATAAATAACCAGATACAACCGTTTCAATTTGTCAAAATGATACACCTTCGCATCCTGACGCATAAATAATTGAAGTGCCTGAGCCACCTGTTGATGTGCGAGAGAACCTGCTTCCAGTTCTGCAATCATGGCTGCCGGATCCCACGGAACGATTTTAAGTTCCGGAGCAAACTGATCGGCATTATAAATAAGTTCCAGCACATCCAATGCATCCGAAACTAATTTTTCTTCCTCCTGGCTTCCTTTGGTTACATCCAATTGTTTGTATGTAACCAGTTTTGGAGTCCGGCTGAGATTCTGGAAAGCCGTGTTGACAAGATCGAAACGGGCAAACGGACTCGGTATTGCGGTGGGCAAAAACTGCCCTGCTCCTCCTTCCGGATCGCGGATTGCATCAATTTCATTTTGCAGATACGGTGCTGAACGAAACCAGTCGGTGCGCAGTTCACCGTTTGTATGTGGTCGGAATACGTAACTCATGTTTTCAGTTTATTAAAATAATCGAAATGCTCCATCAGCATCGTATGGCTTGCGGCATAAAAAATGGATAACAGTTTGGATTCTTCATTTTTGAAACCTCCTTTTATGGCCTGTGTACTCAGGTACGTATTAAACAGGTGATAATCCACTGTTTTCCGGTTGAAAAAACTTTTTTGCCGGGGTTTTATGCCTGTTACCACCGAATCAAGCAACGCATCGTTCTGAAACGGAGCGAAGCCGCGGAGGTTCTGCCCCAGTTCGCGCAGCCAGTCATCATACAGATTAAAAAAATCCTGCAGGTGGCTTTGCATAAAAGGCGTGGACAAAAACGATTTTCCGATTTCCGGTTTTTCATTACACCACACCGTGTTTCCAATGGACTTCGGCAGTTCTTCGCGCATGTATTTGCGGAAGAGCATAAACCGGGTAAGCGGTGTAGCTATTTGTTCCATCATGCCATCGCCAAGATGTTGAAATGCAATTGCCGGTACATCCGATTTTACACCAAACTCTTTACAAACAGGGGAAACGGGTTTTCCGGCTGCGTTTACGAGTTCACTGTCGGGCATTTTTAAAAAATCGAACAATGCGGTGGCAGCAATCAATTCCACCAGGTGTGCATCATTTTTCTGTCCGCCGCTACCGGCATCGTTTTTATACGGTTTATCGGTTTTATCTGCGATGTAATACATCACATTAACAGCGGGGTTCACGTTGCGGGAATAATAATTAAGTGCAGCTTTTGTTTTGGCAATAAACTGCGCCGCATTCACCGGGCTGTTTTCATCCGGCTCAATATTAAAATAAGGCATTACGGTAACTGCACCAATGCGTGCATTTTCGAGATTGCCCTTATTGGCGAGGTTCGTAATTTCTATCGCATCACGTATGTTTTTCAGGATAATCGGAAAACCGGCAGCACCTGTTCCCCCAAAAATTGAACTGATGATAAACACCCGGTCTTCTGCGGTATAATTACTTGCAAAATCTTTCAGTGTTTCTGACGACCGGATGCGGTTCAGCACCACACTGCCAACATTCGGATTTCCGACAAAACCGATGTCCATATCAATATCGAGCAGAGAAATCGGATTTTTATCCTTGTCAATGGTTTTTCCTGAAAACAGGAAATCCATAAACTGTTTGTTGGTATCTCCCATCGCGGTATAACCAATATAATCGCGAAAGGATGTGCTGTTTACATCGTTCAGATCGAATGCAAAAACATTGTCCGACTGGTCTGCCGAATCGGTGATTTCTTTTAATGTTTTTAACCGGGTATGAAAAAAACCGGTTTCAGGACTCAGTGGTTTTTTGATTTTCTGATACAGGTTCAGCATCATTCCGCACCGGTGTAGGTCGGCATTCGCCTTATGCGGATCTATCAATATGGGGACGATTTCATAGTCCCGCCCTTCCGCACCCTGCGTTTTCATGCCAGAAGCGAGCAGCATGGTCAGCGATTTCATTACGCGGGCACCTGTGCCCCCGATTGCAAATACATATAAACGTGCCATAGTTGTTATTGTTTCAAGGGTGTATGCCTGCAATTTATACCCCAACGTCTCGGGTAAGGTGTTAATGAAAACGTAACAAACCAGAGCATGCTCCAGATCATTACCGATACCCCAAAACCGATACAGTCAAAATAACTCACATCAATCTGTTGTGTTTTTACCGCTTCCACACCGGCTGTTGCAATAATAAAAGCAATAAAAAAATGAAGCACCGACGAACCGGTGAGAAACATAAGCCAGTATTTTCGTTTGCGGAGCCGGTCGCTGTCTAATACGAGGTAATACAAACAAAGAATAGCACTGGTAAGAAAAATCATAATTATACCCACCAGGGCATACCTCGCCGAACCGGAGTAGTCGCCTGTCAGTGTATTAAATCCTTTCAGAAATTGCCGCAGGTCGGTGCCGTGTGTCCATTGGCCCCACCAGTTAAAAAGCTGATCGAATAAGTAGTTCATTCTTTTGGTTTTATATGGATGGAAAACTGACTGAGTATATACCGGTCTGTATTTTTTTTGTCGGCCGGATTGCTGTAAATACGGTATGCTTCAAACAGCCCTGTGGCCAGATCACGGATACCAAATGTTTTTAACTGCTCATCGGGCCGGGTTACAATTTCCTGGTCGTTCACCGAATGCGTTTCATCAATCCAGCCCGGGATGCGGCAAAGCAGCGAAACCGTAAGCGCTTCTTCCTTTAATTTTTTCGTTTTTAGCTGCATCAGCGTTTCATAGCCTTCTGTACCGTTTATTGTTGTGCCATCATTTTCGCGGATGTAAAGTGAATAGTCGGCATTGCTGATTTCATAATTTAACGAATCATACACCTGGTATTCCGGCAAATAATAGTTGCTGTTACGTGCCGCAATCCAGAAACCAAACTGCCCCATTGTTTTTGGTGCCTCCGAAACCGTTGCTTCTGCAAGTGCCCGTTGCGGATCGGCAGGATCCGGTTCAAAGTTACCGGTGCGGTTACTGAATATGAGTTTCACCGGCATCGCGTCAGGCGTTTTGGCCGGGTGCAGCAACATAAAATCGGACCCGTCTGATACAAGCGGATGCAGGGCAGTACTTTGAAGTAACGTATTCATAACTGCCGGTGAAGCCATAATCATCACATAATATGGCCGGATGACCTGCCGCAGTTGAACCGGTGTATCAAACTGATTGTAATACGTTCCATTAAATTCCGAGTGCAGTTTCAGCAGCAGCACCGAAATCTCATGCTGGCTCAGTTTACGGGCAATGGTGCTTTTCATACCTACACGCTGGTTATTGAGATACTCCAGTGCATCGGCATGTTTACGTCCCGGCGAAAACACAAAATCAGAAATAAGAATGGATACGCGGTTTCCTCCAACAGTAGAGAGGGCCGTATCAATAATATTACGGATGTCTGACACCGAACGATTTCCGCCCCGCTCCTGAAACGTAGCAGGTTCCAGTTTCCGGATAAAGTCGTCGAGTTCTTCATCCTTTGCGTTTTTCATGGTGAAAGGAACAGACGCATTGATGTAATTCAGATTCATCGCACTGCAGTACCCCGAAATTTTCAGATCAACCAGCATGTTATAAATGGTATTCTCAAACTTTGTTTGCCCTTTAACATACCCATCCATGCTTTTTGAGTTTTCCAGGAATACATCAATCACATTTTTTTCAATTGCTGCATCTTTCCCCACACACCAGATGTTATCGTGTTTCACATTCACTTTCCTGTTGCGTGCCAGCCGTTCCACATAATCAACCCATGCGGTACAACGGATTTTATTATCATCACCCAGCAGCGAACGGAAATCATCGGGCAAGGCTTCAACTGTTTTTGAAATTTTAGCGTACTCCGATTTATCCAGCACACCATCTTTCCGAACGGCCTCGTAAATGGATTCATTTACCAGTTCAGCGTCATCACCGCAGGATGTAAACAGACCTGCGAAAACCAATAAAATAAAACAGGCATGTATTTTTCCGGATCGTTTTTGCATAGTTAAAAGCGTGCACCTGTTTATTAGCTGATTGATGCCGATTGCAATATTCCGGTTTATACGATTGACAATACTTCATTAAATACATGGATTTTGCATCCTCGATTCCGGGGATATTGGCAGGAAATTGCCGAAGAAACCTATGCTGTTTTTGTTTCACCAAATCAACAAGTATTCAAAACCGAATAAAAGCACACGCTAACGAAGCGCGTTTGACTCCCGAAGCAGACCACCCCAAATGCGCCGGAAACTAATTGAATACATAACTGCTTTAGCAATGCGTAATTCGTCCTGATGTATCTGAAAAAATAGTCAGAACTATGGAACTACAAATACATAAAATATGGGATGCATTGGCAGCAAGATAGTATCATGTTTGCATAAAAAAAGCCATGTCAGCACAAAAAAAATTCCAGGTAGCCATTTCCTTTGCGGAAGCGGATAAAGCATTTGCAGCAGCATTAAACAATGCGCTTAAAAAAAACGGCATAACGTGTTATTATTATCCGGATCATCCGGAACTCACCGCAGGGCAGCCGCTCCGCGAAAAATTGCGGAAAATTTACAAGTATGATGCAATGTATGCGGTAGTTGTTTTTTCCAAAAACTATGTGGCTGCACCCTGGGCAAAAGAAGAGTTTCAGGCCATTATGGAGCGGTCAGCAGATATTGCAAACCGCATACTGCCTGTTAAAATTGATAATGTGGAAGATGACGTGGTGCAACAGTTATTCCGCACAACGGGTTTTCTTCCCTGGAGTTATAACATAAACGAGCTTGCCGAAACAATTGCAAACATTGTGGGAAAAGAACCGATTACCCCGGAAATACAACCGGAACAAAAACAACCCGCACCACCGACAGTAATAATAAAACCAGATACTGTAAATGGGCCTGTGATAGCTGGCAATTTAGAAACATTAAATTATAATAATCAAAAATAGCACCACGATGAGCAATGAAATTAAAACAGACGAAGTTGATTCATCTCTAAACGAACCCGCTGTCAATCCGGAGCCAGGTATGCAACATGAACCGGAAAAAAAACCGGAACCCGACAAGAAGACCGAAGAAAAACCAAAAACGGGTACTAAAACTTTTGAAACCCAGAGTATGACGGCCGAAGAACTTAACGGTGCTATGGCGAATACGATAGAAAATTTCATGCAGTATAATATTAACGCAACGAAAGCAACAGAAGACCCCTCGCATGAATTTATACCAGACAGCGACCGGAAGCTACTTGTGCCGGCATTACTTGATGATCTTAATTCGAAAGTGGAACCGCTGCTAAAGGAAAACCGCTTTTATATCGTATGCCCTGATTTTGAACTCATATCCAGCATAAAATATTTTTTAACTCATCACTGGAAGTTTGAAGATTATTCCAAACGTTTTTTTCTTAAAGACCCAACGAACATTGATTCGCTCACTGATAAAATAAATGAAGCGCGGAAGGCCAACAAAACCAATTTAAACCTGCTTTTTTTTGTACAGCACGAAGATGCTAAAACAGAAATAAAATACTGGGAAAGTTTTAATCGGCCTGGTAAGATTCAAAAATTATCCAGCATTTTAAAAAGCAACAATGCCTACCTCCTGCAGTTTGGAAAAGAAGCCGGGATTAATTACCAGAAGCTGCTTGCTGACCAGGAAAAGCTGTTCTGGCCATTTGACCCAATTTACGCCTACCTGCTTATCAGCACGCCCGAAGACCTTGCGGGTGCACGAGCCAAAACAACGGAACTGCATGCGATCACCAACATGCAGCAATGGGATAACAAGGCTTTTAATCTGCTGCTTCAGCGTGTCGTACACCTTAAAGAAACTGAAAAGCTGTTAGCGGCAATTAAGAATACGAAAGAAATGTTAAATGAAACCCGGGTTAAGTTAGACGACTGGCTGCAAAGCAATGGGTTGCTCGACTTCATGCCGCCAGCGTATCAGCAGATTGAAAAGACTGACGATATGACCAAGGCCATGCTGTTTATGACCGGGCATTTTCCGGGTATCAGTTTTTCCGATTGCGACCTGCTGATGAAACTGTTATTTGATACAAAGAAAAAACCGGTAAAAAATAATGCAGCAGAAAAAAACGAAACAGAAGAAGACGAACAAACCCAGCAGGTTCCTGAAATGACCCTGTATGAAAAATGGCAGCAGGGTATAGATGAAGTTATTTTTAAAACCCGGATTCAACTGCTTGTAAAACCAGGTGGCAAAGAAGGGTTTTACTTTGTGAATGAAAACGAAGGCGCGGTTACATTCGGCAAGTTTAAACAACAATACCCAGCGTATATCCGTAAACACCTGCTTGTTCTGTTCAAAAGCCCTGCTGCATTCCTGCTGCGCAGCGAACATACATTAAATCAGTTGAGCGAACTGCTGGCCGACCACCTGCTGAAAACAGAACAGCCGGAGCAGCTTCAGTTGCTAACCGGGTTGCTGAATAACGAAGTCATTGGCAATACAAACTGGTTTGCGGAGCAACAGAACAGCCGTTTTTTAAACCGGCTGATGGAGGTGATGCTGGCAGCTGATAATTTGAAATCAACAGTGGAGCAGTTTCTTAATGTTGCTGTATGGAAGCGCATCAATCCAAACATGTTGCTGGAACTGCTCTATAAAGTGGCCGCTGAAAACAACGTTGATGTTTACCCGTTATATAAACACATCATTGACCGTTATGAAAGCGATTACGCGGATTACGCAAAATGGCAACTGACCAAGCTGACCTGGTATAATGATGCTAAAAGACAAACTGCATTTACCGCAATCAGCCGCTGGCTTCCGGGCGATAACGATAACGCCGTTTCGGGAACCGGTTCCGAATCCGGCAGATTTGCATTGCGGCTTATTGGCCGAGGGCTTCGTCACTTCGCTGAAACGGAAGCCGAAAAAACGGGAACGTATGGCCTGTTTCAAAACCTGGATCCGGCAGCACCGGCCACCCATTCCTATTTCAACTGCATTATTAAATGGCTCCTGCATCCGGCACATATTGCCGTAAGCTGGAAAAAACAGGATGATGATAAAGAAATCCGGGAATTTGCCTGTTCGCTGCTGTTTCGGGATACGTACCCGGAATTAATAGCACAATACAGCGAAACACCCGATGCGCTTGCTATTATTTCCATGTACTGGAATTCATCGCTGCCTGTAAACATCGAAGATATTGAGATTGAAAAACTAACCGGCAAACAGCTTGAGCCATTTATCCAGGAGATGTGCTCGGAAATTAAAAAACTGCTGCTGGTAATGGAAGCTGCAGATATTATTGCACGCTGGTATGTTTTACTGATTGGTGATTCTGCGGCAGCAGCCAGCCGGGATAAACTGGAACTGTGGCATGTTTTGCTCGAAGAACTGGCAAAATACTGCATCGGGAAAGAATCGCATGCAGTGTTTGCAGATGATCCGAAAGCTGTTATTACCCTGCGGAATTACAGAACCGGCAGTGTTTTGCTGTGGCACTGGAACAACTACCCGGTATGGAACCTGACCCGCAACGGTGTAAAAAGCCATCACGCCCGTGCATTGCGTACACGGTTTCTGGATGCCTTGCAAAAACAGCGGGTTTTATACCGGCACAATATAACAAGCAAACATTACAAATAATATACATATAGCCACCGCACTATCAAATTTTACAAACACACCAAAAACAACAAATTATGGACAGCACACCAACACTTCCGCCTGCAGAACACGGGTACCTGATGAATGACATAATCAAACAGGTAAATACGTTATTGCCAAAAATTGACGGGTATCACGAAAAGTTGATTTATATAGACCGCAACTCGAAGGAAACGAGTTACAGCAAACCGTGGTGGCATTTCTGGAGCGAATGGGCCGTGTTCTGGGTGACGTCGCAAAAGTATGTCATGCTTAAAAATTACGAATGCATTATTGACGACATGCAGGGTGGTGAGTTTCTTAAAATTGATATTAAAAGCCGGATTCAGTTCATACAGGGATCAGAATATAAAGCCGTAACACTGCTTTATAAAGAATACAACCTGGATGAAGGCGTGAAAAACTTAATTAAAAACTGGATCAAACAGTTTGCCGCCAAACACCAGCACATTGTTAAAAACTATTTCAGTATCGAAAATGAGTTAATGCAGTATGTCGCTTCAGAAGGGGAAAAACACGGGATAAAAATTGAACTGTTTCTTTCTCCGTTCAAAGGCGAGATTACACGGGAAGAATACGCTGTTATTAAAGAAACTTTTCCCTGCCAGATCAAGGATTGGGAGATTAAAATTATGTACACGCTGGTCATGCACCTGTGGGATGAGCGCCGTTACCGGATGGCACGTATTGAAAACATCGAAAAATGGATGAAGGAAAAAATGATACGGATAAGCCAGGGAATTTTGATCAACAAAACCATTGGCAGTCTGTTGCAGCAATTTCCTTCCAAAGAAATTCTCGCCCGCCTGGAAGCAGAAGCGTATGACATTGGTTTTCGTGTAAAACAGGTTATTTCTGTTCCGCTGCTGGATGCATTCGAACTGCTGAAAGGGTTTCATTTCGAAACGGAATTTGAAGACGAACCGAATACGATCTATTATACACAGGATGTCCGCGTACCGGTTTGTCTGAATGTCAGCATTAAAGGACGTATCCGTTCATTTGAGGGTAAAATAAGCAAACACCTCAAACCCGGGGTTAATCTTGTAAACCGGATGCGTGATGCCGTGCGCGATCGGGTTCGCTTTTTTATGAAAACAACGTCAGCAGAACAGTTCTATTTTAATTTCAGTTCTGCATTTTATGACAAGGGCATTTTTGACCAGTTGCTCGAAAGGGAGATTTCCGGTTTGCTCCGGGAGGAATTTAATGCCGAAAACCTGAGTATTCTTTTAACTCCACAGGAAACCGAACTCACTGAACGTTTACGGCAGTTACAGGGCCGGTTCAGTTTCTTTACGGTGCAAAATATTTCGAAACAGATTGCCTATGTTTTTCACTTTTCCATATCCGGTGTTGCCCGCGAAGGATGGCATATTTTTAAAAGCCGCATCTACGATGAGTTTGCCCGTGAAAACATGCCGGTGCGCGACATCCTTAAAAACAGCGCCAGCATGCTTCGGCTTGCCGCAGAAGAAGAGCTGGTTGCAGTAGGCAGCACGCTGCGGCAGCACATTGAAATGCAACTTAACGCCTCTCCGTTTTTTGACGTTATCCATCCCCGGAATGGTTCTGCAACAGAAGAAGTAATAAAGCTGTTCCGTGAAGTAACAAAAGTAATTCCCAAAACACATGGCCTGGAAGTGACACTTATAGCCGTGGAACGTTTACCGGTTGGCGATGATGAAAACTACAAAACACAGGTGGCAGAAATTGTTGTCGTTGACAAATCGGAAAAAAGCAAAGCCCTGCTAAATGATATCGTGAATAACCAATCACATCCGCTTCCACTACCGGTTGACTTTGCAATTACTGAAAAAACGTTAACATGAGCATACTACCAGAAAAACCCGGATACTTCCAAATTATGGAATATCCGCCACCGGTTTACCCGATTCCGCACCGCGAACCATTTATGCTTCCGGACATAACCAATGGCCTGCTCCCCGAAGCATTACTGCCTGCAGTTGTAAACCGGATGCCCCGGGCAATACGGATGTCACGTAACGTTCAACTGGCATTGCTCATAAAGCTGCCATACAAAATGATAAAAACCTGTGGTAAGCTGCTGCATGAGCCGTTTTTGCCACACCGGTTAAAATTACCGAACGATCATTTGCCCGGAGTAATTAACGAAAAGCCGGTCAATCATCTTCCTCCTGTTTCACTTTTAAAAAATGTCGTAAAATGAAAAAACTGCTTCTCTTTCTATCCAAAACCGATCACAGTGTGCTGTTTCACAGTCCGCAAAACTGTGTGAACAATCAGCTTGCACTCGGCATTTTTGTATTGATTACCGGAACATTCGCGTTCATTTCCGGAAGTTATGCCATCTCCATGATGTTTCTTAAAACGGATGTAGCAGGCAATACCCTGCCGCTTTCAAACATGGAAGTAGTAGCGTCATGTGCAATCGGTTTTTTGTATTGCTGCACCATTATGATGATTGACCGGGAAATTGTTTCTGCTTCCGGCAAACAGGTTATTCTTTTCAGATTGATTCTGGCCATTCTTATCGGTCTTGTGGTTTCTACACCAATTGAACTGCGGCTGCTCGAAACGGAAATCAATAAACAACTGAAAGAAAACCTCGTTACTGAAAATAATGCGATAAGGCTGAACCGGCAAAAAAAGACCATCGATGATTATGAAGCCAGTGTTGCAAAACTGCGTGCTCCATTTGATTCATTAGCACGTATATTTAATGGGATCGGGCAACAATTAGATGATGAACAAACAGGGAAAAAGGCTGTCGGACGTACCGGCAAAGAAGGAAATGGCCCCGCTTACCGGCAGTTACTCAAAAACCAGGATGAAATACGCAGTCAATTGGAAAAAGCAGAAATCCGCTGGCAGCGCGAAGACGGTAAGCGCGACAGTATTATTGCTGTTGCCGAATCCTATTTCAAAACCGATTCCGTTGGGCTTGCTCCCGGACTGATGGCCCGGTTTAATGCATTACATGACTATATTGACAATGACAAATCAGGAACCGCGGGATTAATGCATCTGTTTATTACCCTGCTGATCATTGTTATTGAAATCACGCCAGCACTCATTAAACTGTTTCATGTAAAAAACGAATATGAGGCCGCACTCGAAACCCGCCGCAGGCTCAACATCCAGATGACCCACGCCATCGGCCGCGAAGGCATGGAGAAAATGGAAAACAATGCATATAACGCAATCGAAAAACCAGGGTATATGACACACATTTGGCAAAACATGATGAAGGACTAAGTGATATAGCACCACACACAAAAGCGGCGTTCCCTTTTTGAGAACGCCACCTGGTTTATAAACAAATAAATCAACGCTCCCCTTCCAGCTGCCGGATATCGCGGATCAGCTGATCCGTTTCCAGTGCCAGTGTGCCGTTGTAAATGCCGCGGATGCGGGACGTACGGTCAACCAGTATAAAATGTTCGGTATGCAGAAACTCGGTGCTGTCTTTTGTGAAACCGATTTCTTCTTCCGCAAAATAGGATTTACGTGCAAGCTCATAAATGGCCGATTTGTAACCCGTAAGCAGGTGCCATTGCGCCGCATTTACCTGGTGCTTCTGCGCATACCGGTGCAGCACCGGCACACTGTCGAGCCACGGTGTAACGGAATACGAAAGCAGTACAACACTGCTGTCACCGGCATACGCATCCTGCACCCGTTTCAGTTGTGTTATCATTTTCGGGCAGATACTTCCGCAGGCGGTGAAAAAGAAAGCAGCCACATGCACTTTCCCGTTTACCGTTTGCTGCGTTACCGGCTTACCGTCCTGGTCCGTAAATTGAAAATCGCTGATGCGATGCGTTATTGTTTTTGCAGCTTCATCCGGTTTCAAAAACTGCGGTGTAAAGTCAGGTGTGTTGTAATACGGCAGCGGGCCGGCAGCAACCGTATCGCCTGCACCGGCAGGTGAAACAGGCTGCCCGGCATTATTACATGACGCAAACAGCAAACTGCTACATAACAACGCGGTCTGCAACGTTAACACAACTTTTTGTGCCGAATAAGCCATAACGACGTCCGTTCTTAATAAGGTAATTGGATTTGAGTTGCCCGTCTGCATTCCACACCTGCTGTGGTCCGCTTTCATGTCCTGCAACAAAATACTGGCTGCGGTAGAGTTGTCCGTTTTCAAACCACTCTTTGTATGCGCCTTCATACAGGTCATTGTTGTAGTGGTATTCAAAACGATGTACCCCGTTTTCATACCAGCCGTTGTGTTCACCTGTTTTACGGCCTGCTTTGTACCGCCGGATTTCTTTCAGTTTGCCATCGGCGTAACGGTAACGGAAAACACCGTCTTCCCTGCCCTTCCGGTAATGGCCGGACATAAGCGTATCGCCTTTTGCGTTGCAGGCATACACCAGTCCGTGCAGCCGTTTACCATCGGCATAACTGATTCCGCCACGGCTTACCAGTGTTAACGTTGCCGCATCATACACTGCCGGCTGTTCCTGTTCGCGGTCACAGGCGGAGAACAGCAGCGGCAAAACAAAAAGTAAACCCTTTTTAATGTGACCAGCTGCCCTGTACACCATAGTATCCGTTTCCGTTTATGTATGGAATATCACTGGTAATGTGATAGTGATAAATGCCGTTCGGATAATCTTCCGTTACACCGGTATGGCCGTGATACGCATCCAGGTTTGCACTGGTTAGCGTAACGTTGTTTTCAAGCGGACCATAAATCGGGAAACCGTCGAGCATAAAACCCATAAGCGCATCACTGCCTTTGAGCGCAGTGAGGTAATTGGGTTCGATGTGGTAATGATATTCATTCATCGGTGTGGGATGGCCGCCATATAAATCAAACGAAAGGTACTCACCGGATGTATTGGTGATCAACTGGTTCGTGGCCTGGTACTGGTTGAAAAACGCCACACCGTTTATCGCCACACCAATTGTTGCAGCAGTAAGCGGTGTCGGGTTGGAAGCCGCAACCGGATTTTTCGGAATACGGAAGGTGGTGGCTGTAGTAGCAATCACACTGCCCGGGGCCTGCATAAACGAAGGCCGTGTATCATCCACCCACATGGTACTCTGCCATTGTGTATTCAGAAAGTAAGGGCTCTGGTGGTCGGGCACATCGTTTGTTTTTATAACGATGTAATCACCATCCACATAAATATCGGTGGCTCCATAAATTTTCTGATATACCGCAGGAACCGCTTCCGGTGTGGGTTCGGGAACTTCTTCCTCGTCTTTTTTACATCCCGGAAATACGAGAACTGCAGCCAGTAAGAGGCTGCACAGGCTGGTCATCATTGGTGTGGTTTTCATAGCTTTCTGGTTTTGATGTTGCTAATTTAACGGCCTTACCAATAAGAAGTTTACCCCCTGTGCCCTGTTGCGGCTTATACGCAGAATGTACCGGAGAATGAGCATAAATTGCTGTACGAAGGTAATTGCGTACCATAAAAAAAGCGGCGTTGCCCGA
>CALRZN010000019.1:0-120388 GCA_943372645.1 Chitinophaga pinensis | reverse complement strand
CCACCACCATTTTCATTCAAAATCAAAATCCCATGAATATGATTAGGCATTACCACAAATTCCCCCAGGTCCGTATTTTTTGTGTGGTTTTTAATTTCATGCCACAATAAATCGACAATAACACCCTGTTGCGACAAATGCATTTTGCCATCGCGGATGTGCCCGAAAAAATGTTCGTGGTCGCGGGTGCAGATGGTTATGTAATACGCCCCCATGCTGCGGTAATCCCAGTTTTTCAGGCGAAACGAATCGCTGCGGTAGATGCCTTTGTATTTATCGGTCATTCTGCAACCGGTTTAATGCATGATTTTAATCCACCCGCTCTATCCGCACATCATCCACCCAAATTTTAACCGGATCGGGAGTACCGTTGGCCGTCATCCCGAATTCGCAGCTGCTGTACATGCCCTTGGTGCCCTGCTGCGAATAGATGAAATCTTTGGGCAGTGTAATTTTGTCTTTGCTGTCGATGATGAGCTGCCCGTTTTGCCACAGCTTAACGGTGCCTTTCTTTTTCTGCGACAGCTTTACTTCCCACTCCAGCTGCACCCATTGGTTTCGGGGCAATTCCAGTTCGGTGCCGGTGTTTTGCAAAATGTCGGGCTGATTAAATTTGAATTCCACGCGCAGTTTGTTGTTCACCAGCGCCAGGCGCATTCCCGGGCCTGCACCGATCGCGGCCTGTTCTTCGAGGTCCATCAGGAACAGCCATTCCAAAGGCGCGATGCCTTCCACGTAATACCAGGCGCTGAGGCGAACGGTTTCGCCTTCCCAGAATGCCATGTGTTGTTTGGTAATGCTGCATTTCGAAAGCGTTTCGCCGGTAGTTCCTGCGCCATCAAATTTCAGCGCTTTGTTGCCGCTGTGTTTGCGTGCCGTATCCACCGTAATGGTGTTGCCCGGAATGGTAAGCTGTGTGTACGACCAGTACAAATCGTCGGGCAGCAGCAGCGAATCGAGCACGTTGTAATTTTCGAAACCGTCCGTGTAAAACTCCGGACCATCAAAATATTTTTCCTTGCTGCAGCCGCAGAACAGCAAAACCCCAAACGCGGCAATAACGGCTTTTTTCATTTTGTTTTTTTATTAAACGTAAACCCTATACTCGCCCCAAACCATTGCTCCACCTGGAAATCAATCAGGTACGAAATCAGCGGCGTGTAGGTAACGCGGTAAAAAACACGTTTGTCTGCCGGCTGATACCGGTAACCGAGTGCAGCGGGGGCGCGCACAAAAAAGCTGCCTTTGGTGGTAAACGTAATCCCCTGTCCCAGCCCGGCCTCCAGCTTGTGTGCGTTTTTCCCGATCATCACGTTGGCCATCAGGGGAAATACCACGCCGAAGCCGTTGTTTTTATCAATGGGTGCAATGCTTAAACCAGCGCGCCATGTAAAGATGCTGTTGTTTTTCTGAAAAAACGGGCGTTCGTAATTGAGCGAACCGAGTCCGCCGCTTCCGGCCAGTTCCAGGAACGCATATCGTTGCGAAAGCACATCCTGGGCTGCTGCCAGCAAAGGCATGCACAGGAGCAGGAATATAAAAACAGATTTTTTCATACTGGTGCGGCGGCTATTGCCGGTTTAACAAATCTGGTGATTTTTCAGGGGATAAAAAAACGCCGCAACAGTTTCTAATTCTTTCTCCTGTTGATCGTTGTTTTCCAGTCAAACTGCTCTTTGGCGGCGGTGTTTCGTTTGGACAGATCCGCAAGCATCGCATCCGTTTTTGTTTTGGGCAGCCATTTGCCGTTTACAATTACCCCTGCGATTTTGCGTGTGTTATTAATATCGGTCAGCGGATTTGCATCCAGCAGCACCAGGTCGGCCAGTTTACCGGCTTCAATGGTTCCGAGCTGGCTGTCGGTTCCCATCCATACGGCCGGCAGGCGGGTGGCAGCGGCCAGGGCCTCTTCCGGTGTGAGCCCCGCTTTCACAAGCTGTTCCAGTTCATCGTGCAATGCAAAACCGATTACCACACCCGAAACCCCGGCATCCGATCCGGCTACCATGGGCACACCGGCCTCATGAAAAGCCTGCACCAGCAGCACATGAAATTTTACGAGATCGTCGAAATAAGCTGCTCTTTCGGGTGTTGCATTTTTGTTGTAATTGTTTGCAGTCAACCATTTGCTTTGCAGCAGCGGATGCACATACTGCAATGTTGGCGATGCCTTCAGCCGGTCGAGGCTGTACGCCTGCGAGGCAATCCAGTCCATGGTGGTAAGCGTAGGCGTAAGCCAGGTTCCATGCTGTTTTGAAAGTTGCGCAAAACGTTTTGCATCGGCCATATTCAGACTGTCTGACTGCTTTGAAAATTCTTCGGCATGTGCTACCATTCCGAAATTCGGCACAAATGCGTTTTCTACTTTTCCCTGGAACACATCCGGAATATGCCCGATGGTTTTCATTCCCTGTTTAGCGGCTTCATCAATAATGGCGGCAAACGTTTCTTCGTTCAGTTCCGAATACAGTTTGATAAAATCATATCCTTCTGCTTTGGCACTGCGCACGAACAGCCGGCCTTCTTCGGGTGTGTTTGCAATACGGCCCTGCCCTTTTCCGCCGTTAATGAGCGCTGCAAGGGCAATGCGCGGACCTATAACATGGCCGTGTTCAATTTCTTTTTTCTGCCCGAAGGTTTCCATGTTGGCATTCAGATCGAGCACCGTGGTAACGCCGTTTGCAATAAACGGGGTCATCAAATCCTGCGTATTAAAAACAACGTCGGGCGATTGCAGCGGCTGTTTCGGTCCGAAAAAAGCGTCGGCTGCAAGGTGTACATGCATATCTGCCAGCCCGGGAATGAGCCAGCGGCCTTTGCCGTCAATGACTTCAGCCCCTGCGGGAATTGTACCGTTTATGGAAGCGATGCGGTTCCCGGTAATAACTACGGTTGCATTGTCAAGCACAGCGCTGCCGGGTGTCATCGGAATAACATGTACGTTTTTCAGGACAATGCTTTTTGTTTTGTTATCCTGCTGCGGACCGTGCCGCATAAACGAAACCGTAAGCAGACAGGTTAACAGGCTGCAGCGTGCAAACAAGCGGAGGGATTGTGTATTATTCATGATTACCGTTTAAGTCAGCAACGGCCTGTTATCAACGGAGTTTCGCATCAGCCTGTGCCGGGTAAAAATACGATTGTTTGGGTGAATGGAGTACATCATGTGTTTTCCATTGCGAAACAGGTTTGCACAAAAGCGGCCCCTGCGCGGCAACGTACAAATCAGTCCTGTACTTTGATGTATTTTGCGCAGCCCAGTACTGCACCATCCTGAATAAGTTGGATATAATATAGCCCTGCAGGTAGCGACTCCGCGTGCAGGATATGCCACTGCCCGTTCAGCCCCGATTGCTGCATTATCCGGGCTCCCTGTACATTATATACGTTTACAGTGGCATTATCCAGGATGTTATCTGTTTGAAATGCGGGGGCACCATCGCCCGGATTAGGATAAACAGTTAATGTTGTAAATTCCGGAGAAACCTTGCAATAGCGAAAACGGGCAGCCAACATATACTGAATATAGTTTTCCGTCTTTGATCCGGCAATTACAATATCACCGTTGGGAGCAATGGCAACTGCACGGCTATTCATCATCGTCGAATTATGTGGTATTATTGCCATACCATCCCCATCGAACAATTCATCCGGGGTACCGTCAGGCTTAAAGGACAGCACATAAATTGTATAAAAGTTATCTATCCCCGCACAACCTGTAAGTATTATGGTGCCATCAGAACGAACCTTCATGTCATTTAAAGCGCAGGGATTTAAAGGGCTTGCTGTTACGATACCGTTGTTTCCAAAATCGGTATCAACGCTGCCATCCGGATTAAAACCAAATAACCACACAGATGGAGGATTATAATATTTACTGACAGCAACCACCATTTTTCCATCGGGCCGTTCTGCTACCGCTACCGGTTGGCTCTGGGGCTGAAAAGGAAAAAAAATCATCCCGCCTGTACCAAATGTAGTGTCTATTTCGCCAGTTGAATTGTACCGAAGCATCGCATTCTGAGGTTGGAAATATCCACAAACGCCAGTGGTTAAAATTTTTCCATCTGCCTGGAGTGTAAGCCCCCGTAACTCGTAACCTATTGTCTGCAATGAGGTAATCACATTGCCATTCGTGTCAAATGTAGAATCGGGACTTCCGTCTGTATTGTACCGAAAAATGGCATGAACACTTCCTGCAGTTTGCCCTCCTGCAATAATTTTATTATCGGGTTGCAGCGCAACAAATATTTTCAATCCGAAAAACGCCCAGTTATTTGTGGGGGTAACAATTCCATCCTGATCGAATGTTGGATCGAAATGCCCATCGGAAGTAAAACGGGCAAGGGTAAGTTTTGGAATTGACACATTTGTCATCCTGCTGATCCCCCCCACCACTATTTTACCATCGGGCTGAATTACGATTGCCGTAATATTTGAATTGGATAAACCAACCTGGTATGCAACAATACCGTTAAGGCCAAAAGACCTATCTATTCCTCCATCGCTGTTATAACGGATTAATGTAAAACATTCAACATTTCCAATCCTGCTACTCCCTGCCGCTACAATCTTACCGTCGGTTTGCACAGCAACTGCAGCTGCCTCGCAGACGCTATCTCTGACAGTCGCAACTGCTATACCGTTTGTGCCAAAACCACGGTCAAGATAGCCACACTGGGCCATCGCAGGCAGGACAGCAAACAAACAGCAAATTAAAACGATGACCTGGGATTGCAGACGGTATTTCATAACGTGTTTAAGTTATTCTGATCAATAACACGAATACACGGGAGTTGTATCATGCACAAAAAATGACTTCCGGGAGCACTGCTAAAATACAATTTATTTCAAGCCATCACAACTGCAACGACGCAAACTTTTCCCGGGTTATTGAAAAATAAATGCGGTCGGGCGCAACCGCTTTCCGCGGAACAGCCTGCTGCACAGAGCTGGTTAAATTTCAGAGGATAAAAAAGTGCCCCGGTTGTACTTTTACAATGCACAGCGTTTGCATTGCCTGCTAGGCGAATTGAATAACTCATTTTTTTACTTTGATGTACTTACCTCCACCGAGTATTTTACCATCCTGTGTTAGTTGAAAATAATAGGTTCCGGCAAGCAGCGACTCCGCATCAAGAAAATGAATCTGGCCGTTGAGTCCTGTTTGTTCAAGAATCTTTTCACCAAGCATATTGTAAACTTCAAGGGTCGCATTCGTGAGTATATTATCTGTTTGCAATGCCGGTGTGCCATCGCCCGGATTAGGGTAAACAGTAAGTGTTGTAAATTCCGGTGAAACCGGGCATCCCCGGTAACGTGCAACCAATATATCCTGGCCATTGTTATCGGACTGAATACCTGCAATAATGATATCACCATCAGGCGACAACGCAATAGCTTCACCTGCCCTGTGTTTCGAATCAGCGGTAATTATCGACAAACCATCTCTATCAAACAAAGCATCCGGGGTGCCATCGGCCTTGTAAGACAGAACGAAGATTGCATTAAAGTTATCGATCCCTGCGGAGCCGGTAACCATAATATTTCCATCAGGCCGGATAAGCATGGCAAATAATACACCGGGATTTAACGGGCTTGCAGTAACCTTGCCGTTCGTTCCAAATGCGTTATCTACGCTGCCATCAGAATTAAAACCATATAACGTCACTGTTGGGTGATTGTAATACTTACAAACCGCAACGGATAATTTTCCGTCAGGACGTTCGGCAACTGCTACCGGGCGACTCTGCGGAGACTGTATCGGAAAATAAACCATGCCCCCGGAACCAAATGCAGTATCAATAGTGCCTGTAGCATTGTAGCGAAGCATCGCATACTGCGGCTGGAGCGATACACAAGTGCCTGTGGTTAAAATTTTTCCGTCTGCCTGAACAGTAAAACCGGACAACTCATAATCAATGGTTTGTAAACCGGTAATCACGCTTCCATTCGAACCGAATGTTGAATCGGGATTGCCATCAGAATTATACCGGTAAATAGCATGAACACCTGTGCCTGTTTGCGCCGCTGCTATAATTTTATTATCAGGAAGCAGTGCGATATAAACTTTCCCTCCTGATACGACCCAGTTATTCGCAGGGATCAATATTCCATCCTGGCTGAAAGTTGAATCGAACTTCCCGTTTGACTTGAACCGGGCAAGGGTTAGTTTTGGACTTATAGCGTTTGTCAGCATGCTTATTCCTCCGGCCACAATTTTCCCATCGGGTTGAATTGCGATTGCCGTAATATTTGAATTTGCAATCCCAACACGGTGAACTGCAACGCCACCAAGTCCAAATGTTGGGTCTGATAAACCGGTGCTGGTATAACGAACCAATGTAAAACAATCGAAACCGTATCTCCTGCATTTACCTGCCGCCACAATTTTACCATCGGCCTGCACAGCAACCGCTGCTGCATCTGCATTAGCTGTATCGATTGATGTTACAACAATTCCATCTGTACCGAATTTCTGATCAAGATAGCCACACTGGGCAACAACAGGCGTGGCCGAAACCAAACAGTAAATTAAAACGACGAGCCAGGATTGCAGAACGATTTTCATAAAGTGCTTACGTTATTTTGATAAATAACACGATAACACGGGAGTTGCATCATGCAGAAATAACAATTATCGGGAGTCCTGCTAAAGTATGGTTTATTTTAATGTATTACAAAAACACCAACATATAAATCACCCCTCCTCCACCCGTCTTACTTCACCATTTACATATTCAATCGTGGAAGTAACCCCGTCATGTTCAACGGTTACTGTAACCGGGTGCGGTTCAATTTTAATTTCGGTAGGAAACCAGGTTGGCTTCAGGTTGTAATCCGGAAGCAGGAACAATCCTTCCTGTGTGCCATTTGTTCCGAACCGCTCCAGGTCGCCTTTCCAGAATGGGGTTTGCAGCGTTTGCGTAAGCGTTTCATTTAACCCGGCAACATCAGCAGTACCGAGCCCGATTTCATTTACACACAGTACATCGGTTATTGTAAACGGCGCATCAGTGGGATTATCCAGGTCGTAACGCACAATAAACTCGGCAATGTTTCCGCTTGCATCGTAGAAATAAAACGAATCGGCATTCCAGATATCGAAGTTCACCGTTTTTTCACCGTTTTCAATTTCCACCACCGGAACGCGTTGCTCGGTCCAGGCCAGTGCTTCGTGTAATTTGTTTGACGGGATGAGAAAACAGAAATGATACAGGTACCTTTTTTCCGATTGCCGGAACGTTAACACCGACCAGCCCACGCGCACACTGAACGAATCAGCTGTTTCGGCAATGCAGGTAAAACCAAGGGTTTGTGTGTAAAATGTTTTTTGTTCACGGAGCTTATCGGTGAGCAGGGTAAGTGCTTTGATTTTCATAATGCAGTAAATTTAGATAAACGATATCGCAGGACGCGAATTAATTACTGCATATATAACAAATGAGCGGAACCGATGTTTGAAAAGGAAACGCTGCGCGGAGTTCAGATACAGGTGTGCATGATATACGAGTGGTTTTTAATAAAACAATTGTTTGAAAAAATCAGGTCATCTCCCGGGATTACATTTTGCAAGTAACCGGAAAGTGTCCCGCTGGTATTGGTTTATTTTGGACATGCGGGACAAGTCTGTGCGAAGTAATACAATGAAATCCCGAAGGGATGACATGATAATAGAAAACACAGGTTAATTCCATTCAAAAACCCTGAAGGGGTGACATGATACGGCCAGATCATTATCGGAAAACCAATGCTGATCTGATAAACAATCACATCACCCCATCGGGATCATTGTTGCGCATAAAACGCGGCCTTGCCCGCGAGCAACAAAAAGATCATCGTACCAGCACCTTACCGGTTCGTACATTGCCACGCGCATCAGCCACACGGCAGAAATACATGCCGGTTGCAGTGGCAAATGCGTTTACAGACAGTGTTGTTTTTCCGGATACGTTTGCTTTGCTGCACACACGTTGACCGGCGGCATCAAAAATTTCAAGCTGCCACGCAGCGCTTCCCGGTAACTGCAGCGTTAGTACATCACCGGCTGCAAGCACATTCGGATAGATGGCAAGTGTTGCCGTGCTGTATTCGTTTACACCGATGCCGGTTGATAATCCCCAATGGTAAATTTGCCCGCTGTCGCCTACTGCAAATGCATTGACCGAATCAACTACAAACACCGCGTTAATGGCATGCGGCACCGGCTGGTAACCGCCACCCATCCAGCCTGCGGAGGCATCGCGCCACTGCAGGAAACCGGTGTTGCCGGTTTGTGCAATGCCACCTGCGACACCGAAACCATTCGAAACAACATCTACATCATAAAATTCCGGGTAAAAAAACGTGAGCGCAAAATTCGGATCAGGAGCAAATGTAAGTCCGCCATCGGTTGAAAGATAAATACAGTTGAACGGTGATTTTGCACTCGCCATAAACGTATTGTTGCCCACGTAATCAATGGCCGTGAAATCTACAGTATCATTAAAAGCAATCGTATCCCAGGTCTGGAAGCCATTGGTAGAGCGGAAAATTTTGCCGTAATCGCCTACGGCCACGTACACGTTATTCACCGGGTCTTTGGCCATGCCTTTGATGCCGATGGAAGTGAACGATGGCGTAACTCCATAATAAAGCATCTGATCTGCAACCCAGCCGCTGCCGTTCCATCGGGCAATAAAACAGCCGCCGAAACAGCCGGTGCCATAAATAAATCCTTCAGTGGGCGAAGCAAAAAAGAATCCGTCGGGAAAACACGGATTGCCAGCCTGCGATGGTGTGCCCGACCAGTTCTGTCCGCCATTGGTAGTGCGCAGCGGTGAACTGCCCATGTAATCCGGTGTGAGCATGCCGGTGCTGTTGGTAAACATCCAGATGGCCTGCGATTTTGTACCGTTGTGCGGAGCAGCCGGCAAAGCCGACCACGTGAGGCCACCGTCGGTAGTGCGCAGTAATAACGTAGTGTCACCGGTTACATATCCGGTGTCGGGCGATGTAAAAAACACATCGTGCAGGTTGGCAGTGGTGCCGGAGGTTTGCTGCGACCAGGATAAGGTCTGTGCATGCATCGCCGGGGCAACGAGGAGGGAAAAAAGAAGTGTACGCATGGCGGTTCGTTTTTTTTTACAAAGGTGAACCGAAAGCAAAAGGCGCTCAATGGACAAATGTCGTATAAATATGTTTTATCGTCAGATCATACAAAGATCAATAATCATATAACACCCTTTAATAAGTAGACTTTCAGACAAAATAAATACTTTTAGCGAAATTGGACAAAACGCTACACTGCTTCTTTTCTGCCTGGATTGTATCAAATTAAATTTTCGTAGTTTCGCACCGTATTTTACAGCAACACATCTTATGAAACAGCTCATTGAATGCGTTCCGAATTTTTCTGAAGGAAACGACCTGCATATCATCAAACAGATTACCGACAAAATTGAAAGCGTGGAAGGCGTGCGCCTGCTCAACGTTGATCCGGGCAAAGCCACCAACCGCACCGTGGTTACGTTTGTGGGTGAACCGGCCGCCGTGGTGGAAGCCGCATACCTGGCCATTAAAACGGCCGGCGAACTGATTGATATGGGCAAACACAAAGGCGAACACCCGCGCATGGGCGCAACCGATGTATGTCCGCTCATTCCAATTGCAAACATCAGCATGGAAGAAACGGCGAAATACGCGCAGCAGCTCGGTGAACGTGTCGGAAATGGTTTAAACCTGCCGGTGTATCTGTACGAAGCCGCTCAAACCGACAAATCACGCAGCAACCTGTCGGTAATCCGTGCCGGGGAATACGAAGGTTTTTTCAAAAAAATAAAACTGCCCGAATGGAAACCGGATTTCGGTCCGGCCGAAATGGATGCACGCCGCGGTGCCACGGTTATCGGTGCGCGCGATTTCCTGGTGGCGTATAACATCAACCTCAACACCACCTCTACCCGCCGCGCCAACGCAATCGCATTTGATGTGCGCGAAGCCGGCCGTACCGAAAAAGATGCGAAAGGCAACCCGGTGAAAGATGCGAACGGTAACCCGGTGGTTATTCCCGGCTCGCTGAAATGTGTTAAAGCCATCGGCTGGTACATTGAAGAATACGGTGTGGCGCAAATTTCAATGAACCTCACCAACATTTCCGTAACGCCCGTACACATTGCGTTTGATGAAGTATGCAAACGCGCCACCGAACGCGGCATGCGCGTAACCGGCTCGGAGCTGGTAGGTCTCATCCCGCTGCAGGCGCTGCTGGATGCGGGGAAATATTTCCTGGAAAAACAGGAACGCTCCACCGGCGTATCGGAAAAAGAACTGATCAAAATTGCCGTGAAATCGCTGGGCCTGGATGAACTGGCACCGTTTAAACCGGAAGAACGCATCATCGAATACCTGCTGCGCAACGCCGCCGACAGCAAACTGGTAAATATGTCGCTGCGCGATTTTGCCGACGAAACCGCGAGCGAAAGTCCTGCCCCGGGTGGCGGATCCATTTCAGCGTATATGGGTGCACTGGGCGCAGCACTGGCTACGATGGTGGCCAACCTCTCGTCGCACAAACGCGGCTGGGACGAACGCTGGAAGGAGTTTTCGGACTGGGCTGAAAAAGGAACCGTTTACCAGCAGCAGCTCATCCGCTTAGTGGATGAAGATACGCAGGCCTTCAACCGCATTATGAATGCCTTCGGTTTGCCGAAAACTACTGACGCCGAAAAAGCCGCACGCACCGCCGCCATCCAGGAAGCAACGCAGTATGCCACCGAAGTGCCATTACGCGTAATGGAAGCGGCTTTTGCATCCATGGATGTGATCAAAGCCATGGCCGAACAGGGCAACCCGAATTCGGTAACCGATGCCGGTGTGGGTGCGCTGGCCGCACGCTCTGCGGTGATGGGCGCTTACCTGAATGTAAAAATCAACGCGTCCGGTTTAAGCGACAAACCATTTGCAGCCGATATCATTGCAAAAGGCGCAGCAATCGAAGAAAAAGCAAAAGCCCTGGAAACCGAAATCCTGCAGATTGTAAACAGCAAGATCGGGTAGTTCGGGGTTCATTAACCACAACGTCCCGCACACAAAACAGCCGCTGCACACACAAAGGCGCTGCGCTTTGCACAAAGGCCACAAAGAATTGAATTCATCGTGTACTTTGTGCGAGCTTTCGTGGGTGTGCGGGCGAGAGCGCAAGGCCTTAGTGGTTAGTGAATGACAGCCACAGCACATACCAAAACTTTTTTTCATTCGTTTCGTATATAATAAAGCACCCCGCAGCTATGAAACGACTACTTAAGAAGTACCCTTTTCTGAAACGCCTGTTTTACTTTTTCCCGTTCCAGTTGTTGCTGGTGCAGTTAAAGAAAAACCACGTCATCCTGCTTTTCTGGCTGGTGCTGTTCGGCTGCGTTACCGGTTCGTTTGGTTCGCGGTACGGCGTGGGTTACCTCTTCCTGCACCCGGAATACCTCGACCGGGTGGATGCGTTCGCCTATTTCATTGTCGGTTTTTCGTGCGGCGGTTTCATCATTGCGTATAACATTTCGGTGTACATTTTAAATGCATTCCGGTTCCCGTTTCTCGCCACGTTGTCGAACCCGTTCATTAAATTCTGTTACAACAACTCCATTATTCCCCTGCTTTTCCTGGTCGTTTACAGCATCAAAATCCGTTCGTTCCTGGTTACGGAACATACACCGGTTTCTTCCCAGTTGTTTTTCCTGCTTGCATTTTTTGCGGGAAATGCGGTATTTATCGTGCTTTCGTTTTTCTATTTCATGCGCACCAACAAAGACATTTCGCGCCTGTACGGGGTGAAATACAGCGAGGAAGTGCACAAGCGCCGCAAAGTAAAACGCATTATCCTGAAGCAGAACATGAAGTGGAAAACGCTGAACGTAACCCGCGAGGCCCGCGACTGGCACGTGGAAACGTACATCGGCACACTTACGCAGTTACGGCGCGCACGTTCGTTTGAACATTACGACAAG
Source organism: Chitinophaga pinensis (assembly GCA_943372645.1). Taxonomy (GTDB): domain Bacteria; phylum Bacteroidota; class Bacteroidia; order Palsa-965; family Palsa-965; genus VBWE01. The sequence continues at coordinate 108,410 of CALRZN010000019.1, read as the reverse complement.
GAAATGCTCATCCAGGTATTTAAACAGAACCATTACAACGCCGTTTTTTTTGAAGCAGCTGTTATTATTTCCCTGCTCATTCTCGGTACGTTCCGCGATTACCACGCGTTTATGATTCCTGCCGGGGCCAGTATTTTCCTGTTGTTTACGATGTACCTCGTGCTGACGGGCGTGCTGCAGACGTGGTTCCGGGGCTGGGCGGGCACGGCGTTTATCGCATTCCTGCTGCTGCTGAATACGCTGCACCGGTTCGATTTTTTTGATAACAAAACGCAGGCCTACGGCATGAACTACAAAGTAGCCCCGGCCACCTATACACAAAACACGCTGACGTATTACGACACCACGGCACAGTGGCGCAAAAACGATTCGCTGCAAACCATACGCATGCTCGAAAACTGGAAAATCAAAAACCAGGGCAGCGATTCGGTGAAACCGCCGTTCGTGATTTTTAACTGCAGCGGGGGCGGACTGCGTTCATCGCTGTGGACATTGCACACCATGCTGTACACCGACAGCGCCAGCGGACATGCACTGCTGCCGCACATCGGGCTCATCTGCGGTTCATCGGGGGGCATGCTGGGAGCGGCGTACATGCGCGAGCAACTGCTTGAGGGCGGAACTCCATCAACACAGTTATGCGAAAACATTTCGAAAGACCTGTTGAACCCGTTGGCATTCAGCATTGCGGTTAACGACTGGTTTATTCCCCTGCAGAAACACACCATTAACGGGCAGGCATACAGCAAAAACCGGGCGTATGCGCTGGAAGAAAAACTGAATGAAAATACCGGTTATGTTTTTGAAAAACCGCTGTCGGCCTACCGCGAAGCCGAACAGCAGGCACGCATACCAATGATGCTGTTTTCGCCCACCGTGGTAAACGACGGGCGGCGCATGGTCATTTCGTCGCAGGGGGTTTCGTACCTCACCGGAAGACAGGCGCATGCGGGGGTAAATTATCCGCAGGTTTCAGACGCGATTGAGTTCAGCCGCTTTTTTGAAAAACAGGGCGCGGCCGATGTGCGTTTCAGTTCGGTGCTGCGCATGAGTGCATCGTTCCCCTACATCACGCCCGGCGCACAGCTTCCCTCCGACCCGGTGGTGGAAGTGTTCGATGCCGGTATGCGCGACAATTACGGTATTGTAAATGCGCTGCGTTTCGTTTACGTGTTCCGCGAATGGATTGCAGCCAATACCAGCGGCGTGGTGATGATACAGACGCGCGACATGCCGAAAAACAAAGCACCGGAAGCGGAACCCCACCCCTCGCTCTTCCAGGCGCTGGCCAAACCGCTCGGCAGTTTTTACGACAACCTGTTCGTGGTGCAGAATTACAATTTCGACCGCGAACTGGAATACACGCCGCACTGGTTGAATTGTCCGCTCACCGTTATTGATTTCCAGCTGCAGAACGATACACCCGACCGCATTTCGTTAAGCTGGCACCTCACCGGCAAAGAAAAACGCAAAGTGCTCGGCTCTATCCAGGCACCGCGCAACCAGGAAGCGGTAATACGTGTAAAGGAATTGTTGGCGGTGAAACCGGTTACGGTTATTACGAAATAAATGATCTATTAAAATAGATTCCGGGGTAAAAATATTTTTACAAAATAGAATCTACAATTAGTGGCAGCAGCAGTATGCAGTGGCAGTCGTGTTTTCGTAAGGAACAGATTCATCTTCTGAAACTCCTTCCGACTGCCACTGCTGCCTGCCACTGCCAACTATATGTAAGATGCCTGATATAAATGATCATTTAATTCCAGCACACCATAAATATCCGTAAATCGCTAATCCACTAGCCCTGATTTTTATTAACGCTTCTTTCCCTATTTTAGCTCCCGGCAAAACACAATACAAAGCACCTGATGGATACCGAACCCCTCTTTGAACTGATACGGGCGATGAGCCCCGAAGAGAAGCGGATTTTTAAGCTGCAGTCGAAAAAATACGAGCGCAAGGGCGGCAACAGCTACCTGCACCTGTTTTCGATTTACGAAAACATGGAGACGTATGATGCCAAAAAACTAAAAACCAAAATTGCTGCCGGAAAATTCGGCGACCAGTTGCACGTTACCCGCGCCTACCTGTTCGACCTGCTGCTGGATGTGATTGCGCGCAAAACCGAAACAGAAGATTTTCAGCTCGATGTACAGCGGCAGCTGGCCCGCGCCCATGTGCTTTATACCAAAGGCCTGTTTGAGCAGGCACTGAAACGTGTGCGCAAAATAAAACGCATCTGCGAAGCCGAAGAACGTCCGCTGCTGGCATTGCAGGCTGGACAGCTGACCGAAAAAATTGCCGTAAAACTGAATTCCAAAGAACTGCTGGCCGAGCTGGTAACGCACGACATGGCGTACTACCGGTTTGCGCTGAAACAATACGATACGTACCTGCACTACCGCTCGCTGTCGTTCCGGCTTTCGCATTTTGTGAACAACCAGGCCGCGGGCAGCTTTGTCAAACAGGACAATGCCGAAACCGTTGCGCTGTTTGAGGCGCTGCTGCCTGAGCCGCCGGAATATGCCACGGCCGAAACACGCATTGTGCGGCTGAGTGCGCTGTCGCTGTATTACCGCTTTACCGGCAGCAACGAACTGGCGCTGAACTATGCGCTGGAAGCGTTGGAAACCGGGCTGCAGACCAACCTTGAAAAACTGACCACGGGCATCGGCAGTATCCTCAACCTGTTCAACAACGCCGCGGTGCTGCTTACCGACCGCGGTAAAACGGCCGACGTGGATCAGCTGATTGAACGCGTGCTGCACTACAAAGCGCGTTTCAAAAGCGACCGCGTGGCGATGGAAGAACGCATTACCATGGTGCAGCTGACGCTGAAAAATGCGGAAGGAAAACATGCCGAGATTGATGCGATGCTGCCCGCAGTGGAACAGTTTATTGATACGAATGCGCGCACGCTTACCAGTGTGGCCACCGCCATCATCTGTTACAACATGATGGTGCATTATTTTTACACCGGCCGCTTCCACCCCGCCCTGCGCTGGCTCAACCGCCTGCTTACCACCGACCAGCGCCGCCTTTCGCGCAACATTTTAGAAAACATACTGGCCATTGAACTGCTGCTGCATTTTGAACTGAAAAACGACGACCTGCTGGCTTCGCGTCTGAAAACGAACCTGAAGCTGATGCACAAATACGATACCTGCACCGCCCTGGAAGAAACGCTCACCTGGCACTTTAACCGCTACCTGGCCGATGCCGGAGAAAACCGCGATGCAATTCTCGGCATGCTGCAGCAGGAACTCGACAAGCTGCGCACCGATCCGGCCATCGCCTACCGGTTCAACGATTTTGCCTATCACCTGTGGGCTCAAAGCAACCACGGCAACCGCGAAGGAAAAACGATTGCAGAGCTTTTGGCCGCGGAGCGGGGATGATTTAATGGAACTTTTATGTCCCTGAGATGCTTTAATGTTTGTGGTTCATTTTTCTTCAGATTTGATATATGAGTTTCCCGGATTTCAGACTATCAGTTTTGAGATAAACCGATCCGGTTTTGTAATACAAACAAGTCTGACATCTCAAATCTGGAAGTCTGAAATCTGAAAACCCTATCTTTGTTCCATAACTGCATCGTATGAAAAAAATCATCACTTCGGCCAATGCGCCTGCACCTATCGGACCTTACAGCCACGGGGTGCTTTTTAATAACATGTTATTTGTTTCAGGCCAGGTGGGCAAAGACCCGGTTGACGGCCGTATCCATAACGAAAACATTGAAGCCGAAACCACACGCGTGATGGAAAACGTGAAGGGCATTTTAACCGATGCCGGCATGGATTTTTCGCACGTAGTGAAAACAACGATCTTTCTTACCGACCTGAATAACTTCGCCAAAGTAAATGCCATTTACGGAACCTATTTCACCGGCGACTATCCCGCCCGCGAAACCGTGCAGGTATCACGTCTGCCCTTAGATGTGAACGTGGAAATTTCGGTCATCGCCATCAAACCATAAGCACGGATGTGCGGCATTGCCGGATTGTTTCAGCCTGAACTGAACGAAGCAAAGGGAACTGCATACATACAGCATGCTGTTAAAGCGCTGGCGCGCCGTGGTCCTGACGGGAACGGTGTTTTTGCAGCAACCGGCATTGCACTCGGCCATACACGCCTCGCGGTAATTGATACCAGCGATGCAGCTGCACAGCCTTTCGGCGACAGCAGCGGACGTTACACGATCGTATTTAACGGCGAAATTTTTAATTACCGCGAACTGCGGGAGCAATTAATTACGCAGGGACACACGTTCCGCACCGGCAGCGATACCGAAGTGCTGCTCACGCTTTACATTTCGCAGGGCGAAAAAATGCTGCGCACACTCAACGGCTTTTTTGCATTTGCGATTTGGGATAATGAACAGCAGGAACTCTTCATCGCGCGCGACCGCTACGGCGAAAAACCACTTTACATTTCACAGCAACCCGGTGCATTTTATTTTGCATCGGAACTGAAAGGGCTGCTGGCGATGGGCATTCCGAAGGAACTTGACTACGTAACACTTTCGCTGTACCTGCACCTCAATTATGTACCGCCGGGAAACTGGTCCATGTTTAAAAATGTGCAGCCACTCGCTCCCGGAACGTTTATGCGCATCGGTACAAATCTGCAGCCGGTACATTCCACGTGGTACACGCTGCCCGTTACGGAAAGCAACGTGCTGTACGCCGATGCCAAAACAGAATTAGCTGCGCTGACGGAAGCGGCTGTTCAACGCCGTCTTGTTTCGGATGTGCCGCTGGGCGCGTTTCTCAGCGGGGGTGTTGATTCTTCTGTAGTTGCTGCGCTTGCTGCAAAACACACCAGCAAACTGCATACGTTTTCCATCGGGTTTGCAGATGAACCGCTGTTTGATGAAACCGCACACGCGCGGCAAACGGCCAAACACATCGGCACAGATCATACTGTATTTATGCTGCGCAACGCCGACCTGCTGGAGCATCTTGAAGAAACACTCGATTACCTGGATGAACCGTTTGCCGATTCATCTGCACTCGCGGTTAGTATACTCAGCCGCAAAACCCGCGATCATATTACGGTTGCTTTATCCGGCGACGGAGCCGACGAACTGTTTGCCGGGTACAACAAACACCGCGCAACGTGGCTGGCCATGTACGGCGGATTGCGCAGCCAGCTGGTGAAAGCAGGCAACCCGCTGTGGCAAATGCTTCCGGCTTCGCGCAATTCGAAAAGCGGTAACCGCATCCGCCAGCTCCGCCGTTTTGCGGAAGGCATGCAACTGGATGCTGACGAACGTTACTGGCGCTGGGCGGGTTATACGTCGGTACATGCGGCTGCAGCAATGCTAGTGAACGATACACAAAACGAAAGTGATCAGCGGAAAGACGAGCTGCTTCATCACTTAACTAAAAATGCTTCGATAAACAGCCAGCTGTACTGCGATATGCAACTCGTACTCGGCGGCGACATGCTGGTAAAAGTAGATCGCATGAGCATGTGCCACGGCCTGGAAGTGCGTTCGCCGTTTCTCGATCACGAACTGGTGGATTTTGTGATGCAACTTCCATCAGCGTATAAAATAGATGCCACGCAGCAGAAAAAAATTCTGAAAGAAACATTTGCCGCATTGCTTCCCGCCGAAACCTTTGCGCGGCGCAAACAGGGCTTCGAAGTGCCACTGCTGCACTGGTTCCGCAACGAACTGCGCAGCACCATATACACGTTGCTGGCCCCGGAACGCATCAAAGCGCAGGGCATTTTCAGGCCCGAAAAAGTGACGGAACTGCTCCGGCAGCTCGATTCGGCGAGTCCGGGCGATGCGGTGGCGCGCGTGTGGGCGCTCGTTGTTTTTCAGCACTGGTGGAATAAATACATGAACTGACTATGCCGCGCATACTCCGCATCATCAATCGTTTTAACCTGGGCGGGCCTACATTTAATGTGGCTTACCTCAGCAAATACCTGCCGGCCGATTTTGAAACGCTGCTTGTGGGCGGAGCCAAAGATGAAAGCGAAGACAGTTCGGAATTTATTGTGAATTCGCTCGGACTGAACCCGGTCATTATTCCATCCATGCGCCGTTCGGTATCGCCGTTTGCCGATTACCAGGCGTACCGCGAAATCAAAAAACTGATCCGCGATTTCAAACCGGACATTGTACACACGCATGCCTCCAAAGCCGGTGCGCTGGGACGCTTAGCCGCGTATCACGAAAACGTGCCGGTGATTGTACATACCTTTCACGGGCATGTGTTTCACTCCTATTTCGGCAAAACAACCACCACGGTTTATAAACAGATTGAGCGGTACCTTGCGCGTAAATCGTCGGCCATTGTGGCCATCAGCCAAAAGCAGAAAGAGGAACTGGGCAACATCCACCACATCTGCGCGCCGGAGAAAATAACTGTTGTACCGCTCGGCTTCGACCTTACGCGCTTCCGTGACCGGCAGGAAGAAAAACGCGCGGCGTTCCGGAAACACTGGCAGGTTGCAGATGATACGCTGGCGGTAGTGATTGTAGGTCGGCTGGTACCGGTAAAAAATCACCGCCTGTTCCTCGAAGCCGTTGCTGCCGCCGCCAAACAAACCAACCGGAAATGGAAAGCATTTATCGTGGGCGACGGCGAATCGCGCGCAGAGCTGGAAGCAGCCGCCCGCGAACTGCAGCTGCCGTTTGCACATGAACCCGGCGACCAGCTGCTTACGTTTACCTCGTGGATTCGTGATGTGGACGCGGTGTATGCCGGTGCAGATATTGTTGCCCTTTCGTCGTGGAACGAAGGCACACCGGTAAGCCTCATTGAAGCGCAGGCCGCGGGGCGGGCCATTGTTACCACCAACGTGGGCGGTATAAGCGACGTGGTGCTGCCGGAAACCACCGCACTGCTTTCGCCCACCGGCGATGCGGCAGCGTTTACACACAACCTGCTCACGCTGCTGAATAACGATACACAGCGCACCGCTTTCGGTACGGCGGGATGGCCGCATGTGAAAGAGAAGTTTCATTATACCCGCCTCGTAAGTGACATGGAACAGCTTTACCGGAAGCTGCTGGCGGAAAAGGGATTGTAATGAAAAAGTCGCCGCTGAAATACAATCACGTTCTTCAGGAAGAAATGACACTGAAAAGGCATCATTATTTTTGTAATCTGTTTTGTTGATTTGCGGGTCGTCAGTTCGAGTGTTTCTTACTGATTTTTCATCAGTAAGAAATGTATCGAGAACGTGCGCCGGGCAGCCTGCACACGTTCTCGATACACCTGCCATTGCACTTTCCCGCGCAGGCGGCACTCGAACTGACAGCCCGCTTATTTCAATTCTAAAATACAAATGATGTTAGCACGGATTTTGTGCGGTGAACAGTAACTCACAAAATCCGCGACAACATCAAAAAAAATAGCGAATCAGATTGCTTTCTGTTTTTCAGAAGCGATTGCCTTGGCTTAAAAATTCCACAAAGCAGAATAATCCGGCGCGTTTTTGTATTTTTATTTCAGCAGTTGTCCAATGGAAGCGACTGCAACAGCGTTATAAATACGGATCATCCATTTTGTCAAACCAACACATGAAACCATTCCGCGTTTTTTTCTTCCTCCTGCTGACCTTCGCAGGCTGTGAAACGTTGCGCGTAAAACACAAAACGCAGGAAACGCGCATTGACAGCGGATCGTACGTTGTCAACTATGGCGGATGCCTGCAAAAAGTGGTGATGAAACCCGTTCAGGTTGGTGATAACCTCTTTAAAGACGAAAAAGGCAACCTGTTTTTCCTCGCGTATAACCGGAGTGATGAATCGGGAAAGTTGGTAACCTCGGTTTTTATCCAGCGTTTTCCGAATGACTGTGCAGAATATATAGACACCGACACCGTTATTGATTTCAGCAGCTATGACCTGCGGAATTACATTGACATCGCTTCTTTTATATCAGTCGGCAACGGCACGTATAAAGACAAAAACCGGTTATACGAACATGTGATGATGGCTGATGGCGGGCATTTGTCCATGCGCGGCGCATCTGCATACACGCCCGCCGGGAAAGGATTTTTCAGGGGTTCAGACGGGCTGCTTTATATTCAAACCCGCGGGCTGCGAAAACCGCCGGAAGAATACGGCCCCGCATTTTACCGGGAGATTCCGGAAATTGATATTCCGACGTTTGAACCGTTATGCGCGCAGGGCTGGTATGCCCGTGACAAAAACCGGGTTTACATGGATCATACCATGACCGACGGGCGCCACATCTATGTGCTGGAGCAGGCCGATGCGGCTACGTTTATCTGCCTCTGGTACCGCTGGGGCAAAGACAAAAATTACGTGTATGAAAACGGCATCATCCTGGAAGGTATGAATCCCCGCACGATGACGATAGTTGATGCCACAGCCGGAGGCAGCTTCAGCCTGGTGAAAGATGAAGACCAGGTGTTCTATGGTCATAACGAGGTAAAGGATGCAGATGCGGCGAGTTTTCAATGTACGCGGACGGAAAGTTCCGTTATTTATTCCGACAAAAACTGGATTTACGAAGAGGCTTATTTTTTAAACCCGAACGCACAATACCGGAAAAAGCGGTAGCTCCGTTTACTCCACGGGCAGCTTTACCACAGCCTGCCGGCAGGGCAATCGCGTCCGAAAATTTTTATACTTATTTAGCGGTTTTCCAAAATAGTATTGAATCAAAACAAATGCGGGCCGTCAGTTCGAGTGTTTCTTACTGATTTTTCATCAGTAAGAAATGTATCGAGAACGTGCGCTGGCTGCCTCTCACACATTCTCGATACACCTTCCATTCCACCATCCCGCGCACACGGCACTCGAACTGACAGCCCGCTTATTTCAATTCTAAAATACAAATGATGTTAGCGCGGATTTTGTGCGGTGAACTGCAACTCACAAAATCCGCGACAACATCAAAAAAATAGCGAAGCAGATTGCTTTTTCAGATGCGATTACCACAGCCTCCCGGCGTATCCCGCACGCTGAGTGCAGAATTTGTGTATTTTTGCAGGTAAAGCTACCTTACCACATAAAACGAAGCGACTCCGCTTTATGAAAAGACCATTCTTACTGTTTATCCCGCTGCTGCTTGCCGTGGCTTCTATGACAAGCTGCCGGATGCTGAACCCGAGCATCATGCTGCAGGCCAAAAAATCGTATCCGTACGACACGCTGAAACTCGATTCTGCGTTTTTCCAGGTGCAGGAGTACCGCATCGCCCCGAACGACCTGATTGAAATGCGTTTCTTTGCCAACAACGGTTTTGAAATTCTTGACCTCACCCGCACCAACCAGGGCCAGGTATCCCGCACCAGTTACAGCGACATTACCTATAATGTGGATATTGACGGCACGGCCGAACTGCCCATCGTCGGGCGCATAAAACTTACCGGCTACACCATACGCCAGGCTACGGACACACTTGAAAAATACTACAGCGAGTTTTATGAAAAACCGTATGTGCTGCTCCGCGTGATGAACAAACGGGTGATTGTGTATCCCGGCAACGAAGGCACAGGCAAAGTAGTTCCGCTGAACAACAACAACACCACGCTGATGGAAGCGCTGGCCGCAACCGGCGGCGTGGCCAAGGAAGGCAAAGCGTACCGCATCAAACTCATCCGCAATAACGGCAACCCGGCCAAACCGGATGTGTACCTGTTCGATCTCTCGAAAATGGACCATGTGGCCCAGGCCAATATTATTGTGCAGGCCAACGATGTGATTTATGTGGAACCGCGCCGCAACATTCCGCAGGAAGCCCTGCGCGAAATTTCGCCCATACTCACCATGATCAGTTCGGTGTTTATCCTCATCGCTATTTTGAAACGCTGATATCAAGCCACCACGGATGCTACAGGAAAACACCACGAAACAGGATTCGTTCGAACGGTATAAAGAGCGGCTTTCCAATTTCAGCAAGGACTTTGAATTCGGACTGTTCATATTCATCGCCAAACGATCGGTATGGTTCTGTGCGTTTTTTTTCGTTGCTGCGGGCCTGCTCTCGTTTGTGTACCTGCGTTATGCACCGATCATTTATGAATCTTCAACGGTGATCCAGATCAACACCAGCAACAATGCGAACAAGGTGCTGCAGGTGGCCAATATTTACGAATACGAAGACCAGAACGAAGTGGCCAGTACCATTGAACTGCTGCGTTCGAAAATATTCCTGAAACGCGCACTCGCCACGCTGCCGCTGGATGTGAGCTATTTTGCTGAAGGCACGTTTAAAACGAACGAACATTACAAAAACTCGTTTTACAGGGTTGAATACAAACTGAAGGCCGCCGAAATTTACGGTACGCAGATCCGCGTGCAGTTTGCGGCAAACGGAAAAACCGGGGAACTGTCGTACGGTGCCGAATCGGGTGCATATACGGCCAAATTCAAATGCAACGAGTGGTTTGAAACCCCCAATGCCTCGTTCCTTATTACCGTTGATCCGAAACAATCGTCGCTGCTCCAGGACAGCAAAAACAAGTATTACTTTACGGTGAACGACATGGACATCCTCTCGGGCCAGTATTATCCCCGCCTGGGTGTTACCATGCTCAACGATGCGGCCCGCACCATCAGCATTACGTTCAGCGACAACAGCCCGGTAAAAGCAAACGACGTGGTAACGGCACTCAGCCGCGAATTTATTTCGTACGATGTGGAACGCCGGAGCAAAAGCGCCGCCAACATTCTTGACTTTATTGAATCGCAGCTCGACACGGTTTACAAACAGCTCAAGATTTCGGAAAACTCGCTGCAGGATTTCCGCCGCAACCACAACATCAACGATAACGAAGACGAAACGCGTTTTTATCTCGAACGTTATGGCGCTATCGAAAACCAGCTTACGCAGGTGCAGCTGGAAGAACAGGTACTTACCGAAATCGAAACCAAAATTGCGGGCAACAGTGTAAGCAATGTAAATGCCCTGCTCTCGCTGCTGGCCGGTTCCGAATACCAGCCGAACATCAGCAACCAGCTGAATGCGTTATATAAACTGCTGAGCGACCGTTCCGATGCGCTGCGCGTGGCCAAAGAAGGCAGCGAGATCATCCAGGATTATGATTTCAAAATTGAAACGCAGAAACGCCTGCTCATCGGCAGCATCAAATCCATCCGCGAAAGCGTAACCTCGAAACGCCGCGGACTGAATGAAAAACTGGGCGAATACAAAGCCAAAATCGGCACTTCGCCTGAAGATGAAACGCGTTACGCCGGCCTGCAGCGCCTGTTTTCGATCAATGAAAAATTCTATACCCTGCTGCTTGAAAAACGCACGGAGTATGAAATCTCAAAAGCCGGTTTCACCCCGCTGCACATGGTGCTCGAAAAATCAGCAGTGCCCTCCTTTCCCATTTCGCCCAACCGCCTCAACACGCTGCTGGCGGCATTCCTGCTGGCCGTGATTGCATCGCTCATCCTGGTTGTTTACCGCTACATCACGCACGATACGATCAACTCGCTGAATGATATTTCAAAACTAACCAACGCCACCATCAGCGCGCTGGGCATCATTCCGAAATACAGCCGCGAAATACCGGTATCGCAACTGCTCATTGATAAGAATCCGAAATCAATGATTGCGGAAGCCTTCCGAACGCTGCGTACCAACCTCGAGTTTATTGACAATACGCCCGGTCCGAAAGTGATGGCGGTAACCTCCACCATTTCCGGCGAAGGCAAAACATTTGTGGCCATTAACCTGGCCGGTATTATTGCCTATTCGGGCAAACGGGTGATTATTCTTGACCTCGATATGCGGAAGCCGAAAATTCACAAAGGCTTCAACACGGAAAATACGCGGGGCATGAGCACAATCCTGATCGGGAAAGATTCCATTGCCGACTGTACACGACAGAGCAGCCTCGAAAACCTGTTTTTTATTACGGCCGGTCCTACACCTCCAAATCCGTCAGAACTCATCATCAGCAAAAAGATGGACGAGATTGTCGAGGAACTGAAAAAAACGTACGACCTCATCATCATTGATAATCCGCCCGTGGGCCTGGTAACCGATGGTATTGCCACCATACGTAAAGCCGACTACCCGATTTATATTTTCAGGGCAGAATATTCGCGCCGCAATTTTGTTCAGATCGCCGACCGCCTGTATAACGAGAGCGGTATCAAACGCCTTTCGGTGGTGCTGAACGGTGTTGATGCCACACGTAAAAATTATGGTTACAACTATGGTTACGGCTATGGTTATGGCTACGGATACAGCGAAGGATACGGCTATTATGATGAAAAGCCCGAAGAGAACAAAAAACCGTTTTCGCGCTTCATGAAGTTTAAAAAATAAGTTTGTGGAACTGATTCCTACTCCCATAGCAGGTTTACTCATCCTGCAGCCCCGCGTTTTTAATGACGGACGCGGCTACTTTTACGAATCCTGGAACCGCGGGATATTTGAAAAAAACGGGCTGCACTTCGATTTTGTGCAGGACAACCAGTCGCTTTCGCAGCAGGGTGTGCTGCGCGGGCTGCATTTTCAGAACCCGCCGCATGCGCAGGCCAAACTGGTGCGTGTAATACAGGGCGCCGTGCTGGATGTGGCGGTTGATATCCGGAAGGACTCGCCCACGTACGGACAAAACGTTACCATTGAACTGACGGCCGAAAACAAAACCATGTTTCTCATACCCGAAGGGTTTGCGCATGGTTTCCTCACGCTGGCCGATAATACCATATTCAGCTACAAATGCGCCGGTTACTACAACAAAGCCGCTGAAGACTGCCTGAAATGGGATGATCCCGACCTGGGCATCAACTGGGGTATTACCGATCCGATTCTTTCTGAAAAAGACAAGCAGGGCAAGGCTTTTAATGGCTTCGCCAGCTTGTTTTAGCAGGCTAAAATGACTACCTTTGTCCGCCTTTTCCGCCAACGGGGAAGGCTTACGGATGAATAATCATTTTGTGCTCATATACGCTGCCTGGTTTATCTGCATTGTGCTGATCTCCTTCCTGCTGAACGGCCTTTTTCTCCGTTTTGCACGGACGCTGGGCATCCGCAACAACCCGGAAGGGGTGCTGCGCTGGAGCGAACAGCAGAAACCGGCCATCGGCGGCATTATTTTCTATGTGATGTTCCTGCTTTCCATGGCCAGCCATTCGGTGGTGTTTCCGCACAGTGCGCTGCTGATGAATAAGGAAATGCTGGGCGTGCTCGGTTCGGTTACGCTGGCGTTTATTATGGGCCTGGCCGATGATGCATACAACACGCAGCCGGTGCTCAAATTCCTGGTGCAGGTGCTCTGCGGCGTGATTCTTATTCTCACCGGTACCTACATCCACCTGTTTGAAAACGACATGCTGAATTATGTGCTAACGGTATTCTGGGTGGTGGGTATCATGAATTCGATTAATATGATTGACAATATGGATGCGATTGCTGCTTCCATATCGTGTTTCATCATCCTCGGCGCCCTGCTCCTGCTCTACATCAACCGCGATTTTGAAAACATTTACGTACTCATCCTCCTCGGCGTGCTGGGTTCGCTGGGCGGTTTCCTGTTTTACAACTGGCATCCTTCGCGGCTGTACATGGGCGATACCGGCAGCCAGTTCCTTGGACTGCTGCTGGCAGCCATCGGCATCAAATTTTTCTGGAACTCCACCGACTTCGGCGGGCATGCCATCCAGAGCAAACAGGTGGTTGTAACTGCACTCGCATTCGTGGTGCCGCTTACGGACACCACTACGGTAACCATTAACCGCCTGCTCAAACGCCGTTCCCCGTTTATCGGCGGAAAAGACCATACCACGCACCACCTTTCGTACCTGGGCCTGAGCGACAGCCAGGTGGCCATGGCACTTTCGGGTATTTCCATTATTTCATTGATGCTGATTTTTGTAGTGCAGGGCACCATCACCGACTGGGGCTATGGGCACATCGCATTTTTCGGTGCATACCTGTTGCTGGTAAGCGGCGCACTGTATACCATCACCCGCATAACACGCAAAAAAGATGAATAAGGGGATGCACGTATTGCGGAACGGGTTTTCGCGCCACTGGCGCAAGTTGCTTGCGCTGCCCCTGTTTGCGCTGGTGGTGATTGTGCTGCGGCTGTTTACGTTCTCTTCGGGCAGCCCGGTTTCAGATGATGCGTACCGGAGTTATTTCAATGCGAATTACAAGGTGTTCGGACTGACGATTCCGAAAGACCTCAATTTCTGCGGCGAAGGTGTGCCGGTGGAAGATTTCACCATCCGTGAAAGTCTCGAGCGCGAGCTGATGGTGAATACGTACTGGCAATCGCAAACATTGCTTTTTCATAAAAAAGCCAACCGCTGGTTCCCGGTGATTGAGCCGGTGCTGAAACGAAACGGTATTCCCGACGATTTTAAATACGTGGCCATCATTGAAAGCGGATTCTCCAATGTGGTATCGCCACAGAAAGCTGCCGGTTTCTGGCAGTTTATTGAACCCACTGCAGTGAATTACGGGCTGGAAATTACCGAAGATGTGGACGAGCGCTACCATGTTGAAAAATCAACCGAGGCCGCCTGCAAATATTTCAAAGAAGCCTACGCGAAATACAAAAACTGGACACTGGCCGCTGCATCGTACAACCTGGGCATGGGCGGTGTTGACAAACAATTAGAGCGGCAGAAAACGGGCAGTTATTACGACCTGTACCTGAATGAAGAAACCGCACGTTACGTGTTCCGCCTGCTGGCCGTGAAAGAAATACTGACCCGCCCGAAAATGTACGGGTACCAGTTGCGCCCGAAAGACCTTTACCCGCCCATTGCCACACGCGCCGTAAAAGTGGACAGCACCATTACCGATCTCGTGGCCTTTGCACAGCAGCAGGGCAGCACTTACAAAATACTGAAGTACATGAACCCGTGGCTGCTTAGCGGCAAACTGGGCAACCCGCAGAAAAAAACGTACTACGTGCTTTTTCCGCAGAAAGGCACGAAAATTTATGGCATTGACAATGAGATACCGGAACAGCCGTATGACACTTCATCGAAATACGTTACGCCGGCCGAACTGAAAAGCGACAGCCTGGCCCGGCCGCAAGTACATACGCTGCTGAAAGGCGAAACGCTGGCAGATATTGCAACAAAATTTAAAGTCACTGAAAACGAATTACGAAGCTGGAATAAAATTCCCGAAAACGAGCAACCTGCTCCGGGAACAGAACTTGTGATTATAAGAAAATAAGCGGGGCATCACTACGATATGAGCAAGCAGAAAAAAAACGGAACCACCATAGAACCCCTGGCTGACAGCGAAATTGAAAAGCTCGAAGTCATCGGCGCACGCGTACATAACCTGAAAGACATTTCGGTAACATTGCCCCGTAACAAGCTGGTTGTGATAACCGGGCTTTCGGGATCGGGCAAATCGTCGCTGGCGTTTGATACGATTTATGCGGAAGGACAACGCCGCTACATTGAAACGTTTTCGGCCTATGCACGCCAGTTTCTCGGCGACCTGGAACGGCCGGATGTGGACAAAATTACCGGCCTGAGCCCGGTGATTTCCATTGAGCAGAAAACGGTAAACAAAAACCCGCGTTCTACCGTGGGCACCATCACCGAGATTTACGATTTTTTCCGCCTGCTGTATGCGCGCACGGCCGATGCGTTTTCATACGTTACCGGTGAGAAGATGGTACGTTACGGCGAAGACCAGATTATAGACCTGCTGCTGCAGCATTTTGAAGGCAAAAAAATAGTGGTGCTGGCTCCGCTCGTGAAAGGACGCAAAGGCCATTACCGCGAACTGTTTGAGCAGATCCGCAAATGGGGTTTCCTGCGCGCACGGATCGACGGAAAGATTACTGAACTCACGGCCCGCGTGCAGCTCGACCGCTACAAGGTACACGACATTGAAGTGGTGATTGACCGCATTGCCGTAAGCACAGACGAACGCCAGCGCCTGGCCGAATCGGTGAAACTGGCACTGCGCCACGGCAAAGGCAGCCTGATGGTGGCCGAACCGGATTCGGACGAGGTGCAGCATTACAGCCGCCACCTCATGTGTCCCACATCCGGCATTTCGTATGATGAACCGGCACCGAACCTGTTCTCGTTCAACTCGCCGTATGGTGCATGTCCGCGCTGCAACGGCCTCGGGCACATCCTCGAAATCGACATCAACAAAATTATCCCCAATACGGGCAAAAGCATCAAAGCCGGCGGCATCATCCCGCTGGGCGAATACCGCAACGGCTGGATCTTCCGGCAGATTGATGCGATTGCGGAGAAATACAAATTCAAGGTTTCCGATCCGATCAAAGACATCCCGGAAGAAGCCATGAATGCGATCCTTTACGGCACCGATGAAGTGCTGAAAGTAAAAGCCGATGCCAACAGCAGCGCTTCGAGCTATTCGCTTTCGTTTGAAGGAGTGGTGAATTTTATCGCCCGCCAGGAAAAAGAAAGCGAATCGAGCAGCACGCAGAAATGGGCGCAGGAGTTTATGAACGAAGCCACCTGCCCGAAATGCGAAGGCACACGCCTGAAAAAAGAAGCACTGTTTTTCCGCATCGACAATAAAAACATTGCCGAGGTGTCCGACATGGACATCATCGCGCTCAGCCGCTGGATGGAAAACCTGGAAGAACGCATCAGCGAACGCCAGAACACCATCGGCAAAGAAGTACTGAAAGAAATCCGTTCACGCATCCGTTTCCTGCTCGATGTGGGACTGGATTACCTCACACTTGGCCGCAGTTCGCGTTCGCTTTCGGGCGGTGAAGCACAGCGCATCCGACTCGCCACGCAGATCGGTTCACAGCTCGTAGGTGTGCTGTACATTCTTGATGAACCCAGCATCGGCCTGCACCAGCGCGACAACGTGCGCCTGATTGATTCGCTGAAACAACTGCGCGACATCGGCAACAGCGTGATCGTGGTGGAACACGACAAGGAAATGATTATGGCTGCCGATCACGTGGTGGACATCGGTCCGCGCGCGGGCATACACGGCGGCGAAGTGGTGGCGCAGGGCACGCCGGAAGAACTGATAAAATTTGATACGCTTACGGCCGATTACATCACCGGCAAACGCGGCATTCCCGTACCGGCTTTCCGCCGCAAAGGCAGCGGCAAATCCATTGTGCTGGATGGCTGCACGGGGCATAACCTGAAAAATGTAACCGTTGAAATTCCGCTCGCGCGCTTTATCTGCGTTACCGGTGTAAGCGGCTCGGGCAAATCGTCGCTGATTAATGAAACGCTGTACCCGATTCTCAGCAAACATTTTTACCGCAGCGACCGCAAACCCCTGCCCTACAAAAAAATTCACGGGCTGCAGCATATTGACAAGGTAATTGACATTGACCAGAGTCCGATCGGCCGCACTCCGCGCTCGAACCCGGCCACGTATTGCAATGTGTTTTCGGATATCCGCAACCTGTTTGCCGAAATTCCGGAAGCAAAAATCCGCGGATACAAACCGGGCCGTTTTTCATTCAACGTCAAAGGCGGACGCTGCGAAACCTGCCAGGGCGCGGGTGTACGCACCATTGAAATGAACTTTTTGCCGGATGTGTACGTGAACTGCGAATCGTGCAACGGCAAACGCTATAACCGTGAAACGCTTGAAATCCGTTTCAAAGGCAAATCCATCAGCGATGTGCTGAACATGACGATTGACCAGGCCGTGGAATTTTTTGAAAACCATCCGTCCATTTTGCAACGGGTAAAAGCCTTGCAGGATGTGGGCCTCGGTTATATCACGCTGGGACAGCAGAGCACCACGCTCAGCGGCGGGGAAGCACAGCGTGTGAAACTGGCCACCGAACTGGCCCGCCGCGAAACCGGCAGCACACTTTACATCCTGGATGAGCCTACAACCGGCTTACATTTCGAAGATATCCGTATCTTGCTCGAAGTTCTGAATAAACTGACAGACAACGGAAATACGGTACTCGTTATCGAACATAACTTAGATATCATTAAAGTAGCCGACTGGGTTATCGATCTTGGCCCCGAAGGCGGAAGCGGTGGCGGAATTATCCTCTGCTCCGGTACGCCCGAAGAAGTAAGCAAACAGAAAAACAGTTATACGGCACAGTTCCTGAAAACCGAACTCGAACAAACAGCAACCCTTCAATCATCATTCAATCATCACTAATTTTTTATGACCAGCAATCTGCTCTTAGAAGTTCCGAAAGAACTCACGCACAATGTCGTTCAACATTTCATTGAAAAGGTACGAACCAAAAAACCGATCGCCGTATTATTCGACTGGACCAAGTGCGAATCATCGGAAGACCTGGCCATCTGCCTGGTGCTGAGTTTACTCGACGAATGTGCCGAAACCCGCATCAAGGTGCGTCATGCCCCGCTTGATATTGAAAACCATTACCAGCACCATATCAAACCGATTCTCGAAGCCGGCCTCAACCAGGGCAAAGTAATTACCGGCAGCGATCATTTCTGGATTGCGATACCGGCCAACAACGAAGGCTGGGATGCGATCCAGGCCAGCGTGCAGGAATTTATGGCGTCGCAGCCCATGCTGAAAGGCAAGAGCCGTGAAACCTTTACCAATGCATTTCTTGCAGCCGCCAAAAACGTTGGCCACCATGCTTCGGTATCGTTTGGTTACGGTGTAATTGCTGTGCGCGCAGAAAGCGGCTTTGCCGAGTTTTCGGTAGCTGACCTGGGCGTAGGCATTGCAACCAACATCCGCGAAAGTTTCGAAGGCTACGACGAGCAGCCCGATACCGCCACCATCGTACACGCCCTCACCGACGGCATTACCACCGAATCGGACAGCGAAAATACCGGCAAAGGATTTTCAGTAATCAAAGCCGGTGCGGTTGCCCCGAAATCACTGTGTTACATCTATTCGGGCGAAGGCTTCATCGGCATCGACGACCAGGGTGTGGTGCAGCGCGCTATGGCCACGTACCATTTCGGTACACAGGTGATGTTCCGCATTACCATGGCTACGCCGGCGTAATTCAAGATCGTTCGTTACCGTCAGTTCGAGCGTCAGTCGAGAACAGGTTTTATATGATCTTATATCACTGTTCTCGACTGACGCTCGAACTGACGTATGTTTTTTTTCTACATAGATTTGGAAGCCGCTCGAACTGACGGTAACAAACATTCCTGTTTTTGATACAAAACAAAACGGCAAACGGAGTAAAGGATGTTTGCTATTCACAATATGAAAAAATTCCCCCTCCTCCTTTTTGCACTCGTTGCACAGTTGCAGTTAATGGCCAACGATGGCGTGTTTTATGCTTCGGGTGGCAACCTGTTTCCACTGAAAGAAACCACGATTTCGCTGGAAAAAGAAGTGCTTAAATTCCGCATCAGCAAAGACCTGCGCATTTATGTGGATGTTGATTTTGAATTCAACAATCCTGGTGCGGAGAAAGAGCTGACCGTTGGTTTTGTAACGCCACCAGCCAGCGGCGATATCGCGGAGGAAAAAACGGAACATCCGCAGATCAGCAACTTCACCGTGCAGCATAACAATACCAGCCTGCCGTTTAAAATATGGCGCGCCGGTGATTCCGGTTTTAAACTCAGTGAAAATGTTGCTGACGGGAATGACTTCGTTTATTTTTTTACGATCCGTTTTTTGCCTGGAATGAATAAAATTCACCACACGTATGAATACAAAGCAGCGGGTGGCGTGGACATGGTATTTCAGCTGAATTACCGCATTACCACCGGCAAAATGTGGGCGAATCACGAAATCGGTGATTTCCGTATGGAACTGGATGCAGGCAACCATGCGTTTGTACTTCCCTGGTCGCTGCAGGCCGATGGAACAAAAACAAACTGGCAGCTGGAGGGCAAAGGCAAACTAAGTGTGGAGAAAAAACACATTTACGACCACGATATCTGCTGGGCGCGCACGCTGGATGGGAAAGTAGTGCTTGCCGCTAAACACTTCCGTCCTGATTACGATCTGAACTTTTTTGAACCCCGCTTTTTCGGCACCTACCTCACCGGCCTTTCAGCAGTATTCAACGATCCGAAAAAAGATACGCTGGAAACAAACATTTATGGCCTCGATTCAGCGCTCATCAGCGGCCTTGCCGACTGGGAAATACAAACGTTGCGCAATTACCTCTACGCCACCGCGGGCTACGCGTTCAGCAATCCGAAATGGAAAGCCTTTTTTGAAAAACAGGAATGGTATTGCGGTTTCCCCGAACTGAAAAAACCGGAAGCCTGGTTTAACGAAACACAGACGGAAGTGATGCGCCTGCTGCTGGCGGAGGAAAAACGACGGAAGAAGTAACTTATAAAACGGACTGTTTTACAAACCGGGATTTTGTTTCGTTTATTACCGTCAGTTCGAGCGGCAGTCGAGAACAGGTTTTATGTGATCATAGTTCCTGAATCTCAGATACGTTGCGTTCTGTTCTCGACTGCCGCTCGAACTGACACGCGTTTTTTTGTATTCAACGATCATAAATCACCGCGCGTGCCAAGTGAGCTGCACCGTTCGGCCACCATGTTCCACCTTGACTGAAGTAGGATGTTTGCCGGCTTCGAAATCGCCCATGAACCAGTTGCGTGTGGGCGGAACGAGCAACAGCAACCCTTCATCGTCGCCGATCACACTGAAATCGCCGGACTGTTCCTGCCGGATAAACGTGGGCAGGCCGTGCGTGGATACGATGTAATTACGCATCACATCTACATCATCAAACCCCGCTCCTATTTCACTTACATTCAGCAGCAGCTCCGGACCGAAGTGCAGCACCTGTTTGTGTGGCAGCGGTTCGCGGGCAATGAGTTCAACGATGTTATCGGCGGGATCGAAAAAGTAAACGGACTGTGCTTTCCAGTTCGGAAAATCAACCACGTGTCCTTTGCCCGGTTGTTCGAGCACAAACACGCCGCATTTTTTCAGCCAGTTAATCGCGGCCTGCAGCGTACCGTGCGGAATATTAAACGCAAAGTGATACCGCATGGCCGGTGTGCCGGGCATAAACGTAAGCCGCGAGGCACCGATCTGCAATGCAAGACCGTCCGAGCCGCCCAGTCCTTCTATTTCCGTAATGCCGAGGGCTTCGGTATAAAAGCGGCGTTGTTCGCTTATGGCTTCGCAGCCGAGGGTGATTTCGAGGAGGCGCATCAGGTGGTGGTTTTGTAAAATATTTTACCGGGATTCAGAATCATATTCGGATCAAACAACTGTTTGATGCCCTGCATCAGTGCGATGCGTTTTTCATCAATGGCAATACCTATGTACGGTTGCTGCACTAAACCAATGCCGTGTTCGCCCGAAATGGTTCCGCCGAGTTCCACACACAGCTGGAATATTTCGGTGATGCCTTTCGGCAGTTCGTTGTTCCACACCTCGTCGGGCAAATCACCTTTGATGATGTTCACGTGCAGGTTGCCGTCGCCGGCGTGGCCGTAACACACACTTTTAAAACCGTATTTCGCACCGATGGCTTTTACACCGAGCAGCAGGCGCGGCAGTTCAGCGCGGGGCACCACGGTATCTTCTTCTTTATACACGCTGTTTGATTTAACGGCCTCTGCCACTTTGCGGCGCATTTTCCAGAGCATGTTTTTCTGTTCGCTGCTTTCGGCAAAAAGAATTTCATCGCATTCAAATTGCTGCACCACGTCGCTGATGCGTTCACAGTCTTTGTACAACTGTTCCGGATCGTTGCCATCCACTTCAATCAGCAGGTGTGCCTGTACTTCGTCTTTTACCTGCACGTTGATTTCTTTTTCAAAACGCATCACCCAGTCAATGGCATCGCGTTCCATAAACTCCATACCCGAAGGTGTAATGCCCGCGCGGAATACGGCGCTAACTGCTTCACAGGCTTTTGCCGCCGAGAAAAACGGAACCAGCATCACCAGGTTATGCTGCGGAAGCGGAATTAAACGGAACACAATTTTGGTAATAATGCCCAGTGTGCCTTCGCTGCCGATGAGCAGGTGCGTAAGGTTGTAGCCGGTTGAATATTTCAGCACGTTTGCGCCGGTGGTAATAATTTCGCCGGTGGGAAGCACCAGTTCCATGTTCAGCACATAATCGCGGGTGGTGCCGTACTTCACGGCTTTCGGTCCGCCTGAACTGTGCGCGAGGTTGCCGCCGAGAAAACAGCTGCCTTTGCTGGCCGGATCGGGCGGATAAAAAAGTCCTTTTGCTTTTACCGCTTCCTGGAATACTTCGTTGATCACGCCCGGCTCCACGGTGGCCTGCAGGTTGCGTTCATCAATTTCAAGAATGCGGTTAAACCGTTCCATGCTCAGCAGCACGCCGCCATGAATGGGAAGCGCCCCACCGCTGAGTCCAGTACCTGCACCGCGCGGCGTAACCGGAATGCGGTGCGTGTTGCAATACGCCAACACCGCAGCAACGGCTTGTGTGTCGGCCGGTTTGAGCACAACAGCAGGAAGGTAAACAAGATCTTCTGTTTCATCCTGCCCGTAACGCTCCAGCGATTCCGCATCGGCCAGCACAGCGGCTTCACCCAGCAGTTCGCGGAAATATGCGCAATGAGTTTCGGTAATGGTGGTGTAATTCATAACAATAAATCCTGCTTTAACGCGGCCTGTTTGTCAGCCCCGAAAATGCAGGTTTAAAGATAGAAAAAATAAAAGGGAGCATATTAAGTCTTGATTCCAGGGCAATCGCTACAGAAAAATTTGAAGTAATGCATTTCGCTACTTCTTTTTGTCGTTGTCGCGGATTTTGCGGGATGCAGGTGAGCGGGCTAATCCGTGACAGCATACGATTTGTGCGTGTGTAATTACCTGCCTGTTCACAATTCCCCGCACTTACGTCTGTGGTTCAGCACGGATTAGCACTTGTCAAGACGAAGGCATGAACCGCACTGTACTACACACAAAATCCGCGCTAACGTCAATTTTATACTTTATTGAGGCGGATTATTTTAGACGTGATGCCCTGATCTTCAACCAGCACTTAATACGAAACATGAATGAAACTGGCACCCACGGCCGCCCCGTTTTTGCCGGTTACATACACGCCGTAGTTTTTGCGGTTGGACGCGCTGCACGGAACTCTGAGGGAATAGGAATATATACCCTGGCTGGCGTAATCGTCCATCTTTTTGCGGGCCTCTGCCGATTTGATGTCCACTTCCGGCTTACCGGAAAACACCAGCTGCGCCAGCGAATTATTGCTGTTCTCGTCGTAAACCTTGATTATGTTGCACGGGCCGGTGGTAAACACAACGATGATAACATCGCCTGTAAAGTCGGGCGAATAATAACCCGCGCGCACATTACCCGAACCATGTGTGGATGCGAGCGTGTGGTTCTGTTTTGACATTACATCATCAAATCGTTTCACCACGGTAAGTTCTGCATCGGGTGTCAGTTTCGTATCGCACGGATCTGTTGATGTTGATGTTGATACCGTAGTCGTTTTTTCCAGTTTAACGGCCAGGTCATCCATCACAATTTCCAGACTGCAGGTTGCGGCTGTTGAAATACGGCGGAACACCAGCATTTCATACGTTTCGGGCGGAACCGCGTGCTCATAATCGGTAAGCGTATGCCGCAGTGCGAGGTGCATATCAACGGAAATATTCGTACGCATGCAAAATTCGGCTGACTGGCGGATGGTATGTTCAATAACCTTTGTACGGAACATATACGATGATGTTGATTCGCCGTCAATCGTAATGGAAGTGGAACAATCCATCCCCTCCGGAATCACATCGCCCCGGTTTTGGGATGCTGCCAGCAAATCATAACCGAAACGCACCACCTTATGGGTGGCCATATTATTGAGGTAAAATTCATATTCCGAAACATAGCCGTTAGTACCGGGCCGGTTATTGCGCACCAGTTCCCAGCCTTCGTTGCGCATGCGTTCGATGTATTCTTTTTTAAATGCGGCAAACGCTTCGGTGTGGCTTTTCACATATTGGCTGAATTTTTCCAGCGCGGGCGCACGTGCGGGTGCGAATGTAATAGCCGGAGCAGCCGTATTTTTGAGGTTATACACGGAAAGCAATGTATTGCCGGGTTTAATTAATTCGAGCACGGCAGCCCATCCGAGGTCTTCACTCATTACACAGGCATCAAGCACCTGGCCGCTGATCTGCGGCATTTCCAAAGGCCAGCCCGTGGTCATACGGTCAGCACTGAATGAACCCTTCA
This sequence comes from Chitinophaga pinensis, assembly GCA_943372645.1. Taxonomy (GTDB): domain Bacteria; phylum Bacteroidota; class Bacteroidia; order Palsa-965; family Palsa-965; genus VBWE01. The sequence goes on along the minus strand of CALRZN010000019.1, from coordinate 84,334 downwards.
TGTTGCTGTGACGAAAATCAATCACCGTTTCGGCATTGAAAAATTCATAATCGCCGTTATAACTTGTTTCCGTAAACAGGAGCGTAATGGTTTGCGCAGCAAGATCAAACAATTCGTAAGGCCCTTTCTTTTTGGTGCGCACCACCAGGTAACGGCCCGAACTGGAATTTGAACAAATGGCTTTGCTTAGTTTTTTCTGCAGGTTTGCCGGAAATGCTCCCAAAGCCGTTTCGCCCTTTTTCAGCGTGCCTGCAAAAACGCGATAGCCTTCGGCAGATGTTACCACGGGGTAAAATAGTTTTGCTGCAGGGTCAAGATAAATCTCGCGCAACTCAGCCGGTAGCGGCGCTGACCAATCCGCACGTAAGGGTTTATTGTATTCCGTATCTGAAAAATCAAGCGGATAGGTTTCTATTTTCTGATTTTTGGAAGCCACGCCCCACAACGTTGCGTTATCGTAAAATCCATACAGCCCGCTTTGGTTATCCGCAGGCGCCAGTTTTAATGTTTTGCCGGTACGTACATCCGACACGGCCGCCAGTCCGTTATTGGTACTCCCGCTCTGTACAAGAAAACGGTTTCCATCAGGCGACCAGGCAATATATAATTGATTGGAAAAGCGCTGGCCGCTGTACCCGAAAAATTTACCGGCGATGGATGTTGATTTTACATCCCACACTTCCACCGAATCGCCAACGGCAACAGCGATGTACCGGTTATCAGGCGAAAAGCCGAGCAGGATTGCGGAACTGCGAAAGGTAACAGGTTTGTCCTGCGCGGTTGAAATACAAGGCAGCAGGAAGAGTGCCACAAATAATGAAACGATCCGGAAATGCATAGGTGCAGGTATAAGCTGTTACAATTCCAAAAGTAACAATGTTCATATAAAACGCCATACGTTGTGCGCAAATTGCAGCCTGATCCTGATCAGGAACTGGCCGGAAATACGGACTGAAAAAAGATCAATGAATCACCGTAAATTTTCCGCCTGCACCGCTTGCTGTGCTGTAAAAATAAACGCCCGCAGGCCAGGTTTTCACATCCAGCAATAGCATTTGTCCTTTTACCGTTTGCAGCACCGTCATGGTTTTTCCGTGCACATCGGTAATAGAAATTGTTTCCCCTGTAGCAGTATTTACGCGCAGCACATCGCTAACCGGGTTCGGAAAAAGGGTAAGTGCATTTTCCAATTGCTGTTCATTTATTCCGACAAAACCGTTGATGGTCCCCGTGCGGTACATGATCGAATTGCTGACCCCATCAGTATACACAAAATGAAATTTCGTTCCGTCGTACGCCACATCGCAGTTTGACTGTGTACCTGCATCGGTTGCGGTATCGTTTACCTGCACGCGCGTCTGTAAACCAGGAACACCACTCACAGAAAGACTTACCCAACAGTCGATGTTCCCGTTGCGGCCATCGTCCCATACCACGGCCAGCGTATCGTTGCGGCCGGCCACGGCGGGTCGCGCCTGCCCAAACCCACTCACCGGCGGCGAAGGATCAGCAAGGCGGTTGTAACCGAACTGCCCGGTGAGCGTGTTCATCGTGCCGGTGTAAATGCGGTTGGTGTTGCCATACTTCGACATCCACACACCGGTAAGCGAATCGCCGTTGAGCACCATATCCGGACCAGATGACGGGCAACTGTTGATGTTGTAATTCGAAAAATCAACTTTGGTTGGTGTGCCAAACGTAAGGCCATTATCAGTTGATGTAGCCACATAACATTCGCGGATGTTGGATGCGTTGTTGCGGTACAGCAGGTAAACGGTTGTATCGCGGAGTACCAGAACCGGCGGACAGCATTCGCAGGGTTCGCCGATGGATGCAGAACTGCCGATCACATCAGGCAGAAAGGTTTGTCCGCCATCGGCTGAACGCACCACATACTGGTGCGGACTGGTGAGGTTGGTGCCGTAGGCCGCTTCATACGCCACATAAGGATTTCCACCGTTTCCGATAATCACGGAAGGTGAATACGGAGGCAACGAATCCTGGCTCTGAATGTGAACCGTATCGCTCCAGGTGAGTCCGCCATCGGCAGAACGCACACAATATATTTTTCCGGATGTAGTGGGCAGTGAAGCAAACACCACATACGCTGTATCCCCGCGGCCCGCCACTTCAGGGCCTTCAGAACTGCCTGCATACACGATTACACCGGGCGGTGCAACAGCAACAGGCGTATTAAATCCGCTTCCGTTCCAGCGGGCAATATATGCAGGAGCCGCATTTTTTCCCCAGGCCACCAGCGGCTCGTTGCCGTGCACCAGCGCAATACGTGGTCGCATGGAACCGTAGGTGGACCCGCCCGCTACGGTAACCGGGGGAGATAAAATTACATCAAGCGTTTGTGCGGTGGCAGCAGTGGCCGGCAGCAGCAGCATGAACAATGTAGCGATGCGTGTGCTCATGGTTGTTGTTATTAAACATGCATTAAACACCCTCCCGAAAAAAACACCTGCTTATTTCTTCCCGGCAACCAGCTCAATCATGTCCGATTTGTTCAGGTACCTGCGGGCAAGATCGCGCAATGTTTCGGGTGTAATCGTTTTTATCGTTTGCAGGTAACGGTCGTAATAATCGTAACCGAGTCCGTAATTGATAACGCCTTTCAAACGATCGGCCAGTGCAAACGGACCGTCGGTGCTGCGGAGCAGGCTTCCCGAAAGGTGATTGCGCACAAGGCTCATTTCTTCTTCCGGAATAAGATCCTGCTGCAGGCGATCCATCTCCATATAAATTTCGTTCAGCGCAGCGGCGCACACATCGGCACCCACTTCGGTAGCGATTACAAAATAACCGTGCTGATGCAGCGGCACCATGGCCGAACCAATACCGTAGGTATACCCTTTGTCTTCGCGGATATTGGCATTAAGACGCGAAGCAAAATAACCGCCAAATACCGTATTAAGTACCTGCATACCGATCCAGTCCGGATGATTTTTTGCAAACAGCGGGCGGCCCATGCGGATCGCAGATTGGATGGCGTCTTTTTTCAGAAGCAGGTGTTCGCGTTGTGCGTTGGGCTGGGGCGGCGCAATGGTGTTTACCGTGTTGGAAGATCCGGCGTTTCCGCTGAATAATTTTTCCAGCAGCCCGAGGTGCATATCGTTTACTTTCCCGGAAATAATTACACTGCAGTTGGCTAAGGAATAATTTTTTGCATGAAACTCTTTCAGCAGGTCAACATGCAGTTTATCGAAATCTTCGGCAACTGCTCTTCCGCCGTAAGCATGGCCTTCACCATACAGCAGCGCACTGAATGCACGGCGCGCAAGTACGCCTACTTTTTCAGAATCAACGAGGAATTTCTGTTTTTTATTCGCCACATAAATGCCGAATTCCTTTTCCGGGAATGTGGGCTGCTGCAGCACCTCCTGCACAATGCCGAGTGTGCGTTCGAGGTGTTTGTTCAGCGAAAAAAGCGTGAACGAGGCCTGGTCAATATTCGTTTCCGATTCGATGAACGCGCCGTAAAAATCAAGTTCTTCAGCAATCGCATTGGCGGTGCGCGTGGCAGTGCCTTCATCCATCATGTCGTTTACAGCGCTGGCAACGAGCGGCTGCGGCTGCACGGCAGTGCCTGCGGCAAACTGGAATTCGATTTTTACAACATCCTGTGTGCCTGCATTGAGTGTCCATACAGGAAGGCCGTTAGCCAGTACGTGGCGCTCGGCCTGCGGAATTTCAACATGATCAACAGCTGTAAAATCAGGTGCCTTGGTGCGGTCTATGCTCATACAGTTACTTCGTTTGTTTGGGCGTGATAATGTAATGCCGAACAATTGGTGCGGCGGAAAACGTCAACGGCCTGTTCGCGGATCATTTCCGGGGTTACGGCCAGGTAATTGGCAACTTCGCTGTTAATGCGGTTTGCATCGCCGAGCAGTTCGAAAAAAGCAAGGTTCATCGCTTTGTCAAGAATACCCATCTCGGCAAAGGTCATGGACGATTCGATTTTGTTTTTCACTTTCTGCAGCTCGCGTTCACCCACAGGTTCGTTCTGCAGGCGCTCGAGTTCTTCGAAAATGGCCTCTTCGGCTTCGTCAGTAGATACACCGTGTACCGGTTTTCCCACCACCACAAAAAGACCTTTGTCCTGGTCGCCCATTACAAACGCGCTGATTTCGTTGAACAACTGGCGTTCCTTCACGAGGCGGTTATACAGGCGCGACGAGTTGCCGCGCGAAAGCATGTCGGAAACAATATCGAGTGTGTAATACGGTTGTTCGCCGCGCGCGCACATGTGAAACGCCATGTACAGCGCATCCGAAGGCACATCGCGCACCACGGTTTCGCGGCGGTATTCGTCCTGGCGCGGTTCAGCGGGCAGGTTGCGAACCGGCTTTTCTCCGGCGGGAATGGTTTCGAACCATTTTTCGCACAATGCTTTTACGTTTTCGGTGGTTACATTTCCCGAAACCACCAGGATGGTGTTGTTCGGTACATAATGTTTTTTGAAAAACGCTTTCACGTCATCCATCACCGCTTCTTCAATGTGGCGGATTTCTTTGCCGATGGTGGCCCATTTGTACGGGTGTACTTTATACGCCAGCGGACGCAGCAGCAGCCACGCATCGCCGTAAGGCTGGTTGAGGTAACGCTGTTTGAATTCTTCAATTACCACGTTGCGCTGCACTTCGAGGCTTTTCTCCGAGAAGGCGAGGCTGAGCAGCCGGTCGCTTTCGAGCCAGAATGCCGACTCCAGGTTTTGCGAAGGCAGCGTGATGTAATAGTTGGTAATGTCGTTCGATGTAAACGCATTGTTTTCGCCGCCGATACGCGGGCACACATCATCGTAGTTCGGAATGTTTACCGAACCGCCGAACATGAGGTGTTCAAACAGGTGCGCAAAACCGGTGCGGCTTTCGTCTTCATCGCGTGCGCCCACATCCACCAGCAGGTTGAGGCAGGCCAGCGCAGTAGCCGTATCGCGGTGCACGATTACGGGCATGCCGTTCTTTAAAATAAAACGATCAAATGTTATCATCTTTTGTTCAGCGTAATGCTGCTATTTTTTGTTGTGTTTCAAAAAATTCCTGCATCATGTTTTCCACGATGGTGGCTGCAGGAAGAATATCATTCAGCGAAGCACTCACCTGCCCGATTTCCAGTTCGCCTTCATCCAGATCACCGTCATGCATGCCTTTTTTGGCACGTGCGCGGCCGAGCAGTGTTTTCAGTTCGTCAACGGAAGCACCGCGGTCTTCGGCGGCTTTTACTTCGTTGTAAAATTTATTTTTGATGAGGCGCACCGGCGTAAGCTGTTTCAGTGTGAGCGCCGTATCGCCTTCATTGGTATTGATAACGCTTTGTTTAAAATTCGGGTGCGCCGACGACTCTACCGACGCCACGAAACGGCTGCCCACCTGCACGGCTTCTGCTCCCAGCGCCATAGCAGCCAGCATCTGCCGTCCGTTTCCGATGCCGCCCGCAGCAATCAGCGGCAGCTGCACCGCATCACGCACGGCGGGAATAAGACACAGTGTTGTTGTTTCTTCACGGCCGTTGTGTCCGCCCGCTTCGAAGCCTTCGGCCACGATGGCATCCACACCCGCTTCTTCACACTTGCGCGCAAACTTGACGTTGGAAACCACATGCACAACGGTAATGCCTGCTTTGTGCAATATTTCCGTCCATGTTTTCGGATTACCAGCCGAAGTGAACACAATCTTTACGCCTTCTTCAATAATTACGGCAATGTGTTTATCAATATCCGGGTACAGCAGGGGCACATTCACCCCGAACGGTTTGGAGGTTGCGGCTTTGCACTTTTGTATGTTTTCGCGCAGCACTTCAGGGTACATGGAACCTGAACCGATGAGTCCGAGTCCGCCCGCATTGCTTACGGCCGCAGCCAGTTCCCAGCCGCTGCACCAGATCATTCCCGCCTGGATGATGGGATGCTGTATGCCAAAAAGTTGTGTTATCCGGTTTTGCATAGTTTAAAAAGGAAGGCAAAGTTAAGCATTCCCGCGGCGTATTGATACTGGCTGATTGCAGGCTGAAAATCAGATCAATTGCCAGAACGCAAACAACTCGTCCGTAAAGTTTTTCACGGTATGTACTTCGTTCGCAATGCGGATGCTTTCGGCCTGGTATCGCGCATGGTGTTCCGGGTGCTGAATATAAAGCAACATTGTTGCGGCCAGTGCTTCCGCCGTTTCAGTACCTGCGAGCAAACCGTTTTTATCGTGTTGCACAAAAAAATCCGTTTGCCCCACATTAAATGCAATTACCGCATTGCCGGCAGCCATGGCTTCGAGCATGGCGAGCGACGTAAAATTTTCGTCCTGCTGGGGCGAAACAAAACAGGCGGAGTTGGCATACACCGGGGCGAGGTCGGAAACATACGTTCGCTGTAAAATATCCTGCAGATTAAGCGAACGGATTTGTTCATCAATTTCCTTTTGCATCGGACCATCACCGTAAATGCGGAAACGCCAGCCGCGGCACTGTTCCGCATGCTGTGTCATTAACAGGTGCACGGCTTCCACATACAGGTTCGGACGTTTTGGGCCAATCATGCGGCCGGCAAATACAAATTCGTTTTGTTTTTCTGCTGCCGGTTTAAAACGCGACGTGTCTGTAAAACAATACGATGCAATACCGATCACTGGTTTACTTGCAATAAACGGTTTCCTGTCGTACAGTTCGCGGAACGAACGGTACCAGCAGTACACACCATCGAGTGTTATTTCATTAAACAGCGGACTGTATTTGCCGTTTATACCATTGGCTGTACCTTTTTCCGCATCGCCGTACGTAAGCCCCACGCGCAGGTCTTCGATGTTCACTACAAGCTTGGGGCGGTTGTTTTTCGGTTTTGCGCTCAGTTTACGGAGCATAGGCAGATGATGCGTGCCGTATGTGCCCACATGCAGCAAATCAATGCGGTGTTTGCGGAGCAGCCGCCAGATGCGCCAGAATTCGAGTGTGTCTTTAAAGCGGTTGTGGCTCAGCGAAAACGTAAGCAGGCGTTTATCCGATTTCAGCCGCCCGACAGTTTCGAGCGAACGGCGTGCAGCAGTATCGCAGATGAGATACACTTCGGCCTTGTCGTTTGTGGCATAATAATCAAAAATGTCCCCGAAGAAGCGTTCAGCTCCGCCGGGTTTATCACTGATGCCGGAAAGAAATAAGGCGATACGCATCTTTTTTTATTGCGGGGTGAAGATACGAAAAGGGTTTGGGTTTGGGGTTGGGGTTGGTGATGCGAAAGAACAACTACGCGCTATACAGCAATAGGATTATTCCCCACCAAACAGTAAGTTTGACTGCTCAAAACAAAACGGCTGTATGCAGAACAAACTCGTTGCCTACTTTTCGCGCATGACGGATCTTTCGCCGGAAGAAGCCGCGGCGATAGCCGCCGCCATGAATCCGCAGCCGTTTATCAAAGGCACGCACCTGCTGCAGGCCGGGCAGCGTTCTGCCGACACGTATTTTGTGGTGGAGGGCTGCATCCGCGAATACATTATGAACGACGGCGAAGAAAAAACAACCAACTTTTTTACCGAAAACCAGTGGGTGATTTCGCTCACCAATTTTAATCCCGATACTCCGGCGCAGCACAACCTCGTGTGTGCCGAAGACTGTGTGCTGGTGGTGGGCAATGAACAGCAGGCACAGGAAATGTTTAAACAGTTTCCGCGTTTTGAAACCATTTCGCGTGCGGTGATGGAAGCCGTGTTCGGCGAACAGAAAACCGCGCTGCTGGCCTGGCTCACCGACTCGCCGGAACAACGTTACCTCAAGCTGATGCAAACCCGCCCCGACCTCCTGCAGCGTGTTCCGCAATACCAGCTGGCCAGTTACATCGGTGTAAAACCGGAATCCTTGAGCCGCATCCGCAAACGTCTCGCGAAACAACTTTAAATCGTAATTACCACACTGCCTTTTTTGTGACCGGTTTCCACATACGTGTGTGCGGCGGCCATTTCGGTGAGCGGGTATTCGCGGTCAATCACGGTTGATAAAGTACCTGCGGCGAGCAAGGTTTTTAATTCATTAAAATACGCAAGTCGTTTTTTCACCGGCAACATGCCTACTGCTGCTGTTTTGGCTTTGCGGCTGCCGCACATTCTGGAGCCCATGATTTGCAGCAGTAACGACATACTTACGACGGTGGAAAGATAAACGCCGGCTGGTGCGAGCACTTTTTTGCAGGCCGAAAAAGAACGCTTTCCCACCGTATCAAAAACCAGGTCGTAGGTTTTTCCGTTGCGTGTAAAATCGGTGGTGGTGTAATCAATCACTTCATCTGCACCGAGCGATTTTACAAGCTCCCTGTTTTTAGCGCTGCACACCGCTGTAACGGTTGCCCCGTAAAATTTTGCGAGTTGCACGGCATACGTTCCGAGTCCGCCGGAAGCACCGTTTATGAGTACGCGCTGTCCCTGTTTTATATTGCCAAGGGCTTTCAGAAAATGCAGTACGGTAATGGCGCTGCCACTCACGGGGGCGGCTTCGACATATTTCAATGTATTGGGCATGGTGGCAATTACGTCGTCCTGTTTAACACACACGTATTCGGCATAACAGCCAAGCGCGGTTGTTCCGCCAAACACGCGGTCGCCGGTTTTGAACTGGCTCACTCCGGTTCCGGTTTCCACCACTTCGCCGGCAAATTCAAAGCCCAGCACGGTCTTTTTCGGTTTGAAGAGTCCGAGGTATAAACGGCCGATCATCGGTTTGCCGCGGCGCATCATTATATCAGCCGCAGTTACAGTGGTTGCATGTACACGCACCAGCAGTTCACCGGCTGCAGGTGTTGGTTTGGTAATTTCATTCAACTGAAAAACGGCAGGTGTTCCGTATGCTTTTGCTTCGATGGCTTTCATTTGTACTTTTTTTAGATGTGATTACGGCAGCAAAAGTATGGCGGCCCCTTCCCTGCGTTCATTGATCCGGGTTAAGAAATGAAATTGCCATTGACTGGAACGAATGAAATGATTGCATTTATCCTGTTGCGGGCATTGCCGATTTCTTATATTTGGATAAGCATCCAAAAACGAAAACACATCTTATATAAACCAGCAAACCACATGAAAAAATTTTACTTCACACTTCTTGCAGCGGCTTTCAGCGTTACCATGGCAAACGCGCAATGCGCCAACGTATGCACATTTGTGGCTTCGGCCCAGGCCACCGGAAACAGCAGCGGCGTTACCATTAACAAACCGGCGGGTGTTGCGCAAAACGATGTAATGGTTGCGGCCATTCACGTGGGCTGGTGCAACTCGGGCAGTTCGGTAACTCCGCCCCAGGGCTGGACACTGATCGGCGAAACGAGCAACACCGGTTCCGGCTGCGGTTCATCAAACACCAGCATTCAGTTAGCAACCTTTTACAAAGTGGCAGGCAATGCCGAACCTGCAACCTATACGTTTACCGGCACCACCAACCAGTTTTATGTGGGCGGCATTGTGGCGTATTCCGGTGTAAATACGGTTTCGCCGATCAATGCGGCCAGCAACTTCGGCACACAGGATAGTTGTTCGCAGATCAGGGCAGCCAGTGTGACCACCACAGCACCGTGTACCAAACTCATCGGGGTGTTTTTCTGCAGCGTGAATTACAGTGCCACGAATATTGTTCCGCCCGGTTCCATGACCGAGCGCGTTGATGTGGGCACCACCGGCAACCATCCCTGGGGCAACGAAAACCTGGAAATAGCCGATGAAATGATGCTCGGCTCGGGTGCCACCGGCTCGCGAACAGCCGCTTTATCCGGCTGTACCAGCGACGGCTGGGTTACCGGCGCACAGCTTATTGCACTTGAATGTGCATCGGGACTGGCAGTGAATAATACCCTCCCGCTACCGGGATTATTCAGCGTTTTCCCGAATCCGTCTTCCGGCAAAATAGAAATTACGCTGCGCGAAAAACCAGCACAAGGCCATACCCTCGAAATTTATGATTGTATGGGCCGGATGGTAAAAACTGATGTAATAACCGCCAGCAACACAACGGCCGATTTATCGGACCAGCCGAAAGGCATTTATTTTCTGAAACTGGTTACTGCGCAGGGAAGCGTAATGCAGAAGATTGTGGTAGAGTGATTTTTGTCCCGGAACGGCTTTTGCAGTTCCGGAAAAAGTCTTATATATTTGCAATATGAGGAAAAGTGTACGTTTACTTATCGCTTTAACTTTTCTGCCGTTTATGGCCGGGGCGCAATACCTCTGGGATTTCGGTGGCGGAGTTGGTGCAGCGAACTACCTTGGGGAAATGGGCGGCCAGGAGCTCACCCGCCGCGATTTTGTGGTGGACATGAAACTGAGCCAGACCCGCAGCACGGAATATGTGTTTGCGCGTTACCGGTTTAACCAGTATTTCGCAGCCAAAGCCACACTGGCACACCTTACCATCAAAGGTGCGGACAGCCTCTCCACCAACGCCGGCCGTGTGGGCCGCAACCTGAGCTTCCGCAACAACATGTTTGAACTGAATGCACAGGCCCAGTTTTTCTTTTACGAAGTAAACGACCTTGGTCATACCTACCGCTATAACAACAACTTCCGCGCTTATGTGGGCGGTGGTGTAGGCGGTGTGTATCACAACCCGAAAGCACTTTACCAGGATGAATGGGTAAAACTTCGTCCGCTGATGACTGAAGGAAAAAAATACACCAAGGTTACCGCGGTACTCCCGGTTTCTGCCGGTTTCTACTTCACCATTAAAAAACAACACCGCGTGGGCTGGGACATTACCTGGCGCACTTCGTTCTCCGATTACCTGGATGATGCAAGTACTACGTATGCAGATCCTTCAGCCATGAGCAGCGATCCGCTGGCTTCCATTCTTGCCAACCGCACGGATGAACTGGCTCCGGGAACTATTCCGGGCGGACAGATTCCGAGCTACTGGCCAGGCGAAAAACGGGGCGATCCGACCCACCGCGATTCGTACATTTCCACATCGGTAGAGTATAGTTATGTAATCCGCGGAAAAAGTTCCATTTACCGTTCCAAGTACAGCAGCCTGTTCAAAGGCAAGAAGTACAAGCGCCGGAAAGTACGCGCCAAGTTCTAAACAGCACAGCTAACTTACTAACAATCATAACTTTTCAGGAAGGCTTCCGTATACAACGGGAGCCTTTTTTGCTACCTTAACCGTACCAACCAAAAACCGGAACCCATGCGCAGCACCACTACCCTTGCAGCACTGCTCGTTTTACCGTTGTTTTCCTTTGCCGGCGATGGCAGCGAAAATGCCGGAACAGAAGGCGCACCCACCCGCAAACTGAAAAAACCGTTTGCGTGGGACATCGGCACACAGCAGGGATTTGTGAACTATCTTGGCGAAATGGGCGGCAAAGAACTCACCCGCCGCGATTTTGTAGCGGATATGAAACTGCAGGAAACCAATTACACCGGTGGATTTTATGCGCGTTACAAGTTCAGCCAATACTGGTCGGGAAAAGCGGGGTTGAACTATGCCCGCCTGAGCGGTGCCGACAGCCTTTCCACCAACGATGCCCGCAACGCACGCAACCTCAGTTTCCGTAACGATATGCTCGAACTGCAGGCGCAGGCCCAGTTTGTGTTTTATGAAGTAAATGATCTCGGTAATTCATACAATCACCGCAATTATTTCCGTGCGTACATCGGGGCCGGCATCGGCGCCATTGTACACAGCCCGAAAACACTTTACAACGACGAATGGGTGAAACTGCGTCCGCTTACCACGGAGGGGCAGGACAAACCGTACAGCAAAGTGGTGGCCGAACTGCCGGTTTCGGGCGGCATGTATTTCACATTCAATAAAAAGTTCCGCCTCGGTTGCGACATTACCTGGCGCACCACGTTTACCGATTACTTAGATGATGTAAGTACTTCGTACGCCTACGGATCGGAACTGCCCAACGCCACCGCCATCGCATTAGCCAACCGCACCGATGAAAAAACGGGCCTCGATCCGGCCTTCGCACTCAATTTTGCACCCGGAAACAAACGTGGCGACGACACCCACAACGATTCCTACCTGAGTACCTCGCTCGAATTTGGATACGTCATTCCGGGCCGCAGTCTTTGGGGAAAATACATCGACCGGCGCAGCCGCCCTTCCGGTGCACCGAAATGGGACAAAAAGGTGATTCGCCCGCCGAAATGGTAATTGATTTATACTGAAAACGAAAATCCCCGGTACGTAAATGACCGGGGATTTTTTTGCGTTTTATACGATTACTAACTGCTGTACGGCCGTTTCCGCATCACCAGGGCATAGACTAAAAAGAAGACGGCAAATAGCAAACAAAAGGTTATAATAAACAGGTCAATGTAGCTGATTCCCATTATATTGTAACTAAAATGGATCTTTCCGAGTAGCCAGTTGAACGCGCCAGCAATGAAATAGGAAACTCCGAAAAAAGTTGCCCGCCAGGCAGGCGGTGCATTAAATGCGATGACCGATGAAACAGCTATGCCAACAAACATTTCGGCAACAGACGCAAGGACTATAAGAACAATTGCAATACCCCGGTTTTCGGGAACAGCTATCGCCAATAACATCAGTAATATAGCGAGCAGCAAACCGGCTGCAATTTTAATACGTGAATCAATACGCAGATAGGTCCATAACAAAACGCCCAGGCCGCAACTGCATACGGTGGCTAACCCCGGAATTAATCCGGACTGATTGGCTAACGATTCCATGTTGTAAAACGGGTTGCTCATTATTTCATACGCCTGCCAGAAAATTGGCAGTATAAGTAACACTGCTACCAGGCTCAAAATATCGGCATGATTTGTTTTCGGTATTGGCTGCATATATGGTACCTGGACAGTAACCGGTGCAGAATCTGGTGGTACTGAAATCTGCTTATAGAACACCAGCAGCAAAACCAGCGCGATGATGCCTGTAAATGCAGCAATCAGAAATCCATAAAACAAATGACTGGGATTTCCATCGTCGGATAATCCGCCAATAACAACCGGCGCGAGAAATGCCCCGATGTTTATTCCGAGATATAATACGGAGTAACCGCTGTCGAGCAAATTACTGCGCCCGGTATGCATATAATACGAACCCATCAGCGACATGATGGCTGTTTTAAAAAGCGATGTGCCGATAATCAGCAACAGCATTCCACCGGCCATTGTTATTACAGAAGGAACGGCGAGTAAAAAACACCCGAGTATTTCAGCAGCTATGCCGGTTATCAATCCTAACCTTGGCTTGAGCACAAAATCGTTAAATATACCGGCGGGAATAGCCATCAGGAACAACGCAATGGTAAACAGGCTGTAAATATTCAGCGCTTCTTCACGCCCGAACAGCATGGCATTTGTGATGTACAACAGCAGGATACTCCGCACCCCGTAATAGGTAAAACGTTCCAGCATAAAAACAGCAGGAAGCACGGTTACCGGCAGCACCGGGTGCAGCGTGCGCGGGGCGGGTGGTTGCATCGGGTTATACATGACAATCTTTTTTTAAAGGAACTGTTTCAGTTTCGAAAGCGGTTTGCGGAGCAACGTTAACAATCCAGGCTGCAGACCGTTTAGAGTCCAGGCGCGGCGGTCTTCGCGGTTGGCTTTTACACGGGCTTTGAAGGAGGCATTGCTGGCCCCGCCGGTACGCATTTTCACCAGCGTTTCGGGCAGATAACAGGTGCTTATTTTGTTTTTCTCCAGCATGCGCAGCATGAGTTCGTAATCAGCTGCTGTGCGGAAACTGGTATTAAACGTGCCGAACTTTTCGTAGCAGCTACGTTTCAGGAAAAACGCCGGGTGCGGTGGCATCCAGCCTTTGCGGAACAGGCCCGGTTTGTATGGTCCCGATTTCCAGCGGCGAACAATGCGGGCGGTATCAAACTGATCTACATAATGCAGATCGCCGTAAACACTGTCGCAGTTTTCTTTTGCAAATGTTTCCGCCACGCGGCGCAGCACGGTGTTGTCTGCATAAAAATCGTCGGAATGCAGCAGCGCAATTACATCGCCGGTGGCGAGGCTTATGCCTTTGTTGAGCGCAAAATAAATGCCCCCGTCCCTGCCCGATTCCACGCGGGCTATGCGCGAACGGTATTTTTCCACGATGGCAAGAGTATCGTCTTTCGATTCCCCGTCAACTATAATGTATTCGATATCCGGGTAATCCTGCGCACACACCGAACGCAGCGTATCTTCAATAGTCGCGGCGCTGTTGTAACAGGCGGTTATGACGGATATTTTCAACGGATCAGGATATTTTACGTTCGCGGATTTTCACGGCCGGGTTGCCCTGGTAAATGCTGTACGCTTCAAGCGCCGTGGTGGCTACCGAGCCCACCGTAAGCAGGCTGTGCGAGGCGCACGTTACACCGGGACATACCACCGCCTTCGCCCCGATCCACGTGCCGTTTTCGAGCGTAATTTTTCCGGTAACGAGATCGAATGTTGTTTTTTTATAGTTGTGATTACCCGTGAGCAGCATGGCTCCCTGCGAAATGCAACAGTCGTTGCCGATTTTTACAAGTACCAGGTTATCAATCCACACCTGCTCCCCGATCCAGCAGTGATCGCCGATTTCGAGCAGCCAGGGGTATTTGATGGTAACGGACGGTTTGATGACCACGCCTTTGCCGATGCGCGCACCGAACACCCGCAGCCAGAACTTTTTAACGCCGCTCACCGGGAAACGCGATGCCACAAACAGGGAACTGATCCACAGCCACAGTGCCCGCTTAACCACGGAAGCCCCGGGACTGTACCAATCGTTGTTGAATGAAGCTAGTGCTGTTTTCGGCCGTTCGTCCATTGCTGCCAAATATACACACTTCGCGTTGTATTTAACAGGGTGTATTTTCGGGATAAGGGCCTCGCGTCAGAAAAGTTGCGGATTAAAAAAGCGAACAGTGTAACGGGTATTATGCGGTGTATTCTGGGGTAAACAAGAAAATGTATTTGCAGTGATGAGGCTGCCCGTTTATGCGAAGCCTTGGAGCCTTCGCGCCTTCGTGGCAAAATGGAAGGATCGCCACGAAGGCCGAAAACTAAACCACTTTCCAAGGCCTGCATTAGAAGAGCACATGCTTTTGAAGATCGTTATAATTTTCAGTTGCCATTGTCCCGTTACAGGCTTGCTTTGTATCTTGCAGACAGATACCTGCTGCAACCATGACCATTGAACACCTGCAGACCATCTGCAAAAAACTGCCTGCTGTTACCGAAGACATCAAATGGGAAGCACACCTCTGTTTTAACGTGGGTGAAAAAATGTTCATCATTACTTCGCCGGATGAAGTTCCCGTAAACGCATCGTTTAAAGTAAACGACGACGATTTCGAACTGCTCTGTGCCCGCCCCGGTTTCAAACCCGCGCCCTACCTCGCCCGCCACAAATGGGTGCAGGTAGACGACATCAGCCGCATTGCCCCGAAAGAATGGGAACGCCTGCTGAAAAATGCACACGCGCTGGTTGCAGCAAAGTTGCCGGCAGCGTTACGAAAAAAACTGGGACTATTTAAATAATGGCAACCACCCAAATCCCGCTCCGCTATTACCAGCAGGCCGATGTTGTGGCCCTCGCGGCCGACCTGCTCGGCAAACGACTCTGCACGTTTTTCGATGGGCAATACACCTCGGCCATCATTACCGAAACGGAAGCTTACGCCGGTGTTACGGACAAAGCATCACACGCCTTCGGTGGCCGGTTTACCGAACGAACAAAAACGATGTATGCAGCAGGCGGCACATCGTATGTGTATCTGTGTTACGGCATCCATCACCTGTTTAATATTGTTACGAATAAAAAAGACATTCCGCACGCCATTCTCATCCGCGCCGTGAAAGCGGAACAGGGCATTGAAACCATGCTGCAGCGGCGCAAGCAGCAGAAAGTTACCAAAACGCTCAGCGTTGGCCCCGGCACGGTTTCGCAGGCGCTGGGCATTCGTACCACGCACAACGGCCTGCTGCTGAACAGCGATACGATATGGCTGGAAAAAACGACGATCAAAATCCCGGAACGCATCATAAACACCGGGCCGCGCATCGGGGTGGATTATGCGGGTGAGGATGCGAAACTGCCATATCGGTTTTGGGTGGATGCACAGCACATTGTTTAAGTTCAAAGGAGCAAATTATACTTAAACAATCAGATCAGCTTTTTCGTGGAATGTCAAACTGTATACCTGCATTAATACCGGGATCTCTGAGCCAACCAATTGCTACTTTTCCACGACTATAAACTGTAAAAAATGGTTCTGCAAAAATTCTAACCCGTTGGGATGCCTTCCATTGAAACCGGGCAGTGAAAATAGCGGCAAACAAATCGGGTTTTGCATCATTCAAACCACGAAAATTTCTGACATGAACGGTGTTTGGGGTTAACCGGTAAATACCGTTATTGTAATCATATATTACAGTACTATTTTCTGCTTCGGCCTTGCTCCACCAATTAACTATAAAATTTGTACCGGGACTAATAACCAGTTTTTCAAATTCAAATAAACGATAGCTGATCCCTGAACCGGCTCCAAATTGATATGCTGAAAAACCAACCGGTAGTTGAGTTCCTTCCCCGAAGCTGGCTATTCCGGGCATCATCACCCATTCACTAATATCTTTTGTTTTGTAGCGGTTGGCTCCGAAATAAGTAAACATTTGTGCATCCCACTTTTCTCTCAGCTGCTTATTAACAGTCAGATTCATCAGATGTGTATTTTGCCGGGCAATTGAACCGGAAAATGGAATTGCCGTATAAAAAACGCCAAGTGAGGTTTGCTGTGCTTCTGCAAAATGGGGTAAAACAAGCAGGAGAACGAATAGGAGTATTTTTTTCATGAGGCCTTAACGAAAAACGATACTATTTATTGCACAGCTCGACTTATTGTGCATTGTATTATCCGTTATTTATGGCTATTCGCAAGCTGCTCTTGTTAAATTTTTCAGGCGGAACGACTCATCGAAATGATGCGGTCTTCAGCAACGAATAAACATTTTAACCGATGTGCTGTTTTAAAAACAGGGACAACGTTTTATCCCGCACGTCATGAAAGACATCCTGATTCAGGCCGAGCAGCAACTCCCCGCACTGCTTAAGAACAGTGGACTCCACAGCACGTATATCGATTATCATCCGCCGTTTGTTAAACGCATCTGGCTGCAGTATGGCGAATACCGGATTTACATGCACCGCATCGAACCGTGCAGCAGCAGCCCCGAAGCGCTGTACCACCCGCACCCGTGGCACTCGGCCATACGCATTGTGCGCGGGCATTACGAAATGGGCGTGGGGCATTCGGCCACCAATGAACTGCCGCCTACAGATTGTAAACTGCTGCTTGGTCCGGGTACATTGTATGAAATGACCGAGCCCGATGGCTGGCATTATGTTAATCCGCTGGATAAACCGGTGTATTCGTTAATGGTAACCGGCAAACGCAGCGAACGCCCCATGCCCCTGGAACCGAAAAAAGAATTCCGCAAACTGAACCGTGAAGAACAGGCCGATATACTCCGCGTGTTTAACACCTGCTATGGCTGGGGCTGGGACGATGATTTCATTGCATCGCTGGTGAACTGACCCGGCTGCGAAAATCATTAACTTTAA
Organism: Chitinophaga pinensis; assembly: GCA_943372645.1. GTDB lineage: Bacteria > Bacteroidota > Bacteroidia > Palsa-965 > Palsa-965 > VBWE01. The sequence goes on along the minus strand of CALRZN010000019.1, from coordinate 66,784 downwards.
CCCATGAACATCCGCTTTACGTTTTTGCTCCTGCTGCTTGTTTCCGGTGTACGGGCGCAACATGTGCCTGTGATAAAAATCACCGACCTCGAAAAGCGGATCAAGGCCGGCAGCGATACCACGTACGTTATAAACCTGTGGGCTACCTGGTGCGCACCGTGTGTGGCCGAACTCCCCATTTTTGAAAAATGCGACAGCCTGCACAAAAACGAAAAAGTAAAAGTGTTGCTGGTGAGTATGGACGACATTAAAACGCTGAACAAAAAAGTGGTTCCGTTTGTGAAACGCAAAAAACTGCACAGCGAAGTAGTATTGCTCGATGAAAGCAAAGCCGATTATTTTTTACCGAAACTCGAACCCGGTCTCAGCGGATCGCTGCCCGCCACGGTGATCCTGAATAAAACAACCGGCTTTAGCTGGTATGTGGAGGGCCAATTGAAAAATGAAGGGCAGTTGGAGGAACAACTTAAAAAAGCACTGATCAAACCATGAGCATTGTTTCGCCCAACTGGCCCCTGATTCTTTTTATGGTATGCTGTTTTATTCTCGTTGCTGCAATTATTACGGGCATCGTTCTTATTGTTGTCTATTCGATGAAAGGCACAAAAAACCAGCAGCCTGTTTATACCAACCCCGAATCCTACCAGCATTACCATTCCGGTAACCACTACACCGGACACAGCCATACGAACTGGCAACACAACAGCTATCCCCCGCCATACATGTACAACAGCATGACAAACCCGGAAAATTCCACCTACAGTGATGTTGATCACGATGGTATTCCCGATCAGTTCGACACGCACGATAACCGGTTTGATTCGGATTTCGGCCACGATTCGACGGGCAGTTTTGATCACGATTCCTTTGACAGTGATAACTCATCTGACAATGACAATTAATACGTTGCATCCGCTTAAGGCTGGCTTTCTTCCCTTATTTTTATTCCTTCTGGGGCTACTTGCAATTGTAGTCATTGTCAATATCTGTAAAGCCATTATAAGGGGGAAAAGTATTATTCCCAGTCAAAAAAAGTACCGGAAAAGCAACGCTGATTTTGATAACAATTCCATAACACACAATCATGCAACCTGGGAGGCTGCTCATACGTTTAACAACCAGGATATGAATAATGAAATGAACACCAACGGAACCTCCTTCAGCGACAAAGACCACGACGGTATTCCCGATCAGGTTGACACGCACGATAACCGGTTCGATCACACTATGAGTAATGATTCAACCAGCAGCTTTGATACGAATACCTGGAGCAACGACAGTTCTTCCGGTGGTTTCGACAGCGGCGGCAGCAGTGGTGGATCAACAGACAGTAATAATAACTTTTAACGCTTCCGGAAGGAGGCGTTTTTTTTTGAACGAAATGAACAAAATGAACAACGAACAGCAAGCACTCTGGCAAAAAGTAAAAGCCTTTGAACTGGACGACCCGCAATCGGCCTACACCTTCAGCGACCGCCTGGCGCGGGAAAACGGCTGGGAGGCGGAATACACCTACCGCGTGATTGACGAGTACAAAAAATTTATGTTCCTCATCTGTTTCGCCACGCACCCGCTTACGCCTTCGGACCAGGTGGACCAGGCCTGGCACCTGCACCTGCTGTACACACGGTCGTACTGGGATGAATTTTGCGGCGAGGTGCTCGGCAAACGCATCCATCACGGTCCAACCAAAGGCGGAAAAGAAGAACGGATTAAATACCACGATTTATATGAAAAGACAAACACGTTTTATGAAAGCGTATTCGGACATGCCCCGCCTGCCGACATCTGGCCCGACGGAAAAGCCCGGTTCCGCGAAATTGATTTTATGCGGATCAACACCAAACACAACTGGATAATTAAGAAACCCAAATTTTTAAATGTATGAATAACACCAAACTGAACAACTTAACACCGGCCGAAACACGAACCATACTGACGCCGGAAACAAACAACCTGCACGAGTTACTGAAGCTTACGTTTCTCGACCTTGTGCGACGCAAGCTGCTGCGCATCGAAGAGCGGGGCGACAGTGTATCAACCGAAACGTATGTTACAACCGGCCCGGCCTTTTACACGGAAAAAACGTTACCACACGAGGAAGTAATGCTGCAACCGTTCCGGCTTGCACCCACGATGGAACTGCTGATGAAAGCATACCTGAAAGCCGTAAAAGGCCGGCTGAAGGGCGGGGCAAACAAATACCGGAAACTGATTTTTGAATCGGGGCGCCTGCAGCCGTACTTCAAAACCGGGTTCTTTTACACGCTGTTCGGGGCGCGGGTGCTGAATGCGGAAGGCGTACAACTGCGCAACCAATTGCAGCAGCAACTGGAATACCACAACCGCGAACTGATTATGCTGAACAACCGGAATGATGACGATGGCATCCGTAACCTGCTCGGACAGCTGGCCGGAAACGCCTTCCTCCTCCCCGCTTTCGCGGCAGGCATGTACGGCATGCTGGGAGCAACTATGCCCGGCGAGTTTACGGAGCAACACTTCCGCCAGCAACAGGCGCAGGGCGACAGCGGCGGAACCGGTTGCAGTGCCTGCTCCACCGACTGGGGCGCGAGTTTCGATTCGGGATGCAGTTCGCATGACGGCGGAGGCAGCCACGGGGGCGACAGCGGATGCAGCGGCGGCGACAGCGGATGTTCCGGGTGCAGCGGGTGTGGCGGTGGATGCGGGGGAGGCGATTGAAACAGAAACGGAGCATAGAAACAGAGCACACAAACAAAAAACAAAAACTAAAAACAAAAACAACCAACATGATTAAAACAATTACAAAAGCAACCATTTTCATTATCGGCATGATCCTTACCGGGGCGGCCATCAGTTCACACAACTACGGAGGAGCAGCATTCGTGGTGCTTGTTATGATTGCACTGCTGTATGCAAAAGGCGGGGGCAGCATAAGCGGCAGTGGCGGCGGATGCAGTTCGGCCTGCGCTTCCGATGGCGGATGCAGCAGCGACAGCGGGTGTTCCGGATGCGGCGGCGGTTGCGGGGGCGATTAACTTAAACGAACCATAATACCGGGAACACAATTCCGAAATCTGATAGCCGGAACTTTACCGTGAAAAATGACCCCAATGATCAAAACAAAATGAACAAACAAAAAACTAACCCATGAACACCAAAACAAAAAACAACCTGGCGAACAGCGTGCTTCTGCTGCTGCTGAGTGCCGTAATTATCCTGGAATGGAAAACAGGGCTTGCCGTTGCAGCCGTTGTGATCACTTTCCTGCTCTGCTACCGCGCAGTGAACCGGCACAGCAAAACAGAACCAAAAGCAGAATCAACTACAGGACTGCTTGACGGGCTGCTCATTTACGACGGCATACTGGATGCAATTGACTGGGATTGATTTTCCCGGACAGCAATAAAAAGCGGCGCCCCGTTGAAAAACGGGGCGATTTTATTTTCCGCAGCAAGTGAACCTTTACGCTAAAACCCGATCCGGTTCAGGTTTGCAGGCGGATCCGGCTTTTTTGTTTTGTCAGGATCCTCTTCCACATTTGTGGCGTCCGGATCTTCTTCCCGTTTCGGTTTTTCGTGCCGGCTTTCGCCTTTTCCGGGATCAATCACTTTCGTTTTATCGGCATCGGTATCTGTACCGGTTTTGTCGGCACCGGTATCCGGCAGCGACGGATCATTGGTTGTTTGCTTTTCTTTCATTTTTTTACGTTTTTTCATTGGACGTTGTTTTTAAAATGGAATGCCAGTCCGAGCGTGGTTTCACCTGCCGCGCAGTCCAGCTGAATTCCGAGCATGCGGCTGCAATGAAATTCGGTGCCCAGGTGAAAATCAAGAAACATTCCTCCTGTCCCGGGATTTATTTTCCGGGCGCCTTCGTAGTCCGCCGCCCAGCTGGTTTTCCGGATAATCATCCCGAGCGATCCCGCCGCATAAAAATCCCAGCGTTTACCGGCATGCAGCATGTCATCAAAATAGCCGGTCACTTTTACGCCAAGCGGCAGCACCTTTTCACTGTAATGATAATAACGGGGCGTATGCGTTTCATCGCCCCAGAAGTAATCGGTTTCATACCGGTAAAAAGCCGCAAACGGTGCGATGGTCAGCAACTCGTCAACGGGCAATTCATAATTGGCATGCACCACCGGAACGCTGTACCCCACATACCGGTAATACCCGGCACCCGCACTTATATTTAATGTCTGCGCATACGCTGGTCCGGCAAACGGTTGCTGTGCGGCCATGCCGAGCGGGGCCAGCAACAGGACGGACAGTACGTGCAAATGATTCATAGCTGGTGGTGCTGGTGATGTAGACAAAGGTTAGTGGTTGGAGAAACTTTTATGTTATATTACAGTTTGAAAAAGTTACAGCAATCACACTTTGCAGTAGTTGCTTTTGAGATAATCCGGTTACGCAACCCGTTTTTTCTTTCAAGGCCCTGCTGCGTTAATTTTTTGTTAAGGATGCCCGAATTTTTATATTTGTTAACCATGACCAGAACGTTTCTCTTTTTCGTTGTCTTTGCCTGTTGTCCTTTTTTCACTGCAGCGCAGGTAAACTTTACCGACTCGAATCTGCCCATTGTTGTAGTCAATACCAATAACCAGGTCATACAGGATTCGGTGCGCATCATTGCCGATTTTGGAATCCGGTACAACGGCCCGGGCATTCGCAATTACATGACCGATCCGTTTCAGTACAGCGGAAAAATTTCTATTGAAATACGCGGCAGCACATCGCAGCAATACCCGAAAGTGAGTTACGGACTGGAAACCAAAGACGCGCTGCTGAACAAACTCGATACGTCGCTGCTGGGCATGCCGAAAGAAAATGACTGGATATTGTACGGCGCTTATCCCGACAAATCGCTGATGCGGAATGAAATTACGTATGACATTTTCCGGCAGATGGGGCATTACGATGTGCGCTACCGCTACTGCGAACTGGTGATCAACAACCAGTACATGGGCATCTATTCGCTGATGGAACGCATCAAGCGCGACAAACACCGCGTTGATATTGCAAAACTTACACCGGCCGATACCACCGGCGATCAGCTTACCGGCGGATACATTATGAAAGTGGATAAACTCACCGGGTCGTCCAGTTCCTATTTCGCATCGCCTTACGATCCGAAAGTAAAATACCTGTGGCACGATCCGGAAGACAGCGAACTGCACCCTGATCAGAAAAACTACATCCAGAATTACATCATCGGTTTTGAAAACCTGATGAATGGTCCGAACTGGAACAATTACATCACCGGTTACAATTCGAAAATTGAAGTCAATACGTTTATTGACTTTATGCTCATGCAGGAACTCGGCCGCACGGTTGATGGTTACCGTTCCAGTTCGTTCTTATATAAAGAGAAAGACAGCCTCGGCGGTTTGCTGCGCGCGGGACCGATGTGGGATTTTAACCTGTCGTATGGCAATGCCGATTATTGTGATGCGTATGACACAGCCGGTTACCAGATGGATTTTAACCAGGTGTGTCCATCGTTTACCAGCGCTGTGCCGTTCTGGTGGAAAAAGTTTTTGCTGGACACCAACTACACGCATTTACTCAAATGCCGCTGGACACAACTCCGCAACACGGTGCTGCACACCGATTCAGTGAATGCGCGGATTGACAGCATGGCGCAGCTTTTATATGAAGCGCAGCAGCGCAACTTCACACAATGGCCGATACTGGGAGTATATGTGAACTGGAACTATTTTGTGGGCCAGACCTGGCAGGAGGAACTGGATTATCTTAAACTTTGGACTGAAGCACGCAGCAAATGGCTCGACACACACCTGCCCGGCTACTGCTGGGATCTCGGCACTGCAGAGCATTCCGGTCCGGATTACGTTGCGCACCAGTTGTATCCGAATCCGGCCGGCGACCGTTTTTTCCTGGATGTGTATGAACCCTTCCGGGTGAAGCAGGCAACATTCCGCTTATTTGATATGACCGGAAAGGTTGTAATGGATTATCCCGGTATCAGCGAAAACCGCCTGCTGATAAACCGGAACGGACTTGCGCCGGGCATTTATTTTTACATGCTGGAGCAGGATGGTCGCCAGGTGGTAACAGGAAAAGTAGTGCTGCAATAGTGTAAAAGACCTTTTTTTACAAAAAAATAATAATCGGTTTAGCTTTCAGCCGGAAAACGGCCTATAAAGCATCAGGCAACCGAAAATACTGCACAGCAGCGCGGGATTGGGACGCAAGCGAACGCATTTTGCCTAGTTATAAACATTCCCCGGTTCACAGAAGCAATGCTGATAAAATGTTGAAAATTTGGAGGAACCGTTATTTTGCCTTAGCTTTGTTCCACTTTTGAATAGCTAGTACTTAAAATTTGACACTTCCCTTTACAGGTAATTTTTCAAATTTTCATACCTGAACTGGACAAAAGAAGTGAATTTAATTTTTTAGAATGACTTTTGAACACCTTTTGAATTCGCATGCCCTTATCAAAGCACTTGGTAAGAAGGGATACGAACAACCTACCCCGATACAGCAGCAAGCCATACCGCATGTATTAGCCGAGAAAGATCTTTTCGGTTGTGCCCAGACAGGCACCGGAAAAACAGCCGCATTCGCGTTGCCTATTTTGCAACTGCTTGAGAAGCGTCAAAACGGCACTAACCAGCGCAATATCCAGGCGCTAATTCTTGCCCCTACCCGGGAACTCGCATTACAGATCAGTGAAAGCTTCCGTGATTACGGAATTTACACGAACCTGAAACACACCGTTATATTCGGCGGTGTATCACAGCACGCCCAAACACAGGCGCTTAAAAAGGGAGTTGATATTCTTATCGCCACCCCGGGCCGCCTGCTCGACCTGATGAACCAGGGCTTTATCAAGCTCAATCACATTTCGATGTTTGTATTGGACGAAGCTGACCGCATGCTTGATATGGGATTTATCCACGACATCAAGCGCATTACGGCCAAGCTTCCGCAGAAACGCCAGACCTTGTTTTTCTCGGCAACCGTTTCTCCTGAAATCCGCAAACTGGCCAACACCATGCTGAATAACCCGGTAAGCGTAGCCGTTACGCCGGTTTCATCAACAGCTGAAAGTGTGGAACAATCGGTTTACCTTGTTAAAAAGGAAGACAAACGTTCGCTCCTCAAATTTGTATTTACTGAAAACGAAATTGAGCACGTGCTGGTGTTTACACGCACCAAACACGGCGCCGATAAAGTGGTAAAATTCCTGAACAGCAACGGCATCAAAGCCGAAGCCATTCACGGCAACAAGTCGCAGAATGCCCGCGAACGTGCCCTGAACGGGTTTAAGAACCGCACCATCCGCGCCCTGGTGGCTACCGATATCGCTTCACGCGGTATTGATGTGGATAAACTGAGCCATGTGATTAACTTTGATTTACCGGAAGTTGCCGAAACCTACGTACACCGTATCGGCCGCACCGGGCGCAAAGGCGAATCGGGAATTGCACTTTCTTTTTGCGATTCCGAAGAAATGCCGTATCTTAAGAGCATTAATAAACTCATCAACAAGCAAATACCTGTAGTTAAGACACATCCCTTTTCTTAGCTGCAGTCATTGATAAAAAGGGACATCAAAACCAAGTAACAAAAAGTAAAATGGAAAAAGGTACAGTAAAATTCTTCAATCAGACCAAGGGTTTCGGTTTCATTAAAAAAGAAGGATCCGGCGAAGAAATCTTCGTTCACGTTTCGGGCCTGAAAGAAGAAATCCGCGAAAATGACACTGTTGTTTTCGAAACACAACAAGGCAAAAAAGGATTGAATGCAGTAAACGTACGCCTCGCGTAAGTTTTCTTATCATATCAGTTCACGTCCCGCTTCCAAAACGGATGCGGGACGTTTTGTTTTCAGCAGGTCAGTTCTACTGTTAAACACTGCAACCGGTTAAAACCCGGACAGAACTGCCGCATAATTTTAAAAACATACTGTTGAGGTAATTTCCTTTACTTAACCGGATGAATGAATAACAAGGGAAATTTAACCAGCTAACAATTAATCAAAATGGCAACAGGCGTAGTAAAGTTCTTCAACAACAACAAGGGATTCGGATTCATCGTAGATGACGGAACCGGCAAAGAAATTTTTGTACACGTAACCGGTGTGCAGGAAGAAATCCGCGAAAACGATCGCGTTACTTACGATATCGAAGAAGGTAAAAAAGGTCCGAATGCCGTACGCGTTCGCCTTGCATAAAAAAAAATGGCCTGCTGGTAAAACAACAGCGCGCCAGTACGATAAAACCTGCTGTTAAGGTCACTTCCTTTACTTCACAGCATGAATGAATAACAAGGGAAATCAAAATCAAGTAACAATTATCAAAATGGAAAAAGGTACAGTAAAGTTCTTCAATGAAACAAAAGGTTTCGGATTCATTAAAATTGATGGTTCCGATGAAGAACTCTTCGTTCACGTTTCAGGACTGAAAGAAGAAATCCGCGAAAACGACAACGTAGTTTTCGAAACACAGCAAGGTAAAAAAGGTCTGAATGCAGTAAACGTACGCCTCGCGTAACGTTAAACCATATTTCCTTTACGCCCCGTTTCTTCACTGAAGCGGGGCGTTTCATTTGGTGCTATTTCCTTACGCGCAGCAGGTTCAGCAGCACACCGGGTTTATCGTAACTCACAAAAATGTTTTCATAACGGCGGTGTACCACAATCTTGCGCATGGGGCTGTACATAAAAATATACGGCTGCTCGTTGTAAATCACTTTCTGCAGTTTGCGTTCAAACACCATGCGCTGCTGATCATCAACTGTGGTGCGGACAGAATCGATGAGCGCATCGGCTTCTTTGTTGATAAAACCTACATAGTTCGAACCTTTGTTGGCCCAGTTGCTGCTGTGCCAGAGCTGCATCGGGTCATCCGGGAAAAAGCTGCCCGACCACGCGCCCAAAAACATGTCAAATTCGTGCGCCTGTACTTTTTCGTAAAATGCACCAAATTCCATTGCGCGGTAATTGAGCTTTATACCTGCCTTCAGGTACGCCGCCGCAATATCGCGGGCTATTTTTTCGGTAATCGGGTTACCGGTCATAATGAGCAGCTCACATTCAAAAGCAATTTTCTTCCCGTTTATTTTTTTATCGCGGATCTTGTCGCCGTCGGTATCTTTCCAGCCAGCGGCATCCAGCAGTTTTTTAGCCTGTGCCACATCAAACGCCGGTAATTTCAGGGAAGCATCATATCCCGGTTTCAGCGAAGTGATGTAACTGGCCTGGCGGATGGCTTTGCCAGCGAGGTGCTGTTTTATCATTTCGTCCACAGGCGTAAGCAGTGCCATGGCGCGGCGCACATTTTTGTCTTTGAAAAACGGTTTACGTCCGCTGGAGTCGGGCTGCATGTTCATGCCGATGTACTGGTAATCGTAGTTGGGCATAAACACCGAAAGGTAATCGGAACGGAATGCGGAATCATTCTGTAATTCTACGAGTGCAGCAGTACTCACCCAGGTTGAGACATCAACCTGCTGGTTTTTAAATTCCTGGCGGATAAGTGCATCGTCGGTAAGAATGCGGAAAACAATACGCTCGGGGTTTGCCACAGCGTAAATATCAGCCGTTGATTTGGGCGGCGTAGTGCTTTTCCGTTTCAGTTCAATCACATTGCGTTCTTCCCAGCGCACCACGCGGTAGGCACCCAGTCCCTGCAGCACCCGCGGGTCGCGGCCGAGCACAGGGTTATTCATAATTTTTGCCCATGCTTCAATGTCGGGGTGCTTTTTCAGGTAATAATTCGGGCTTTTCAAATCTTCGATAGAATACCGGGCAAGGATGCGCTGTTTGTCAAAAACGGCTTCCTGCATGATGACGATTTCGGTTGTAAACGCAACATTCTGGATGTATTTTTTGCTCATCTCCAGTGTAAACTTCCGGGGCGAAACCGGATCAACCGTAATGCGTACGAGGTTTTCAAAATAACTTTTCATTGCGCCGTTATCCGTATGCGGACAGATGGCCGCCTTGAACGAAAAAAGCACATCGTCCACCGTAAGCGGATCGCCGTTGTCCCAGTACACCGAATCGCGCAACTCAAATGTATAACGCAGGCCATCGGCAGAAACTTCCGGCAGGCGTTTTACCAGGTCGGGTCGCAGCTGCAGGTTTGCGTAATCAATACTGCACAGGAACCGTTGTGTAAAATCAAAAATCATGCGGCGCGGATTCGATTTGCCGTTGGTCGGATGCAGGTTATCCGGCTCTGCGCGCCAGTGGTAGTTTACAACGTTTTCTTTCGGCCATCCGGGAAGCGGATTGGTATGCAGGGTGTCTCTATAAAAACCCTGTTTCGGAAATGGCTGTGCCGCAAGGGTAACAACCGAAAACAGGAAGATGCTTATAATGTGATGGCGCATGATATAATTTGAGTTTACAAAATTAGCGTAAATGCAGGAATCGGGGGTAATGATATGTAACGATATAGATCCTGAAATTAGTGGCAGTGGCAGTTGGCAGCGGCAGTCGTGTTTTCGTACGGAACAGATTCATCTTCTGAAATACCTGCTGACTGCCACTGCTGCCTGCCACTGCCGCTACTTGTAAGATGTCTGCTATAAATGATCTTTTAAAAAACAGACTTCATGAAACAGCGCTAACGTCAATTTTATACTATTTCAGATAAATTTCAGTAATCCCCAATCTGCAATTAATAGTACCTTTGCCCCGCATGCAACTGACGTCACAGGTTGTTCATCTTTTCCGCCGCGAACTGCTTTTGGAGCAGCGCCAGAAATACGCCCTGGCGGGCATCCTGCTGTATATTGCGGGCACCATTTTCATCTGCAAACTCAGTTTCCGCGAAATTCACTCCCCGGCCAGCTGGAATGCGCTGTTCTGGATTATCCTGCTGTTTGCAGCAGTAAACGCCATTTCAAAAAGTTTCGGGCAGGAAAGTCCGGGACGTATGCTCTACCTCTACACCATCTGCGATCCGCGCGCGCTCATTCTTGCTAAAATTGCCTACAACGCGCTGCTTATGCTGGTGCTGGCCATCATCGGGCTGGGCATTTACCTGTTGCTCATCGGCAACCCGGTGCAGGATTTCGGGCAGTTTACGCTGGTTACCATACTCGGAAGCATCGGTTTTTCGGCTGTTTTTTCGATGATTTCGGCCATTGCCTCCAAGGCGGGCAACAATTTTACCTTGATGGCCATTCTTGGTTTCCCGGTTATGCTGCCCATGCTGCTGGTGGTAATCCGGGCATCGAAAAACGCGGTTGACGGGCTGGCCTGGTCGGTGGGTGGAAAATACCTGCTGGCTTTGCTCGCATTAAACGTCATCCTGGTCGTACTTTCTTACTTACTATTTCCGTACCTTTGGCGCGATTAAAACAGGCATTTTAATATGAAATCGAACTGGTGGAAGTGGTTGTGCGCGGGGTTGTTGTTCTACACCCTCATTGCCGGCCTGTTATTGCCTGTTCCGCGCATGCCCATCCTTCACGAAACCATCCGCAACCTGTACTTTCACGTGCCCATGTGGTTCGGCATGATGGCCATGCTCGGCATTTCGCTTTTTTACAGCATCCGTTTTCTTGCCCGTGAAAATCCGCAGGACGATATCCGCGCCAATGAAGCCGTTAATATCGGTATGGTGCTCGGCGTACTCGGATTATTAACCGGCATGATGTGGGCCAACTTTACCTGGGGCAGCCCCTGGCCCGATGATCCGAAACTGAACGGCGTGGCCATCGGTATGCTCGCCTATCTCGCCTACTCCATTTTACGCGGGTCACTGACCGATGAAAGCAAACGCGCCCGCATTTCAGCCGTTTACAACATCTTTGCGTTTGTAATGTTTATGTTGTTCATAAACGTGCTTCCGCGAATGAAAGACTCACTGCATCCCGGCAACGGCGGTAATCCAGCCTTCGGATCATACGACTTAGACAATACCATGCGGCTTGTATTTTACCCGGCCGTAATCGGCTGGACCTTGCTGGCCGTGTGGCTGTGGCAGTTGCGTGTGCGCACCCGCCGCATCCGTGAATACGTGCTTGAAAAAACGAACGAATGATGAAACTGAAATTAACCGGCCTCCTGATGTTCCTGCTTGCCGTGCTTCCCGCACAGGCCCAGGAAAAAGTGGACATGGCCGATACCTGGCGCACCGACGGTAAAATATGGGTGGTGATTGCCGTAATGGGAATTATTCTCGGCGGACTGCTTGCATACGTTGCCATCAGCGACCGCAAAATAAGCAAACTGGAAAAAGAAATTCGTAAAGACCAGCAGCAATGAAAAAGACACACATTATCGGCATTATCATGATTGCCGTGGCCATCGGCAGTCTCATCGGCTTACTCGGAAACACGAGCACGTATTCGGATTTTACGGCGGCCACCACCACCAAAAGTGAAGTACACGTGGTGGGCAAACTGAACATGAGTAAAGGCATAGATTACAAACCGGAGCTGAATGCCAACCGCGTGAGTTTTTACATGACCGACAACAAGGGCCGCGAATGCAAGGTGCTGCTGCTGAAAAGCAAACCGCAGGATTTTGAAAAATCGGAACAGATTGTAGTGATCGGGAACATGGCCGGCGGCAGTTTCATCGCCAGCGATATCCTCATGAAATGCCCGTCGAAATACAACGACGGCCAAAAGCAGGCAACTGCATCGAACTAAACCGGGATAATTTCCGGAACAGCTATGAATTACATCAACGAAGAAGCCGGTTACGGAATAGCAGGTCACCTGTTTGTTATTATCGCCTTTGTTTCGGCACTGGCCGCCGGTATCTCCTACTTTTTTGCCGCACAAACCGAAGAACTTTCGTGGAAACGCATGGCGCGTATTGCGCTGGGTGTGCATGTGGCCAGCGTGTGGGGCATTTTTTTAATGCTCCTGTACCTGCTCATTGCGCATAAGTTCCAGTATCAATATGTGTGGCAGCATTCCAGCAAAACGATGGATATGCAGTACATCCTCGCCTGCCTGTGGGAAGGCCAGGAAGGCAGTACGCTGCTGTGGATGCTGTGGCACACGGTTATTGCAACCATACTGATGTTTAAGCGCGGCAAATGGGAAGCGCCGGTTATTGCGGTGATAATGCTGGTGCAGTTTTTCCTCAGCATGATGCTGCTCGGTATTTACATCGGTGATACACACATCGGCAGCAATCCGTTCCTGCTGGTGCGCGAACTGCCGCAGAACCTGAACCTGCCCTGGACCAAACTGCCGGACTACCTCACCAATGCCAGGAGCGCCGGATTTTTTGCTGACGGCCGCGGCCTCAACCCGCTGCTGCAGAATTACTGGATGACTATTCACCCGCCGATCCTGTTTCTCGGGTTTGCATTAACCGTAGTGCCTTTTGCATTTGCCATTTCCGCACTCTGGAGAAAAGACTACACCGGCTGGCAGAAACCGGCACTGGTGTGGACGTTTACCGGCATCGCTGTTTTGGGCATCGGTATTCTCATGGGTGGTGCGTGGGCGTATGAAGCGCTGAGCTTTGGCGGCTTCTGGGCCTGGGATCCGGTAGAAAATGCGTCGCTTGTACCATGGCTTACATTGGTTGGCGCAGGACACGTTATGCTGATTTACCGCATCAAGGGACGTTCGCTGTACACCACGTTTTTCCTGAGTATTATTTCGTTCATTTTAATTCTGTATTCCACGTTCCTCACCAAAAGCGGAATTCTCGGCGAAACCTCGGTACACGCATTTACCGACATGGGCATGAGCGGACAACTGATGCTTTACCTCGCCGCGTTTGTTTACCTGGCGGTGATGCTGCTGTCGGTTGACCTCTGGCTGCGCTGGGGGTACACCATTATTACACTGATCATACTCGTTGCGTTTATCAGCGGCAATCACACGGCTTCCATGGCTTATTTCATGCTGGTTTCAGTGGCCGTTACCATTATCGGTTATGTCAAATTTTTTCCGAAGGAAAAAAACGAGGAAGCCCTCTGGTCGCGCGAATTCTGGATGTTCAGCGGTGCAGTGGTGTTCCTTATTGCCGGTTTCCAGATCATCTTTTTTACTTCGATCCCGGTCATCAACAAATTCCTGCACATTGAATCCGTACACAACTTTGCGCTCTGGCTCGATTCCGTTTCCAGTTCTGAGTTCTCACGCAAACTGGTTGCAGCCAACCTCGCCCCGGGCGGCGACATGGTGTATTTCTACAACAAATGGCAGTTTCCGCTGGCCGTAATCATTTGCCTGCTTGTGGGTTTCGGACAGTATTTCAAATACAAAAAAACACCCATGCGCGAATTTGTACTGCGCACGGTGTGGACGTTTATCGCTTCGCTCATTATCGGTATTTCGGCGGCTGTTCTTATTTATTTCAACCGCCGTTTTGTACTGGCCGACCAGGTCACACAGCCGGCCTATGCTTCGGCATTGTTCTGGGGAAGTTTCCTCGTAATCGTAAGTCTGCTGTTGATTATTTTCAGCGGGGCATATAACCGCATGACAAAAAAATGGGTGGGCGAAACCAGCTTTGCTTACACGCTTTTCATCTCGGGTTATGTGCTGGGCATTTTGTTCGCAGGTTATAAAGTGTACAGCTGTTTTGATGCGGCCACGAGCTACCTCACGCCTGAAAGTTCAAAGGCTTTTGTAATTGCAGTTTGGGCACCGGTACTGCTGTTTGCAGCCACGTTTGCGATTCTTTCCAATGCCGATTACCTGCTTTCGGTGATGCGCGGCAAAATTAAATCGGCCGGGGCTTCCATTGCGCACATCGGTTTTGCATTGCTGCTGCTCGGCGCTTTGATTTCCACATCGCGCAAGCAGGTGATTTCGCAGAACACGTCGCGCAACGACCTTACCAAAATTGATTCCTCGTTCAGCAACGAGAACAACATCCTTATTACGCAGGGCGACACGCTGCCCATGGGCGATTATTATGTAACCTACAGCGGCAAAGAAAAAGACGGCATTTATGTGCGTTACAATGTAGATTACTTTGAACGCGAAAACGGCAAAGGTCCGCTGAAGTATTCGTTCCGCCTCAAGCCGTTTATACAGCTCAACCAGCGCATGGGCAACGCCGCAGAGCCGGATACGCGGCATTACCTGCACAAAGATGTTTACACACACATCATCCAGGCCGATCTCGGCGATCCCGCACAGCAATCGGAAGAGTGGCTTACACCGAAAAATAATCACATCAAACGCGGCGATACGATTGCCCTGAGCAGCGCCATGCTCGTTTTTGATTCGGTGATGACTTCCGGTGTGCAGCCCAACGGCGATATTTCGGTTGGTGCAAAATTCAGCGTGTATGACCAGGAATTTGAAAAACACACGATGATTGCATCCTTTACGCTGCGCGGCAACCAGATTATTCCGAACGAAGAACGCAACGATTCGCTGGGGCTGAAACTTTCGCTCTGGAAAGTATATCCGGCCGACGGCAGTTTCGACATGTATGTTTCGGAGAAAAAATCGAAACGCCGCGAGTCTATTGTTATGCAGGCTGTTGTTTTCCCGGGCATCAATATTTTATGGCTGGGCTGCATCATCATGTTTATCGGAACGGTGCTGGCCGTGCTGGCGCGGGTGAAACAGAACCGCAAAAAAACGGGCAATGAAACAGCAGAAAACGTTTGATATTGTCCTCATCGGTTCAGGTAAAGTAGCAACGCACCTCGGCCGCGCGCTGGTAAACGCTGGTTTCGCAATCGCACAGGTGTATAGTCCTACCAAAACCAACGCACGCCGCCTTGCCCGTGAATTACATGCGCAGGCCGTATTTTCACCGGAACAGCTTATTGATTTTGCCGAACTCTACATCATCGCCGTGAAAGACGATGCAATAACCGATGTGGTAAAAAAACTGCCGGATGTAAACGGGCTGGTGGTACATACTTCGGGCAGTGTGCCGCTCACAGCAATAAGCAATCGCTTTGCAAACGCCGGTGTATTGTACCCGCTGCAAACGTTTTCGGTAAAACGGAAACCGGATTTTAAAACAATCCCGGTATGCCTCGAAGCCACGAACAAACCGGCCCTCGCGCAACTGAAACAGGTGGCGAAAAAACTATCGGGCACCGTGCGTGTGATTGATTCCGCGCAACGCGCACAACTGCACCTGGCGGCCGTTTTCGCCAATAATTTCACCAATCATTTTTACGCACTGGCGCAGGATTTACTACAACAGCAGGGCATTGATTTCAGCCTGCTGCACCCGCTCATGCGCGAAACGGCTGAAAAAGCAACGGTGCTTTCACCGGCCGCTGCACAAACCGGCCCGGCGCTGCGCAATGATAAAAAAGCGATGCAGGCGCACCTCGCATTGCTGAAAAAAAATCCGGAACTGGCAGCGCTTTACAAAACCGTGAGCAACGGCATACAACAGCACAGCAAAAAACATGGAACTTAATTTTAAAGAACGGTTAAACAACGTCAACGCATTTGTGTTTGACGTGGACGGTGTGCTGACCGATGGTAAACTCTATTTAACCAACGGCGCCGAACCCGGCCGCACGTTTTACAATAAAGACGAGTACGCCATACAGCAGGCAGTGAAACACGGTTATTTTGTGGCCGTACTCACCCGCGGCAAAAACGAAAGTGTGCGCGAACGCCTGCTGTACCTCGGTGTACACGCGGTGTACATGCAGAGCATGGACAAAACCGAATCGTTTAAAGATTTCCTGGTGACGTTTGATCTGCAGGCCGCAACGGTGCTGTATATGGGCGACGACCTGCCCGATATGCCTGTGCTGGAAACCTGCGGCGTACCCACCTGCCCGGCCGATGCAGCCTCCGAACTGAAAAGTTTTTGTCCGTATGTTTCTCCGTTCAAAGGTGGAAACGGCTGCGTGCGCGATGTGATTGAACAGGTGCTGCGCCTGCACGGTAAATGGTAGGAAAAGGGAAATGTTTAACTTCGCAGCATGATCCTCAAATTTTTCCGGCTGATCCGTTTGCCCAACCTCCTCATCATGGCGTTTACCATGGTGATGCTGCGGTATTTCCTGGTGCTCCCCTGGCTCAACATCCAGAACTGCGCGCTTAATTACGATGCAGTACACCTGCAGTTCTCAAACCTCCACTTTGCACTGCTCGTGTTATCGGTGGTATTCATCGGCGCGGCCGGTTACATCATCAACGATTATTTTGATGTGCGCATTGATAAACTGAACCGCCCTGATACAAACGTAATTGACAACGGCATCAAACGGCGCTGGGCCATTGTACTGCACACCGTGTTTAATGTGCTTGGCGTATTGCTCGGTGTATGGCTTTCATGGCAGAACCACATGCTCACGCTCGGGCTCATGCTTTTTGTGGGCGCTCCCACCCTGCTCTGGTTTTATTCTATCGACTTCAAACGCCGTGCATTAATCGGCAACCTCGTTATTGCGTTGCTTTCGGGCATGGTGCCGCTGCTGGTGGCCCTGTTTGAAGTACCTGCGCTGAACCGCCGCTACGCGGAAGGACTGTCGATGGGCCTTGTAAACTTCAACCCGATTGTGGAAATGGCGCTGGTGTTTGCCATTTTCGGATTTACACTTTCGCTCATCCGCGAAATCATCAAAGACATTGAAGATTACGAAGGCGACATGCAGTACGGTTGTAAAACACTGCCGATTGTGGCCGGCATTGCGCGGGCAAAAGGCGTTATCATCGCACTCATCGGGGTGTTTGTACTTTTCCTGGCGTATTATGAATTTACGCGCTTCCTTGCTGATGCGGAAGCAGACATGAAATCGTTGCTGTGGTTTACACTGCTGGTGCAGGTACCGATGATTTTTCTCGGCTACAAAGTATGGAAAGCAAGCAGCAAGGCGCATTACCGTTTCGCCAGTTTAATTACCAAGCTGATTATGGTGGCCGGTATTTCGTACCTGTTTATGTTCCCATCGATACTGAGCGAGTTATGTACCCCGACCGTTTAAAGGAAAAAAAGTTCATCCTCGCTTCCCAGTCGCCGCGCCGGCAGATGTTGCTGCGTGAACTCGGACTTGATTTTACGTTGCAGGTAAAAGAAGTGGATGAATCCTTTCCGGCAGCGCTTAAACGCGAAGCCATTCCGCTCTACCTCTGCGAACTGAAAGCGAATGCATTTGAAGGCACACTGGATGAAAACACGATACTTATTACCGCTGATACGATTGTATGGATTAACGATCACGTACTGAACAAACCCGCCGACGCGGCCGAGGCAAAAGCCATGCTGCGCGAACTTTCCGGGGCCATACACGAAGTATATACCGGCGTGTGCCTGAAATCGACAAACAAAACGAAAACGTTTTTTGCGCTCACCAAAGTGCATTTCAGAACCTTATCCGACGCCGAAATTGATTATTACATCACCACCTGTAAACCTTACGACAAAGCCGGTGCCTACGGCGCGCAGGAATGGATCGGTTACGTGGGTGTGGAACGCATTGAAGGAACGTACTTCAATGTGATGGGATTGCCGCTGTATGAACTTTACCAGGAACTGGTGGCGTTTACGTCCTGAATCATTTAATCACCTTCTACCAGGAACAGTTGTTTGTCAGCCGTAAACCGGTACGCACCATACAACTCATGTGCGGTGGCAATATCCAATCCGAAACAGGCATTACCGGGGAAGAAAATGCGGTAGCCCACAAACAGCCCGTTTTTCAGCGGGGCGTAACTGAGGTCAAGTTCAGGCGTAATTTTTTTCGATTTCGTTTTGTTGCGGTTATTCATGCCCCAGCGCAGCACGGTTTTGCACGCACCGGCTTTAAACATAAATGCGTTATCGGAAAAAGCGACAGCGCCTGCTGAAAACGTATGATACAACGTGGCGCGGTAAAGTTCACCTTTCGAGAAAAAATACGTCAGCGAACCATACGCCCCCACCGCAGAACGGCCGGCACCGGCATCAAACGCATAAGGCGTATAATTCACTTCAGCACCAAACGATAAACCGGCGTTGAAAATATAACCTATATGCACACCGGGAATAACAGCTCCGAAACGCCAGTCGCCCGCTTTCATTGGTGCGGATGAAAACAGCAAAAGCACGATCATTAATTTCAGGTAGCGCATGTTCCGGCAGTTGTTGGTTGGGTGTGTGACGGAAATGTACGAAAAAGGTTGCTTTGAAAAAAAAGGGCATCAGGCATTAGACATTAGTGATGTGCTAATGACTAATGCCTGATGCCCAGACCAGAAATTATTTCAGCGCGGAAGCAATGAAATTTTATACCATCAGTTCATCGGTACATCAATCACCAGCAGGTGGGTTCCGGGCGTAACGTTTATTGCAAACGCATCCGTATTCCACACGCCCAGTGCGTCGCGGCGGCCGAGCGCGATTTCGCCGATGGTGGCGCTGCCTTCGGCCACGAGCACAAATGCACCGTTGCCTGCGTGGCGTATTTTGTAATCAAGCGTTTGCGCGTTTTCAAATTCGCCCATGGAAAAATACGCGTCCTGGTTAATCCACAGCGCATCGTCAGCTGCTTCGGGCGAAACCACCGTGCGTAGCGTGTTCTGAAATGCCGGTTTACCGAAATCGCGCTGGTCGTAACGCGGTTTGATGTTTTTTTCTTTCGGGAACACCCACACCTGGAACAGTTTCAGCGGCTCGGTAGAAGATGCATTCACTTCCGAATGCTGTATGCCCGAACCGGCGCTCATGATCTGGATTTCACCGGCTTTTATTTCGCCACTGCCTCCTGTGTTGTCGCGGTGACGCACAGCACCTGAAAGCGGTATCGTCACAATTTCCATATTGTCGTGCGGGTGCATACCGAAGCCCATGCCGCCGTCAATATGATCGTCGTTCAGCACGCGCAGCAAACCGAAATGTACTTTTTCCGGGTTGTACCAGTTCGAAAAGCTGAAGTAATAATTTGCTTTCAGCCAGCCGAAATCAGCAGTACCACGGTCGGATGCTTTAAACAGGCGTGTGTTCATGGTGTTTATTTTTTAACCGGCACTTCCAGTGTTATCACCACCTGGTCTTTGCCCGATTTGCTTTTTTTCATCACGCCGTAGTCGCCCGAAAAAATATCCATAGTGCCTTTAAACACACCTTCATCTTCGCCTTTTTTCTCGAAGGTGAACGGAATGGTGATTACGTGTGTGGAATCTTTGATGGTGAGGTTGCCGGTGGTTTCAAATCCTTTTTCGGTTGCCTTGATGGACGAAGAAACGAATTTGATTTTCGGGAATTTTTCCACATCAAAAAAGTCATTTGTTTTGAGGTGTTTGTCTTTTCCGCCAACACCGGTGTTGATAGTGGCAGCATCTACGGTTGCTGTAATTACCGATTCGGTGAGGTGCGCCATATCAAACTGGATGGTTGCATCGAGGTTGCTGAGTGTTCCTTTGGTGCCTTCATTCGGCATTTCAAATGAAACCTTTGTTGTTGACGCATCAATTTTCCAGGTCGGAACAGCGTGTGTAAATGCATAAACACCTGCAAGCAGCAGGAGCGCGGAAACAGAGGCAATGATTGTTTTCATAGTTGACGTTTTTTATATGTTCATTATTTGGGCATGCGCATTTTATCGAGCAGGTCGCTGAGCTGTTCTGCTTCTTTTTCGTTGAGGCCGATGGCGTATGCATCTGATTGAATGCGTTGACCGGCTTTTTCCAGGAGTTCGAGTCCCGCCGGCGTAATCAGCACATCCACCTGGCGGCGGTCGGCGGGACATTCCCGGCGTTCCACTAATTTTTTCAGGCGCAGTTTTTCCACAAGGCGCGAGGCATTCGACATCCGGTCGAGCATACGCTCCTGCAATAATCCTACCGAAGCCGGATTCGGGAACTGGCCGCGGAGAATACGCAGCAGGTTGTACTGCTGAATGGAAATACCGTGCGGCTTCAGTGCTGCAGCCGACATTGATTCCATCCACGATGCGGTGTACATCAGGTTCACTACTGCTTTCTGCGTAGCGGAATCAAATTTTTTTTGTTTGATTGCTTCTTCTATTTTCATGCAAAAGGAATTGCGCTGCAAATATACGTTAAAACATTTAATGTACGTACATTGTTTTAGAATACTACAAATTACAGCCGGTCGTACACTTCTTTTTTCAGTACATCAAAACCGGGGTAACTGATAAGTACACCTTTGGAAGATCCCTGGAATACAAACATGCTGCCGGCCGAAACTGCCGAAGCGCCGTGCTTTACAGCGGTGTAACAATCGGCAACCGTATTTGCTCCGCCACATGCGATTACCGGAATTTTTACGGCAGCAGAAACAGTTTCGAGCAACTCCGTATCAAATCCCTTGCGTGTGCCTTCGCGGTCAATGTGGTGAAGTAACAACTCCCCTGCTCCGTATGCTTCGGCCTGTTGTGCAAAAGCTACCGGCGAAAGTTTGCTGCTGTTTTTTCCGTTGCTGTAATACGTCCCGTTTTTCCCGAAGAGGTTTTTGCGTACATCTACAGAAACAATAATGGCCTGGCTGCCGAAACGTTCAGCGGCTTCCCTGATCAGTGCCGGATTGGTGTGTGCTGCTGTTCCGAGCACCACTTTTTCCACACCGGCCAGCAGCAGGTTGCGGATGGTTTCCATGTCGTTCACGCCGCCGCCGTATGCAATGGGCATAAATGCTTCAGATACAATTTCGCGGATGTGTCTGATGTCGGGCGCTTTGCGGTTAGTCGTTGCGCTGATATCCAGCAGCAAAAGTTCATCAGCTTCTTTATTGTTGAAAATGCGCACCGCGTTTATCGGATCGCCGATGTAAACCGGATCTTTAAACCGCGTGGTTTTTACGAGGCCTCCCTGCTGCAGCAGTAATGATGGTATAACCCGGATGAGGCGCATGGTCAGAGGCGTGAAAAATTGTGAAGCAGCTGCATGCCAAAACGGTGGCTTTTTTCCGGGTGAAACTGTACGCCCATGATGTGCCCGCGCGCAAACGCAGCAACAAAATCGTAGCCGTACCGGGCAGTCAGTAGTGCATCGTCCGGATGATCACATACCACATGATAAGCGTGCACAAAATAAAAACGCGGCAACTCACCCAGGTTTTCAGTAAGCGGATGCGTCCGGGCAATATTTACTTCGGCCCAGCCCATGTGCGGAATTTTTTCGCCGGGATTCAAACGTGTGGCATCAAACCGGCGCGTATCGGCATCAAACCAGCCAAGCCCGGGAAGCTGTCCTTCTTCGCTGCGGCGCGTCATCAGCTGCATGCCGAGACAGATGCCGAGAAAAGGGGTTTGTTTTTGCTGTGTTTTTTCGGTGATTACCGGAATGAGTCCGCTCTCCCCGAGTTTCTGCATGCCATAATCAAAAGCACCTACACCGGGCAGAATGAGTTTGGACGCATCCGCAATAACAGCAGCATCAGCCGTTATTACAGCCGGAACGCCCAGCTTTTTCAGCATGTTGCCGATGGAACCCAAGTTGCCTATACCGTAATCAATAATCGCTATCATGGTGTGGTGCTGTTCAAAAATACACATTGAACACCGAATTAGCACGTGGATTTTTGTTTTTCCGGGAACAGGCAGAAACCGGCAACAAAAAAACGCCCCGGTTTATTTACAAACCGGGGCGTTTATTACGAAGCAAACTACTGTTCTTAGTGCTGGATGACAATCTTGGCAGTATGCATATATCGTTCATTGGCAAGCTGCAGAATGTATTGCCCGTCATACAGCGTGCGGGTATCTACATAGCTGAGCGTACTTCCGGCTGCAATGGTGGTGGTGCGCACTAATTTGCCGGTCATGTCAAACAGTTTAGCTTCCACGTTTTCTTTCAGCAATCCGCCGATCTGTACCACCACAAAATCGTTGGCGGGATTCGGATACGCATTTATTTTCACTTCATCGAAGTTGGTGGAAGCCACACCGGTAAGCGGAACATAAGTTGTAACGGTTTCGCCGATGGTGGTCACTTTTGCGCCGGTTTTTGTTCCGTAAAACGTCGGACCAACTGCATACGGGTAATATGAATTCCAGTCTTCATTTACTGTGCAGAAATACGCATACGTTCCGTTCGGGTATTCCGGTGTAACGCAGAAACGGCCGTTGTGCTCATCCAGCGAATCGGGTGCCGAGGGTGCGATGTATTCATAATCTTCGCGGTAACGGCCGAGCGGATAGTTGCTGCTTACCGGCGGACCATCGGTAACATCGGTGCCATCGGCATAATGTGTACGCACCGTAATGTTGCGCAGGTGGTAGCTTGATTTGATGCGGACAATGCCGCCGGTGCCGTTGGTATTTTTGTACCCATACGCACCGTAAATCGGGAAACCGTCGTAGGCATATCCGATGAGCGGAGAATGCTGCATGCTGTCAACCATGTACAAACCATCCGCATTGTATAAACTGCAAACTGTTGAAAGCACATTCAGATCAAGGTCAAACGCCGAAGGGTTCTGGTGGTGGTGATAGTTGCCCATAGCCGGGTGACCTTTTGCGCAATCGAAACCACCCATTTCAGCCGGAACGGCATCGCGGTTCCACACATTGTCGCCCATGCCGCCGAGCGGACCACCGGCTTCTGCGTTGGTGGAGTTTTTCCACGAAACACCATCGCGGTAATCAAACAGCGCTACACCATTAATAAATACCCCGATGTTTCCCGGCGTGGTTGCGGTGGGGTTGCCGGTGTTCTGAACCGGGTTCAGCGAAATTTTAAAAATCGCGTTCTGGTCTGTTGCAACGGATGGATTGCCGTCGAGAAATGGCCCGGTAGCGTATGTGGGAATACCATTGGTTGTTACATACACCCAGTTGGCCGAATACTGCACCAGCTGGCAGTTGGCGAGTACGTTGTCCTGTATTGGTGTAAAATTATTCTGTACGTAGTGCTGGCCATTGATCGTGGTATTCTGAAGCCACGATGTAATTGTTGGTCCCTGGGCAAATGCTGCTGTGCCTGCAAACAGGCTTAAAAGAGGCAGAACCGTTTTTTTCATGGTGTTGGTTGTTTAAGCGTTTGAGTGCAATTATCTTCCTTTTTTATTTACCGGCGAAAAAATTGAGGTGGGATACCCAAATTCAGGGGTAAACACAAAATGCCTGTCAGACAGCGTGAGCAGAAACGCTACCAGGTCCACTTTTTCATCTGCCGTTAATACGATTGGTGTCTGCAGTTCGGCTGCCAGTGTTTTGCTTTTCACAATACCACTGGTGTAGTGGTTAATCACTTCATTGATGCGGTGAAAACGCCCGTCGTGCATGTACGGATACGTGAATTCAATATTCCGCAAGCTCGGAATTTTAAACAGCAGCGAGTCGCCTGTTTTTTTCGTGATCTTCATTTTTCCGAAATCGTTCAGCGTGCTATCTACGGGCAGGCCATTATTCCTGAATTCATAAGTAGAAAAAAGCGGTTCGCGGTGGCAGCTGCTGCAGTTTTTTCGGAACAGTGTGTAGCCGTGCTGTTCCTGCGCGGTAAATGTTGCCTTGTGCTGCATTACGCTGTCGTATTTCGAATGGCAGGAAACGAGCGTTAGCTGAAACTGCGAAAGCGCCAGCAACATGCGTTCGCCGGTAATGGAAGTATCGCCGAATGCTTTCTGAAAAAGAGCCGGATACAATGCTGTGTTGCGCAGTTTCTGTGCAACATGCGCGATGTCTTCTGCCATTTCCTTCGGATGCGTGATGGGTGCCAGCGCCTGCACATCGAGGTGATTAACAGCTCCATCCCACATAAATGATTTTTGCCAGGCCAGGTTTACCAGTGCAGGCGCGTTGCGCGTTCCGATCTGGTCGCGGATGCCGTGACTGAGGTCATGATCGATATGCGCAAAAGCATTGTAAGGCGAATGACATGACGCGCAGGAAATGGTATTGTCAGCAGAAAGCACCGGATCGTAAAACAATGCACGCCCCAGGTTCACCCCGGCCTGCGTGAGTGGCTTTTTTGAAAAATTGTAAACCGGTTTGGGAAAATAATCCGGATACTGCAGCACATTTTCTGCTGAACGGAACGCCGTAAACAGCAGCAGTGCAAAAAGCAGGAAGATTACCGGTCGTTTCATTTTGCAATACGGAAGAGGGATGAAAGCTGACGGGAAAGTTTAACTGCCTGTTCGCCGGGCGACATCACCTCGCTGCAGGTGGAAAAATCAAGGGCGTTTAAAAATGCATCGAGGTTTATTTCCAGTTGCAGTTCGTTTTTCCCGTTCGAGCAAGGTAACCCCACCTGCTGCAGTGTTGCAAAGGGAGCCATGTATCCGCCAATATGATACTGAAATTTCTGATGGCGCGTTTTGCATTGCGGACTGTATCCTTCCAGTTTGAAATTTATATACCCGCTCTGCCAGGCCCAGTACATGCCTTTGGTCGGATCGAGGTCGCCGCCGGAAACACCGGAAACATTGGTGAGGCTGTCCACCCCGATGTTGAATTTTACCTGGTCGTAAATAACCGGTTTTGAAAATGCGCAGGCGATGCGCAGCGAACCCGGATGTTCCATATCCACGAGGTGATGCAGGCTGTCGGACGCCACCAGGGAATCGTGTTTGTAAAAACAGATATCCGAAATGTAAAACCGGAGTACATCAATGCGCAGGCTGTCGTTTGTTTTCGGATTAAATACCTTCTTTCCCGGAACAACCTGCTGCGCATTATAAAGCGGGCGAAATTGTAACGTAGCCGTTCCCTGCTGCGCACAAACCGGCGCTGCCACTCCGAACAACAACATAAATAAAATGAATTTCCGCATGGTGCACTGTCGGTGTAAAAATATCATTTTCCGGGTGCTTTTGCTCCGCATTCCGACATACAGCTGCGCTTTTGCGGTACATTGCTGTTTTTTACCGGTAAATAACAATTCTGCATCCGGCAGACAATATCGCCCTGCCGGATTAATGATTCCCCCATTCCTGCTTATATTTGTTCCTCTAACTACACACCATGTTTAAACGTTTACTGCTTGCTGCTGCTGTTTCGCTGCTTTGTATTTCTGCCGCTTCGGCGAAAGAAGATTCACTGATGATCCGCAAACTGTATGATGAAGCCCTCGTACGCGGGCAGAGTTATGAAAACCTGCGGCAGCTGTGCAAAAAAGTGGGGCACCGCCTCAGCGGTTCGCCGCAGGCCCAGAAAGCGGTGGAGATGACCTTCAACATGATGAAACAGTATTGCGATACCGTTTACCTGCAGGAATGTATGGTGCCGCATTGGGTGCGCGGTGAAAAAGAAACCGGTCGCATAATGGGGACAAAAAAGGGCAATCTTGCTGTTAATATACTCGCTCTGGGCGGCTCGGTGGCTACGCCTGACAAAGGAATTACAGCCGAAGTAATTATGATTTCCAGTTTTGAGGAAATGCAGAAAATGGGCGAGAAAAAAATCAAAGGCAAGATTGTTTTCTTCAATCACCCGTTTGATAACGCACGCATCAATACCTTCCAGGCGTACGGCGAATGTGTGGAGTACCGCTGGGCGGGTCCGGCAAAGGCCGCCAAAATGGGAGCTGTTGCAACCATCGTGCGTTCCATGACCGGTTCCATTGATGAGTTTCCGCACACCGGTTCGATGCGTTACGACAGTGCAGGCATTAAAATTCCCTGCGCAGCCATTGCCACACGCGATGCCGAACTGCTGGCAAGCATTCTGAAAACAGAAGGCAAAGCCAGTTTTTATATGAAGATGAACTGCCAGACGCTGCCCGATGAAAAATCGTACAACGTGATTGGTGAAATACGCGGCAGCACGCACCCGGAAGAAATTATTCTTGTGGGCGGACACCTCGATTCGTGGGATGTGGGCGAAGGCGCGCACGACGATGGCGCGGGGGTGGTACAAAGCATGGAAGCATTGCGCCTGTTTAAAGCCACCGGCATCCGCCCGAAACATACGTTACGCGCCGTACTTTTTATGAATGAAGAAAACGGTTTGCGTGGCGGCACCAAATATGCCGAAGTGGCCAACACAAAAAAAGAGAAACACCTTGCTGCCATTGAAACCGATGCGGGCGGATTTACGCCGCATGGTTTTGGAATGGATATTACCGACAGCCAGTACCAGAAAGCCATCGGCTGGGCGCCTACCCTGCTCCCGTTCGGTTTATATGAACTGAGCCGCGGCGGCAGCGGTGCTGATATCGGTCCGCTGAAAAAACAGGAAGTCCCGCTTTTCGGATTACATCCCGATTCGCAACGGTATTTTGATTTTCACCATACCAATGCCGATGTGTTTGAAGCCGTAAACAAACGTGAACTTGAACTCGGCGGTGCGGCGATTGCTGCGCTGATGTACCTGGTGGATAAGTACGGGTGGTAATTGTACCTTACAGCGGTATTCCATCAACCGTAGTGCGCATAAAAAACAGGTTTTCGCCCGAATTTCCGGTGATTATTATTTCGCCATCGAGCGTTTGCAACACATTAACCGCATTTTCTATTCTGCCGGGAATATGAAATTCCCTTAACCAGAGCTGGTTTCCGGAAGGGTCTGTTTTAAGTAATGCGATATTCTGGAAATTGTTTTCCTTATCCGTTACTGTTCCGGCCAGGATGTAGTTTCCGTTCCATTCCCGGACAATTGATGTAGCCTCATAATCCAGGTCATCTATTCCGTACCTGTTTTTCCACTGGGTCTGATACTGGCCGTTGGTTTTTAATAACAACATCTTTGAATGTTTGCCAGCTAAACTATATCCGCAAACTATTAGATCCTGTCCGTCTCCGAGGACTTTAAGTCCGGTTTCATTTGAGCAGTCAAATCCCGAACTGCATACGGAATGTGAAGTCATCATTGTGCCTAATTTAAAAAAGGACATCACTCCGCTATTACTGCCGATCAGATTTGTTCCGGCCGAGTTGTAACCTATGCTGTTAACTGTTGCACCTCCGTTCACCAGGAGACCATGATAATTATTAATGGAACCATTTGCATTCAAAGAAATAACTACTACAGTTGAAGTACCTGACAACACGGCCATTTGCATGTTGGTCATATCAAACACCTGCTCTGCCGGAGTTGTGTAACTGACCACTCTTGCAAACAGTGAATCTCCATTACCATCAATTCCTATACTACGAATGCCTGCAGTACCAAATGAAGCATAATTAAAATTGGCTGCTATCATAGCCCCATCACCGAGTGCGTTTACAGCGACGGCTGTGTGCTCACTGAGACCAATCGTGCGCTCCCATACCACATCACCCTGCAATGTTAATTTGATAACCAGAATTTTATTATTACGGTTACCACACAAAATAACACAACTGTCGGAAGTAAGTGTGGCATGCTGGCCATAGATACTAGACACTCCGGGAAACAAACGTAATGATGGAATGACATCCGCTTTTTCCCCTTTGTCCCATTTGCAGGTTGTAAATAAGATAATAAGACCGATAACAACAGCGATTCTGCGCATAACCTGATTATTTAATGCTTTTAATTACCCGGTGAAGTTCAGTTACAGAAACAAACATAAGCTGATAACCTCATTGATGCTATTAAAAAAACAGATTTCTTACCAGTTCAGGGATGACTTTGATCAGGTCAACGCTGCAAATATTGCGCAGATCGTCATTAAAAACGTTACCGGTGTAAAAATGATTTTTTCCATTTTGCTTTTCGAAAACAGGTTGCCGATTGTGTTCAGGAAAAACAGCCCTGCAGTGCACCAGTAAATGATGCGGATGGCTCCTGCACTGAAGGCGCAAGAGATGTGGCCTGCACAACACAGCACCAGTAAAATCAGCAGCAGGTTAACGGTAATTGAACCGGCTTCGAAGCGGTACATTTCGCGCAGCGTTTTTAAACGGCCGCCCCACACAATTGTAAACGGAATAACACGCAGCAGCACGAGCACATGAAAAACAAGTGCAAAAAACAGCAACACGAGCATTCCGGTTTCGGCGATTTGTTTCATTTTAATACCAGTTTATTCCGACAAGCAGGCTGCAAGCGGTTCCCGACAGGCGGCCGGCGGGCAGGCTGATGTTGCCGTAATGCACACGCGCCTGCACATCAACGGCAAATGTATTTCTTTTCCACAATTCGAAACCGGTTGCAGCGAGGGCAGCCGCTCCGAAATAAAATTTACGTTCCGTTTCGTTTTTGATATCGTAAAAAGCCGGTGCATCCATGCCCGCTCCTGCCCCGCCGAGCACCCAGCAGCGCGGCGTTAACCAGTACTGTACCGAAGGCACAAAACCCTCGAAACCACGATCGCGGGGACGGCCATCTGTTTTCAGTTTGTACAGGCTGCCGGGCAGGCTGAGCAACAGTGCTGTACGTTCATTCATCATCCACCCGATTTTAAAATTCGGCGCGCTGGCATTTACAAATGT
This sequence comes from Chitinophaga pinensis, assembly GCA_943372645.1. Lineage (GTDB taxonomy): Bacteria > Bacteroidota > Bacteroidia > Palsa-965 > Palsa-965 > VBWE01. Next base: position 37,610 of record CALRZN010000019.1, on the reverse strand, counting down.
CTCCGCAGTTTGTGCAGGTGCGTGCAGGCGCAGTGCTGACACACCGGCAGCGGCGGCAAATACAAAACCGCTGCGTACGGGCTGAACTGTTTGCGCATCCGAAATAGCCGGCAGTATTAACATGCTGAAGAGGAAAAAGGTGCTCATTTTCATACTGCAAAATTGCACGGCTGTTTCCCGGAAAAAGTTACCCTGTGGTAATAAAATCAGCCGCGGCTGTATTTTTTGCGGATGCGGCTGAGGCTTTGCGTGGTAATACCGAGATACGACGCAATGTGTTTCTGCGGGGTGCGCAGGATGAGGTTGGGTTGTTTTTCGAGCAGGTCGGCATAACGCTGTTCGGCGGTTTTCAGTAACAGGTCTATTTGCTGTTGCTGTTTTTCCACGAATGTCGTTTCGGCCGAAACAAGAAAAAGCAGCTGGCCCACCGGTGTCTGTTTCATGCGGTCGATATTGTCGCGCGAAATCCGGAGCATTTCAGAATGTTCGAGCGCCACGGTTTCCAGTTGTGTGGGCTGGCGGGTTATCAGCGACATGTAATCGGCCAGGAAAACACCTTCGTAAAACAGGTCGAGGCAAACGTAATTATTTCCTTTCCACACAAAAACGCCTGCGCTGCCGGTAAGGATAAAGTACCCGTATTTCTCCGCTTCGCCGGCCGGTTTTATGATTTCGTTTTTGCGGAACGCAACCGGTTCACACAGGCGCGCAAACGACTCCCAGGCCTCCATGGGGCTGTCGCCGAAACGGTCGAATGCGTTTTTGAGTTGCTGTGCGATGGACATGGGACGAAGGTACGGAAACAGCAGCAGTCTTCATTTTGATAAAACGCGTCAGGTTTCATTTCTTACCTGGAATTTTATTTCAGCCTGCGCATCGCCCTGCTGTTAACCAGCGAAGTCATCTGCGTGATAGCGATCTCGTTCAGCTGCTGCAGGCGGTCAGATGGCTCAATGCCTTGTTTCAGAAACACGGCATTCAGGCTTTCGAGGTTCGAAAGCACCACGAGTTGCTCCAGCGTAGCCGCATCGCGGATATTTCCTTCTTCGCCCGGGTGTTGTTCGCGCCACTCTTTTGCGGTGCGGCCAAACAGGGCCATGTTCAGCAGGTCGGCCTCGCCGGCATACACGCGGCTGATCTGTGCGCGGGTGAGTTTTTCCGGGATGAGGCGTTCTTTTATCGCATCGGTATGGATCTGGTAGTTCACCTTCGCCAGGGTGCGCTGCAGGTTCCATTCCAGTTTGTAACGCTCGTTTTCCTGGCCTTTAAGGCGTTGAAATTCACGTATCAGGTACAGTTTAAACCCGGCACTCACCCACGATGCAAATTCGAAGGCGATGTCGGTATGGGCAAAGGTTCCACCATTTCTCCCTTGTTTTGAGGTGATTCCGCGGGCATTCGTCAGTTCTATCCAGCGCGAAGGCGAAAGCGTAAACGCATTTGTTCCGGCCGCCGCCATAAAGGGGTCGAAATCGATCCCTTTAAAGGTGGGGTTGTATAATTGCTCCCAGATGCCCAGAAACTCAATGGTTTCTTTGGAACGCATCCAGTTTTTTACAACATCCTTGGGTTCCATTGGATTTGCAAGCCGTGCAATATCCGTGAGGGATATAAAATAATCGTCTTGCTTTTTGTATGCCGCAACAGGCATACCCTGTACAATCATAACATCGTTATTTTTCATGGTATTGTGGGTTTGATTAACATGTGATGGCGTTTTCGAACCATCTTATTGGAGCCTGCGCATCGCCCTGCTGTTTACCAGCGAAGTCATCTGCGTGATAGCAATCTCGTTCAGTTGCTGCAGGCGGTCAGATGGCTCAATGCCTTGTTTCAGAAACACGGCATTCAGGCTTTCGAGGTTCGAAAGCACCACGAGTTGCTCCAGCGTAGCCGCATCGCGGATATTTCCTTCTTCGCCCGGGTGTTGTTCGCGCCACTCTTTGGCGGTGCAGCCAAACAGGGCCATGTTCAGCAGGTCGGCCTCGCCGGCATACACGCGGCTGATCTGTGCGCGGGTCAGTTTTTCCGGGATGAGGCGTTCTTTTATCGCATCGGTATGGATCTGGTAATTCACCTTTGCCAGGGTGCGCTGCAGGTTCCATTCCAGTTTGTAACGGTCATTCTCTTCGTTTTTCAGTCGCTGAAACTCTTTGATGAGGTACATTTTGAATTCGACCGATATCCACGAAGCAAACTCAAACGCGATATCCCGGTGTGCGAATGTTCCGCTTCCATAACGCCCTGGTTTTGAAAATATTCCGATTGCACTGGTTTTGTCAATCCATTGTTTGGGGCTCATTGTAAAGCTATTGAGACCCGCCTGGGTTTTAATTCCATCGAATTCGATGGGTTTAAAATTGGGGTTATAGAGCAACTCCCAGATGCCGAGCAGTTCGATCGTATTCCGGTTCCGGAGCCAGTTCTGTATTATATAATCCGAGCGTTCCGGGTCTTTATAGCGGGCAATGTCTGATAACGAGATGAAATCGTCGTTTTTGTTCTGGATAAATGCAACCGGCGTTCCGCTGATCTGCAGTTTGAAAGTTTTTCCCATGTGCTTCTTCTATTAAAATAAAACATATAAGTCGTGGCGTATCGCCTTAATAAACGTAACCGTACAGTAGCTTTTCAAAAACAAATCTATTGCAATTTTCTTTTTTCAAAAAAAGATTTTGCAAAATAAATTATGAACAGTAAAATAGCATATATTACTACATAGACTGTTGTTCCGACGATCAATTCTTTCCAGTCAACATACCAAACGTGTGTGGCTGTAATGTACTCTCCATAACTCAAAGATTCAAACAGAAAAAGAAAAAACGACAATGCTGTAATGGGACTAAAAACCAATAATGACCACACACTGTTACGTATTCTAGGGAAAAACAGCAGCAATGGAATAATGCCACGCAACAAAATGCCGCCCCAATACGAAAACCAGTAAGAATCATAGTACGGGTATGCTGATGCATATCCTTCCCTAACCTCCTCCATTCCTCTTGCGAAATCATTACGGGAGAACAAATAATGAAGCAGATAAACCAGCGCAGAAAAAAGCAGCAATACATTGGAAGCACTAATGATTCCTTTTGTTTTCCCGCGCAGCTTCTTTAGCAAGAAATAACCAGCAAATAAGGGCAATGCTGTTATTACATAACCAAAGACAAGTACATCGGAAACAACAGAAAGGAGCTTTGTGAATTGCATAAGGCCTTCGAAAATACGTAATTTTGCAGCTGTTCAAAAACAACACCGCCAATGCTCGGCCTCAAACTTGCCACCGACCCGCGCTGGGTTAACATCGTAGAAAGTAACCTCGATGAAATACTCACCGATCACGCCTTCTGTGAACAGAAAGCGGCATCTAACGCCATTTCCATGGTGGTGCATTACCCGGAATATACCGAAATGGTAACCCAGCTCATTGCCATTGCACGCGAAGAACTGGAACATTTCGACCAGGTACACGAACTGATTAAAAAACGCGGGGGCGTGCTGGGCAAGGAACGGAAAGACGATTATGTAAACGAACTGCTGCTGTTTATCAAAGGCATTCCCGGCAAACACCGCTCGCGCGAGGCCGTGCTGGTGGACCGCTTACTGGTTTCGGCCATGATTGAAGCCCGCAGCTGCGAACGTTTCCGCGTACTTTCTGAAAACATCAAAGACCCCGAACTGGCCGGTTTTTACCGCGACCTGATGATCAGCGAAGCCAACCATTACACCGTGTTCATCACCTTCGCCCGCGAATACGGCAAAGGCATTGATGTGGATGCGCGCTGGAAAGAGTTCCTGGAATACGAAGCCGGTGTAATTGGTAAATACGGCAAGGAAGAAAAAATTCACGGCTGAGTTTTACCCGCCAATCGAGCCTTCAAAAGCAGTGAGCCGCGTTACCCAAATTTCGGGAACAGCAACCGGTTTCTTTTCGGCATAGCTGAAAACCACCACCACCGAAAGCCCTTCGGCCATCACCGTTTCTTCGTCCCCGTTTATTTTCAGGATGCGGTGCGCAAGATCAAAACTTTTGGAACCGATGCGCGAACAACGGGTTTCCACTTCAATGCGGTCTTTCTGCAGAATGGGTTGTTTGTAATCAATTTCAATGCGCGCCAGGATAAAACCGGCGGCGTTCCAGTCCACATCCACACCAATAATATCATCGAAATACGCAATACGCGCCAGTTCAAGGTACGTGGCATGGTTTGCATTGTTCACATGCCCGAGGGCATCAATGTCTTTAAAACGGATTTGTATGGGCGTACGATGTGGCTTGTGCATGGGAACCGGATCAGTCTGATTTTTTATCCAGCTTTTCAAATACGGAATTGTTGCTGACAAATTCCGGAACCAATGTTTTCATGCGCGCCACGATAGCCATGTTGTCCTGCGAATCGAAGAGCGAAATAAGGTCAGCGATGGATTTTGAAATCGCATCAAAATCGTATTCCTGCACCTTTGCAATCATTATTTTATCGTGATGCGTGGGCAATGTATCTTCGCTGGTGTTCAGCAGTTCTTCGTATAATTTTTCGCCGGGACGAAGGCCCGTATAAACGATGCGGATGTCTTTGTCCAGTTCCAGTCCCGAAAGCTGGATCATTTTACGGGCGAGGTCGGCAATCTTCACCGATTTGCCCATATCGAAAATAAACACCTCCCCGCCTTTGCCCATGCAGCCGGCCTCCAGCACCAGGCGGCACGCTTCGGGAATAGTCATGAAGTAACGCGTAATTTCCGGGTGCGTAATCGTTACCGGCCCGCCTGCTTCAATCTGCGCGCGGAAGCGCGGAATTACCGACCCCTGCGAACCGAGCACATTGCCGAAACGGGTGGTAACAAAACGGGTAGATGATGTATGGTTGTTGAGCGACTGCGTATAAATTTCTGCAATACGTTTCGAAGCGCCCATCACGTTTGTCGGGTTCACCGCTTTGTCCGTAGAAACGACCACCATTTTTTCCACCCCGAACTGCACGGATAAATCGGCGATGTTTTTTGTGCCAAGCACATTGGTGAGAATGGATTCTGACGGATTGTTTTCCATCATCGGCACGTGTTTGTAAGCCGCCGAATGATAAACGAGCTGCGGGCGAAAGGTGCGGAACAGGTTTTCCATCCGCTCTTTGTTGCGGATATCACCGATCACAATTTCATAATTCACTTTCGGATCGCGGTCGGCCAGTTCCAGTTCCATATCGTACAGCGGCGACTCGGCCTGGTCGAGCAGGATTATTTTTCCCGGCTCAAAACCCGCAATCTGCCGCACCATTTCGCTGCCGATGGAACCGGCGGCACCGGTAACAAGCACCACTTTTCCTTTCAGCTGCCTGCGCAGGTTTTCTTCATCGAGTTGAATCGGATCGCGTTCGAGCAGTTCTTCAATACGCACTTTGCGGATCTGCCGGAAACTGAGTTCGCCGTTAATCCAGGTACTTACAGGCGGCACATTCATCACCTTCACATTTTGTGCAAGGCACAGCTCCACTATTTCCTGTTTGCGTTCAGCACCGATATTCTGCACCGATAGTATCACATGCGCCACATTGTTGCCTTTCAGCAGCTCCGGCAGTTTATCCATGCCGTAAATGGTAACGCCTTCCAGTTTTTTGCCCGCTTTTTTTGAATCGTCATCAATAAAAGCCAGTACGCGGTATTTGGTTCCCGCATCGCGGTCGAGTGTGCGTTTCGTAATAATACCCGATTCACCGGCGCCGAAAATAATCACCGTGCGTTTTTCGCGCGTCGGGTTTTTGATCTCAAAATAAAGTGCTTTGAACATCAGGCGCGAACTGATCATTGCAAACGTTACGCCGAGGTATTCAATAAAAATAATGGAGTGCGGAATAATAAACGTACCGTTCACAAACCGGTGCGTAACCTGGTTGATGAGCAGAAACGCCAGCGTGCCCGAAGTAAGCGTAACAAAAATACGCGTCGCATCTTTCGAGCCGGTATAACGCACAATACCCTGGTACGTGCGCGCAATGAGAAAACTGGCGGCGCGTACGCCCATGATCGTTGAAATAACCAGCGGGAACGCATCAATCTCCACCTGCGGAATCGAAAAATCGAAACGCAGCAGGTATGCCAGGATGATGGCAAACAGGCAGATGCACAGGTCTATCACAAAAATGATCCAGCGCGGCGTGTTCTTTTCAAAAAGTTTCATACGGAATTCGGCCAAAGATACAAATAATGTAGGATGCAGCCCGCTCGCCGGCGCTTATGGAAAATGGACTATGGCTTGCTCCGCGCAACCTAACGCACATGGCTAATGGAACAATGCTTCCCGCCCGCCACCGCTTATGGAAAATGGACGATGGCGTTCACCGCGCAACCTAACGCGCATGGCTAATGGAACAATGCTTCCCGCCCGCCACCGCTTATGGTAAATGGACTGTGGCTTTCACCGCGCAAATCCGACGCGCATGGCTAATGGAACCGTTTAACCATTAACCATTAACCATTAACCATTAGCCATTAACCATTAACCATTGTCCATTAGCCATGCGGGAGCAAACGTGCGCGGCAAAGCCATTAGCCATGCAGGATGAAACGTGTGTGGCCTATTGTGTTTTTTTCTTCCGCAATTCAATCGCTGCCGAAAGTCCAACCTGCAGCGTGTGATTATTCTCGACCTTAACACCATCTGCTTTCAAAATCAGCTGGTTCAGGTAACCGATTTCGAGGCGACCGACTTTTGGAATACGGTACCCGATGGCTGCATACAGGCGGTTCTGATCAAAAATATTGAAGGCGATGTTTTTCCCGGCATTGATGAAAATTTCATCGTAGGCCGAAACATAAAATGATTTTTCTTCAATCGTTTTGCCTTTGAACGGAACAGAAACGCGGTTGAGAAAACGAAAACGGTTGCTGTAAACGGCTTCGCCGGGCTGCCACACCGAATCACGATACACCGGGCTGTTTACAAAGCGCTGCTCGGAACGGAAACGCGATACGATTTCAAAACGGCTGAGCTGGTTTTTCACCTGGATCTGCTGCCAGGCGCGATTCTCCGGAAATGCCGCTTTGACCGGAAAATTGCCGTAAGGCGCCGTCTGCACAAAACAATAACCGGCCGTTACAAACGCATTCGGACCAAAATGATAATTGATCCCGGCACGCAGCAGCAACTGCTGATCATCAGTAACAATATTGTAACGGCGCAGCTGCACCTCGGCATGCAGCCCCCATTTTTCTGCAAACTTATGCGAACCGAAATACATGAACCAGCCGTTGCTGTGCGTGGCATACTGGCGCTGGGCATGCAGTTTGGCGGATCCAGACAGCAGCACTGCACACAGCAGCGTTTTTAAAATACGGTTACCCAAAACGGTTTTCGTGTGTTTAGTTATCATGTGTTGCAAAAATAGCTTAAAGCAACGTAAACACGTTTTCCGCAAAAATGTTCACGTACATTATTTGTATTTTTGCAGCATCAAAACGCAGCAGCAATGACCATCACTACGCCCGAAGAACTCGAAGGCATGAAACGCATCAGCGAAATTGTAGCGCAAACGCTGAAACAGATGCGCCTGCACGCCCGCCCCGGCATGAGCACAAAGGCGCTCGATGAATATGGCGGACAAATACTGGCCGGATATGGCGCACGCTCAGCCCCGATGGTGATGTACAATTTTCCCGGCTTCACCTGCATCAGCGTGAACCAGGAAGTGGCGCATGGCATCCCTTCCGACAGCAAAATTTTGCAGGATGGCGATCTCATCAATATTGATGTGTCGGCCGAACTGGACGGTTACTTCGGCGATAACGGCGGATCGTTTGTGCTGGGCGAAGATAAATTTCAACACGAAAAACTGATCCAGACCTCCAAAATCATTTTGCACAAAGCCATTCACCATATCCGCGGCGGGGTTAAAATTGCGGAAATCGGTCGCCTCATTGAAACCGAAGCCAAGAAAGCCGGTTTTACGGTGATCAAAAACTTAACCGGCCACGGTATCGGGCGCAAGCTGCACGAAGCCCCGCGCGAAATCGCTAATTTTTACGACCGGTTTAACCGCGAACATTTCAAGAAAAATTCAGTGGTGGCCGTGGAAACATTTATCTCCACCAAATCAACTTACGCCAACCCGGGAAAAGACGGCTGGACACTCACCGGCAACCAGGGCGGGTTTGTGGCGCAGCACGAACATACGCTGCTGATTACGGAAGATGTGCCTGTGATTTTTACAACCGCAAACGGGATATGGGATTAAGCCTGGGCGGCTGAAAGTATATCCCGATTCCGCTACCATATAATCGCTTCAGCTTTGGGCAGAAACGCAGTTACTGTTAAGTTAAGAAAAGCGTGTCTTTCAATTACACGCATCACCACCAAATCGTATCATGAACAGTCGGGCCGAACGGATTCGGAGTAAAAATGGTATCTACAACCTGTTGTGGTGTTCCGGTTTTATTTATGGTATAATGCAAAACATGCTGTGTCAATCCATAATAGTAACCCACTTTGATGTCCGGCCCGGCAGTCGGCTGCCCCATAAAAGTAGGTGTAACAATGGACTGAACTCCCCACGGGTATTGAAAATAAAGATCATAAATGATATCGTTTGGTCCGACAGGTGACGCATTTATGAGTTTAAACACAAACACGGACTGTGTCTTTATATATCCGTTTATTTCTAATGCTGTTTTTCCATGCCGGTTGAAATTACAAACTGCATATCCAGCCCCGCTGTGGCTAAAATTGATTTGCATATCAGGTGAATGAAGCTGGAGGTTTTCTCCATGCAAACTGTACACCCCATTGGAATCCGTAAATGTGGATGCCAGCAGTTGATAACCATGGATATCGTCATTTTTTCCATACAAAGTGACCGAGGCTCCGGCAAGCGGATAAGCCGTACCGACAGCGACGACCCGTCCGGACAACTGCAGCTCTGCGGGTTCAGGTGGCGGAAGCGGTTCTTTTTTACAGGAGGCGGCAAAAAACAAGATACCGATAAACGGAAGGAGGGTGTTTTTTTTCATTTGTTAAAAGTAGCTGATTGGAACACCGCATATAAACGAAAATCATTTTTCCTTACGTATTCACAATAGCTTATTATGCCTGCGTTAAAATCAATCCAGGTGCCCGCACTTACGTATTTACGCATTTCTCCTATCTTTATGCCCAAGCGTACCGTATGCCAAAATCACTTGTTACCGGCGGCGCCGGATTTATCGGCGCACATGTTGTGAATGAACTGCTGCTGCTCGGCCACGACGTTGTTGTGCTGGATGACCTCAGCGGGGGATTTATTGAAAATGTAAACCCCAAAGCTGTTTTTGTTCAGGGTTCAATCACCGATCATGTGCTGCTCGAAAAGCTGTTTAATGAACATGCGTTTGATTACGTATATCACTTTGCAGCTTACGCGGCCGAAGGGCTGAGCCATTTCATCAAACGGTTCAATTATACGAACAACCTCATCGGCAGTGTAAACCTCATCAACGAATCGGTGAAACATAAAATCAAATGTTTTGTGTTCACTTCGTCCATTGCGGTGTACGGCGCACTGCCCCCGCCCATGCGCGAAGACATGACACCGGTTCCCGAAGATCCGTACGGCATTGCCAAATTAGCTGTGGAACAGGACCTGCGCACCACGCACGAAATGTTCGGACTCAACTACGTGATTTTTCGCCCGCACAATGTGTACGGCGAATACCAGAACATCGGCGACCGCTACCGCAACGTGGTGGGCATTTTTATGAACCAGCTGATGCAGGACAAACCGCTCACCGTTTTCGGCGATGGTATGCAGACCCGCGCCTTCAGCTACATCGGCGATATGGCTCCGCTGATGGCCAATTGTGTGAATGTGCCCGAAGCATACAACCAGGTGTTCAACATTGGCGCCGATAAAGACTATACCGTAAAAGAACTTGCAACCACGGTTATGGAAGCCATGGGCATCACCGGCGAACTGCGCCACCTGCCCGCACGCAACGAAGTGGTGCACGCACACGCCGACCACAGCAAAGTGAAACGCGTTTTCGGTGAAAGCAGCAGCACCACGCTCACCGAAGGCATACAACGTATGGCGGCCTGGGCCAAAGCAGCGGGCGTTCGCAAAAGCAGCCGCTTCAGTGCCATCGAAATCACCGAAAAACTGCCGCCCGTGTGGCTGGAAGCTTAACCGTATGATTGCCTACAGCCGCCAGCCGGTCCGCACCATTGCTTCGGGACAACTGCAACTCGCTTCGTTTACGGAATCTGCTTCGCTCAACAGCGATACGGCAACCGTGCATTCCTTTGGCGATGAGTGGGAAAAATTCGACACGTTTGATGCGGATGAACTGCAAACCGCCGGTGATCAGTATTTTGATATTGTTACTCCCGATATGCTCGGCTCCGATTGCGAAGCGCTCGACATCGGCTGTGGAAGCGGCCGCTGGTCGCGTTACCTGGCACCGCGTGTAAAACACATCGAAGCCATTGATCCGAGTGATGCGGTGCATACTGCCACTGCCTTTACAAAAACCTGCGGCAACGTGCGCGTAACCCAGGCCGGATATGGCGGCATTCCGTTTGCGAAAAACAGTTTCGATTTTGTATTCAGCCTCGGTGTGGTGCATCACGTACCCGATACGGCCGGTGCCGTGCGCGAAGCTGCCGAAATGGTGAAACCGGGCGGACACCTGCTGCTGTACATTTATTACAGCCTCGATAACCGGGGCGCAGCCTACAAACTGTTATTTCAGGCCTCTGCCCTGCTCCGCCGCATGGTGAGTGCGATGCCGCGCGGGCTGAAATTTTTCACCTGCGATGTGCTGGCCGTGATTTTGTACCTGCCGTTTGTAAGCCTGGCGCGTTTTTTCCGTTTTCTGTCGCCGAAAGGTAACTTCTGGAAAAAAATTCCGTTAGCGTATTACGCTGACAAAACCTGGCGCATCATCCGTAACGATGCGCTCGATCGTTTCGGCACACCGCTGGAACAACGCTTCAGCAAAAAAGAAATAGCAACCATGTTAGTGGAAAGCGGCATGCGCAACATCCGTTTTTCAGAACATGCACCTTACTGGCACGTGATTGCACAAAAATGAAACCGGTACGTATTTTATTTATCGCTTCGCACCGTTTTGACCGCGCTCCCGGCCAGCGCTTCCGCTTTGAACAATATTTTGAATACCTGCGCGCCAACGGTTTTGAATGTACGCTTTCGTACATACTGGATGAAGCCGCCGACAAACTGCTGTACAAACCAGGCCAGTACCTGAAAAAAGCGGGCATCTACCGCCGCGCCGTGGCCATACGCAAAGCCGATGTAAAAAAAGTACAGCGCGGCGATTACGACATCGTCTTCATTTTCCGCGAAGCACTGCTTACCGGCTCCATCCGTTTCGAAAAAGCATTTGCAAAAACAAAAGCGAAACTCGTATTCGATTTTGATGATGCAATATGGCACCTCGATGTGTCGGACGCGAACAAAAAACTGAGCTTCCTGAAAAATCCGCAGAAAACCGGCGACATCATTGCGCTGTGCCACCGCGTGTTTGCAGGCAATGCGTACCTGGCGAATTACGCAAAACAGTTTAACAACAGCGTCACGATTATTCCCACTACCATTGATACACACGAGTACCGCCGCATCGCACAGCCACCGCGCGATTACATCACCATCGGCTGGAGCGGAAGTATAACCACCATCAAACATTTTGAATACGCCCTGCCCTTTCTGCGCATCCTGAAAAAAAAGTACGGCGATAAAATCCGCATCCACGTTATCGGCGATGGCAACTATGTAAACGAAGAACTCGGCATCAAAGGCATCGCCTGGAACCGCGCCGACGAAATAGCCGAACTTTCGAAAATAGACATCGGCATAATGCCCCTGCCCGACGATGAATGGGCCAACGGCAAGTGCGGACTGAAAGGCCTGCAATACATGGCGCTCGAAATTCCCACGCTCATGTCGCCCGTAGGTGTAAACACCGAAATTATAGAGGATGGTGTAAACGGTTACCTTGCCACCGCAACTGATGAATGGGTGGCAAAAATTGAAATGCTGCTGGATTCGGAAGCGCTGCGCAAACGTATTGGTGCCGCTGCGCGGGAGACGGTTTTACGTGCGTATTCGGTGGAGGCGCTGAAGGAAAGGTATTTCAAAGAATTTATTTCGCTTATAGGCCAAAATATATAACCCCAAAGACAACTCTTCAAGGTATCATTTATAAGCCTAGTCGTAAAGTTCTTTTCTTACTCCAATATTTTTTTTACTCTTGCCTTTATATTCTCGTAAGTTGTATTCAATTGCTGCTTAGCAACGGTAGTGAGAATTGCCGTATGAGCCATTGCATCTCTTATTGGCTTGTAAATTTTAGCATCCCTTGAAATCCCGGGTTGTTTAAGTTGATCAGTGGGTTTATCAATAAAATTTGCCAGATCATCCATTGAGAAGTAGTTCAGCTCATCGGTTCCTTGTCTTATATCGAAACTAATGTTCGCTATGTCCTTTGCATTTTTTTCTTTCTTTTTGTAGTCTTCAAGATTTTTAATGGCTTCAGGCGACAGCTCCATTGAATTATGATTTATAAACTTTCGCAGTAAATTTTCGGAAACAAAACACTCAGCATATGAGGATAAATTAAATTGAGCATCATCACTTAGTGAATTTACCCACTCATCAACAAGATCACGTTTTGTAGATGAACTGGGAGGAGTAAATTCATCTGCAACAACATTAAACAACTCTCTTGATTTTCTCTCTTTACGAGTTATCCGTGTATCTTCAGGATCTCCATCTTGATTCAATTGCCTACGCCAATCATCCCAATCGGTCATTAATTTCTGAACAATCATCTCAAGTTCACTTAAAAATGATGCAAATAAAGGATCGTCTGAAATAACTCCCTCTCTGCTACTTGTGAATCGATCTTTGTCATCGTCAAGTTTATTAAAATGGATTTGACCATACAAATAGCTTTCAACCAATCTAGTAGACGGAATGTGTTTTAATAAATCTTTTTCACGTAATCTCCCATTTACGTAAAGATCAATCGTAACTGTTTCTGCAGATTGTTTGATCTTTAATTGTGAGGGCTTTTCCACAGAAGCAATGAAACCTGAAATATTAGTTTTAGATACAATTTTTTTATATTGTTTGATATTGCTCTTTGTTGCCGATATTTTGTCTTCTAAATATGGATCTTTCATCTCATTTATTTGCCATACAAATTGAGTATTACTGGCCAAATCATTTAGTTCATCCAGAGTGATTGTTTCGTCATTAAGGTGAATTTTGAAAGACTTATCAATCAAAGAAAATCTAAAAAAGAGGGCTATTAGCTTCCTGATATATTCAATGCGATTATATATCCCATCGTTGATATCCTCAAAATAAATAATAGTTCCTTTTTTTAACCCTTTTTTATAGTCATCAAACAGTGATATGTCTAAGTTCTCAAGTGGATATTGTTGAGTGCTAAGATCGTCGTCAATCGCTTGGTCCAGTCTTCCGTTATCAATCATCCCTCCAACAAATTCAGTACTTGATGTCTTTGAAATAATGTGAATTTTTCTTGCACAAGAGAGAAGTGCTAATTTGCCAATACCTTTTCTACCAATAAATGGTCTTTTGCCCTCAGACTTAACACTTCCTCCTTTACGTTTCGAGTATCCAATTTTTAGGAACTTGTTTTGAAAATCATCAGAGGTCATTCCATCTCCATCATCCTTTATTACAAGATAGTTTTTTTCCCTATCAATATAAATCCAAACATTGGAAGCATCAGCATCCCAAGAATTAGAAATAGCCTCTCCCAAAACTGTGATGAAATTTCGGTACAGATTTCTTCCTAAGTGATTCAGAACACTCAATGAGATATTAAATGTAAAATCAGCCATTTTCTGAGTCTTCTAAATGTTTAATTATACTTTTTCCAATAGCAAAGCCGAGATTGACGGGAACAGCATTACCAATATGAGTACCTATCCTTGTCAGAAGGACGTCTTTACCTTTTTCAATAAATTTATAATTTGCCGGAAAACTTTGCAGTATTGAGGCCTCTCTGATTGTTAAAGCTCTGTCTTGATCCGGATGTCCGAATCGACCTGTGCCGTAATTAAAAAACTGTGTTGTAATTGTTGGAGATGGCTCATTCCAAGACATTCTTCCATACACAGCTTTGTATGTTTTGCCTGATTGCTTTTTATGACATTCTAACCAAAGGCTTTTATCCCAATCCTCCCAAGTTCCATTTGGAACCGATGATTTTATTCGCTTCAAGTTTTTTGGGGTTAACTTCGTAGTAAAATGTAATTTATCTGTTTTACTTTTTACACCACCTTCAATTGGTGCTAAATGTCCGATTGCATCATATACCGTTTTATATCTGCTTTTTTTATGAGTTGGGGGAATTAATTCAATACTACCATGCTTTGAAGCTAGCAAAACTAACCTTCTTCGTTTTTGAGGTATGCCGTAATCAGGACAATATACGTTCCTATAATTAACGTAATACTTCATACTTTTCAGGGTAGCAATGAAGTCTTTAAATACTTGCTTATTAGATAAATTAGTTACGTTCTCCATTGATATTATATCAGGATGTGTCTCTCTAATCAATCTAACAAATTCATTGAGTAAGTTCCATTTATCGCCCTCCTCTTTACCTTTTACCTTGTTTGAATGTGTAGAAAAAGGTTGGCACGGAGCACAACCAACTAAAATCTTTACTTCACCTTTTCGCCAATATTGTCTTAGTTCATTACCTGAAATAGTCGAAATGTCCGCACTTATGAACTTAGCTTTATTGTTTACTTCGTAAGCGTATTTGCAACTACTATCAATGTCAATACCTGCTCGAATTGTTATTCCAGATTTAATAAGACCATGTGTCAATCCTCCAACACCACAAAACAAGTCAATTCCAGCTATTGATGGAATATTAAATTGTTTCTTTTTCAGCGATTGATTTAATTGTTTTTTAGGCATAGTTAAATGAAGTCCAGTTGAGTAAACCAACGATTTTATTTTAAATTGCAATCATTGCCCTGCAAGTTAGTAATATTTTAGAAATATTGAGAGTTGATATCTATCACTGATACCTAATAAATATACTTTTAATTAAATACAATACAATTATATTATATAATTGAATAAATAAAAAGTATATCACAAGCTTTTATTTCAAATAATTTTCAAACCGCTCCCGCGCCTCCAACTCCATCACCTCCACAAACCGTTTAATATCACAGCCATAAAAACCCCAGCTGTTTACCCCGCCGATTTCAATCAGCTTGAGTGCATTTCCACAAACGGCCACATCAACAGTAAGCATATTGATGCCGAGCGTTTGTAAGGTGTGCGTGGCGATTTCTTCAGCAAACGTAAGCACTTCCGGCGGTGCGGGTGCATACATTTCTTCTTTGTATGAACTGTGGGCGAACACCTTGCCGTTGCGGCAGAAACAGCGGAACTCGCGATCAATCTGCAGCACTTCGCTCAGTATTACAAGTTCGTCGTGATGCTGCTGGTGGCTGCGGAGGTATTTTTCCATGTCGTTAAGCACAACCACTTCGGCTTCAAATGTTTTTTTGTTGGAATCGGGGCGGATGAAAACGCTGTTCCCGAAAACCGGTTCAAGGGCCATATGCGGCAATGCGCTCATGGGTACAATAAACGCGAGGCGGCCGAGGTAACGATACAGGTGGCGGTAATAACTGGTGCAGGCCAGTTGCGCGTAATCGTCGAAAATAAAATTGCACAAATCGGGGTTGCGTTGCATTTGTGTTAAACAGCGGAACGTTCCAAACGCCACTGCCGGTCCCTGCACTAGCGGCCAATCATGGAAATTGATGCCTGTGTACTCCAGCGTTACACAGTGCTGCACGTGTTTGCTGAGCAGTTCCGGATCGGTAAATTCCGGGGTAAGTTCGAGTATCCAGGTAACGGGCGGATTTTGCATACGATCTAGAAGCAATCTGTTATTGCGGGCAACAAGTTACAAAGAAACCCGCAGGCGCTTACTGCGCGGTTTGCAGGGTTGCGTTATTGCCCCTGACACCTTTTATAAGCAACCAGAAAACAGTTGCCATTTCTGCCACTGACGATAAAACGGAAACCAGGCCTTGCGAATAATTCCGGTATTCGGGCACAAGAATAAAAACAGTGCTGTCAATTACATACGCCATGCCACCCGCAATCAGCAGGTAACCAATTATGTTTGGCATAAACGGCGCGCGCACAAACAACTGCCCGAACGGAATGAGCCACAATCCCCAGAAAATGCCGACCACTGCAATGCCATAATCGTACATTTTAAACAGCGTAAGTGCTGCTGCATTTATTTGCGCAGGTTCCGTTGCGGCAAGCGTTCCTTCTTTCAGCAGCACCAATGCATACAGCTGGTTGAAGATGATAAAAAAGGAAACCGGAACGCCTGCAACAACCAGCACAAGCAATGCGCGCGAAAGTGATTTATCGGTTGCCGCAAACAGGTTATACAACTGCAACGCCAGGAAAATAAAAATCGTTTGACATGCGAGGTTCGCAAAGATGCCGGAACGAAACAAAAATTCGTGTTGCAGCATATTGCTGACCGACTGGTCTGCATTGCCCGGAACAAGAAGTTGTGCGGGAACATACATAATGCCATACGCACCGGCAACGGCCAGTACAAGGTACAGCAGGCCAGCGATACGCGCTGATTTTTTCAGTGCCATCATTTTGTTGTGTTTTTAAAAGGTGTGAATGAAAACCGTTTCTATTAGCTGAAGCGGACAATAAAAACGTCTTCCAGCGGCGTGTTAAAAAGAGCCGCTATGCGAAAAGCAAGTTCAAGCGTGGGAAAATATTTTCCGTTTTCAATGGCAACAATGGTTTGCCGGGTAACCCCGGTTTTGTCGGCCAGTTCCTGCTGCGTCATTTCATTGGCATGGAAGCGTAACTTCCGGATGTTATTCGTAATGACGCACGATTTAAGTTTCGGTGCTTTGCTCATTAAATGCCCCTGCGGTAATAAATAATTTTTGCAATTTCAGATGCTGTTGAAGCCATGAAACCGGAAAGTACAAAAAGTACGAACATCACCCATACCGGCATGCCCGCTGCCTGTGAAATCATGGCCAGCAAAAAGCCCGCAATAAACACCCAGTGCGAAATACGGACTGCTTTTAATTCAATGTGGCGGTCCCGTTCGTCCGTTGCCGTTTCAAGGTCTTCGTTGGTTACAATTTTATTACCGATTGCAAAAACAATATGTAGAACGATATGCGCAACAATGCTTACCGGTATTAAAACAAGAAACGCTTTGCCCCAGAACGAAAAATCGTTAAGCACTGTTTCCTGCCCGGAAATGTAATTGCTGTAAACATAAATGGAATATCCGCCCGTGATGAGCGCGCTGCTGGCTACCGAAAGCAGGCTGAGTTTTTCTTTACTTTCCATGGTGTTGTTCTATTCGTGATTGTCTGTTTAATTCGACACAAAGGTAAATATTTTTGTCTTCATGTATAATATATTTGACATCAAGATGTTAAACAACTGAAATAAAATGAAATAAAATTCACAAAAGCGATCCGTTTCTTTACCAGTGAAAAAAAAGATAGGGCGTCTCTAAAAACCTCAAGATTGAGGCGGACGAAACTTTCGAAAAGCACGGCATACAGCCAGTGGCTGTATGAGCGGGTATGTGCGGATGACTTGTGTAAATGCCCATTTTCGAAATGAGTCCAACGAAGAGATTGAGGTTTTTAGTGATGCCCTCAATGTAAACTCACCACGCGCCTGATCTTCCAGCCATCTGCTTCCCGTTTCCAGATGATCACAAAGCGGCTGGCATGCGAGGGCGTTCCGGGTGGCTGCGTGTTGTTATGAAATTTGTGCAGGCCCATTTCTACCGCGCCATAATCGTTGATCGGATACACTTCGAGGCTTCCTTTTACCACTTCGCGGGTTACTTTTCCGCAGATGTTTTTGCGTGTGGCTTCAATAAATGCCGGCTTCGACGTCATCAGTCCGCCCTGGTCGTGATAAAACTCCAGGCTGTCGGAAACCAGCGCCGCGTATTTGTCGAGGTTAGTTTCGCACGTATTGTAATAACCGAAAAACAGGCTGTCGAGGCGCGCAATAGTATCGAACAACGGGCGGTTATCCGGCACATAGTTTTTCGTGAGGCGGTAGGTATTTTTTTCAGCGGTGCAGCAGGCGAGACCGAGCAGCAGCAGCAGGGGAAACCATTTCATACGATTCAGATCAGGGCACAAAATACGGCTTTTCCGGTTGGGGATTATTTCCCCGCTCCTGCTCCAAAATCCCGATCTGTTGATTACATTTGCCTTGCCAAATAAAAACGCATTATGTCAGATACAGCCACAGCAATTTTAAATACTGCACTCACGCAGAAACACATCAGCCTCGGTGCCAAGATGGTTCCGTTTGCCGGATACAATATGCCTGTTTCATACACCGGGCTCAACGAAGAACACATGACCGTGCGCAATGCCGTGGGCGTGTTCGATGTATCGCACATGGGTGAGTTTATCCTCAAAGGCGACAAGGCGCTCGACCTCATCCAGCTCGTTACTTCAAACGATGCTGCTGTGCTCGAGGACGGCCGCGTGCAGTATTCCTGCTTCCCGAACGGACAGGGCGGCATTGTTGACGATCTGCTCGTTTACCGCATTGACGAAAAAACATACATGCTCGTGGTAAATGCCTCGAACATTGAAAAAGACTGGAACTGGGTTTCGAAACACAACACGTTTGGTGTGGACATGAAAAACATTTCCGACCGCACCTCGCTGCTGGCCGTGCAGGGACCGAAAGCCATTGACGCATTGCAGAAACTCACCGACATCAACCTGTCGGAGATTCCGTACTATCATTTCAAAAAAGGCCGTTTTAATGGTATTGACAATGTAGTGATCTCGAACACCGGTTACACCGGCGCGGGCGGATTTGAAGTGTATTTTGAAAACGAAGTCGCCGAAAACATGTGGAACGCCATTTTTGAAGCCGGTGCTGAATTCGGCATCAAACCGATCGGCCTCGGTGCGCGCGACACACTGCGCCTCGAAATGGGTTTCTGTTTATATGGAAACGATATTGATGATACCACTTCGCCCATTGAAGCGGGCCTGGGCTGGATCACCAAGTTTACCAAGGAGTTTAACGACAAGGCGCTGCTGGCCGAACAGAAAGCAAACGGAACCGCACGCAAACTGGTTGGCTTTGAAATGCTCGAACGCGGCATTCCGCGCCACGATTATGAAATACGCGACGCTGCCGGCAACACCATCGGCAAAGTAACTTCGGGTACGCAATCGCCCTCGTTGCAGAAAGGCATCGGCATGGGTTATGTAACCACCGCAAACAGCAAAGCCGGAACGGAAATTTTCATCGTAGTCCGCGACAAAGCGCTGAAAGCACAGGTTACGAAAATTCCTTTCCTGAAAAAATAAACCGTAAACGCCGACGCATTCCGGAAGCGGTTTACTCCGGGTGTCGCAAATCCGCTATGCGGAAAGTGGCTTACACGTTATTCAGCCACAAAGACGCGATGGCGCAAAACTAAGTATTAACCGGATTGCTTCCAGAAATGAATAGCCTGTGTCGGACGACAAACTGAAAATAGAAGCCTGCTTCTCCCCTTTCCTGTACCCGGTTTACCGCGATCACGAAAGCGTGGTGGTGATTATTGATGTGCTTCGTGCCACATCGGCCATCTGCACGGCATTCCATCACGGCGCGGCACGCATCATTCCTGTAGCCACTGTTGAAGAAGCGCTGAAGCTGAAAGCACAGGGCTACCTGGCCGGTGCCGAACGCGATGCAATAAAAGTAGAAGGATTTGATTTCGGTAACTCGCCTTACGATTACATGGGCGATCACGTAAAAGGCCAGACCATTGCCCTCACCACCACCAACGGCACACAGGCCATTGAAGCGGCGCGTCACGCGTATAAAGTAGTCATCGGTGCGTTTACCAACATCAGCGCGTTGTGCGATTTTCTGATCAGCGAAAACCGTCCCATCCTGCTGCTCTGCTCGGGCTGGAAAAACCGGTTTAATTTAGAAGACTCATTATTTGCCGGTGCCGTTACCGAAGAACTGTGCAAACGTTCGGATAAATACAAACTCGGTGATGGCTGCCTGGCCCTGCGTTACCTCTACCAGCAGGCCGAAAACGATCCGGGAAAATTTCTCGTGCACGCCTCGCACAAAGAACGCCTCGCCAAACTGAACCTGAAAAAAGACATCCGTTATTGCCTCACGCCCGATCAGACTACGGCCATTCCGATTCTGCAGGATGGGGTGCTGGTGAAGCTTTAAACTTATCGGAAACAAGACTTACGTCAGTTCGAGCGTCAGTCGAGAACAGTGATGTAAGATCATATAAAACCTGTTCTCGACTGCCGCTCGAACTGACGGTAAACAAAATAATTATCACACCACAAAAATCGCCATCGCAGCAGTAATCAAAATAATCCCCGCGATATCCACCCACAGCCCGGTCTGCATCATCTCGCGCACTTTGATGCGCCCGCTGCCGAAAACAATCGTATTCGGTGCCGTAGCCACTGGTAACATAAACCCAAGCGATGCCGCGAGCGTAGCCGGCAGCATGAGCACCAGCGGATGTACATGTATGTCTTTGTGAAAGGCAAGCAGCACCGGCAGAATGAGCTGCACACTGGCCACGTTGGATGCAAACTCGCTGATAACGGTAACAAGCACACACAGGCCGAGAATGAGCAGTACAATATTGGCGTCTTTGAAGAACATTAAGTTGCCGGCCAGCCACACACTCAGTCCTGATTTTTCGAAACCGAATGCCAGCGCAAAACCACCGCCGAAAAGCAGGATGATATCCAGCGGCAGTTTCGATGCTTCTTTCCACACCATCAGCGCGCGGCCCTTTTCGTTTTTCGATGGAATGAGAAACAGCAGGATGGCCATCACCAATGCAACGGTACTGTCCTGCGCATAGTCTTTGAATTTTTCCGGGAACAGTTCCGACCAGCCGTGCATCGTGAAAACACCGAAATCAATGGGGCTTCGGGTGAACCATAATACTGCTGTGGAAATAAAAATGATGCTCACCATTTTTTCTTCGTACTTCATCGGGCCGAGCATGGCAAACGACTCGCGGAAAAATGTGCGGTCAATTTCCATATCCAATTTACGCGGCATCACAAAACGCCCAAGCAGGAAATACGTCACCAGCAGCAATGCCACCGACATCGGAATACCGATGATGGCCCACGATGCAAAACTCACATCGGTACTTTCCGGAAATGCGTTGGTGTAGAAGCGGTAAAAAATCATATTTGTTGGTGTGCCCACCAGCGTGGCCATTCCGCCGATGGATGCGGCATACGCGAGGCCGATGAGCAGTGCAGATGCAAATTTGCGTTGTTTCACCGGGTCGGTGATGTACGAATCAACCTGGTAAATAACAGCGTACACAGCCGAAAGCAGCATCATCACCGTTGCCGTATTCGATATCCACATGGAAACGAGATACGAGGTGAGCATGATGCCCAGCAGGATGCGCGACGGTTTTGTACCAACAAGCATGAGTATGCGCAGCGCTATGCGTTTGTGCAGGTTCCAGCGTTCGATGGAAAAGGCAATGATAAAACCACCGATGAACAGGAAGATGATGTTGTCCATGTATTGCTGCGCCACGTCTTTGGAAGGTGCAATGGCCAGCAGGGGCAACAGCACCAGCGGTAATAACGACGTAACGGCAAGATGCACCACTTCGCTCAGCCACCACCAGGCCATCCACACCGTTACACCGGCCATCAGCGTAACGGCCGGTTTGCCGGGTTCGAGGTCGGTGAAACACCAGATTAAACCGGCAGCCAGCGGACCGGCAAGCAGTTTCAGCCAGAAACGCCGGGAGAAATCAGACGAAGCGGGTTCTTCCATATAGAATTCCGTTAAATTTGATGCATAAATTTACGCGATGAACAAACTTAAACATATTGGGCTGATGGCCGCCACGCTGCTGTTTTTTTGTGCCTGCAAAACCAAAGAAAAACAAACTGCGGTTGATTACGGGCAGCAGGGTTACACCAAAGCCACCGTGCGCGATTACCAGCTCGACGGCTGCCGGTATATGCTTTTCCTGGATGAAACCCGCAAACTGGAACCGGATGCATTGCCCGAAGACATGAAACGCGACAGCCTCGCGGTGTGGGTGAAATACCAGGCCGACCCGCGCATGAGCGTGTGCATGGCCGGTGAACCCGTAAAAATAATTGACATCAAGAAACGCTGAACTGTGCGCGATCCGAAATCACTCCGAATAGTTTTTATGGGCACACCCGAGTTTGCGGTGGCCTCGCTCGACCAACTGGTAACCCGTGGTTATAATGTGGTTGGTGTAATTACCGCTCCCGACAAACCGGCCGGCCGCGGACAGCAGCTGCAGGAAAGCGATGTAAAAAAATACGCCGTTTCGAAAGGACTGCACATTCTGCAACCGGAAAAACTGAAAGACCCGGAGTTCCTTTCCACATTAAAAGCACTGCAGGCCGATCTGCAGATCGTGGTTGCATTCCGCATGCTGCCCGAGGCTGTATGGCAGATGCCCCCGCTGGGCACGTTTAACCTGCACGGCTCGCTGCTGCCCCGCTACCGTGGCGCTGCACCCATTCACCGCGCGGTGATGAACGGGGAAAAAGAAACCGGCGTAACCACGTTTTTCCTGAAACACGATATTGATACCGGCAACATCATTTTCCGCGAAAGCACGCCCATCGGTGAAGAAGAAACAACCGGCATTATATACGACCGCCTGATGCACATCGGTGCAGCGCTGGTGTGTAAGACCGTAGATCACATTGCAGCCGGCGATATTGTGTTGCAGGAACAATCTGCATTTATAAAAGAAGGCGAAGTGCTTCCGCACGCACCCAAAATTTTCCGCGACGATTGCCGCATCAATTGGAATACAACCGGGCAGGCAATTCACAACCACGTGCGCGGACTCAATCCGTTTCCATCTGCATGGACCGAACTGCACAGCGCCGACGGAAAAATTACACCCGTGAAGATTTATAAGGTGACGTACGAAACAGGCATGCAGCACAAAAAGCCCGGCACACTGGGCGAACAGCTCACAGTAGCCTGCGGCGATGGTACTGTTCTAATTAAAGAACTGCAGGTGGCCGGAAAAAAACGCATGAGTGCCGAAGAATTTCTGCGCGGTTATCGCCTTCAACCAGGCGAATCAATGGTGTAACACCCGCTTTCTCCTTATTTAATGGTATTTGCAGCCCCGGAAATGCCTGCAAGTCCCTGCGGACGTGGTTTTCCCGATATGCTGTCCAAATGCAACATATTGGAAATCAGAATTAAATACAATCCAAGAACGGCTTACAGCGCGGTGTTCGGACGTATAACCAGCTGAACATACTACATTCATTGCCCTGAAGCCGATTGCTCCCCTGAAAACACTGAAAAAACAGGTGTTTCGGGGTGGGTTATTAACAAACCCCCTCTATTTATTAACAAAAAGGCGTTTTTAAGGGCTGGGGGCTTGACTGATATTGATATACATCTAATTTTGCTCCTGTTCAGTAATTAGTTACAAGTTTAACCAAAAACAAAAATCAAAATGAACAAAGCAGAACTGATCGACGCAATTGCAAACGATTCGAAATTATCAAAAGCTGACGCTGGCCGCGCTCTTGATGCTACCATCACCGCTATCAGCAAGTCGCTGAAAAAAGGTGACCGTGTTGCCCTCGTTGGCTTCGGCACTTTCTCGGTTACTAAACGTGCTGCACGCACAGGCCGTAACCCGCAGACCGGCAAAACCATCCAGATCAAAGCTAAAAAAGTAGCTAAGTTCAAGGCTGGTGCTGAACTCGCTGGTATCGTTAACAAGTAGTCGATCCATTTTTTCAGTATTGAAAAGTCCTGCACGTTGTGCGGGACTTTTCCATTTATAAGACCAACCTCCCGCTTTCTTTTGTAGTTTTGCAGCCACTTATTTTATATTCGTTTTCAGCATGAGCAAAGCATCAAAAATTGAAGGATTCGACCCGAACGGACTGGGCGACCGCAATAACAACATCTACGGACTTCCGTTTACCTGTGAAGAAGCGGAAGTGGTCATTGTTCCTGTTCCCTGGGATGTTACGGTTTCTTACAGCGATGGTACTTCCAAAGGTCCGGAAGCCGTGTACAATGCTTCGATGCAGGTTGACCTGTACGATCCCATTGTAAAAGATGCCTGGAAACTTGGCCTTGCCATGGATGAAATTCCCGCTTACTGGGTAGCAGAAACAAACCTGCTCCGCGAAAAAGCAATTGAATACATTGATATGCTGGAGGAAGGCCACTCCCCGGCTGAAAACCATACCATGGCCGAAACGCTGAAAACGGTTAACGCTGCTTCCGCCGAACTCAATGCATGGGTGAAACGCAAATGCTCCGAATGGATGGAAAAAGGCAAACTCGTTGCGCTGCTCGGCGGCGATCACAGCACCCCGCTCGGACTGATGCAGGCGCTCGGTGAAAAATATCCGGGGTATGCCATCCTGCAATTTGATGCACATGCCGACCTGCGTGATGCGTATGAAGGATTTGAATTTTCGCACGCGTCGGTGATGTTTAATGCGCTTAAAATACAGGGACTCGGCAAACTCGTGCAGGTTGGCATACGCGATTACTGCCAGGCCGAGGCGGACCTGATTGCCAATTCAAATGGACGCGTGGTTACGTTTTTCGACCGCGACATTAAACAGCAGCAGTTCGAAGGCATGACCTGGCAACAGCAGTGCGATGCAATTATCGCAACGCTGCCGGAACATATTTACATCAGTTTCGACATTGACGGACTCGATCCGAAACTGTGCCCGAACACCGGTACACCGGTGGCCGGCGGTTTCGAGCTGGAACAGACCGTTTACCTGATTCAGCAGGCCGTGAAAGCCGGTAAAAAAATTATTGCACTTGACCTGAACGAGGTTGCACCACATCCCGACGGGCACGACGAGTGGGATGCAAACGTGGGCGCACGCCTGCTGTTCCGCATGTGCAACCTGATGGCCATATCGCAGAACCGTTTCGGAAAATAAACATGCAGCAGGAACTGTACGCCTACCTTGCAAACTGCATCAGTGAAAACCGGAAAAACCGGATTGAATCGCTCGTGCAGCAGCGCACCCGTTACCTCACCATCGTGCTCGAAGATATTTTTCAGCCGCACAATGCCAGCGCGGTGCTGCGCAGTGCCGAAGGATTCGGGGTGCAGGACATTCACATCATTGAAAATAAAAACACGTATTCCGTTAACCCCGACGTGGCACTGGGTTCGGCCAAGTGGCTTACACTGCAGAAATACCGCCGCCACGAAAACAATACGATGGCCTGCATTACCAATTTAAAAGCGCAGGGCTATCGCATTGTGGCCACCACCCCACATACAGATGATTGTTTTGTAAGCGAACTCGATGTAACCAAAGGCAAAATTGCGCTGCTGTTCGGTACCGAACTCGAAGGCCTTTCCAAAGATGCAATTGCTGCTGCCGATGAATACGTGCGCATTCCGATGTACGGGTTCACCGAGAGTTTTAATATTTCCGTATCCGCCGCGCTGTGTATGTACGACCTTACGGAGCGTATCCGTAAATCGGATGTGGACTGGAAACTGCGCGAAGAAGAGCAGTTTGAACTTAAAATGGCCTGGGTGCGCAAAACGTTGCAGCGGGCGGATTTGCTCGAAGC
This sequence comes from Chitinophaga pinensis, assembly GCA_943372645.1. Lineage (GTDB taxonomy): Bacteria > Bacteroidota > Bacteroidia > Palsa-965 > Palsa-965 > VBWE01. The sequence continues at coordinate 11,907 of CALRZN010000019.1, read as the reverse complement.
GGAGTTCATGAAAACCTACAAAAGCGAATAAGTGTAACTTTTTTTTTACATTTGCCCCACATTTCAACCAAGCAATAACTAATCGTACTATGGGAAAAGGTGATCGTAAATCGCGTAAGGGCAAAATTTTCCGGGAATCATTCGGAAAAACCCGTAAGCGTAAATCCACACTGCGCAAGGCAAAAGTAGTTGCCGCCAAAGCCGCAGCAGCTGCAGCTCCTAAAAAAGCCGCTGCAAAGAAGAAAAAAGAAGCGTAAGCGCTTTTTTATAAAAGATCCCGTTTCGGTATAACCGGGACGGGATTTTTATTTTACAGGGCTTATCTTAAACTGCGAATTTCTTCGTTGGCGGGGTTTCAGAAAATGCTCATTTACACAAGCAAACTCCGCTTTTCTGACACCCTGCCGCCTCAAACTTCTTGTTTAATAGAAGCCCTGTGGAAGACTGTTAAATGGCGATTTTCTTCGTTGGAAGCTGCTATATAAATGACGGCTATTGATTGACATGCTCCACATGCAGCAGCGGTACCTGCAACAGGTCGGCGATGTGTGTATCAAAATTTACACTTGCGCTTACTTCCCGGTTTTTATCAATGGCAACCACATTGATGCCGCGCGAATTCTGTGATAATTCGCGGCCTGCCAGTTTCACAGACGATTCATTACCTGAAATATTGCCTTTTGAAAGCAGCGTTATTTTCTGGTCTTTCCCGGCTTTCATTTCCAGGTATGCGCCCTGCCCGGTATCGAATTGTTCGTAAATCACTTTTTTATCGTACCCCAGCACCAGCAGGTAGCCCTGGCGGTATTTCAGGCTGTCGATGTTTGCACCGGCATTACGCAGCCACGCGCGCGACTCCGCCGAAAGCTGGTTGGTGGCTTCGTCTTTTACCGAAAGTATAACCAGGTGTTCGCCCAGTTTATCGAGATACTGATCGAGCCGCAGCTGCTGTTTCGGCGGAATGATGCGGAAGTTTTTGTTTTTCCGTATGGTATCTGCAAGATCAGGCAGTGCATAAAATTCGTCGCGATGCACACTGCCCAGGTTGCAGGCCACTTCCAGGCCGCGGTTTTCGGTTTTGTCTGCGTTGATGTTGCTGCAGATGGTGCGCAGCTCTGCATCGTTTCCGCCGACAAGCAGCGTTGCATTTTCAGGCAGGTAGCGGCTCCACAAAGTCATGTGTTCACGCAGTTCAAATTCACGCAGCTTCTGCCGGTTGGTTTGTTCCGTGGCCATAAACTGCGGATAGTTCCAGTTGAAGATGTAAAAATCCGTTTCGGTGTCAATCTCCGGTCCCATATTCCATGCAAACGTAGCCGGAGTCATCAGTCCCTGCACTGTATGAATATACACCCCTGCAAATGCGGTCAGCGCCAGCACACCGCCAAGCACCTGCTTTCCCCAGCCGCGCAGGTGTTCGGTAACCGGTTCCCAGGCCACGGCAAACAGGATCGCAAAGGCAGGAAGAATATCCGTAAACAAACGCGGCCCGAACGACCAGCCTCCCCACCAGTTTGCATTGCGCGTGAGTAACAGCGTGTGCAGTAAAATCCAAACAGCAGAAACAATAAACAGGCGGTTTCTGCGAACCATTCCGTTTATTGCGGCGAAGGGCAGCAGCAGCAGCAGCGGAGTAAACGCAAACAAACCACGCGCCGGACTGAACCACAATCCCATCCAGATATAAAACGTATGGTGTTCCTGGTTCGGGCGCGACCAGTGCAGCGGGTTGTAATACGGATGAAGAAAATTCCCATACACCAGCGCCGAAAATGCAATAAACAGCAGCAGGCCAATACAGGCAACCATAATCACCTGGCGCAACGGTTTCCATGCTTTGCGCAACATGAGCCATGTGAAAACGATAAGCAGGAACGAAATGGCCGATGGCCTGCAAAACCAGGCAAGGAAAAGAAATATCCCAACACGGGCCGTGCGTATTTCGGTGCGTTTGCCTTTTTCAACGGCGATGATTTCCAGGAGCACTTCAATAATGAAAAGCATTTCGGTACCGAAACTCCACAACGCCGTGCCCATCGTACTCACCAGCGATGTGCTGAAAAAGAACAGCAGCGCGAGGCCGAATGCCGGCCAGCTATCAAACCAGAAACGAAACAGGCGGTACAGCTGGATAATGAGCAGTACACAGCAAAACGCAGCGAGGATAATCTGCAGGCGTTCATCGTGCTCGCGGTTCGCCATGTCCATGCCCAGCTGGTTGGCAATAAACACCGCCGGCAAACAAAGCACGGATGTACCTATCGGATACGTGTAAAACACATCGCCGTTCCGGTAAAAATATTTCCAGTTGCCGTTTGAAAACTGGGCTTCCGATAGTTCGGTTTTATACGGGGTGAGTTTCAGGTTGCCGTGTTCCAGGATGGCCTGTGAAGTAAGTAAGGTCAGCTGCGGATCGCCGATGGTTTGTTTCACCTGCCCGTGCCGGACGATGATAAAAACACCAATCAGGATTAAAAGCATAAGCAGTTTCTGCCCCGGAAAATTCCCTGTTCCCATCGGGATAAATATACACATTCAGCGCAAAAAACACCGGGCAGGAACAGAACGGTAGTGTCTCAGTTTGCCTACTTTGTGAAACCTTAGTGCCTTGGAGCCTTCGTGGCATGTTTAATTTTTGCCACAAAGACGCAAAGACACTAAGAAACACAAAACATAAAAAATCAAACTGATACACTACTACAGAACTGCCGGTTCGGCTGATTAAGACTTATTTAATCATTTGGTTTTCATTTCCTATTGCGAACTGTCTGCATTTTAACTATTCTTGCCATTCACAAACATAAAAAAAACAGACCATGGACGCACAAAGCAACAGCCTGAACTGGTTCGAAATTCCGGCAACGGACATCAACCGCGCAAAAACATTTTATGAAACCATTTTCGGAATTGAAATGCCTGTTAATGACATGATGGGCATGACGATGGCGTTTTTTCCGCAGAACATGGGCAACGGCAAAGCATCAGGCTGCCTCTGCAAAAGCGACATGCACAAACCAAGCATGGATGGTTCGGTAATTTATCTCAATGCCAACCCGGCCATGGATAATGTGCTGGAGCGTATTCCTGCTGCGGGCGGCAGTGTGCTGATGCCCAAAACCAGTATAGGTGATGATATCGGCTACATGGCATTTTTCACGGATACGGAAGGCAATAAAGTAGCGCTGCATTCGCAAAACTGATCGCATTCTTTTTCTTATACCACCTGTTTCATTTGTTTGCAGCAAACAAGTTGAAGCAGGTGGTTTTCATTTTGTATTACCTTCGCAGCATGAAACAACTGCTGTTTGGTGTTGCATTCCTTTGCGGGCTGGCCTCGTGCGATGAACACCCCCGCAAACCGGAAAACCGCGTGGTTCCGGAAACAACAGCAAACGAATCCGAAGAAGGCGATAAATCCCGCAAAAACAAAAACGGGGAAACCGATTGTAACGACGCTTCCTTTTCCGGCGTAAACCGCGGCAACTGCAAAACAAGTATTGTAAAAAGCCGGCCCGAACAGTTCGGCACACTGGAAGAATTTATGTCCGGCCTGCCCGACGATGATGTGATGTGGAGCGAAGCCGGGATATCAACGGATGAAAACGACAAACGTTCTTCCGAAGAAATGCGCAACATCACCATTGCACAGTGCTGGATACTGGCCATAAAACGCAACAACGATGGCGATTACCACATCATCATCGGCAGCGGACCTGATCCGAAATGTGACGCGTTGTTTAACATCGAGGTGAGCGGGCTGCCCGAAAGCAGTTCACCCGATTATGCGGCGCTGAAAAAAGTGCGCGATGACCTGGAAAATTATTTCAGCGGCGATTGCTGTTTTACGCGGTACAAAAAGTTTTACAAAAACCCCATCGCGGTGCGTGTTACCGGCAGCCTGTTTTACGACATCGAACATGCGCCCCCGCACCTCAACATCGGCCCCACGGGATTAAAAACCACCACCGCGTGGGAACTGCACCCCGTAACAGCGATCACGTTTCTGTAAACGGGCGCTGTTACTTTCCGATTGATTCGTAAATCACTTTGAGAATGGAACTGCGTGTGCCCAGCTTCGCAAGGCGGTTGTCGTCTGCATCGGGGTAAACACGGTTCGAAAGAAACACATACACAATACCGGTTTCGGGATCGGCCCAGGTCATGGTGCCTGTAAAACCGAGGTGCCCGAAACTGCTGAGTGATGCGTTGCGGCAAACCGGGCTGTCTTTTTTCGTATCCGGTTCGGGTTTATCAAATCCAATACCACGGCGGTTATCGTTTGCCGGAAACTGGATGCGTGTAAATTCATTTACAGTTGCCGAATCGAGGTAACGCACACCGCCGTATGTTCCTTTGTTCAGGTACAGCTGCATCATCACCGCAAGGTCGTTCGCATTGCTGAACAGCCCGGCATGACCGGCCACACCGCCCAGCATGGCCGCGCCCTGGTCGTGTACATCACCCTGCAAAACCTGTTTACGGAACGCCATGTCTTTTTCGGTGGGTGCAATGCGCGCGGTTTCGAAACGGAGACGCGGCAGGTAACCCATCGTCTGCAAACCCATCGGCTGGTAAAACGTTTTGCTTACGTAATCACTCAACAGTATTTTCGATTTTTCTTCGATGATGCGTTTCAGGAAATAATAACCGAGATCGCTGTATTTGTATTTTTTCTCCGCCGAAACGGAACTGCTTACGAGTTGTTTGTATATGCTGTCTTTATAGCTGCGCTGAATGTATACGCCGGTAGCCACACGGATCGGGAACGAATCGCTCCACATTTTGCGGTAGATGGATGATTTCAAAGCCCCGGAATCATTTACGGTACGTTTCCAGAACGGTATCCACGCTTCGAGGCCGGCCTGGTGCGTGAGCATTTCGCGCAGCACGATGTTAGCCTTGTTACTGCCCACCAGCCCGGGCAGGTAATCGGACAGGTTGCTGTCGAGGTTAATGTAATTCAGCTCGGTAAACTTCATCACCGCAGCTGTAGTGGCCGCAATTTTTGTAACGGAAGCAAGATCGTAGATGTCGCTGTTTTTTACTTTGCGCTGTCCGTCGTACGTAAAACTGCCGAACGATTTCATGTAAAAAACCTGTCCGTCTTTCACGGCAATTACCTGGCAACCGGGATACGCTTTTTTGCGGATGCCTTCCATCGCCAGCGAATCAATGCGTGCCAGTTTTTCACGGCTTGCATGTACCGCTTCGGGCAACGTGTAGCTGAGGCGCACGGGCGGGCCGGTATGCACCGCTGTTCCTGCCCCAAAGCCTGCATACGAAACCGGGAATTTTCCGCGCGCGCTTTGTCCGCCGAAAATAACCTGCGCAGCCACCTGCTGCACCACGGGCAGTTCTTCGTAACCCATCACCACCGCATCGGCCTTTAATGCAGACGGAATAAACTGCAATGCATACGGCGATGCAAATACCGATACCACGATGCGCTTGTTCTGTTTGGTAAGTGTATCGAGTAAAAATTCAGCCAGCGGTGTAATGCCGAAGTTATCGGTCAGTTTCACATTCGTGTTGTTGATGCTGACGAGTATGGTGTTGAATTTTTCCAGTTTGGAAATCAGCGTATCGCGGGTTGCATTTTTGGCATCGCGGTCGATGTTGAATGCGGTCAGGCCGGTGTAAAGCGCTGCGGTGCGCTGAAACTCCACTTCGTTTTTGTTGCCGATACACAGCACGGCGCCTTTCACCGTATCGAGGCGCATCAGGGGCAGCACGTTGTTGCGGTTCTGCAGCACGGTTACCGAAGCATCGGCGAGGCGACGGAGCAGCCAATCGTATTTCGGATTGTTCAGGTCCTCCACCAGGTTTTTCGTTTTGATGGGTTTGTAATGGTTCAGCCCGGCCCATTGTTTCGCATACAGTATTTTTTTGCAGTGCTGGTCAATTTCCTCCTGCGTAATTTTTCCTTCGGCAACGGCTTTTTTGATGAGTGCGATGGCTGCGGGAACATCTTCGGCAAACAGCAGCACATCGTTACCGGCCAGCAATGCTTTCAGGTTTACTTCGCCGGGACCGTAAAATTTGCTTACGCCTTTCATGTCGAGCGCATCGGTAAAAATGAGTCCTTTAAAGTGCAGGCTGTCACGGAGCAGGCCGGTAACCACATTGCGTGAAAGTGTGGTGGCCGTATTGCGCGTGGTATCAAATGCGGGTACATAAAGATGTGCCACCATCATGCCGCTGAGGCCTTCGCTGATGAGTTGTTTGAACGGATACAGTTCCAGCGAATCAATGTGTTCGCGCGGATGGAGAATCTCGGGCAGGGTTTTGTGCGAATCGCTTTCGGTATCACCATGTCCGGGAAAATGTTTGGCGCTGGTCATAATACCTGCGTCCTGCATGCCTTTCATGTACATGGCCGCCTTGCGCGCCACCGCTTCTTTGCTTTCGCCGAACGAACGCACACCGATCACCGGGTTTTTCGGATTGTTGTTTACATCAGCTACCGGCGCCAGGTTTACGTGAATGCCCATGCGTTTGCATTGCATCGCAATATCGTGCCCCATGGCGTAAATGAGCGAATCGTTTTCAATTGCGCCCAGCGTCATCTGTTTCGGGTATTTGATCGTACTGTCTAAGCGCATGGCCAGCCCCCACTCCCCGTCAATGGAAATGAGCAGCGGCACTTTCGAAAGTTTCTGGTATTTGTTTGTAAGGTTGGCCTGCCGCACCGGTCCGCCCTGGAAAAAAATGAGGCCGCCGATTTTGTTATTTTTAACAAGATCGCTGATCGTTTTTACATGTTTCGCATCCTTGTTCGAATACGCAGCCACCATAAACAGCTGCCCGATGCGTTCGTCGGGCGTCATGGTTTTGAAAACAGAATCGGCCCAGCGGGTATTGGTTTGTTTCAGAAAAGCGGGGTCCTGCTGTGCGGCGAGCGGGGCGGAAACCAGCGCTGCGGCCAGTAAAAACGGAATGCAAGTGGATATTCGGAATGAAAAAACGGTTCGGATCATCAGCTGAAGGACCGCAGTTTTAGTGCTGCAGCGGTTTAAAATTACCTGCAAATGCAGTGCCCTTCCTGTTGCATTCCAGCTACTTATCAACAATATGGGTGTTGATTGAACAACTGTGCGGATATGGGCGGCAGACGGGATTTTACAACGGATTATTGTTGTAACTTTACGTCGCAAAAAAGTGCGTTTTCGCATGCCCGATATCATTCAGTTATTACCGGATCACGTCGCCAACCAGATTGCCGCAGGAGAAGTTGTCCAGCGGCCGGCTTCTGTTGTGAAAGAACTGCTCGAAAATGCCGTTGACGCAGGCGCCACCGAAATCCGCATGATTGTGAAAGATGCCGGCAAAACACTCATCCAGGTGAGTGATAACGGCAGCGGCATGACCGAAACCGATGCGCGCATGAGTTTTGAGCGCCACGCTACTTCAAAGATCAGTTCGGCCGAAGAACTTTTTGCGATACGTACCAAAGGTTTCCGCGGCGAAGCACTCGCTTCCATAGCTGCGGTTTCGCAGATCGAATTAAAAACGCGCGTTACCGGCGAAGAACTGGGCACACTGCTCGTAATTGAAGGCGGTACCGTTAAAGTGCAGGAACCCTGCCAGTGTGCAGAAGGTTCGCTGTTTTCGGTGAAGAATCTTTTTTACAACATCCCGGCGCGCCGCAAATTCCTGAAATCGGAAGGTGTCGAATTCCGCCACATCCTCGAAGAATTCGAACGCGTGGCCCTCGCCCATCCGGCCATTGCGTTTTCGCTGACGCATAATAATACATCGGTGTTTCACCTCGACAAGGGCAACACCGAAAACCGGCAGGCGGCGCTTCGGCAGCGCATCACCGCTATTTACGGTTCACCTTACAACCAGCGCCTCGCACCCGTGGAAGAAGCGACGGATGTGGTTACCATTTCCGGGTTTATCGGCAAACCCGAGTTTGCACGTAAAACACGGGGCGAACAGTTTTTCTTTCTGAACAACCGCTTTATCAAAAACAGTTACCTGCACCACGCCATATCATCGGCATACGAGCAGCTGCTGCCGCCCGATGCGTTTCCGTCGTATTTTATTTTCCTCGATATGGATCCGTCGGCGTTTGATGTGAATATTCACCCGACGAAAACCGAAGTGAAGTTTGAAGATGAACGCCTGCTGTATGCCATGCTGCGTTCGTCGGTGCGCAAATCGCTGGGGCAATACAACCTTTCGCCTACACTCGATTTTGAGCAGGAAATGAGTTTTAACAACATCCCGCTGAAACCGGAAAATGGTGTTGTAAAGCAGCCGGGGATCCACGTTAATCCGAATTACAACCCGTTTGAAGAACAGAAACCGGTTTCCAATACCGGAAATAATCAGCGCTGGGAACGCATGGACAAACATGTTTCCCAGGACTGGCAGCAACTGTTTGAAAAAACAACAGCAACACCGGAAACACAGCCCGAGCCACAGGAAGAGCAGCAGGTGCTGCACAAAAGCTGGGACGAAGACGAACCCGCACAGAACGGCATCAGTTGTTACCAGCTGCATAACCGGTATGTGCTGAGTCATATCAAAACCGGGTTACTGATTATTGATCAGCAACGCGCGCACCAGCGCATCCTGTTTGAACAATACCTCGCCGCATTGCAGAACCAACAGGCACAGTGCCAACAGAAACTGTTCCCGGAAACGATTTCGTTTTCACCCGCCGACGCGCAGCTGCTCGAATCGTCGCTGGAAGCGCTGAACGGGCTTGGTTTCGACCTGCGTTATTTTGGCCAGCACACGTTTGTGGTACACGGCATCCCCGCAGGCACCGAGTCGCTCGACTGCAAGCGCCTGCTCGAAAATATGCTGGAAGACCTGCACCATGAGCAGGAAATGAAAAACGAACCCGCCGAATATTTTGCACGCCTGCTTGCCCGGCACACGGCCATACGCCCGGGGCAAACGCTTACCGAAAGTGAAATGCGCAACCTGGTAGATTCGCTGTTTGCCACATCGCTGCCCTACGCCGCTCCCGACGGCAAACCGACGATGATCACGTACAGTATTGACGATCTCGACAAACGATTCAAGCGTTAGAAGCAAGACTATGTTCCAACGCCGGGCCATGCATCCTTCCGAAATACCAGCAGTGGTTAAAAACCTGCTGATTATAAACATCCTGCTGTTTGTAGCCAAGTTTATTTTTGAAAATCATTTCGGAAAAGATGTGCTTTCGGACAAACTGGCACTGTATCATCCGAAGGCGGATGGTTTTCATTTTTACCAGTACATCACGTACCAGTTTATGCATGCCGATTTTATGCACCTGCTCATGAACATGGTGGGGCTGCTGCTGTGCGGTGTTCGCCTCGAAAGTGCGTGGGGTGCAAAACGGTTTCTTGTGTTTTATCTCGCGTGTGGCATCGGTGCGGGTGCATCACATTCGGCGTGGGTGAGTTACCAGGTGAGCAAAGAAACCAAACCGATACACGAGTTTCTGGAAAACCCGGAACTCGGTGCGTTCCGCGACCTGACCAATTATTATTCCTTCCCGGGCATCAACCCGGCATGGATAACGGTGCATGCGGAAGAAGTGGAACGCCTCGCGCGGCTGGGCCAGACAAAGGAAGCCATTGTAAGTGCCGAACTGATGTGCGATGAAATATTGTACGAAGCCTACAACACGCCGGGCAATGCCATTGTCGGTGCATCCGGTTCGGTGTTCGGTATTCTCATTGCATTTGGTTTCCTGTTTGCGAATACACAAATTTCACTGCTGTTTATCCCGGTTCCGTTTTCGGCCAAATGGCTGGCAATATTTTTGGGGCTGCTGGAAGTGCTCCGTTCGATTGAAAACCGGCCGGATGATTATGTGGCACATATTGCGCACGTGGGCGGTATGGTTACGGGTTTTATTTTATTGAAGATTTACCAACGCAACAGGAATCAATTTTACTGAAATGAGTTTTAAACGCGATCTGCAGCAGGTACTCGCAGGCAGTTATGCCTGGCTCACACGCCTCATCCTGGCGAATGTGCTTGTGTTTATTGTGCTGAATATCCTGGTTCATCTTGTATTCATGACATCGAAAGATTCGGCGGATGCGGTGAAACTGGCGGTTGTGATGCCTACGGATATCCGGGAACTAGGTCCGCGCTTCTGGACCATTTTCAGCAGCATGTTTGTGCATTTCGATTTCTGGCACCTGCTCGGAAATATGATCTGGCTGTATTTCGGCGGACGGCTGATGAGCGATTACCTCAATGGGCAGCGCCTGCTGATTACCTACCTCATCGGTGGTTTATCGGGTTCGGTTTTACTCCTGCTGGCAGCGATGGTTTTTCCGGCTGTGCTTGGTAACGGCATTGCCTGGGGCGCATCGTCGGCAGCAATAGCGGTGGTGATCTGTATTGCAGCCTACATGCCCGATCTGCCGGTGCGTTTGTTCGGGGTATGGGAAATACGGCTGAAATACATTGCGCTGATTTCGTTTCTGATGGTCACCGTAATTGATCTTTCTGCAAACACCGGTGGAAAAATCGGTCACCTGGGTGGTGCTATCTGGGGTTTTATTTATGGCACACAGCTGCGGCGCAATCCGAAATTTATGAGCCGCATTTCCGGCTTTTTCCGCAAACGGGAAAAAAAATCCAAACTGCGTGTGGAGCACCGCCGCGCAACAGATGATATTGATTACAATGCCAGCAAATTAGCGATCCGCAAACGCATTGATGAAATACTGGACAAGATTTCACGTTCGGGTTATGACAGCCTGAGTAAGGATGAACGCGAGTTTCTGCATAAAAACGGCGGCAATATTTAACACACTTAACCCCTGAGCACATTAGCCAACATTCCGAGCGGTATTACAGTTACCGAAACCGAACGCCGGCGCCGCAAACCGCCGGGGCTGATTGACCGCATTTTTTGGTGGATCAATGTGCTGGTGCTTATCCTGCTGCTGGGTTCCTATTTTGCGCCGTATGTAAAACCCACCGTGTACTGGCCGGTAGCGTTTCTCGGGCTGGCGTATATGCCGCTGGTTACTTTTGCAATGTTGTTCACCATTTATTTTTCCTGGAAAAAACGGCGGCGCGCGGTGCTTTCGGGGATTGTTGTTATTGCCGGGTTTTCGCTTTTTACAAAAAATGTACAGTTTACGCAGCCGGATAATATTCCCGTCTCCGTTAAAAATGGCCACATGCCGTTCAATGTAATGACCTACAACACCAAGTTGTTTGATCTTTACAACTGGAGTCACAATGAAACCACGCGGCAAAAAATGTTTGCGCTGCTGAAAAATGCCAACCCGGATATTTTATGTATGCAGGAATTTTTTAACTGCGATACCGGTAAATACAATAACGTGGATTCGCTGCGCAACAAATTAGGGTACGATTACCAGCATGTGGAATACACGCTCACGCTGCGCAAAAACCAGCACTTCGGCATCATTACGTGCAGCCGCTACCCGATTGTGAACAAAGGTTCGATTGTGTTTAATAACCGCAGCAACAACATCTGTATTTACACCGATATGCTGATTGGCGTTGACACCGTACGTGTGTATAACATGCACCTGCAGTCCATCCGGTTCGGATATGCCGACAAACAGTTTATTGATGCGTTGACCAGTGCGGAAGATGCTGAAAACGAAATTGAAAATTCGAAAAACATCCTGCGCCGCATCAAACGCGCCTACACCAAACGCGCGGGCCAGGCCGAATCAATAGCAGCACACATTGCGGCGTGCCGTTACCCGGTGATTGTTTGCGGCGATTTTAATGATACGCCGAATTCGTTTGCCTATGAAACCATTTCCGAAAACCTGGCTGATGCGTTTCTCGAATGTGGTTACGGTTATCCCCGCACCTTCTCTGCGCCCCTGCCACTTCCGCGCATTGACTACGTGCTGCACAGCAACACGTTTACCGCTTCGGATTATAAGATTGATGAAA
>CALRZN010000018.1:0-120552 GCA_943372645.1 Chitinophaga pinensis | reverse complement strand
TGACGCCGATTTTTTCGCGGAGCTGGTTGATGAAGATGCAGCAGCAGCCGGTGCGGTTGATGTTTGCGGTAAGTTTGCGCAGTGCCTGCGACATGAGGCGGGCCTGCAAACCCATTTTCGATTCGCCCATTTCGCCTTCAATTTCTGCTTTGGGCGTAAGTGCTGCAACCGAGTCAATAACAACCATATCAATGGCGCCGGAACGGATCAGGTTATCGGCAATTTCGAGTGCCTGTTCGCCGTTGTCGGGCTGTGAAATCAGTAACGATTCAATGTTTACGCCGAGTTTCTGCGCATAGAAACGGTCAAACGCATGTTCTGCGTCGATGATGGCCGCAATGCCGCCCTGTTTCTGTACTTCAGCAATGGCATGGATAGCCAGCGTGGTTTTACCGGACGATTCCGGTCCATAAATCTCTACGATACGACCTTTCGGGTATCCACCTACACCCAATGCAATGTCAAGTGATAAAGAGCCCGTCGGAATAATTTCCATCGGTTCAATGGCATTGTCACCCAGTTTCATGATGGTGCCTTTACCATAGGTCTTTTCCAGTTTGTCAATTGTCAATTGGAGTGCTTTCAGCTTTTCTTTGTTTACTTCTTTTTCTTTGCTCATGGTGTGAACGTTTAAAATGGAATAAAAATTAATAATTGCCTGATATACAGCTTTAAATTCTATGCAAAGAGAGGAAATGTTATTGCGTGATGCAAATCAATTGCGGGCTATTTATTAACACTTCGTCTTACTTATTAACGCTATACTATTATAAAACACTAAAAGTTAAAATCGTATCTCGGTATCAAAAGTACAAATAAAATGCTTTCGTCAGCTCCCGGTACTCATCCGTATAATTATGTTCGTTTAAACTGTCTTTTTCAATGGTCAGCGTGGTTTCTGAAAACGTTTTCCGTTCGAAGCTGAATTTCATCATCAGCCGTTTTTCCGTTTTTTCAGCCGTGGTGCGCACCCGTACGAGCGTATTCAGGAAGAGTTTGCGGGCTGCGGCCAGTTCGCGGAAGATTTCGCCTTCCTTCAGCGGCAATATCACACAAAAACGCCCGTCGCGCTCAAGCAGGTCCACCACCCCGTCTATCAGTTCCTCAAACGGCAGCAGGTCGGCATGACGGGCCTTGGTGCGGGCTTCTTCCGAAGCTTTTGACGAAGCCACAAAATACGGCGGGTTGCTTACGATAAGGTCATATTTTTTGCCGGAAGTACGTGCATAATCCTGCAGCGACGACTGGATAATGGTTACACGGTCGGGCCAGGGACTGTCGGCCACATTTTCACGGGCCTGTTCGCAGGCCACCGCATCAATGTCAATGGCATCAACATGAGCAGCCGATTTCTGGGCCATCATCAGGGCGATAAGCCCGGTTCCGGTTCCGACATCGAGGACATTTTTTACGTTTTCGGTTTTTACCCAGGCGCCGATCAGCACGCCATCGGTGCCCACTTTCATGGCACACCGGTCCTGATTTATACTGAATTGTTTAAACGCAAAGCTGGTATTAGCCATAAAACGGTTCAACGGCGGGGCAGTGCAGTTCCGGGAAATCACAACCCGCAATTACTGCATCTGTTTAGCTAATGTAAAACCTTTTATTCAGTTTTCCAATTCATCGGGCGAACTGCCTGGCGAAAGATAAATCGCAATGAGTCCTTCCGGCGCATTAATATACATCGTGCGGTTTTCGCGGTCGAGTTTTTCGAGCACACCTTGTGCCAGCGGAATAAGCACTTCGCGGCGGCCGTTCATCACCTGCAGCAGCAACTGGTTCGGCATTTCAATCACGCGCTCGAGCACACCAACCTTGCCCCATAGCGTGTCAATAACTTCAAACCCGGGCACTTCATGCAGGTAAAACTGGTTTCCGGTAAGCGGTGGAAGATTGCTGAGGGGCATGTACAACTCGAGGCCGGTGTATGCCTTGGCCTGGTCAATGTGTGTAATACCGTCGAGCTGCACCGTGGCTGTGCGGCCGCTGATGCGGATGTGTTTTACAAAAAAAGGAATAAGTGCATTGTTTTTCGCAATGAAAACCGATTCCATGGTGCGGTAGCGCGAAGGATCATCCACATCGAGCTGAAAAACAAGTTCGCCTTTTAATCCGCTTACCCGGGAAATGTAGCCGAGCAAATAACATTCATCAAACTGCATGTGGCAAAAGTAACAAAGAAACTATTCCGTTTTCGAAGGCGGTGCCGGCACCGGGTCGGTTTGCGGTTTTTCTGCTGGCTGCGGCGCTTTCGGTTCGGTGGCTTTTTTCTGCCGGTCGGTTTTAATCCAAAGCAGGTAACGGCGATACAGCTCCGCAACGGTATCAAAATCTTCGCGGTAAAATACACCCACACCCTGCGTGTAAGGAACACCTGCTGTGTTCAGCGTATTGTCAATGGACCGGTTAAACGCTTTCAGGCGCACTTTACCGTCGTCGGTAATTTTGTATTCCACGTTTACATCACCCACAATGTTGTTGGTTGACGATGTCTGGCTCTGCACCCCCAGGTTTCCGTCAATCGTCAGCCGGTCGTTCAGCACCTGCGTGCCCATGTACACACGCAGTTCCTGGTTACTGAGTTCGTCGTCGGGCCGGAAAATAACACCAAAATCAAATTCATTACTGATCTGCGAAAGCCAGTTGCTGATCTGCGCCGACAGCAGCTCCGTACCGGTGGAATACAGCGCATTGTTTGTTCCGGTGGAGTATCCAAGCTCGCGGTATTCCGCAGGCGTAATAAAACTGTTCATCACGAGCAGCGCAAACACCTGTTTATTGCGTTCTTCTTCCGTCTGAAGAAAACGCTGAACGCCTTCGTTTACTGCAGGATCAGCACCGGGCAGCTGCACATCAAAATTAATGTCCGGTTTCATCAGGTCACCGGTAAGCAGCAGTTTACACTCAACGGGATACTGGCGGCTGTATATATCCAGCGAATCGTACGGGAAAAACGGTTTCACCGATGTTGTCACTTTATAGGTAGCAGCCATCGTCATTTCGGCTTTGTACGGGTCGCCGGTCCACACAATTGATCCACCCGGGTCAATGGTAAATTTCTTGTTGATCAGGTTTTTCAGCGTGAACAAATATTCCCCCTGCTGCACGTGATAATCACCGAACAGTTTAAAATCGCCGCTCGATGAAATCTGCATCCGCAGGTCGCCGCTGCCGCGGGCGGTAATTACGTCGCCTACCTTTTCATCAAAAATCAGTTTCACCTCGCAGTCGGGCGTTGCTTCCACATACATGTCAATGGTTATGCCGGTGTAATTGGTTTTGACCGGATCATTATTCAGCGTGGTATCTTTTTTAAACGTGATGAAATCGTTTTCACCCACTTCATCTACGGTTTCCATTGGTATGTTGAAGGTGGACGAAACCGCCTCTGCCATCAGGCCGCGTCCTTTTTTAATCTTGTCGGTGCGCAGGTTTGCATCCATGTGCACATCATCCAGCAGTCCGTAAATGTTTACTTCACCGCTGGTAAACAACTGGCCGTAATACAGCTCGTTGTCTTTCGGAACGGTATTCAACACCTGGAAATGTTTCAGTTGCACGTCAAAGTCAAGGTTGAAATTGCTGAAGTTTTTATGAAACAGGTGACCGTTCAGGATAATCGCCGTATCGCCGTGCGGATCGAAGAAATAAAAACTGTCCACCGCAAACGAACTGTACGAAAACGGATCGCCTTCAATGGTAATTTTCTGGTTGTTGAAACTGATGTACGTGTTCAGGTAATCAATCTGAATTTTTTTAGATGACACGATTGCATCGCCGTTCAGCACGGGTTTTTCCGGTGTGCCGGTGAGTTTGGCACTGCCTTTCACAATATCGCCGAGAAACACGCTGCAGTAGTCTTTCACATACGGCGCAAACATGCTCAGGTCAATGTAATTCATCGTAAGTGCAATGTCTAAGCTGTTTTCTTTCTGTTTCGGGTAATAATAGCCGTCGAACTCCAGTGTTTTCTGGGTCGAAACCGTTGTGCCGAACACCTTGGTAAAACCGCCGTTCAGTTTGATGGCCTGTTTATCAGCCAGCCAGTCTGCTTTTACGTCACCGCTGCCGATGCGTTTGTTGTTCAGCCAGAAATCGGTAAAGCGGATATCACTGTCAAACACCACATCCGTGTACAGGCTGCTGAGGTGTACATTTCCGTTCACAATGCCATTCATCTTCAGGTCATTCCCGGTAAAACGGTTCAATACAGCGAGATTAAACTTCTGCAGGGTGATCTGTAGTTTGTCGTACGGATTTTTACCCACAATACCGCTGGCACCGATACCCTGTTTGCCGGAGCGGAACATAAAGTTGCTCACCATCACCTGGCTCGAGTCCACGCGGAAGTTCGCATTCGGATCGGCCGTCCATGTGGAGTCTTCGAGGCTCACCTGCCCTTTGTTCATCACAATTTCAAACGATTTCGGCGAAAAGAAATTGGCTACGCCGGAAAAACCACCTTTGTTTGTATGCTGTGTTTTGTTGTCCCAGGCAATGGTGTAATCTACCACGTTGTTCAGCGCATTGCCGTTCAGCGTTAAGCCACCCACCCACAGCGTATCGTTAAACTGGATGCGGTTTATACCGCCATTCAGGTTCAGTTTGTTTCCGGCTTTGCTTGCATAAATACCGATACCCTGCACGCTACGTTTATCGAATGTAATATTGGTAGACGTGAGTGATCCCGAAATTTCCTGTTGCGCGGTATTCACACGACCGCCGAAATGGGTGCCGCGCGCAATCTGCAGGCCGGGAACGAGGATCTGTATCGGATCCGTGTTGCCTTCAAAATCAAAATTATACCCAAAATTCTGTTCCGAAAGTTTCTTTTTCTTTTCGGAACGCGGCGGAAAATACGCAGGCAGGTAAGCCGACATAATGTCTTTCACCGATTCACCAAGCTCTTCAATTTTAAACGTGCCGATGATATTGGCATCAATAAAATCGCCTTTCAGGAATAAACTTTTGGCGATTTTGTTTTCATCTGCCTCCAGTTTGATTTCGTTGATGTGGTATTTTTCCGAATTGCGTTTGTAATCGAGATTCCGCAGTATCGCCGAACCACTCAGGTTATCGAGGTTATCGCCGGTAATTGCAAAATCGGCTACGGTTTTCAGCATCACGGTGTCTTTCGTATCCATAAAATGCAGCGCCACCATGTTGGCATGGGCAATCTCCGCATGGAAATTCATCACGGGCAGTTTACCGCTGTAGTTCACATCCCCGTTAAAATCCATCTCGATGTTTTCTTCGTTCACTTTCAGTTCCCCGCTGAAATTGCGCTTCGAAAGCACCCCGTTCACATCCAGGTTGTGGTATGCATAGTTGTTATAAGTAAAGCTGTGCACCTGTCCCTGCAGTTCCGAAACAATATTGTCTGCTTTCAGCCCGCTGCCGCTCACTTTCAGATCGGCGGTAATATTTCCCATTTCGGGAATGCCGAGATAAGTGCCGATGTTAAAGTTATCGGCCCGGAGGTGTTCGCCGCTGAAGTTGATTTTCTGTCCTTCGCCCCCATCAATGAATGCAAAATCGCGCAACGATATGTTGCCGATGGCTGTGTTGCAATCGCCGTAAGCCACAAAATCGTGCAGGAAACCTTCGAAACCGCCTTTGAAATGCAGATCGCCCAGCGAAGCAAAACCTTCAGGCGTTTCCAGCAGTTTGCCGCTGTCGAACGGGTAAAGCGGAATGTCTTCCAGGTCTTTTTTGTTCGTGGTGAGGTCGCGGATTTTGAAGTACATGTTCGTTTCATCAATATCCGGCAGGCCGGTGAAACTGAAATCCCCCGAAATACGCGAACGGTCGCCGAACACAATGTCCACATCCTTGCAGCGCAGGCGGTCCACCTTGCCTTTCACATCGCCGGTGAGGCTGATGCGTTTGCGCATGCCTTTCAGTTCCGGTGCGAAATAGGCAATGTCCGACATCTCCAGCGCCGTGTTGTAAAAATGCCCGTCCATTTCCACGAGATGAATAAAATCGTCTTCGATATCTTCAATCGTGTTGAAATGAAATCCGAGAAATCCGTTCACATTGCTTTCCGGTGTGCGGATGTTGAGGTTGTCTAACTGGATGGCTTTCGGCGTTACCGTTACCTGCGTGGTGAGGTTGCGCAGCGTAAACCCGCTCCGCTCCGTTGCCGCGAGGTAATCAATCTTAAACTGCGTGGTGGTATCCTGCGGATTAAACTGCGAAATACGTGCATTGATACTCCGCACACGGATGTCTTCAAAATCCATCCCACGCGATTGCGCCGTATCACGCGTATCGGTGTAATCGAGATCAACGTTTGTAAGGTTAATAGTACCCAGGTCAACGCGCCACGGCGACTTCGATTTTGGTTTCGTGGTATCGCCCGAATCAAAATATTTGAGGATAAAGCGGTAATTCAGACCGCGTTCATTGGGGTACTTTTTCAGTTTGATACGCGCATCCACCAAAGCGATATCGGCGATGTTCATGTATTTCGAATCGTAACTGAAATCAGAAATATCTACCTTGAGGCGGCTGGCGAGCAGGATGGTATCCTGGTGTTTGTCTTCGATGTAAACATCTTCCAGGACAATTTTTTTGACGAATTCGATGTTTACACCGCCAACGGTTACGCGGGTACCCAGTTCGTCAGAGAGCCAGCCGGCCGCGCGCTGGGCCAGCCAGGTCTGAACAGGAGGGCTTTGCAGCGCAAAATACGCAATAACGAGCAGGACAACCAGGGAACCCAGTGTCCAGAGCACGAAACGCGTCAGCTTTTTAATAATTTTGCGCAGCATAATTCGGGATTAACCCAATTAACAAAGGTAAACAAACTATGGAGAGCAGGCAGCGCATCATTCTTGGCATCGAATCATCCTGTGATGAAACCGCTGCCGCCGTTATTAAAAACGGCAAATTGCTTGCCAATGTTGTTGCCGGGCAGGATGTGCACCGGCTGTGGGGCGGCGTGGTTCCAGAACTGGCCTCCCGTGCGCACCAGCAGCACATTGTTCCCGTGGTGGGTGCAGCGCTGCAGCAGGCGGGTATTACAGCTGCCGACCTGAGTGCGGTGGCCTTCACACGCGGGCCCGGACTGATGGGCGCGCTGCTCGTAGGCACCTCGTTTGCCAAGGCGTTTGCCCTTGCGCGCAACCTGCCGCTTATTGAAGTAAACCACATGCAGGCCCACGTGCTCGCACACTTCATCCGCGACGAACAGGAACGCCCGCAGCCGCAGTTTCCGTTTCTCTGCCTCACCGTTTCGGGCGGGCATACGCAACTGTTAAAAATTTCCGATCCCTTTACCTACGAAATACTGGGCGAAACCCAGGACGATGCGGCCGGTGAGGCGTTTGATAAAGCGGCCAAAATACTCGGCCTGCCCTACCCCGGCGGCCCGCTCATTGATAAATATGCGGCCGAAGGCAATCCGAAAGCGTTCCCGTTTCCCGGCGCACACGTGCCCGGACTCGGTTTCAGTTTCAGCGGATTGAAAACGGCGTTCCTCTATTTTGTGCGCGATAAAACAGCCGCCGATCCGGATTTTGTAAAAAACAACCTTGCCGATATTTGTGCCTCCATTCAACACGCCATTGTTAAAGCGCTGCTCAAACGCGTGGAACAGGCCGTGCAGCAGACAGGAATCAAACAGGTGGCCATTGCAGGCGGTGTTTCTGCAAATAACGGATTACGCAAAGCGCTTACCCAACTCGGTGCAGATAAAAACATCGCGATTTTTATCCCGCCGTTTGCCTACTGCACTGATAATGCGGCGATGATTGCCATGGCCGGCGATTTTAAATTCCTGAACAACGACTTCTGCGGGCAGGATATTACGCCGCTGGCACGATATACCGTTTAAATTATTCGAGGTGATACAAGGCCAGCGCTGCAATCGGCGTTTCAGTAATTGTACCGATGCGCACGCCCTGTTCGGCAGCCACTGCGCGTAAAATGTTGCTGTAATAAAACGCAACGGAGCCGGTGCAATGCATGGGCAACTGTTGCCAGTTTTCGTAACGCATAATGTGTACACGGAAAAACGCGCGGAACCGATCGGCAACCATATCGCTGCAATAGATTTCATTCAGGTTCTGGTACACAAATTTGCTGAACGAAGCGAGGTACCGGTTCGGAAACGGTTTGCGGTACACGTTTTCGATAAACACGGCGCGGTCGTCACCAAACCGTTTTTCAAACCGCGCCTGCATGCTTTGCGGCAGGTTGCCGTATAAATAATCGGTGAGCAGTTTTTTTCCGATGTCGGCGCCGCTACCTTCATCGCCAAGAATAAAACCAAGCGAGGGGCGTGATGCCGTAACGGAAAAACCATCGGACAGGCAGGAATTGGAACCCGTTCCGAGAATCACAGCCATACCGTTTGTTTTGTTGCACAACGCCCGCGCAGCGCCCAGCATATCGCTCTGCACATCCACACGCGCACCGGGAAATGCCTCCTGAATCGTTGCTGCCACTTCGGCCTGGCGCGCAGCCGTGCCGCAACCTGAACCGTAAAAAAACACCTGGCTTACCGGTTCCTGCATGTTTTCAAGTGCAGGAAGCAGTTGCTGCCGCAGGCTTTCCCGCATCTGTTCCGGCGTTATAAAAAGCGGGTTGTACCCTTCGGTCTGTTGCTGCTGAATACGGCCTTCGCTATCAACGAGACGCCAGTCTGTTTTGGTCGAACCACTGTCGGCAATTAATGTTACCATACCCGGCAAAGATAGTCGGAATGCGGTGCTGAAAAACGAAAAAGACCGCCCTTTCAGACGGTCTTTTCGTTTATTCGTTTTTCGGCTTATTTGATCAGCGATACATGACCAATGTACTTGTGGTTTTTACCGAACACATCGGTAAGCGCCACTTTCCATACATACACATCCTGCTGGCAGATATCGAGGCTGCTGCCGGCTTTGTGTACACGGCCATCCCAGAAATCATTCAGGTTCTGACCATGGAAAATCATATTGCCCCAGCGGTCAAAAATCCAGATGTCGTATTTATCAATGCCGATACCGGTTCCGAAAAACAGGTCGTTTTTACCGTCCCCGTTCGGTGTAAAGGCATTGGGAATGTAGAACGTAAACTCGGGCTGAATTTCAACCGGCATACGCGCTGTGTCTGTACAACCATACTGGTTCGTAACAATAAGCGACACCGTATACGTGAACGAAATTTCATTGTTATAGGTGTACGTCGGATTCTGCACCGTTGAAGTACCGATGAAATCACCGAAATCCCAAACCCAGTTGTTCGGCTGTCCGGTTGAATTATCGGTAAACATGATCGTTGTATTCAGCACCGAAGTTACCGGCGGTGTAGCAGTAAAGGCTGCAACCGGCTGCGGATAAACGGTAATGTAACTCGGAATAGTAAGTGTAGCCGCACAACCGTTGTTCGATGTAACAGTTAACGTTACACT
Organism: Chitinophaga pinensis; assembly: GCA_943372645.1. GTDB lineage: Bacteria > Bacteroidota > Bacteroidia > Palsa-965 > Palsa-965 > VBWE01. The sequence goes on along the minus strand of CALRZN010000018.1, from coordinate 111,149 downwards.
GTATGTACCAGCTGTGGTATAACAATGCTGCGGGTTTTGTGTAAAGCCGAATGGAGAGCCGTCGCCGTAATCCCAGGTCCATCCGGTAAGTGTTCCCGTGCTCACCGTACTCTGATCGGTAAAGTTTACACACAGCGGTGCGCAGCCATTTAAGGTATCTGCTACAAATAAAGGAACCGGTGTCGGGCTGATGTTAACCACCTGCTGCACGGTATCCAGGCATCCGAGGGCAGTACCTACAATCAGTGTAACGGTGTAGGTTGAGCTGCTGTTACCATAGCCGTGTGAAGGATTCTGCGTATTACCCAGCGGCGAGCCATCACCAAAATCCCACGACCAGCTGGTAACGTTACCGGAAACCACGGTAGAAAGATCGGTAAAGGCCATCTGGGCATTTACACAGGCCGGGCCGTTGGAGAATGAAGCCGTCGGAAGCGGATTCACTGTTACCGCCTGGGTAAGTACACTCTGGCATCCATTATTTGAGGTAACCGTAAGTGTTACGTTATACGTACCTGCTGACGGGAACGCGAATACTGGTGCGTTTATGTTGGACGTATCATTCGTCTGCGTGGTTACTCCAAAATCCCAGTGTACGTTGGTGATTGAACCTACAGTAATCGTTGACAGGTTGTTGAAGTTCGTTGCTGAACCAAGACAAACCTGCGATGCGGTGTACGACGGTGCCGGGCCTGGGTTAACGGTTACCACCATCGTAGCGGTATCCGAACATCCTGAACCCGCTGACGAAATAAGCGTTACGGTGTATGTTCCGGCTTGGGTGTACGTGTAAGACGGGCTGGCCAGGCTGCTGGTATCAGTGGTCAGGAACGTTCCGAAGTCCCAGAAATACGTATTGGCACTTACCGAAGTATTGGTAAATGGCATGGGCGAGTTCGTACAAACCGGTGTGCTCGTAAATGAAGCTACCGGCGGCGCACCTACCGAAACAGGCATGTTGATCGTGCTCACACATCCGGTACTCGAAGTTACAGTAAGTGTTACCGTATAGCTACCTACAGCAGAGAACGTATGCGTTGGACTTTGAACCGTGCTGGTATTGTTTCCACCTGATGGCGGATCACCAAAGTTCCAGCTCCAGCTTGCAATCGTATTCGGGTTGGTAACGGTGGAAAGATCCGTAAACGTTACAGTTGTATTTGTACAACTTGCGTTAGACGAGAAACTGGCCGTCGGCAACGGATTCACTGTAATCACCTGCGTGATGTAGGAAGGACAGGGCGTTGTCTGTGCCGTTAAGGTTACTGTATATGTGCCTGGTGACGGATAGGTAAATGTCGGGCTCTGCAGGTTCGACGTATCGTTTGTCTGCGATGTTACCCCGAAGTCCCAGTGCCATCCCGTTGATGGCTGCGACTGATCGGTAAACACCGTCGGACTGTTCATACACACCGTAGTGGCGGAGAATGCGGCCATGCCCCCGTTCGCGGGATTAACAACCATGGTGGTCGTATCGGAACAGCCTCCCGGTCCTGTTGCTATAAGCGTTACCGTATAATTGCCCGGTGGATAGGTATGCGATGGACTTGTCGTATTACTCAGCGGACTGCCATCCCCGAAGTCCCAGACGTAGGTCATACTCCCTGTACTGATGGTCGAATTATTCGTAAACGTGACATTCGGTGTACAGTTCGGGTTTATAAACGTAAAGTTGGCATTGGGCTGCGGATGCTGTGCCACCACATGCGTGAGGGATGACGGGCATCCCGTGACGGAAACCATCGTTACCGTGTACGTTCCTGGCGTGGACACCGTTATCGTGTCCGTGGTTTGACCAGTGGGCGCCCACGAGTAACTTTGTGCGCCCGGTGGCGCGGCGATTTGTATGGAACTTCCCTGGCACAGCGAGTCGGTTTGTGAAATGCTGTATGGCTGGCAGGAAGCATCAACGTACGCGTATCCGTAGTGACCGGCATAAATACAACCGGCAACCGTGAAACGAATGGTTACGTTTTGTGCAACATATGCCAGCAGGTTAATACTTACGGTTGTCCACGGCTTGTACCAGGTACCTACTCCGCAGGTCTGAAAACCGGGAATGGTTCCGCTGGCTTCCACGTAATACTGCGAGCAGGGAATAAGGTTTCCCGACTGGTCAAACATTTCAATTTTAAAATACGGCTGTTCGCCCGCCGAGTGTCCGCCGTCGTTCAACACTACCGCGTACTGGTAGGTGAAAGCAGTGTTACCCGGGGCAACAGTAAAAGTCTGTTCAAGAATTTCGCCCTGGTAGTTTGCGGTTGTTCCGCCGAGACGAACCGAGTAGTTACCGCCCGGTGCAACACCTGGAAATCCGCCGCACGGATCGTTACCGAACGCAGATGAAATGATAGTATGACGCGCAGCTGCATCGGTGAGTAACGCATTCATGGTGGTACTCTGGAGGCCGGGAACAATGTTCTGCAACGGACCGTTGGAGTTCAGGTTGTTGTCGCCTACCGAACCAGTCCAACCGGTGAAGTTACCGGTCTCAAAATCCATGTTGGTACATGGTGCCTGAACTGTTGGCGGCGGGTTGTTTGCGCGCTGCTGCCCGTTTTTGGAATAGCTTCCGATACTGTACTTGCGGTCGATGTAGCGCCGCTCCGCTTTTTTCAGGGCAAGCTGTGCTTCCCAGGGTTGTAATCCGCTTGCGTCGAACCGTTGCTGCAGTTTTGCTGCATTAAAGCCCGACAGCGAATCAGCTGCACCGGCCGCGCTCCCTCCCGAGAAGCCCGGTTGTGCAATCATCGCCGGAACGCCCAGTACCACTGCCAAAGCAGTAATGGTAGCCCGTCTGATGATCGAAGTCAGATAACGTTGGATCATGTTTGGTGTTTTTTACTTTAAAAATGTATTTCAATTTGCCGCTTGCAATTTAGAACATAATTGCTTAGCTGTCAACTTTTTGACAAAAAAACCAGGCCCAAAGTTTTCAACAGCGACTCACACCCACAAAACGCTGAAAATCAATAAAATATCAACCTATCCAATCAACAGTAGTGCGAAGATAATCTAATGTTTTAGCTTCTTCCGAATCAAAATCAGGTATAAAATTGTAAATCCAACCCGCTTTTTCAGGTAAACTCATCAGGATGGATTCGATGCGTCCATCTGTTTCGAGTCCGAATTTTGTGCCTTTGTCGTACACCAGGTTGAATTCGACGTAACGGCCGCGGCGGAGGTACTGCCATTGTTTTTGCGCCTCTGTATAATTTAGCGTTCGTTTAGTTTTGATGAATGTGGTATAGACCGGTGCAAAGGTTTTTGCTACTGCTACAATGAAGGCAAAAAGGTTTTCGCGGGTGTCCGTTTCTGGTCCAAGCCGGTCGAAAAAAATACCGCCTACGCCCCTGCTTTCCTTGCGGTGCGGGATGTAAAAATAACGGTCGGCCCAGGCTTTGAATTTCGGGTAATACGCTGGCGAAAAACGATCGCATACGGCCTTCAGTTGTTCATGAAACCAGCGTGCATCGGTCGCATCCACATAATGCGGAGTAAGATCAATTCCGCCTCCAAACCACCACGTGCCATCGCCGAGTTCAAAGTAACGCACATTCATGTGAATGATCGGAACCATTGGACTTTCGGGGTGCATGACAATGGAAACACCGGCGGCAAAAAAATCGGGATTTGTAACCTCCAGCGCCTTCATCATGTTTTGCGGAAGCGTTCCATGCACCGCTGAAAAATTAACCCCGCCTTTTTCAATTACGGCACCATGCTGCATCACCCGGGTGAGCCCCCCCCCGCCCCCAGGGCGTTCCCAGGGTTCCTGCGAAAAAACAGCTTTGCCGTCCGCTGCTTCCAGTGCGGCACAGATCTCCTGCTGAATACTTTTCAGTTCTTCAGCAATCGTGGTTTTTGTAATTGACATGATCGTAGTTTACCGGATTTTTAAAAGTTTGTAATCACTCATCCGGAGGATGTGCACCCCGCGGTTTTCGTAGCCGCTGGAGGTATCGGTTTTGTAAAAACGGAACGTCTGCTGATAGCCGTCAGCCGGAATCTCAGGCAGTTTCAGGTAAAAATCTTTTCCGTAACGCCACAGCGCATCGCCGAAATACCAGCCGATATCGTATCCCATAATGGTGTTCATCGACGCATCGCCTTTGTAAAAACTGCGATATTTGTGCAGCAGGGGCTGATTCAACGAATCCTGGTAATCGAAATAATACGGCGTGGTAAACGAATAGTTGATCATCTGCAGGTATTCGTAATCAATGTTGTCGAAATTCGACCACGAGGCGGTGCCATATACAATCAGTTTGTTTTTCTCACCAAGGCTGCTCAGCATACGCACGAGATCAGAAACGTACGCCTGGCTATTGGTCGGTGCAATTACAATGGTGGTATCCACCTGCGAAAGCATACTGCCGAGGTTGCTGATTCCGTTCAGCACCTGCACGGTATCTTTCCCGGTGGCGTGGCGGTATTCATCGTAGCTCTTTTTGAATGCATTTACATACACCAGGTCGCGCGCATTTCCGCTTGATATAACAACCACTTTCTGTTTGCTGTGCGCCAGTGCCACATGTTCTGCAAGGCGCTCCATCTGGGTTACAAGCGAGGCCGTTGTTTTAACACTTGCAACGTTTCCGAACAGCACTTTATTCGACTGCGACATGGGCGAAACCGTGCAGATGCCACGCGCTGATGCAAATTTTGCCACGCGCTGATACGGCCCGGTGTATAACGGTCCCACGATGAGGTCCATGGTTTCAAACTCCGGTTTTTTCAGCGTGTTCAGAATTTCGGCCGAATCGTTTTCATCGCTTTCGTACACATACAGTTTCAGGTTGTATCCTTTTTTCTTCAGCGAATCGAAAGCGAGTAACATGCCTTCGTAAAACTCGAGCGAGATGCGCATTTTTTCCGGGAGCTGCGCCTGGTGATTAATGATTTTATCCGGCTCTACCTCATCCGTACGCCACAGGCCGAACGGCAGAAACAGCGCGATGTTGTACCTGTCTTTTTTCTTCAGTGTAAACGGAATGGAATCGCGGCCCGTTTTAACGCTGTCGCGCGTTACTGCTGTAACCGTTGTATTACCGGCTGTGAGCGGTTTTACGCCTGCCGGGAGTTTGAGTATTTGCCCCGGTTTCAGCCCTTGTTTCGCTTCGGGATTCAGCTTTTCAAGGTCTTCGGTTTTTACCTGGTACATTTTTGCAATGGCATACAGCGTCTGCCCGCTTTCCACTTTATGTGTGCGTGCAGTCGACGTGTCGCGTACCTGCGCCGGCGTGGTGAGTGTGGCCGGTTTTGTTGCCGGGATTTTAAGCACCTGCCCGTTTTTCAGCCCGTCCATCGCCCCGGGATTTTCCAGGATGATGTCGTTGATGGATAAATCGTATGCTTTGGCAATGGCGTACAGTGTCTGCCCTTTTTCAACGGTATGCAGGTAATATTTTTTACCGTCAATGACCTGCGTTTTTGTTGATTTTTTCACGCCGTCGTCGCCACGCTGCGCCAGCAGCGGGTTTCCCGAAAGGAGAAAAATCATAACCGCGGTTATGAAAGAGCATTGGAACACCTTATATTTCATTATTCCCATTCAATAGTTGCGGGTGGTTTCGAGCTGATGTCGTACACAACGCGATTGATTCCTTTCACCCGGTTAATGATTTCATTCGATACTTTTCCGAGAAACTCGTACGGCAGGTGACACCAGTCGGCGGTCATGCCATCGGTTGATGTAACGGCGCGCAGTGCAATGGCGTTTTCGTAGGTTCGTTCATCGCCCATTACGCCTACACTTTGCACCGGCAGTAAAATTGCGCCGGCCTGCCACACGTCGTTATATAATCCACTCGTTTTCAAGCTTTCGATAAAGATACTGTCCACCTCCTGCAAAACACGTACCTTTTCTTCGGTGATGTCGCCGAGGATGCGGATGGCGAGTCCCGGACCGGGGAACGGGTGGCGATGCAGGATGGCCGGTTCGAGGCCGAGTTCCTTGCCCACACGGCGCACTTCGTCTTTAAACAGCAGGCGCAGCGGTTCCACCACTTTCATATTCATTTTCTCGGGCAGTCCGCCTACGTTGTGGTGCGATTTAATCGTCGCTGAAGGACCGTTTACGGAAACCGATTCAATTACATCGGGATAAATGGTGCCCTGGCCGAGCCATTTCACATCCTGTATTGCTTTCGCTTCAACATCAAACACATCAATAAATAAGCGGCCGATAATTTTCCGTTTCGTTTCGGGATCGGTAACGCCTTTGAGTTCGCCGTAAAAAAGTTCGCGGGCATCCACGCCTTTTACATTGAGGCCCATGTGTTTGTAGGAATCGAGCACGTTTGCAAATTCATTTTTGCGCAGCAGCCCGTTATCCACAAAAATGCAGTACAGGTTGGTACCAACCGCTTTGTGCAGCAGCAGGGCCGCCACACTCGAATCAACACCGCCCGAAAGCGCGAGCACCACTTTGTCGTTGCCCAGTTCCGCTTTCAGTTTCGAAACCGTTTCGTCCACAAACGAAGCCGGTGTCCAGTCCTGGTGACAGCCGCATATACCGGCCACGAAGTTGCGCAGCAGGGCGGTTCCTTCGGTGGAATGATATACTTCCGGGTGAAACTGAATTCCCCAGGTGTTTTCTCCTTTAATATGGAAACCGGCACAGGCCACATCGGCAGTGCTGGCGATGATTTCAAAGTTTTCGGGTACGCGCGCAATGGTATCGGCATGCGACATCCACACCTGCGAGTGCTGGGTGATGCCTTTAAACAGGCGGTCGTGCGTGCTGATTTCCTTCAGGTTGGCACGGCCGTATTCCCGTATTTTCGAAGGTGCCACTTCGCCCCCGTTCTGGTTTGCCAGCAGCTGCGCACCGTAACAAACCCCGAGCACGGGCACTTTACCGCGCCAGGCCGAAAGATCCGGGTTGGGCGACTGCGGGTCGCGCACGGATGCAGGACTGCCGGACAGGATGACTCCTTTGACGGAATCAGTCAGTGCAGGCGGATGGTTATACGGATGAATTTCGCAGTAAACGTTCAGTTCGCGAACCCGGCGGGCGATCAGTTGGGTGTATTGTGATCCGAAATCGAGGATCAATATGGACTCATGCATAGCCGCAAAGATACAACTTGCGCCGATGCGCCCGGATGGTGTTTGTAAATCATTAACGCTTGTTGAAAACAAACGCTCACGCCTGCCCGCGGGTATGCCATATCCGCAGCCAGAAACGGCGCCACGAGGCGTGCATTTCGTCGCTGAGCGTGGGGCGGTCGGCGGGCTGTTCGCTGTAGTTTTCGTATTCGAGGATGGCATCCAGCGACTGTAAATAGGATGCGTCTTCAATGCGTTCGATCTTGGTCAGAATGCGCTCTTTCAGGATAATTACATCAGTGTTCATCATAACGTACATGGGTTTCTGGTTAAACATATTTATTAATCGTATCGTGAAAAAAATAACTCGCTTGTACTTTTAAATGGAATGGCCGCTGATTTTTCCGGCCGCTTAGTGCAACTTTTTGTTCATTGCTTCTTCAATCTGTATCACGCGTTTTTCAATATCGTGCAGGCGCTGGTCCGAACCATCGGGCGGAGGCAGCTGGCCGGTAATGCGCGAATGCACTTTCCACACCTGCGCCACTTCGTCGAGTGTTACATTATAAGCGGGGTACGCGTTGTTGTCTGATTTCAGCAGCAGTTTGCGTTCTTTTTCTGCTTCGCTTATAACGCGTTTGGCAACAATGCTTCCGTCGTGTGTAACCACTACGTGCACAAAGTTGTCGCGGATCTGGCTGAAACCGTCCACATAGCTGCAGATGAGCATATCATTTGGCCAGATGGTAGGCAGCATGCTGTCGCCGCTTACTTCAAAGGCGCGGTACGTGCGGCCGCGGTAGCCGGGCAGGCGAAACGCGGGTAATTTGGAAACATACTGCTGGTCCTGCATGCCCTGCAGGTAACCGGCGGCTGCTTTCTGGTCAACGAGCACGATATTTTCGTCGCCATCTTCGCTTACAGTAACTACAAGCGGCAATGCAGAAGGAGCGCTGACAAGTTTGTTGTCTTCGCCCGTAAGCATGTTGCCCGAGCCATCCATAAGCCAGAACGGATTCACGCCGAATTCCTTTACCAGTGCGTGAAACACGTCGTACGAGATCCCGTTTTTTCCGCCTTCTATTTGAGAAAGCGAGGTTTGGGTGATACCTATCGCTGCAGCAAAATCGGTCTGCGATTTCGCCAGCGTTTTCCTTAATAATTTAATACGCTGATTGAGTGCCATTTGTGAAATTTATTAGGCAAAGTTAATAAAATTTCTTGACTTGTATTAATTAAAGCTATATTTTTGTTCCATAATAGTTCCCGGTACAACGGAAATATAACCAAAGGTAATATTTTTAAACCATTCGAGGGGCAGCTATAGTTAAAGTTAATAACGCAACAACAGGTAAAGAAATGTTTTCACGAAAGAAGTCTTGTATTTTGCCCTTTACGATCTATAATGGGCAGCTCATTTTTCCCTCGGCCGATCAACACATCCGTACCAAACGAAACCAGCACCGGGCGTATTCCAACAAAACCGGAGGAGGCGGCCCTGTAAGGCCGGCGGTGCGCGTGCCGTAATCTCCTCCGCAAAATTGAGTAACAGAACTCGTATCCGGTGCCCCAAACACCTGATACGTTTTCTGTAACCCCAGCAAAAATGATTGTGTTCTTAAATAAACAACAACCCGTCCGGAACCAGCGTGTGTGGTGTACGCCCTCCGGACGCAACTTCCCGGAAGGACGGTCTGCAGCGGCCGCCCAAGCGTAACGGGATTTAAGGCGACGGTTCCCCCCTCTTTGTCGTCGCCGGGGTATATGGTGTGTAATCCCTGTCTTCTAGCCCTGGACAACGCACCAATGCCATGGTTTGTTGAACAGCGCGGCGCTCCTCCCAAAGGGCGCCGCTGCTTATTTATGGATATCGCAGCAAACTGCGCATTTCTTCGTTGGGCAGGCGGCTGAAAATGCACATTTACACTTCCTCCGCTCCTCCTCGCTCATACTGCCACAGGCAGTATGCCGTGTTTTTCAGCCGCCCGCCCGCCTCGAACTGCTGTGTTTGCTGCAATATCCATGCGTTTTAGTAAAGCGCATTTCTTTTTTGTTGCATTTGGTGTCATTGTTTTTTCCCTGGGTTGGTTTTGGTTTGTGTTTTTATCTTTGGGTAGAATGCCTGAACAGAACGGCATACACCCATGGAACAGCCCGGAAGCAGCTCCGCCGAGCCGCATGAATTAAACGAACGTGTTTTCAGGAATACAACAAACTTCCGTTTATTCCTGGCACTATGTACCGCACTGCTTTGTACGCTCGGGTTTTCGTACGTCTGTTTTCTTGTTCCGGGTAAGGCTATTAATACCTGGATACCGGTCGTGTTTGTTTTTCCGTTTCTCGGTACGCGTTATCTTATTTATAAAATCACGCTAAAAAAAACGGCGCGTCAACATAAACGGGCTGTGCCGGAAATCGAAGCCATTGCCAAACAGTATGGTGAAAACGAGCCCGATTACCGGAAAATAAAATCCTGGATATTTCCGGCTTTTATTTTACTGGTTACCATCATACTGTTTACCGTTAACTGGTGGCGCGAACATAAACTGCGCACCCGCCCCGCACTTACTATCGGTGAAGTGACGGGATTCAGTTACCGGAAAGGCTCCAGGCGCGCCTCCATCAGTTATGCAGTAGCGCAGAAGCATTATGAAATAAAAGCAGATGTTGATCAACGCAACGGCGAATATGTTTTTGAGTCTACCACCATGCCAATAAACAAAGGCGATCGCGTGTATATCCTCTACGTTGCAGACGAACCGGAAATTGCGGAACTTATCCCCGAACGAAAAGTAATTGATCACTGATAGCTACCCCATCTCTTTCAACGCCTTCACCAGCACATCCAGTTCATCGGTAGTGGTAAACACATTCGGTGTGATGCGGCAACCCTGCACAATACCACGATCAATGGCCACGGTGTAGATTTTATATTTTTCAAAAAGAGTTTTCGCCATATCGGCCGGTTTCATGCCTTTGATGCCCACGTTGGCAATGGCGCACGAACGCTGTTCTTCTTCGGGCGTGTTCAGAATAACATGCGGCAGGTTGCGCACCTGGCTGGTCCAGTAGCGCTGCAGGTAACGCAGCCGCGCTTCTTTGCGGGTGTGCCCAAGCCGCTCATAAAAATCAATTGCATCGGTAATGGCAAGATCCGTATGTACCGGTATAGTGCCCGTGTGATTGAGGTGACCGATCTGCTCGTCTTTAAATTCGCTGTCGCCGAAAATGGGCCACACTTCGGGAATGCGTTCTTTTTTCACATACAACAATCCTGCGCCCAGCGGGGTACTCAGCCATTTGTGCAGGCTGCAGCCGTAGTAGTCACAGTTCAGATCGGGAATTTTAAATTCGATGTGGGCAAACGCATGCGCACCGTCCACCATCACCGCCACGCCTTTTTTATGCGCCATGTCACAGATCTTTTTCACCGGTAAAATCTGCCCTGTAATGTTGATCATGTGGCACACCATGAGCAGTTTGGTTTTCCGCGTGATCGCTTTTTCGTAGAGCGCCACAATTTCTTCGTCTGACTTCGGGTGATTGGGAATGGAAATTATTTTATTCACCGTGCCATACCGCCTCGAAACCTGTTTAAACATATCAAGCATGGCGCCGTAATCCTGTTCGGCCATCACGGCTTCATCGCCTGCTTTCCAGTGCTGGCCTGCAATAATCATATCCAGCGACTCGGTGGTGTTGCGTGTAATAATCAATTCGTCGGTGGTGCAGCCCGCCAGCGCAGCGAGTTTTGCGGCAACGGCTTTTTTGTTTTCGTATTGCACGGTGCGCATGTAATACGCGCCCTGGCGGTTGACGTTGCGGATGTGCGCGATGTACCGGTCAAGCATTTCATTCGGCATGATACAGTAGTAGCCGTTTTCCAGGTTGATGTAATCGGGCACCACGGTATAAATGTTCCGTATTGCAACCCAGAAATCGTCATCGGATGCAAGCGTTTCCGCCGGAAGATATTCTGCTTCGCTGAAGAGTTTGCCGAGCATTGGAAATGAAACCAGCGAGCCTGCACCGAGCAGTGCGGTATTTTTGAGGAACGTGCGTTTGTCCATAACGTGTTGTTGCTTCAGCGAATGTAAAACGATTTCGGCAGAACAGGGCATATTCCTAACTTTAGCACAACAATGCAAAATTGCCCTGTTTGTTTTACCGAACTGGAGGTGCGCGACTGTGCGCCCTGCCACGATTGCGGCGATGATCCGAAAGAGCTGGACGATTTTCGGGCAGGCATTCACGTGTACCGCGAATGGATCATTTACAACGACCTGCGGCTGGTGCTATGCGATTTCTGCGATGTGGATTTTGGTTCGTACATCCCGGCGTATTTTGGTTTTAAAAACGATAAACGGCTTGGATTTGAGCATTTCAACTTTGTGCGCGACATCCACAACCCGGTAATTGAAAAAGACAAGTATTGCCCCGCATGCCGCAAACGGCTGAAGTTCCTGAAATTCCTGGCCGCGATCCGGGAACTGAATACGGATTAGCAACTTTCCTGCAAACTAATTGCACCTCCTTTTCGTTCAGCGCATCGAAACCGGTTATATTTGAAACATGAACTTTAAAGGAAAAACCGTATTCATTACCGGCGGAAGCCGCGGCATCGGAAAAGCAATCGGGCTGAAACTCGGCGCGGCCGGGGCGAACGTAGTAATCGCCGCCAAAACCAGCGATCCGCATCCGAAACTGGAAGGCACCATTCACACCGCCGCTGCCGAAATTGAACAGGCCGGCGGAAAAGCACTCGGTATTAAATGCGATGTGCGCGAAGAAAACGACGTGGTGAACGCGGTGCATGAAACCGTAAAAACATTCGGCGGCATTGATATACTCGTAAACAACGCCAGCGCCATCAGCCTCATGCCGGCGGCCATGCTGTCGCTGAAGCAGTACGACCTCATGCAGGACATCAACACGCGCGGAACGTACCTCGTTTCGCGGCACTGCATTCCTTTCCTGAAAAAAGCCGAAAACGCACACATCCTTACACTTTCGCCGCCGCTGAATTTTAACCCGGACTGGTTTTCGCATTTTGCGCCCTACACCATCAGCAAATACGGCATGAGTATGCTCACGCTCGGGCTGTCGCAGGAACTGAAGAACGACGGCATTGCGGTAAATTCGCTGTGGCCGAAAACAACCATTGCAACAGCGGCGATACAAAACATTATCGGCGGCGACGAAATGATGAAACGTTCGCGTACCCCGGAAATTATGGCGGATGCGGCGTTTGCCATTTTCTCGAAAGACAGCCGCAGCGCAACCGGTAACTTTTATATTGATGAAACCGTGTTGCAGGAAAGCGGCGTTACCGATTTCAGCCATTATTCCGTAGTGCCGGGCAGCGAACTGCAGCCGGACCTGTTTCTGTAAACAAAAGCAATACGTTACATTTGCCACCGATCAATTAAAAAACGCGGATGTCTACGCCGAAGAAAAAAAACATTGCCAAGCTGGTGCTCAAACGGTTTCTGAACCCGGTTCACCTTACCCGTGTAATCCGACTGCAGCGCGGACGCAAAAAAGTTAAACGGGTTTATGATGATGCGCAGCTGAAGCTGTACAACGAAATTCTGCCCGGCGATTACCTGCATTACGGTTACTTTGACGATCCGACCATCCACCCGCTGGATATGACGATCAACATGATTTACAACGCGCAGAACCGCTACGCGGAAAAGCTGGTTGAACTGATAACGGATAAACAACGCCCGGTACTGGATATCGGCTGCGGCATGGGCGGCCTGCTCGGACTGATGAACCAGCACAAATTAGATGCTACCGGTTTAACACCAGACATCAACCAGGCAAAACACATCCGCGAAAAATACCCGAACACACTTATTGAAAGCCGTTTTGAAGACATGGACGGTTCGAAATATGAAAAACATTTCGGAACGGTTGTTACCTCCGAATCGCTGCAGTACTTAGACATGGCCGTGGCCTTCCCGCTCATTGACCGCATACTGGTAAGTGGCGGCAAGTGGGTGGCCTGCGATTATTTCCGCATCGGAGCCGAAGGCGAAAAAAGCGGACACAACTGGAAAGTGTTCACAGAAAACCTCGCGAAACACGGTTTTAAAATCACGCACGAAACCGACATCACACCGAACATTCTGCCGACCATTGCCTACGTGCATCACTGGGCTGCAAACATCGGCGTGCCGGTAAAAAATTTCGCCCTCGGAAAATTACGTGTAAAAGCGCCGGGCATTCATTATGCCCTGGAAGAAGCAATCCCGGTAATTGAAGAGAAGCTGAAGAAAAACATTGATACTGTTGATCCGAAAATTTTTGCGGCCAATAAACGATACGTGTTGCTGGTGATGGAACGGATCTGATGACGTAAAATAAATCAATTGCAAAATCCGGATCGCATAAAATAGTTCCATTTTCGAGTTTGCAGTTTGCAATTTTTCAGTTTGCAGTCTGACTGTATATCAAGGAATACGATTGTGTTCCTTACACAAACAGAACTGCAAATTGCAAACTGACAAACTGCAAACTAATTGAACGAATTATTTTATAGAATCAACAATTATTCCCTCGCTATTTTATAAGATATTTTCACTCCAACGTACCTTCCACATGTTTGCGCAGCATATTAAGTGCCGATGTGGCTGCGCGCTGCATGTTTAGGTGGCGTTTATCACCAAACTGTCCTTTTTTCGCGATGGTTCCGTTGGGGCCTGAAACGGCAATCCAGATTGTACCTACCGGTTTCTCTGCCGACCCGCCGCCCGGTCCGGCAATGCCCGTGGTGGCGATGCTGTAATCGGTATGCATCACACGGCGTATGCCTTCGGCCATCTGGCGGACGACTTCTTCACTCACAGCGCCGTATTTTTCAAGCGATTCACTTTTCACGCCGAGTAATTGCATTTTCACCTGGTTGGAATAGGCCACTACTCCGCCAATAAAATACGCCGAACTTCCTGCAATACCGGTAACCTGGTTGGCGATGAGTCCGCCGGTGCAGCTTTCGGCTACGGCCAGCGTTGCGTTTTTTCCGAGCAGGAGCTTGCCAAGTATTTCGGCCAGCACATCATCGTCGTAACCATAAATGTATTGCGGAATCTGTTGCTGCAGTTCGGCAAGTTTTGCATCAATGTTTTTACGCACCGTTTCCTCTTCCCCGCTGCTGGTCATGCGCAGGCGCACGATACCGGGCGACGGCAGGTAGGCGAGTTTGATGTTTAATGCGGCGAGGCTGTCTTCCCAGGATTCGATCAGTTCGGCCAGCGCCGATTCGCCGATGCCCTGTGTGAGGATGGTTTTGTGAAAAATAAACGGGAGTTTGAACCGGCTGCGCAGGCGCGGTAAAACACCGGTTGTCATTATACTTTTCATTTCGAACGGAACGCCGGGCATAGATACAAATACGCACCCGTTGTGATCGAACCACATGCCGGGTGCCGTACCCATTTCGTTGTGAAGCACCTCGCAGCCGTCGGGCACCTGCGCCTGTAATTTGTTGATCGGTGTAATTTCACGGCCGAACCGGGCAAATATTTCCGTTACGTGTTGCAGCACGGCTTCATCCGTTCGCCAGCCCATTCCGAAATACGTGGCCAGTGTTTTTTTGGTGAGGTCGTCTTTGGTAGGACCAAGCCCGCCGGTAATGAGAATAAGCGTTGCCCGGTTCCTGGCTTCATCAAGTGCTTTCACAATGTGTGCCGGATCGTCGGTAACGGAGGTGATCTGTTTTACTTTAATTCCTGCGAGGTTTAACTGCTGCCCCATCCAGGCGGAGTTGGTATCAACGATCTGGCCGATGAGGATTTCATCGCCGATGGTAATAAGTTCTGCTTCCATAATGCACACAAAGGTACGTTTCCGGATATTCTAACAAATAAATGTGCGGACTGTTCAACAAGCTATCGGGAAAAGCCCCAGGGAATACCGCAAAACCGGCGAATTTGTACCCCCGCAGTCATTTGGCAAAATATTTGTAAGTTTGACCGTGAACGACAACCAATCACGAAAAAAACTATGAAAAAGTTATTTATTTTCTCGGTTACTTTTGCCCTGATGTTCGGCGCATGTACCGAGGCCAGCAAGCTGCTCAACGATGCCAGCAAACAACTCGGAACAGGAACCGGCTCGGGCTTAACCAATGCCGAAGTAATCCAGGGATTGCGTGAAGCGCTTAACCAGGGAACCAACAAATCAACAGCGTCTGCTTCGGCTACAGATGGTTTTTATAAAAACGCCCGCCTGTTTATTCCTTTCCCGCCGGAAGTGCAGAAAGTAAAAGACTGGGCTGTAAAATTAGGCATGCAGGGACAGGTGGATAAATTTGAGATGACCCTGAACCGTGCTGCAGAAACCGCATCGAAAGAAGCCGCCCCGATTTTCATCAATGCCATCAAAGGCATGACCATCGGCGACGGATTTGCGATTTTGAAAGGTACGGACAGCGCTGCGACGAATTACCTGCGCACCAAAACGACCGCCGATCTTACCACCAAGTTTTTACCGATTGTGAAAAACGCAACCCAGAAAGTGGAACTTACCAAATACTGGAACCCGATTATCACCAAGTATAACATGGTTCCCGGGGTTGAAAAGAAAAACCCGGACCTGGACAGCTACGTAACCAACCGCGCACTGAATGGCCTGTTCCTGCTGGTGCGTGATGAAGAAGCCAACATCCGCAAAAACCCGGCAGCACGCGCTACCGCTATTCTGCAGAAAGTATTCGGCGCACAGAAGTAGATAACAAACGAAATAAAAAAGGCCGTCTCCTTCGACTAACGATCAGGATGACGGCCTTTTTATTTGGTGCGATTGCTTTATCAGGCAAGACTTCCGCCACCCATATCAAGGTTGGCAAACTCGCCTTCGCGTGGTTTCACGCTGAGCACGGGGATGCGGGAGTGGTTTACGATCTGTTTCGAGAACGTTCCCATAAAACCGCCTGTTACTTCTGATTCGTGATCGGTCATGATGGCAATAAGGTCGGCATTGATTTCTTTGGCGTAACGCAGTGTTTCAACGGCGACGTTTTTGCCTTCCACAATTTTGCAATCGTAAACGAGGTTGTGTTTTGCAATTGCGGCCTGCACCTGGTCGAGTGTGATCTGCAGTTTTTCACGTTCGTTGGTTTCATTGCCTTCAAGCACACCAAGTATGTGAATGTGTGAGGCGTAGAAATCAGCAAGCGTAAGCGTGAGGCCCACTTTTTCGCGCGAGTGGCGCGAACGGTCAATCGGCATTACAATGGAGGTGAAACCGAGTTTGGTGGCGTAATCCTGTACGGTAATTACCGGGCAGTTTACACGGTTCACCACTTTATGTGCATTGCTTCCGATCAGCATTTCTTCAAAGCCTTTCGAACCGTGCGTACCCATAACGATGAGATCAATTTTTTTCGACTTCACGATGGTGTTGATTTCGCGTGCTACATTGCCGCTGCCGCGCGATACATGCACCGTGATACCAGCTTCTTTGCGGAGGTTTTCGGCCATGGCCAGCAGGCGTTCATCAACCACGGTGTTGATTTTTTCCTGGTAATGCATATCCGGTGCAACACCGATTACTTCGTAATGCAGTTCGGTTGACGGAACAACATGCAAAAGGTATAGTTCTGCTTTAGCAATTTTTGCAAGAAAACCGGCATGTTCAAGGGCTTTGTCAGCGGTTTCCGAAAAATCAACAGGAACAAGAATGGTGCGTAGATTGACTTTTTCCATAAAAATGGTTTTTGTTGTTAGAAAATAAAAACGCTCATCTGTAAAATTAGTGGGATACAGATGAGCGTTCAATGACCGTTATCATTCGGTTCCGTTAATACGGTGTGAATTCCGAAAGGTCTTTTTTCGGTGTCGGTACAAGACTAAGTACCGGGATATCAGACTTGTTGATGACTTCCTGGGCAGCCGAACCGATAAAGTATTCGGTAATGTCCTGCTCCTGCTGGGTCATGATAAGAATCAGGTCGCCTTCCACTTTGTTGGCATAGTCAACCACAATCTGCCCGAGTGATTCTTCGCCGCGCGCACCTTTAATGATTTCAGCCGTAACATGAACGCCTGCTTTTTCAATAACGGCTTTCACCTGGGCCAGCTGGCGGGTGAGGCGGTTTACGATGAATTCGTCGGTTGTGAAAAGTACAGAAGCCACGCGGATATCAGCGCCATACATCTTTGCAAATTCGATGGCTTTGAGCACTTTTTCGCGGGTTTCTTTGGTCAGATCGAGCGGCAGTACGATGTTTTTGCAGCCGTCGCGGTGGTGTTTGCCTTTGATGGTGATTACCGGTACACGCGCCTCACGTACAACACGGAGGGCATTGCTGCCGATAAAGCGGCGACGCAGGCCTGTTCCGCCGTTGGTACCCATAACAACCATGCGGGCATTGATCATTTCGGAAACTTCGTTGATTTTGTCATAAACAGAACCGCGCGCGATCATTTTGGTCGCTTTCAGGCCGAAATTTTTCTCGATGGCCGCTATCTGCTCGTCCAGCTTGGAATCGATTTCCTTGCGGAGTTCTTCGTCCATCTGTTTGGAGAACAGGCGGCTAACGATGTTAGAAGACTCTTCAATAACATACAGCAGCACGAGATCAGCATGAATGAGTTTGGCCACGTGGGCACCTTGTTCCAATGCGATCATCGACTGTTCTTCAAAGTCAACCGGAACAAGAATCTTGTTTGCGTTTTCGCTCATAAGGTATATTTGGTCTGTTTGGTTCAATTGCGTTACCTGCCGGAAAAATGCCCGAATTCAGGTATTTTTGGAAACCAGTCAGCAAAATTAATATTTTAACCGTTAATTCAAAGTATTTTTACCATTCATCTGATCAAAGTCACGCTATGTCTAAACCAATTGCAGAGTCTGAACTCATCGTAACGCCGGCCGGCGCCATCTATCACCTGAACCTGCTTCCCGAACAGCTTGCCGATACCGTAATCGTGGTGGGCGACCAGGCCCGTGTACATGAAATTTCCAAACTATTTGACCACGTTGATACCCGCGTCCAGAACCGGGAGTTTGTTACGCATACCGGTACGTTCCGGGGGAAACGGATTTCAGCCGTGAGTACGGGCATCGGTACCGACAACATTGATATTGTGCTGAACGAGCTGGATGCGCTGGTGAATATTGACCTGAAAACCCGTATGATTAAGCCGGAAAAGAAGAAACTGCGCATCGTGCGGATCGGCACTTCCGGGGCGCTGCAGGCGGATATTCCGGTGGATACGTACGTTGCTTCTTCCCACGGCATGGGGTTCGACGGGTTGCTGAATTTTTATGCAGGCTGTCCCGAAATTGATGAACCGGGCATAGCCGATGCGTTTATGGCACACAGCGGCTGGACGAAGCAGATGCCGTATCCTTACGTGGTAAAAGGCTCGGAAACCCTGCTGCAGACGATTGCTTTTGATATGCGGATGGGCATAACCGCCACCGCACCCGGGTTTTATGGTCCCCAGGGCCGTGAACTCCGCCTCCGCGCCACCCTTCCCGACCTGAACGAAAAATTAGGCAGTTTCCGCTCCGGCGACCTGCAGGTGACCAATTTTGAGATGGAAACCTCGGCGTTATATGGGCTGGGAAAACTGATGGGGCACGAAACGGCTACAATCTGTGCCATAATTGCCAACCGGGTGATCCGGCAATACAGCAAAGACTATCATCCGGTAGTGGAACGGCTCATTCAAACAGTTCTTGAACGATTGACTGTTTAAAAGTTATACCATTTAATACAATATTCCCGGTTCGGATTTCGTATATTTGTTTAACTTATTGTTGAATGAATAACAACGAACTTCATGCACTGATCAGCCTGCTGGATGACCCGGACGAGCTGGTATATAAACAGATCCGGCAGCAACTGCTGAGTCTGGGTGCTGATGCAATTCCTGCCCTGGAAAGCGCATGGGAAAATTCATTCGATTCCACGCTTCAGAACCGCATTGAGCAGATTATCCAGGTAATCCAGTTTGACAAAGTTGCGAAAGAACTGAAAATATGGGCGCACCCGGATAACCAGGACCTGCTGGAAGGCGTGCTGCTGATTGCCCGTTACCAGTATCCCGACCTGGACGAAGCAAAAGTGCGGAAACACATTGAACAGATCAAACAGGACATCTGGCTGGAACTGAACAATAACCTGACCGCATTGGAGAAGGTCCGTGTGATCAATCATATCATTTTTGATGTACATGGCTTCAGCGGGAACACGACCAATTACCACGCACCGCAGAATTCCTATATCAACAATGTGCTGGAAAGCAAAAAAGGGAATCCGCTTTCACTGGCAATCATTTATGCAATCATCGCACAGGACCTGCGCATCCCGATTTACGGTGTGAATTTCCCGGATCATTTTATTCTTGCGTATGTTGATCACAGCAACCCGATCTACGGCCATGATCTTGGAGACCGGGTGTTGTTTTATATCAATCCGTTCAGCCGCGGCTGGGTGGTGAGCAAAAAAGAAATTGATGCATTTCTGAAACAGAAGCGGCTGGAGTTTCACCAGGAGTATTACGAGCCCTGTTCGAACCTGCAGATTATGCGGCGTTTGCTGAGTAACCTGATCAACAGCTATGAAAAACTCGGGTATCCGCATAAGGTGGATGAATTGAGCAAGCTGCTTGTTTCGTTGGGTACTTTGTAGATTGTGGTACTTCCCCCCCTCCCTTTCTCACAGATTTCACGGATTTACACGGAATTCCTCGGATTTTTGCTTTTTATTTACTTTTCTATATTTTTGCACTGAATAAGCTACTTTACGTTTAATTTTATTTGTATTTACGATGGATATTAATGCGATCAGTTACAAAGTGCGCGGGGCGATTTATGAAGTACACAAAGAACTGGGTCCCGGATTACTGGAAAGTGTTTACAGCAGGGCCTTGATGATTGAGCTGGGGCTGCAGGGGTTGAAAGCGGTGGAAGAAGTTCCTTTATACCCTACTTACAAAAATCATTCGCTCGATCTTGGTTTCCGGATGGATATTCTGGTGGAAGATCAGCTGGTGATTGAAATAAAATCAGTGGAGGTTTTGCATCCTATTCACAAAAAACAGCTGCTGAATTACCTGCGCATTTCGAAAAAGAAACTGGGGTTACTGGTCAATTTTAACTCGGTTTCGCTGGTGGATAAGGAAACGCTTGTTCGTATAATTAATTAGTTTGTGGTTCAAGCGTTCTCACGGATTTCCACAGATTACCCCAGAAATTCTGTGGAAATCTGTGGAATCTGTGAGCGCCCTATGGATACACTAACTTAAAATTTTCCCGAACGTTCTGAAGATGATTTTCATATCTGTTCCCAATCCCTGTTCATTGATGTATTTCATGTTCAGCAGGAGTTTGGCGGGCATGATTTCTTCGATGTAGGTTTTTTCGGGGTCGTTGCTTTGTGCGAGAAGGTCGTTTTCGCGGGCGTATTCAATGGACGCATAATCCGTAATGCCGGGACGGACCTGCAGTACTTTTTTTTGTTCTTCCGTATATAGTTCAACATACTTTCTTACTTCGGGGCGTGGTCCTACAAGGCTCATATCGCCGGTGAGTACGTTAATCAGTTGCGGCAGTTCATCCAGTTTGTAACGGCGCAGAAAATAACCGGAACGCGTTATGCGGTTATCTCTTCCGCCTACGGTGAGCAATCCTTTTTTGTCGGAGCCGGGGCGCATACTGCGGAATTTGAACAGCCGGAAATCACGGCCAAATTGTCCAACGCGCACCTGCCGGTAAAAAACACCTCCACGGCTGTCGAGTAATATCCAGGCGGCAATTACAAGAAACAGCGGACTAAGCAGCAGCAGGCCGATAAACGAACATCCAATATCGAACAGGCGCTTGAGCATCTGATTTTATGCAAGTACTTTTTTCACTGCATTCTTTACCGCTTCCACCACACGGGAAACGAGTTCGGGGTGCAGGTCGTAGAAAACGGGCAGGGAAATTTCGCGCGAAAAGTTGTCGTACGTTACCGGGTAGTTGCTGATGTTGTAGCCGAGTCCTTTGTAAAAACTCATCATCGGTACCGGGATAAAATGCACGTTTACGGAAACATCTGCATCAAAAATGGCCTGGATAATTGCATCGCGCTGTTCTTCCGTAATGCCTTTGATACGCAACGGGTACAGGTGATACGATGAAACAGAACCGTCTTTGTCGTACACCGGTAATTCGGCCCAGGCTTCGTTTGCAAAGGCAGCAGAGTACGCATCAAAAACTGTTTTGCGTACAGCCAGTGTATCTGCATCGTAGCGTGCCAGTTCAACCAGGCCGATGGCGGCCATTATGTCGGTCATGTTGCATTTGTAACCGGCTTCAACGATGTCGTATTTCCAGTTTCCTTTCTGCATTTTGGCCAGCGCATCTTTATTCTGCCCGTGCAGTGTTTTAACGCAGAGGTATTTGTAAATCGCTTCGTTGTCAAACGGGGCCGGCAGGTTAAGTGCTACTGCGCCGCCCTCTGCTGTGGTCAGGTTTTTTACGGCGTGGAACGAAAAAACGGTTACATCGGTTAATGCACCGGTGCGTTTCCCCTTGTAAAAAGCACCGATGGAATGTGCCGCATCAGAAAGTACGAGTATGCGGCCGAGTTGTTTTTGCTCTTCGGATTCTGCTGTAAATGAAGCCGCATGTTTTTTCACGAGCGCATTAATCGCATCATAATCGCAGGGCCAGCCGCCGAAATCAACCGGCATAATGGCCTTGGTGCGGGGCGTTATTGCCTTTTCAATGGCAGCAACAGAAATATTGAAATCATCTGCATTTACATCCACAAACACGGGTGTAGCGCCGCAATGCACAATTACGTTTGCGGTAGCCGAATAGGTATAAGCAGGAACAATAACTTCATCGCCTGCTTTTACACCGAACCAGCGGAGGATGATTTCGAGACCGGCTGTGGCCGAGTTGAGGCAGAGTGTGGCCGGCGCACCGTAATACGCAGAAAGTTCTTTTTCAAACCGCTTGGTTTTTGGGCCTGTAGTAATCCAGCCTGAACGAAGAGTATCGGTTACTTCATCAATAATTTTCTGATCAATGCGCGGCGGTGAAAAAGGAATAAGGTTGCTCATACGATGTTTTTGTAGAATAATTACAGCGCAAAAATACAGATTCCCGGACGGGTAACAATTACCCAAGTAAATCCGTTATGAACAGGTGCTGTCAGGTCTTTTTCTGTTTGCTGTTCATTCGCGTATCAAAAATATTCAAAACAATAACTTTTTGAGGCGTAACGCGATAAAACAAACGATTATGAGGCGTAATGAGTAATCCCCTGATTTTCTTTTCACGGACTTCTATACTACCAATAAACGGATATTCTCCCAGCAGGTCAACAAGATCAAATGTTTTGGCAAGAAAGCGTGTTGCTACTGCATTACCCCATTCCTTTGATAAATAAGTGGCGACCAGCGTTAGTTTTTGATTGGCGCGTTTTGTCCAGACTATTTTCCTGGCCATTGCAGGAACTGTTTTTTTACATCTTCATGATCTACCAGGTTATCCGCTTTTTTGCTTTCGTCAGCAGCCAGCAGTACTTCCTGTTGCTCTTCAGCGAGCAGCGTATCCCAATGTTTACCGGTTTTATTATCGCTCAGTTGTTTTACAAGCAAATAATATTCGGCCAGTAATTTATCATCGGCAATTGTATCAATGAGTTTATGAAATGCCTCTTTCGTAGTCATAACCTAAAGGTAGTAAATTTTTATACTATTGAATGATTAAGCAGTTCCTGCTTTGAACATGACATTCACTTACCGCGTCAACTTACTCCCCGAACTGCGCGGCGTTCTGCGTAACAGCATAAAATTAATCAGCCCTTCGATATAGCCCAGGCCGTAGCTGCTGTGTAAAATAAAAAAGCTCCACATCACGGCAGGTACCTGTGAAAGCGGGGGCTTCATCCGCAGGGCAAACAGCAATGCAGCCAGCTTGTAAAAAACAACACCGCCCGCCCACAGCAAAATCCACCACCAGGCAAACAGTGCAGGAATCCAGCCGAGTAACAGGCCCGCAACAAAAACCGGTGGCATAAGCTGGCGCGCAGAAGTAACTACCCGGTGTTTGCGGTTTACAAAAACCTTCCAGTATCCGTATTGATAATACTGCCGGAACAGTTTGCGGTAATTGCCGCGCACATAATAATCAGAACGGATGGAAGGATCGAGAAAGATTTTGAAACCGTGTGTGCTGATACGGAAATTAAACTCATCGTCCTGGTTGCGCACCAGCTCATCATCAAACAGGCCGCATTTTTCAAATACCTGCCGCGTGTAAGCGCCAAAAGCAACCGTATCAACATACCCCGCTTTGGTGCCGGTGCGGAAATGTGCATTGCCCACACCGAAAACAGAAGACATGGCCAAGCCGATATTTTCTGATGTGCGGTTTTCGTATTTGTTATCAATAATTCCTCCCGCGCAGCCCACATCGGCATGCGTGTTCAGCACCTCCATATTTCTGCTGATAAAATCGGGGGCAATGGCGGCGTGTGCGCCGAGGATAATGACCACATCCGTTTTGCTGCTGCGGATGCCGAGGTTGAGCGCATGCGGCGTGGTGCGCGCAGTGTTTTCGAGCAGGTGGATAAACGGATAACGTGCGCTGTAATCATTTACAATTGCAGTGGTTCCGTCGTCGCTGAGGCCATCGCATACATACACTTCGAGTTTTTGTTTATCGAAATCACAGGCCACCAGCGAATCGAGGCACAGGCCGATGTACGCCTTTTCATTCCGGCAGGGAATAACAACGGCTACTGTTTCGTACGTTCGGCGGTTTTCCATGGCTGTGTAAAAAGCAGTGCAAATATAAACGCATAAAAGGTTACACCCCACTGGCGCTCCAGCATGGCTTCCACCGAAAAGTTGAGTAACACCAGGCCTAGAAAAGCAATGAGCAGATAATTGCGGTAGCGTATGGCTGCGATGAGGGGCAGCAGCAGCAGTAAAGCGGTAATCAGTCCCGCAATCCAGCCAGCCGTAATAGACGAATGCAGCACCTGGTTGTGTGCGTTGAGGCGATCTTTTGCCTCGGCTTCGAGCCCGAATGCTTTGTATTTCGCTGCCAGTGTATCCAGTGCCGAACCAATGCCATAACCAAACATACCGGCCTCTTCTGCCCGCTCCGTTGCTGCTTTCCAGACGAGGCGGCGCACGGCACTGCTTTCGCTGCTGGATGCATCCACTTCCTGCGCGGTGAGTGCGTACCATGCGCCATCAATACGACGCTGAAATTCCTGAACGGTGAAATAAAGCGATCCGAATACGAGTATAGTTCCAATCCCGATCAGCAGCACGGCTTTGTACATACGCAATACACGGACGAGGTAAACGCTGAATGCCAGCAGTAAAGCGCCCATTCCCAGCCAGCCTGCCTTTGAGCTGAGCAAAATAATCAACAAAACCATTAAGGCCAGCTGCAGTATTTCGAGACGGGATAATTTTTGAGCCGCCACGTGTTTCAGATACCACATCGCCGCCAGTCCGAAACAGAAATAAAGCGAATGATACGAAGGGTGAAAAAACGGCGTAACACGATCGCGGAAAAACCAGTAGTACCGGAAATTATCATTGTGTTTGCCCATCGCAATTTCGATTTGCTCATTAATAACACAGCCGGTTGCATAGAGCAGACACATTACAGCAGCGGCCGCGCATCCCCAAACAAAAAACCGGATAATTTTCCGGAACGAATCCGGTTGCATTATTTCCGTAGTCATTAAAATAAGCGGTAAAAGAACTAACGAAAGTTTCGTTTCCAGTTCGGCAAAACCATCTTTCAGGTGTGAAGTCCATGCAAGTGAAACCGCAAACCAGCCGAACAACAGGAGCAGCAGGTAAAGCGGCCAGTGGCTGCTGAACTCCGGGCGTTTTTTAGGCAGCCAGAACCAGTTGATAAAAAGCAAAACAATGAACAGCGGAACCACCTGCGGCAACAGCGGCAGTGTAAACGCGAGCGCCTGCAGCAGGTAAAGATGAAATACCGGTGCACGTTGCTTCATGCTGTTGCGTTGAATAAGGTATTGTAAAAAGCAACCAGTTTGGCAGCTTCTGTTTCCCACGTGTAAAAATTCAGCACCGCATTGCGTCCGTTTTCACCCATGCGTTTTGCTGTTGTTTCATCACTGAGCAGCTTATTGATTGCATCGGCAATGGCCTGCGGATTCATCGGGTCAACACAAACGCCGCAATCGTTTTTGATTACAATATCGCGCCACATCGGAAAGTCGGAAGCGATAACCGGGATACCGGCGGCCATATATTCAAACATTTTGATGGGCAATGCTTCCACATAACTCGGTGTTGGATGCAGCGTTACCAAACCTACTTTGGAACAGGTAAGTACTTCGGCAATGCCTTTGCGGTTTACAAAACCGAGTTCGTTCACGTTTTCCCATCCCGGCAGCTGAACCAGTTCATCGCGCAGCGACTCGGGCGAATAATTGCCGGCCAGGTTCATGCGGTACGTGGTAAGCCCGATGGCTTTTACAATTTCAACCGCCCCGCGCGAATGAAAAATGCCGCCGATATAACACACTTCGTTTGCTTTTCCAGCAAAATCAGCTGGTGCAGGCAGCGCATCGAGGCGCGGATAGTTGCAGATGGTTGCAGTATGTTTATTCTGCTGCGCAAAACGTGCGGTAATAATTGGTGTTGCTGTTACCACACCCGACAGTTTACGAGCGATGCGGTGTTCATAGCGGCGCACGACACCGGAAATAAACGAACGCAGCAAACCCGGAATCCAGTGTTTTTCCATGATCTGCTTGGGCAGGTCTTCGTGTGAATCGTACACCACTTTTTTGCCACGTTTCAGCAGCTGCGGTGCAATACGCATCAGTTCGGGATCGTGAAAGTGGTACAGATCGGCATCGGCTTCGATTGCTTTTTCGAGCACTGCTTTTACCACTTTTGTAAACCGTGAAAAACGTCCGGAATAACTTACCTGAACCGGCAGCAACGTAACACCTTCTGTTAATTCCACATCGGGATTAACTGCCACCAGCGAAACGCGGAAGCCTGCTTTGACTAATGAAATGCACTCTTTTTCGTAGATGCGCACATCATTGGCTTTATGCACAGATGTCAGGTGGCAGATGTGTTTCATTTGGTCAGCAGCGATTTGTAAACATCCAGGAAAATGCGGCGGTTTGCTGCCTTGGTACCGCGTGCTTCTATTATTGCTGCGTTCTGCAAACGTACTGCGTGTTCATCCAGTTGCAATGCCGCTGCAAAAAAATCGCTTTCAAGATCGGTTACGATGATGCCGTTTTTACCGGGCGTAACCCATTCGCGGTTGGCCGGCAGGTCTGACAGTACGGGGATGCAGCCGCAGGCCATGGCTTCGAGCAGACTGATGGCCGTGGCATCACTTTCGGGCAGAGAAACAAAGATGCGCGCGCGGGCATAAAAATCAGCGTTCGTTTTTTTGTCCACCCATCCGGCAAACTGCACAAGCGAAGTAATACCAAGTGTTCCGGCAAGTTCTTCCAGTTTTGCAGTTTCTTCGCCGGTTGCAGCAATCACCAGTTTCCAGGGGCGGCCGGTGTGCCCAGCGGTAAAACGTTTGAATCCGCGCAGCACGGCATCAATGCGGTAAAGCGGCTTATGCAGGCGGTTGGAGTAGATGATGTTTTCTTTAGGCAATTCAACCGGTTCGATGCTGATGCCAAAATTGGCAACAGTTACTTTTTTGCCGGGAACAAGTGCGGTAATTGCATCGGCCAGTTGCTGCGCATCGGCTGTGCAGTGCGTGGCGCGTTCAAGGTTCTGCAAAACCATGCGGCGCAGAAATCCGCCCCGCTGCGGCAGCAACAGCACATCGCTTCCCCAGGCAGTAAGCACAGTAGGAATACCCATACCATACACACCATTGAGCGCATACCACGCAACCGAGTTGGCCTGGTGAATGTGGATCACATCCGGCTTGAATCGTTGCGTTATTTTCCGGATTTTTCCTGCAGTAAATAATCGCGCAGGGATGCTGCGCAGCGAAAAGTTTACGGTTTCCACCGGCACCTGCTCCCCTTCCCGCTTTGAATCGGTGATAAGCAATACTTCATCAAACGCATCGCGCACCAGTGCCAGGTAATTGTACACGTGTATGGAATTGGTACCGATGAGTAACAGCTTCTTCATAAGGCCGGTTGTTGGCGCTGGTGTGTGCCCACCCAGATGCCGATAAACAGGGCAAACATCATCATATTTTTCGGTTCTGACAACGGTGTATTTGTCAATGCGGATACCGCAATTACAATTGCAAAAAGCAGGAGGTTTATTCCTGCAGGGTGCATCCGTGTCTGCCAGCCGCGCACTGCAGGCCAGCAAAGCAGCAGGAAATAAAACGGCAACCCGAAAAATCCATAACGCCAGAGGTACAGGATGTACTCATTCTCCGGGTAAATGTTGTTGGTGTAAAAATAATCTTTGAACGGACCGTAACCGAGCAATGGTTTTGCTTTGATCATTTCCCAGAGCATGCCCCACACTTCAAAACGTCCGCGCACCGAGTTTGTTTGCATCAGTTTGCCGGAGGTGAGTGAACTGATGTACAAATTACCCAGCAGCAACAGCAAGCCATACAACGCTGCAAACAGCAGCACCAGCAGCAGCAACTGTTTCCAGCCATAACGGTAATGCCACACGCCCAGCGGAACAATGAGAAGTAACGCGATAAATGCGGTGCGCGACTGGCAGGCCAGTACACCAAAAACTGCGAGAAAAAACCACAGCTGTTCTTTCCACGTTGCATTTTTTGCCGGGAAGAAAAACGTTGCAAAAAACAGAAACAGGATCGCATTCCCGTTGGGGTTGCCGATTACGCCCAGGATGCGTTTGGTATCGGGCTGCCCCAGTGAGTTGAGACCAAATGTATCTACCTGCACTTCGGCACCGTAATGCGAAACAACGGCCTGGTTGAAACCCATAAAGTCGGTGTAATGCAGCAGGTTAAAAAGCAGCGATGCGGCAAGTGCAATCTGCAGCAGCAGGCGGATGCGCACATGGGGAACAATCAATGCTACAAAAGCAATAACGAGTGCATACTTCAGCAGCTTCACCATTTCAAAGGCATCACGCAGGTTACCGAGGCGGCTGTTTACAAGCATAGAAAGCATAATAAAAAGCAACATGCCTGCGATGATGAGACCATACGTGCGCAGGGGCCACAGTGTTTGTTTTCCGGGCAAAAGGAAACAGCACAGGCCAATCAGCGGCAGTAAAAACTCATCCGGCTGCACTTTGGGCAGGCTGCTGCTTAATTCAATTGCAGGCAATAAAAAAAGCCCTGCCAGGAACGCGATGAACACGAGCTGCGCAGGTAATACCCACCGGTTTGTGGTTATGTTCAGCTGTTCGCCCATGCGTTGTAATGTTCACGCAGTTCCGGATGCTGCTTTAAAATGCGTTCGTCCATGCGGCGCGTATCACCGATTGCTTTTGCCGGGTTTCCGGAAATGATTGCAAAATCAGGGAACTCGCCGCTCACGTATGCATACGCGCTTACGATGCTGCCCTTTCCGATTTTTGTTCCGGGCATGATGACACTGTGCGGACCGACAAACGTAAATGCACCGATGGAAATGGAACCGCGCACATACGCTTTCATGTCGGTACCCGCATAAGCGCGCCCGTACAGGCGAATGGACATGTGGCTCGAATGGGTGAGAATGCTCACGTAGTTTGTAACCTGGCAGCCTTCGCCGATGGTTAAGCCGTTACTCGCATCCAGGAAATTAAAATGCCCGATGAACACATGATCGCCGATGGTGAGTTGCTCCGGGTTTCCGATGTGCGTGGTATTACTCACGCGGGTGTTGGCGGCCACACTGCCGTCGGCACGGCGGTAACGTCCGACCATTGCCGGGCGGAACCATTTAAACAGGTGAAAGCGGATTCGGTTGAACATCAGAATCGGTATTTAAGTCCTTCGTAAAAACGGAACACATTGTCTTTGGTATTTTCCCACACCGCCGTGTGCCAGTGGCGTGGGTGTGTGAGCAGGTACACCACGCGGTCGCCCCGTTTGATGGCCTCGTGCGGGTTTGCCGGGCGGTAAAATGCGGGCGGCATGGTATCGGAATGGATGCTGGTAAAACTTTGCAGCAGGCGGTCTTCGTAACATTCGAAAACGATTCCGAGTTCATCCATCAGTTCGCGGGTAACAAACGCATAATTGGAAAGCCCCAGCTTACGGTTCACAAAATCACCGTGCGAGGCAATGCTTTTCATCGGATACGAAAGCGTTGCTGCAAGGCGTTTAAAATTCGCGCGGAACACATCGCGCACTTCCGGGTAAACCGCTTTTGCTTTTGCTGCATCGCGTATGCCATGGTCTTTGCAATACTGCGCCAGTTCTTCGTAGTGGTATGTGGCTTCGCTTCCATACGCGTGAATTTCTTCCATCAGTCCCGGTGCCCAGGTACACAGCCGGAAATAATAGCTGGTTTTGATCCCGTATTTTTTTTCCGCTTCAAAAAAGCGGCGTGCGGTGCTGATGTCTGAATCGATATCGTGGCGGTGCAGGAAATATTTTTTTGCCGGATCAATCGTTCCCGCTGCGAGTAAAGCATAATATTCCGAAAGCGTGAGGTGCGTGTAACCTGCTTCTGCAGCTGCCTGCAACAGGGCCTCGTAGGCATTCATGCGTGAAGCCATCAGGTAATCGCCGTAAATGCGGTGCCGGATACTCATGCGTTCTCAGCTATTTTCCATTTCACGCGGTGCGCTTTAAAACCGCAGCGTGTTTTGAATAATTTCAATCCGTCCGATGCCCCGAAAAACGTATCATACATGACGTATTTCAAAGCCGATTTATGTTGCAGTACTTCTTCCACATAAGCGGTAACCAGCAGGTACATCACACCATCATTGAGGTGTGCGGCATGACCGAGCAGGCGGTTGAGCACGGTGAGTTCGCCGGTGTAAACAATCCAGAGATACGCCACCAGTTCATTGTCTTTAAAAACACCGTAATACACATTGCCTTCGTCAGCGGGATACTGAAAATCGGGATTGAGGTATGAGGCATCCATGCTTCGGCCCTGGCGTTCACCGGCAGAAGTATTAACCGCATAAATGGCATCTTTCATAACCGCCGG
Source organism: Chitinophaga pinensis (assembly GCA_943372645.1). Lineage (GTDB taxonomy): Bacteria > Bacteroidota > Bacteroidia > Palsa-965 > Palsa-965 > VBWE01. Next base: position 80,998 of record CALRZN010000018.1, on the reverse strand, counting down.
ATCAAATGCGCGGAACGTGTAACCGGCGCGGCGGGCTTTGCGGGCATAATAAGCAGCCGAGTTTTTACCGTTTACCGATTGCGTGTAGGAATCAGCGTTTTCAAAATCGGCAAGCGTAATGAGGGCCACACCCATTTCCTTCCGTTCAATAATAAAATAGTGCGGATGCCGCGCTGTAAAGGCGTTGTATAAACGCTGCCCGTTACCGTCGCTGCCCAGCACAATTTCCGCTTTCGGTAAACTGCGGATCGTTTTCACAATTTCAGCCAGCTGGCTGATCCGTTTTTTCATGCTTGATTCCCTGTCCGGCGAGGTAATAATACCAGCCTAAAGCAAATATCAGTATTATACTGCAGAAAATGGTGATGAGGTGCATGGCAATAGCGTAATCGTGTGTGATACCGCCATAAATAATGGCTGCAAAACGGATCGAGCTGTCAATGATGGTGATGATAAATGCTTCGCGTTGTTTGCCGCACACGAGTGTAATTCCTGCTACGGGCGATGCCACAAAATTCAGGAATATCCACGGCGTGAGGATGTGTGCGATGTTACCTGCTTCGCGCCACTTTTCGCCAAACACAAAGGCAAACAGTTCCGGTGTGTACAGGTAAAGGATCACAAAACCGGGCAATCCGATGAGCGCCATCCGCAGGTAAATTTTTAACACCATGGGCCGCATGTCGCGTCCCTCCTGCCGCGCCACCGACAATTGCTGATAAAATACCTGTCCGAATGCGGCACCGATTAACCCCACCGGTGCTTTCAGCATGCGGAATGCAAACGAATACCAGCCGGTAACTGCTTCGAGAAAATACGATTGCATGAGAAAAATAATGCCGTTATCCTGCAGGCTGTCAACCACGGCATGCGGCATATTGATGTACGGAAAACGTCGGTATTCACGGGCTTCGGCGCGCAGTTCCGGTTTTGTAAAATCGGCGCGGCGCACGGTGCGGAAGGTGTAATACCACAGGAAAAGTGTTGTCAGTGTTTGTCCGAACGTAAACCCGATGATCAGGCCTTTGGTACCGAATGCCAGCCAGCCCAACAGTATGCTTACAGAAACTGTAAGCAATGCGCCCAGCACGCGCGCGGTGGCGTTGGTGCGGAATGTTTTGTGCCGCGTTGACCAGTAATTGAACACAGCTCCCGCACCGGTCATGGCTACGGCCAGTGGCAGCAGGTAAAACGAAAACGGGAAATGCAGTTTATGATCTGTAACCAGCCAAACCAGGTTACCGATAATTACGCCGAGTAATGTAAGTAAGGTCATTCCTGAAACGGCCAGCAGCGCAATACCAGCCAGGTGCATGGCGCGGCGTGGTTCGGCGGGCAGGGTGATGGCCATTTCGTAGCGGCCTGTGGCAGCAACACCGGCAATGCCCGTAATGGCTGTGAATACAGCAAACAGGGCAAACTCTTCCGGCGTAAACAAACGCGAAAGCACCGGCGAAGCCAGCAGGTTTACCGCCTGCGCCAGCCCGGTACCCATAACCAGGGTGATAACGTGTTTGTAAAACTCCGGAAGTTTTCTTTTTTCCGCCATACGAAATATTGGCTGCGAAGGTAGGGAATTATAGCGCTTGGGCGTGTTACGGGGCTTGGGGAAGCGATTCTGCAATCCTGGAAATACAGCGGCTTTTTCAAACGGTTTTGTTTTTGCGGCCGTTACTCATTGCCGGCTGGCGAAAAAAAAGCACCTTTAACACATGAACAAAAGCGGGCAGATATTGAGCTCCTTATACCAGCATGGCAGGTCCTTTTAAAAACTGGTTTCAGACTGTGCTGTGGGTTTTCCTGACCCTGCCGTTATTCCTGCTGAGCATACCGGTGGATAATGGATTATTCAGTTTAATAACAAGCGCACTTTTTCTTTTAAATGTTTTGTGGCTGGTGGTTTCCATGTTCGTACTGCTGTTCCGGAAAGAATGGATGAAGAGTTTTTACACGTTACTGTTTTTGCTTTCTATTGCAACATCCATCGGTTTGTTAATCGGCTAATGTAGTTTGTAATATATAATATATTACAACAAAAAACATCACAAAAAAAACAGTTTATATTTTCCCGCTTTATTATATTTGCGAAGCATTATGATGCTGTATTTTCATATTAGGTCAAGATTTAACGCTGTACGATACAATGAGAAAGCCACAAAACCGCAGGGAGTTTGCAGTAATTGCCTCCATGATCGAAAATGCCCGCGAACACACATTCCGGAAAGTCAATGAAGAATTGGTATTCCTTTACTACGGTGTAGGGAAGATTGTTTCAGAAAAAGTAAACACCGGCAAATGGGGAGATAATACTGTTGGTGATCTTGCTGATTATATTCAGCAACGCTTTCCGGGTTCCAGGAGTTTCAACCGCCGCGGTTTATACCGGATGAAACAGTTTTATGAGGTGTATTCATCATCGGATTTTTTCAAGCCACTGGCAACCCCACTGAAGGCGTATTTTTCTGATAATAAGCAAAATACAATTGTGTCGGCAGTGCCGACACAATTAGGCCAAAAGCGTAAAACCAAAAAAGTGTCGGCACTGCCGACACAAATTGACAGGCTTGATGTAATGCGGCAAAAACTGCTTGCTACTATGCTCTGCAAGGTTACCTGGTCCAATCACCTGGAGCTCATTTCCAGGACAAAAACGCCGGAAGAAAAATTCTTCTACCTGCTTTACTGCATCAAGGAAAAGTGGTCGATGCGCGACCTGCGCAGGCAGCTTAAAACGGGTTACTTCGAACGAACAATGATTCGTGCAAAACAGAAAACGAAGCAGCTTCCTGGCCGGAAAAACGGCAGAAAAAAAGAGGTTATCATACCTGATCATATTTTTAAGGATCCATATGTTTTTGAATTTCTTGATCTGCCGGAAGGATACAACGAAAAGGACCTGGAGCAAGCCATGGTTAAAAACATCCAGAAATTTATCCTTGAAATCGGGAAAGGGTTTACGTATCTCGGCAATCAATTCCGGATACAGGTTGGGAATAAAGACTACCGCACTGACCTGCTTTTTTACAACCGCGATCTGCAATGCCTCGTGCTGTTTGAATTAAAAATGGAAGAGTTCGATCCCGGCCATATCGGCAAAATGAACTTTTACCTGGAGTCGCTGGATCGGGACGAGAAACGACCGCATGAGAAAGACAGCATCGGGGTTTTGCTTTGCAAAGGAAAAGACTCTGAAGTTGTTGAATATGCCCTGGCCCGAAATACGTCACCGGCAATTATTGCGGAATATGAAACCAAACTGATTCCGAAAAATCTGCTGGCAGCAAAACTGCATCAGCTTATAACACAGTTCTCGCGGAAACGTTAAAAACAAAACAGGCGCCCCGAACGGAGCGCCTGTTTTGTTTTTGAATGGGCTACAAATTACTTGGCAATACCCACAGCACGTGTTTCGCGAATCACCGTTACTTTCACCTGGCCCGGGTACGTCATCTCATTCTGGATGCGGCTCGAAATATCAATCGCCAGTTTTTCTGCGTCCTTGTCGGTTACTTTTTCGCTGGATACAATAACACGCAGCTCACGGCCGGCCTGGATGGCGTAGGTTTTATCCACACCCGGATACGAAAGCGCGAGGGCTTCGAGGTCTTTCAGGCGTTTGATGTACTGCTCCACAATTTCGCGGCGTGCACCCGGACGTGCGCCGGAAATGGCGTCGCACACCTGGATAATCGGCGCAATCATCGTGGTCATTTCAATTTCATCGTGGTGTGCGCCGATGGCGTTACACACATCCGGTTTCTCTTTGAACTTCTCTGCGAGTTTCATACCGAGAATAGCGTGCGGTAATTCCGGCTCATCTTCCGGCACTTTACCGATGTCGTGGAGCAGGCCTGCGCGTTTTGCAGCTTTTACGTTGAGGCCGAGTTCTGCCGCCATAATGGCACACAGGTTGGCCACTTCGCGCGAGTGCTGCAGCAGGTTCTGGCCGTACGACGAACGGTATTTCATCCGTCCTACCATACGCATCAGTTCCGGGTGCAGGTTGTGAATACCAAGGTCGATGCAGGTGCGTTTGCCCACTTCGGCAATTTCATCATCTACCTGTTTCTTGATTTTTTCAACCACTTCTTCGATACGTGCCGGGTGAATGCGGCCGTCGGTAACCAGCTGGTGCAGCGCAAGGCGTGCAATTTCGCGGCGTACCGGGTCGAAACCGGAAAGGATAATGGCTTCCGGCGTATCGTCCACAATAATTTCGATGCCGGTGGCCGCTTCGAGTGCGCGGATATTACGGCCTTCGCGGCCGATGATGCGGCCTTTCATTTCGTCGTTTTCGATATGGAAAACAGAAACGGAATTTTCAATGGCATGTTCCGTGGCCACGCGCTGAATGGTCTGGATCACGATTTTCTTCGCTTCCTTGTTCGCATTCATCTTGGCCTCGTCCATGATCTCTTTCACGTAGCTCAACGATTCGGTGCGTGCTTCGCCTTTAAGCGATTCCACGAGCTGCGTTTTGGCCGCTTCGGCCGAAATACCGGCAATGGTTTCGAGCTGCTCCACCTGGCGGCGGTGCATCTTATCGAGGTCTTCTTCTTTTTTCTTGGTGATTTCGAGCTGGTTGTCGAGGTTGCGGCGGTGGCTTTCCATTTCCTTTTCCTTCCGCGTGTACTCTTCCATTTTCTGGTTGAGGCTCTGTTCTTTCTGTTTGATACGGTGTTCGGCCGAGGCGATGGTTTTGTTTTTCTCGTTCACCTCTTTCTCGTGTTCCGATTTCAGTTGCAGGAATTTCTCCTTGGCCTGCAGCATTTTTTCTTTTTTCAGTGCTTCCCCGTCGGCTTCCGCTTTTTTCAGTTTTTCTTCGGCCTGCACAAGCACTTTCTTGCGCATACTCCCTGCCGTGATGAAATAACCGATAAAACCGCCGATGAGTAAAGCAGCTACACCGATAACGATGTACAGCACATATTCAGGCATAATTGGTTTGTTAGTTGATCGTTAAACATTACTTCTGGTTAAATAAATCACGAAACCGTTCGTAATCAACGAACAGATGCGGGAACTTTTTTCAAACCTGTTTAACGAAAAATCGCTGTGCCTACCCGAGTTGTTTGGTCAGTATGGCATCTATACCGGTCAGCTCATCGAGCAGTCCGTCCTGGTCTTCGATCACTTTTGATTCGGTTTCCAGGTATTGTGTGGCGAACTGAAGAGCAACCATGGCCAGCAGATCCTGCTTATCCTTCACGGAGTAAGCCGACTCGAGGTGTTTCACCTTGTCGTTGATCTTTTTCACCGCTTCGTGCACAAAAGGCTCCTCGCGATCACTTACCGTGATCGGATACGACCTTCCCGCAATGGTTACTTTTATCGAACGTTCGCCCATGGCGATTCTTTTGTTTTTTCCGAATACCGGCCGTGATACGACTCCGGGCGGTTATTCTTCTGGTTCAAAAAATTCAACCGTTGTCAGCGGTTGAGGAGCGCGATGCATTTATCTATTTCCCGCACCAGCTCATTAATCTTGAGTTTCAGCTCGAGATTTTTATCGTTAGTGCCCGAAACCGCTTTCGCCAGTTTCAGGGCTTTGTACTTGTCATCCAATTCGTTACGTGCTGCCTGCAGTTCATCCATTTCAGCCCGTAGCGCGGCATTTGCCGATTGCAGTTGCCCGTTTTCACGTTTCAGCTGCTCCTGCAAATGTACTAATTTTTCGACTTTGGGCCGGAGGGCCTTCACAGTAGAAGAAATACTACGCATAAGCTTGTCTTAACTGCTGAAAGACAACAGCATACAAACATAGCAAAAGGTTTCCAGAAAACAAATTATGGGGTTTCGCCGATGATTTTGGGGTAATAATCGCTTAACGTAACGTGTTGGGCTTGTTTTGGGGCTTGATGAACAATCAGCGTATATCCACATTCACCGGCATGCTCATTTTGCTGCGCACGGCAAGGCCTTTGTGCATGGCCGGTTTCCATTTCGGGCTTTTGCGGTAAAACGCGAGCACCTGCGCATTCATCTGTTTGCAGCATGAAAATCCGCGGGTAAGCTGGAGGTGCGAAAGGCTTCCGTCTTTTTCAACCACAAACTGGATGACGAACATACTTTCATTGCAGGTGGAATCTTTGCACGAAACCGGGTAATGCAGCGACATCATCAGGTCAGCGTACATGGCTTCGGTACCGGCGGCGTATTCGGCGCGCTGTTCCACGAACTGGTAAATGGTGGTATCGTTTTTCGGAAGCGTATCGGTTTGCGCAAACGCAAATGAACACACGAACAAAAAGCAGGTTACAAAAACGAGGCGCATCAGCGGATTGGATTAGTTCAATACAAATCTAACAGGAATTCGCATTCCCATACGAACAGTGGTTCCGTTATAGGTACCGGGTATCCAGCGTGGCATGTTTTTTACCAGGCGCAACGCTTCCTGTGTTAATGGCGGACATTCTTTCACTTCCTTCGCTGCTGTTATCTCCGAAAGGCTGCCATCGGTTTCCACGGTTACGTTAACCCACACCACTCCTGTTACACCTATTTCGAGGCATAATTGCGGATAAACAATATGCCCACGAATGTATTTCATCAGTTCACTGTCACCGCCGGGAAACATGGGATGAACTTCAGGATTTACAAGTGGCGCATTATCCGAAATGGCAAGCGTATCACGGATTGCGGGTTTAGGAGCAGGAACAAATTTCACCGGGATGTACATATAACAGCGTACAGGTAACCCCTTATTGTACGCAGGAAACCAGAACGGCATGCTGCGGGCCACACGCAAAGCTTCTGCAGTAAAACCAGGGCCGTCTTTTACTTCCTTAACAGGTACAACTCCTGAAACTGTTCCGTCTTTTTCTACCACAAAACGAACAATAACGGTAACTCTTGTATCCCATTGCATTTCCGAAACCGGGTAACGCGTATGTTCTTCAAGGTATTTTTTCAGTGCATCTGTTCCGCCGGGAAACACGGGCATGGAATCGGTAACGGTATAGATGGTGGTATCGGCGGGCTGGGCGTTAGCTGTAATCGTTGGCAAAAAAAGTAAAGCCAAAAACAGTAATTTCTGAATTGCTTTTAGATTATACAGCATTAACGAATAGTATATTTTACGGGTTGAAGACGCAAGTTTAACCGCTTTTTCACAAACCGCAAAAAGTCATTAATTAAACCGCACCGGAATAGTCATGCTTACAGCAACGGGCCTGCCATTCATTTTCCCGGGCTCCCACTTCGGCATGCTTTTGATGACGCGTATGGCTTCTTCGGAAAACTCCGGTTTGCCTTTCATGTCCTTCATTACTTTGACATCCCTTACTGATCCATCTGCATTAACTACAAAATTTAAAAAAACGACACCCCTGCTGTCTGTATCGGAATAACCTCCGGGCTTACGGATATTTTCTGTTATGAATTTATTTAACGCCGCTTCCCCGCCCGGGAAAACCGGCATTTGTTCTGCAAATGAAAAAACAGCTTCTTCTTTTTCAATCACCAGGTCATTCTTTGTTATCATCACCGGTGATGCATCGGTACCGATCTGTTCAACAGGCGTGGCAATTGATGCACCATCTGTTGTTTCAACCGGCGGATACCGTTTATCCGTATTCACCGGTTTCACAAATGTTTCTTCCACATACACGCTGGCTTTGATGGCTTCGTATTGTGTACTGCCCGGTTTCAGCGGTTTGCCGTTTTCGTCCCATATCTGCGGCTTGCCTTCCGCTTTGGTTTCGGCCTCCCCTACTGCAAATTGCTGCAGGAACATTTTTTTACCATTTCCATAATAACGCGAGTACGCACCGCTGAGGCTGCCGAGCTGATATGTGGCAATGGATTTTAAATTACCGTTCGGGTAAAACACTTTCCACACAAACTGTTTCTGCCCGTTAAAATAATAACCGGTCACAAGCACATTGCCGTTTTCGCTCCATTCAAAATAACGGCCGTTGCGCAACCCGGCATCGTTAAAACATTCGCGGTTCTGGCGCTGCCCGTTCGCGTAAAAAGTTTGCAGGCTGTCTGGTTTTCCCGCATTCATCCAGCGGATGTAAAGCAAATTGCCGGTCTGCCGGTCGTAATAATTACACTGGCCCTGCTGTTTGTCATTCACATAAAATTCTTCACTTACCCGTTTATTGTTTTTCCAGCGGATGGTTTGCCCTTCACGGATGTTGTTCACATACGAAGCCCATTCCAGCGTATCGCCTTTGCTGTTCCAGTGGTGGACAAATCCGTTGAGCAGGCCGTTGCGGTATTCCGCCGCTTTTACCAGCTGTTCGTTTTTCCATTCCTGTTCCAGCCCGTGCTTGATGTCGTTTACAAATTCTGTTTGTGATGTACGCTTGCCGTTGCTGTCATAATTAATGGTCAGCCCGTTGCGTATGCCGGCAGAAGTAGATATATCTGTTTTCGGATTTCCGTTTTCCCAGAACTCGTGCTGCACACCTTCTTTTTTCCCGGCGAGGTAATATTCCGTTCGCCTTATTTTTCCGTTGCCGTAAAAGTATTGCCAGGTTCCAACTGGTTGTCCGTCCTTGTAATTAAAAGCCAGCAACAGTTGCCCTTCCGGCCCCCAGGTTTTCCATTCGCCTTCGGGTTTGTCGTTGATGTATGCGCCTTCAGAAGCCGTTTTGCCGTTTGCAAAAAATTCTTTTTTCAGGCCGTTCAGCTTACCATGTGAATACGGTTCTACTTTCAGCAGATTGCCTTGCTCGTCGAAGTATTTCCATTTGCCGTGTTTCTGGTAATGGCGGCATTTACCCACCCATGCTTTTTTGTGGTTCGGATGAAACGATACATACAGCCCGCGTTTCGGAAGGTCTGTCTGTGCAAAAAGGGTACAGGAAAAAAACAGGAGCAGCAGGGCCGCGGTAATTCGTGCGTTCATTCAAGCACAAATTTAAACCTTATTGTGAATTCATCATCAACAGCGCGGCCGTTCTTTTTCGCGGGTTTCCATTTGGGCGAATTTTTCAGCACGCGTTCCGCTTCTTTGGCGGTATAGGTACTTCCGGGTAATGCTTTCAGTAATTCGATGGCGGTGAGCGTACCTGTTTTGTCAATGGTAATCTTCATGAACAGGCTGCCCTGAATGCCCATTTCACGTTCCACCTGGGGATACATCGCATTCTTTTGAACAAATTGCCGGAATGCTTCCATTCCACCCGGAAATTCAGCGCGTTCAGAAACTTCAACCCATTCTTCACCGGGCAGTGCCGTTGCACGCTGCCGGTTCATCTCCAGCACTTCATTTGCTCTTTTGCGCAGCAGGGCCGGCAGATCAGGTTTTACCGGAACCGGAGTTGCCGTATATCCACCATTATAATACCGCGAAATGTTGCTCGTACGCACTACAACTTCTATCGGTTCATCCACACGCAATGGCCCGTTGCTGTTTGCATTTTGTGCGATGTAGACAATCGGTTTTCCTTTTTCATTAAAATAGGTGGGTGTACCTGCAAACGTATCGTTCAGAAACTGCTGTGAAATAAACACGTTTCCGTTTTCGTGATATTCAAGGTACAGCCCGTGCAGCATGCCGTTTTTGTAACCGGCTGTGAACTGCCTGCGGCCATCGGTGGTAAAACCGTAAACGGTTCCTTCGCGCACATCGTTGCTGTAAAATCCTTTTTCTTTCGCAATGCCGCTTTTGTAAAATGCAGTAAACTCGCCTTCGAACAAACCGTTTCGGCAACGGCCTTCCCAGTATTTTTCACCGGTTTCATAAAATTCGGTGAATGTACTGTCGTACATGCTGTTTTTCAGGTAACCCCGTGTTTCAATATTTCCATTCGCATCATAATCACAGCGTTCGCCCTGCAGCACACCGGCAACATAGGTGTAAGTGAGTTTCTTTTTTCCGGCACTATTGAACTCAGTAAAGAGGCCTTCACGCAAACCGTTCCGGTACGAACCGGTCAGTTTTTCTACCGCTGAATAATCATACCACTCGCGGTACGAACCGTATTTCACGCCATCACGCAATTCGTATTCTTTTTTCCGCTGCCGCCCGGAGGCATCCCAAAGCTCGGCTTCTTTTACCAGCGTATCGTTGCGCCAGGTGTATTCCATATACCCTTTGCGGTCTTTGGTCATTTCGATAAATGCGCCGTTTTTTCTGCCTGCTTTGTACGCGCCGCTGATGAGCTGCTGCGCCGTGGTTAGATCGTATTCGGCATACGGTCCGTCTAATTCATCATTTTTATACGTGGCTGTTTTTACCAGGCGCCCGGGATCAACATATTTCGGCGCCGGTTTATTTTTCTGCCCTGATCCCGGTGAAACAGAAATGGTAAATGTTGGAACCATCCACACCCAATTCTGCCCGGTTGAAGGAATGGCTTTCCAGAAATTCCAGGTGCTGTCGCGTTTACCATTTTTATAAAATCCGCTGGTAATCAGTCGCCCGTCAATATCCCACTCTTTATAGGTGCTGTCCGGCACATCATTGCGGTTATATACCAAACGCAACGTATCATTGTCTGGCAGGTAATACATTTCCCAGCCATTGCGCAGGTCGTTTTTATAGGTGATGTAATGCGTCAGTTTTCCGCTGGGGTCGTAGTACTTCCACTTGCCCGCTTTTTTTTTATTGACGAGGTAACCTTCCGAAGCAATGGTTTCATTGGCATGAAACGTTACCGTCCAGCGCTTTTTTTCCTGTGCATGCAGGGTTGTACACAGCAGCAGCGCTGCAATCAGGGTCAGCAGGTTGCGTTTCATCATCCGGCTGGTTTGAATTTAACCGGGATGGTGTAATAACAGCGCACTTTTTTCCCGTCCATCATGGCGGGTTTCCATTTCGGCATGGACTGTACAATGCGAATGGCTTCGTTATTCAGTTCGGGGCAATTGTTTACACCTTTCACGAGGCGGACAAGGTTCGTTTTACCGCTTTTTTCCACTACAAACTGCACATACGCGGTACCGCCCTGCTGTGCGTCTTTACAGCGTTTCGGGTAACGGGTGCTGTCGCTGATAAATTTCTGCATGGCTGCAATACCACCGATAAATTCGGGTTGATCGTCGGGATACGTTTGCACATTGTTGTAGGTATTCATCTCGCACATTTCCAGTTCCTCTTCAAATTTGCTTTCACCGAGCATGGAAAAAATGCGTGTGTTGCGGAGTTCGGCGCAATAATAACTGTCGCCTGGTTTTGTTTTGTAACCGTTGGAGTATGTTACTTCCACAGCTGTAAATAAGGTATCGGAACGGAATGTGGTTTCGGCGCGCAACGTGCCGTTGGTATGCCACTCCTGGTATTTGCCTTCTTTTTTGCCGTCGCGGAAATTGTATTTCACCAGGGGCATTTCGCGGTTGTTGTACCAGGTGTATTCCGTGTATTCACCGTCGAGTTCGTCGTTGCGGTAGTTTTTCGTCTGGTACAGGTGGCCGCTTTCATCAAACAAACGCGTGAGTCCGTCGCGCTGGCCGTTGCGGTAGTTCGTTTCTTTTTTCAGCCATTTTTCGCCGTAGTATTCACTGCTTTTTCCGTCGAGTTCACCTTCACGGAAATTGGAAACTTCGATGAGTACGCCGTTGGCGGTCCAGAATTTCCATTCCCCGTCTTTCTTCCCGTTTTTCATCATGCCCGATGCGGCTTTCTGTCCTGCAGGATGCAGTTCGGTAAATGGTCCGTTTTCGGGTTGTGCCTGTAACGTGCATGTAAATGCAACGGCGGCTAAAAAAAGCAATACACTTCGCATGGTTGAAAAGTTGTTTATCAAATATATGAGTTTTAGGCAGGCAGTAAAACTACCTTTGCTGCATACAAGATTCATGAAAAAGCTTATTTCCATATACCTGTCCTGTTTTTTTTCGGTAACCCTTGCGGCACAGCAGGTTGAGTATCCGAAAAATTATTTCCGTTCACCCATGGATATCCCGCTGAAACTGTCGGGCAACTTTGGGGAACTGCGTCCGAATCATTTTCACGCCGGCATTGACATCACAACAAGCAACCAGCAAAACCTGCCGGTGCGTGCCGCAGCCGATGGTTATGTTACACGCATAAAGGTAGGCCCGTATGGTTACGGCAAAGCACTTTACATTACACACTCCAACGGTTACGTTACCGTTTACGGGCACCTGAATAATTACAACAAAGCCATCAGCGAATACCTCGAAAAAGAACAGTACAGCCGCGAAGTTTCTGAAATCGAACTGCTGCCACGTCCCGGCGATCTGCCGGTAAAAAAAGGCGACCTCGTTGCTTATTCCGGAAATACCGGAAGCTCCGGCGGCCCGCACCTGCATTTTGAAATTCGTGATGCGCAAACCGAAGAAGCATTAAATCCGCAACTGTTCGGCCTCGGTGTGCGCGATACGGTTGCACCGGTAATTCAAACCATTGCCATTTTTCCGCTCGATGCGTATTCCACCATCAACGGGGTGAATAAAACAAAATACATCGCGGTAAAAAAAGCAGGAAAAAAATATGTGCCGGTTGCTGCTGAAACCATCACACTTTCCGGGCATTTTAAAGTTGGTGTGGAATGTCATGATTTCGAAAACCTGCGGCACGGAAAAAACGGGGTGTACTGTATTGAACTGTTCAAAAACAAAACGCAGCTTTATGGGCATCGCCTCGAACGCATGGGGTTTGCCGATTCGCGCGGCATCAATTGTTTTATTGATTATGCCGAACAGGAAAAACGCAAAAAACTGTACCAATGCAGTTATGTTGCCGAATGTTCGCCCCTGCATGTGTTTTACAATGTGCAGAACAACGGCAGCCTGGAACTGAACAGCAACAGCACCGATACATTGCGCTACCGCATTGCCGATTGTTTTGGCAATGCTGCCGAATGCAGCCTCATCCTGAAAAGCAAATCCGGTTACGCCCAGGCCAAAGCGGCCGCCGATGCTGCAAAAAAAATACACAACTGCGCTGCTGCACTCACGCTCGGGATAAAAGATGTATGTGATTTCAGCATGCCTGAAAAATCCATTTACGAGCGCGATTCCATTGGCATCAGCAATCTTGCAGGCAAAGGAGAAGTTCCGTACGTGCGCATCGGCAACCCGCTGATACCGCTGCACAATGCCTGTACGCTTTCCATTTATGCCCCGCTACTGCCTGATTCACTGAAAACAAAAGCGTTCCTTGTAGGCATCAGCGACAAAGGCACGCGCAGTTACTCCGGGGGAACATTTGCCGATGGCAAAGTAACCGGCACCATCAAAGCATTCGGCAGCTACACCATCGGAACCGATACCAAAGCCCCAACGGTTACGCCTTCCAATTTCGATCAGAAAGGAAAAGTGCAGACCGATTTCTCTGCTTTAAAATTCATTGGTTTTACAGTCGGTGATAATTTCAGCGGTATCGGTTTATACAAACTGCTGATTGACGGCAAATGGGTGCTGCTGGAATACGAACCCAAAAAACGCCTGCTGTTTTATACGTTTGATGAACACGTGGGTAAAGGCGATCACGAACTGGTGCTGACTGTTGCGGATAAAAAAGGCAACGAAGTGGTGTACAAGAAATCGTTTAAACGGACTTGATTCGTTTGCGCAGGTAATTATAGCCCCAAACAGCGCACCATGCAACGCCTGATGCAATTGCGATATCTGCACCTAATGTTTCGATATTGAAGTAAAAACCCGTATCCCGGTTCGTATAGACGTAATAAATAAAACGAAACGGGAAGCCTATTTCCAACGCACCATCAACAGGCAGTTTATTTTTGCAGGAAGCAATATTCCCTGCGAGGAATAAGAGCAGAGAACCCAATAATACCGGCCGGCATTTCATGCATTAACAGTGCGCGGATGTGTATTACAGGGATTTAATCCAGCTTCTGCACCCACGCATCAGCATACTCCAGGCGCGCCTTTGCAACCCATTCAGCAGCCTCCACCGGATCTTTCGGATGCGCAACCACAACGTAGGTGAATTTGTTTTTCCGGTTGTAAATCAGGTCATGCGAAGGATATTTTGCTTCCAGTTTAATCTTTTCCTGGAGGCGCTTCGCATACGGCACGTTGCGGAATGAACCGATTACAATGAACAGCCCTTTCGCAATTTCCGACCCGTCTTCGTTCTGGTAGTTTGTGCTGGAATCGCGGCGCATCACCATTTTCTGCCCGGTAGGCATCGTCAAACTGTCTGCAGCAAGTGAAATCAGCCGGCGGGTCAGTTCACTGGTGTCTTTAATACCAAATCGTTCATAAAAAATACGTTTGTAGGCATCGGTATAAAATGCCACATCAAATTCTTTCGACACAAAACTTTTCACTTCCGTTGCATTAAACTGGCGGATCGAATCCACATTGCCACTCATGATGAATGTGATTTTATAATCACTGCCCGGAGGAAGCGAGACCGCATAACGTCCGTTTGTTTTGTTGCTTTTGTAATCACCATACAGCGAATCTTTTGCCCCGGTGGTAACGGAAACAGTAGCAGCGGCAGGAATATCATCAAGTGTAACGGAGCCTTTGATCAGTACCAGTTCATTGGCTTTCGCCGGTTCGCCCGGTTCCACAATGTACAGGTCCATGCCCCCGTTTCCGCCCGCGCGGTTGGAACTGAATAATGCAGAAACCCCGTCAGCACCCACCACATAATAAATATCATCCATGGTGGAGTTAATCGGGTAACCGGCGTTTTTGCCTTCATTCCAGGTATTGTTATCCGCCAGCAGTTCAGCAAAGAAAATATCATAACCACCCATGCTGTTTTGTCCTTTGGAGGCATACGCCATTTTTTTGCCGTCGGAAAAAAGTGCCGGCGCGTCATCATCCAATTGTGTATTGATGTTCGGGCCAAGGTTCTGCACATTGCCCCAGGTACCATCGTCCTGCAGCGTTGCACGGTATAAATCTTTTCCACCGTATCCGCCCGGGCGATCGCTTGCGAAATACGCTGTACGTCCATCAACGCTGAATGTAATGCTGCCATCCCACTGCGGGCTGTTAATTGCACCTTTCAGTTTTTCGGGCATTGACCAATCCATGCCACGCTTTTTGCAGGCGTAAATATCGCCGCCATTTTTTGACGAGCTGCGGAAAATGTAAAGTGTATTTCCGTCAGGCGAAATGGCTGCTGATGCATCGTGCATTTTGGTATTTACACTGTCGCTCAGCGGCAACGGGTTTGACCAGCCGTTTTTGGTAACGCGGCTTTCCAGCACATCTTCAAGGAAAAAACCGGCCGAGTCGTTTCTTCCGAGCACATATTGTTTGCCGCCTTTGCTCTGCACACCTTTATAGGTAAACAGCATGCCCACATCTCCGGGCAGAATGAGCGGCGCATATTCATCACCGGGCGAGTTGAGCGGGCGACCGAGGTTGGCAACGGTAGCGTTAACCGGTTTTTTCAAAAGTTCAATGGCGTTATTGCAGTAGTTCACATAAAACTGCAGCCTTACCCGTTGCGTTTCATCCGGCTCTTTTGTAATCTGTTTTTTGAAATACCCACGTGCTTCTTCCGGTTTGTCGTTAATGAGATATGCGCGGCCGAGGAAGAAATTAATGTCCGTCAGACTGGTGTCTTTACTCAGGCAGTTGGTCAGAAAACCCAGTGCGGTTGGTCCGTCGCCGTTGTAAATGGCACACACCCCTGCGCGGTATTCATAAAGCAGTTTATCGGGTGAGAGTGCTTTCAGCTTCAGGTAATAATCATAAGCCATTTCATACTCGCGGCGTCCGAAAAGAAGATCTGCTTTTTTAACCAGGTCTCCTTCCGAAATACCACACCAGCCGCTGCCTGCATTCAGCAGCAACAGGACGATCAATGAAAAGCGTTTTATATAAACGGGCATAATTTCGGATTCAGTTTATTAATCGTATTTGGCACGTACACGGCCCACGGCGTTTCCGCCCGAAAGCTGACCGAACGTGTAACCGAGTTGGAATTCATGACTGAATCCACCCGAAGTACGCAACGGTGTAAGAATAAAATCGTAAGCATAACCGGCACTCAGGCTGTTGAACAGCTTAATGCGCACATTGGCTCCCACCGCGTAATTGCTGCGATACGATACACCAAACCAGCCCATGTTTTTCCAGTTCAGGATGGCATTCACATCATACTGCACCGGGGCGTTTTTCATAAAACGAACCATGGCCAGCGGCTCCAGTTTAAGTTCAGCGGCTTCACTCAGCGTAAATTCATATTGTGCCGATCCGAGGTAATGGCGGTTCAGCTGGTAATAGGAACGTGGATCATTGTTATCCGCAAACGGAACGAATTGCCCCACCAGTTGCGGTACTGCAATACCAACACGTAGTTTGGTCCATTCGTAGGTAACACCTACACTCGCATCAAGCGTGCTTTTGCGCTGCAGCGAAGAGAACAGCATCGGATCGGTATTATCAATCACCACTGCTTTTGCAAAATCAATGCGGTTGTCGAGAAATCCGCCTGACAAACCGAAAAGCACCCGGTTGTCATCATTGATTTTAAGACGGTACGCATACGATGCGTATAATCCCATCCGCTCGCTGATGTCCTGCACATCATTAAAAACCGTAAACCCGAGTCCCATCTTTTTGTCGTTGATGGCTCCGTCCAATGTAAGTGCATTGGTAACCGGCGCCCCCGGAATGGCTGTCCATTGCGAACGGTGAACGAGGTTCACATTCGTTTCATCGCTGATCCCGGTCATCGAAGGATTGTACAGGAACGGATTAAAATAATACTGGCTGTAAAGCGGCAGTTGCTGCGCACCGGCTGCAAACCAGGTACCGCATAAAACACTGATGGTATATATGAGCTTTTTCATATCGTTCTTTTTTTGGGGCGGTTAGTCTTTGCTGCTGAGTACGGTTACTGCTCCTTTAAGCACTACATCCGAATCGGTGAATTTGATGATATAGATGTATGTTCCGTCCGGAACCTGCTGCCCGTTGTACGTAGCATTCCACTCGTTATGATAACCCTGTGCAGTAAATACTTCCATTCCGTTGCGGTTGAAAATATGTACTTCGTTGTTGGGATAGTTTTCTATTCCCTGGACAACCCAGGTGTCGTTGTGCCCGTCAGCATTGGCCGTAACCAGGTTGGTGATAAGCAGGTTGTAATCCTGTATCAGTGTTATGGTAACCTGATCTGTATCGCTGCAACCATTGGCTGCCGTTACCAGCAGCGTGTAGGTTATTGTGGAAACCGGTGTGGCTGTCGGAGCAGCAATGCTGTGATCGTTCAGGCCGGTGTACGGTGTCCAGTCGTAGCTGGCTCCGTTTCCGCCGCTGCCATTGAGTACAATAGACTGACCGAAACCGATGCTTGAATCAAGACCCGCATCCGCCACAGGTGGCATCAGTTGTGTAAGTGCAACAGAATCCATTGCGGTGCAACCGGTAGCTGTATCAGTAACCGTAACCACATAGTTTCCGCTGGTATCGGCCTGGATACTGTTCTGTGTGCTTCCGGTATTCCAGAGGTAGGTATGCAATGTATCCATCGGAACGCTCAGTGTAAGCGTATCACCAAGACAGAACGGAGATGCGCCTGCCGAGGTTATCTGTGCCGAAGGCAATGCATTTACAGTTACCGCATTGGTTACCGTATCACTGCAACCGAAGTTGGAAGTTGCAATAAGAACTACGTTATAGTTCCCTGCTGAAGCATACGTGTAAGAAGGACTAACAGAAATGGAATTGGTTGCATTTCCAAAATCCCAGTTGTTAAACTGGATGCCGCCCACTGAAACAGTGCTGGTATTAGTAAATGCGGTGGCTGTTCCGAGACAGCTGTTTGATGCTGTAAACGATGCAGCCGGTTTCGGATATACCACTACCGTAATCGGTGCAGATGTATCTGCAGCGCAGGCGCCATTGCTTACAATGGCATTGTACCAGGTGGTATCAGTAAGGTTCAGGTAGGTCTGTGAAGCGGTGGTGTTGACAATCGGTGTCCAGGTTGCTCCGCCGTCCGTTGAAACCTGCCAGCCGGTAATAGAACCGTTGTAGCCGCTGAGAATTAATGTTCCCGCATTTGTGCCTTCACAACCCGGTGTTGATCCGGTAATTGTTCCGGCTGAAGCTGGTGTTGTTACGGTTATAGTATCCATTGATGAAAACTGCGACGGACACACCCCGCTCTGCACCACGGCCTGGTAATAGGTCGTCTGCAGCAGGTTGGCATAGTTCAGTGAATCGGCGGTGTTCGCCAGCGCAATCCAGTTCATACCATCGGTAGAATATTGCCAGCCGGTTACTGCACCGTTTTGTCCGTTCAGGTAAATGGTGCCACTGTTGGTACCGGAACAAACCGTATCGTTAAGCGTAACAGCACCGGCTACTGTAGCGGGATCAACAACAACAGAACCCATTGAAGAAGTATCTGATCCGCAAACGCCGCTGCTTACAATTACACGGTACCATGTTGTATCGGCCAGGTTGGTATAACTTTCAGTTGCAGTGGTATTGCCGTTCGGTACCCAGGTTGTGCCGTCAGCCGATGTCTCCCAGCTTACAATACTGCCGGAATAACCGGTGAGCACGAGGCTGCCGCTGTTGCCCGAAGCACACACTGTTGTGCTGCCGGTAACAGTTCCGCCCGTAGCAGGGGGATCAACCGTAATGGTTGCAAATGTGGAGTTCACCGGTGAACACACCCCGTTCTGCACACGTGCACGGTACATGGTGGTTGCGGTAAGGTTCAGGAAGTTCTGCGTGGTGGTGCTGTTCGAAATGTTGATCCAGGTAAAACCGCCGTCCGTAGAAAACTCCCAGCCGTCCACAATACCGCGGTGTCCGCTCAGTGTTACAAATCCGCTGTTCGCCCCGCTGCAAACGGTATCATCAACAGTTACTGTTCCGCCCAGCGATACTTCATCAATAAGAATAGTAGCCAGAGTGGACGTATCCGCATTACAAACACCGTTCGTAACGATTACACGATACAAGGTGGTGTCCGTCAGATTCAGGAAATTAAGGCTCGTTGTTGTGTTGGCAATCGCTGTCCAGGTAACGCCATTGTCCGATGAGCTTTCCCAGTTCGAAATGGTTCCGATTGCGCCGATAAGTGTAATCGTTCCGCTGTTGCTGCCGCTGCATGCGGTGGTTGAACCATAAAGCGTTCCGCCGGTTGCAGGCTGATCAACAGTTACTGCTGCAACCGATGAAAACGTTTGCGAACAGGTTCCGCTTTGTACCACAGCACGGTACAGCGTGTACGTATTGATGTTGTTGTACGTCTGTGATGTTGTTGTGTTACCGATTGAAATCCAGGTAAGCCCGTTATCAGTTGATAATTCCCAGCGGATCACATTGCCTACGTTGCCCGACAGCGTTATTGTTCCGCTGTTTGCACCCGAACAAACGGTATCGTTTGCGGGTAAGGTCGTTCCACCTACTGTAACCGGATCAACTGTAATTGTTACGATACCCGAGGTATCGGCCGGACATACACCGCTCTGTACGATAACCTGGTACTGCGTGGTTTGTGTCAGGTTTGTAAATGCCTGCGTGGTAGTCGTGTTTACAATCGGGCTCCAGGTAAGGCCGCCGTCGGTCGAAAATTCCCAGCGGGTAATAGAACCGGTTTGTCCCGATAAGGTTACCGAACCACTGTTCGAACCACTGCATACCGATATCGGAGTTGCTGTTGTTCCGCCAACAGAAGTCGGACTAACCGTGATGGTTGTAGTTGATGAATATGCTGCCGTGCAGCCGCTGCTTTGAACAAGCGCACGGTACAGGGTGGTTGTGATCAGGTTGGTGTAATTCTCTGTGTTGGTGGTGTTGGCTATCACAGTCCAGGTAACTCCGCCGTCAATGGAATTTTCCCACTGCACCACGTTGCCCACATTACCGCCCAGGGTGAGTGTACCGCTGTTTGCCCCGCTGCAAACGGTTGCAGATGCTGGAGCAATTGTTCCGCCGATGGAAGCTGCTGTTACGTTTACTGCGGCTGTTGCTGAAAATACCGGCGAACAGGTTCCGCTGATAATGCGTGCACGGTATAAACGTGATACAGTCAGGTTTGTAAAGTTTAAGGTTGTGGTAGTGTTGACAATTGCAGTCCAGGTAAGTCCGCCGTCAATTGAAAACTCCCAGCGGTTTACAGCACCCGTGTGGCCGCTCAGTGTTAATGTGCCGCTGTTGGTTGGTGCACAAACCGATGTTACGGCCGGGGCAATTGAACCACCCACGGAAGCCGGTGAAACAGTAACAGTTGCAATTGATGAATACGTTGCCGAGCAGGATGCATTCTGCACCAGTACCCGGAACTGCGTGGTTTGTGTAAGCCCGATGTACGTATAGGTAGCCAGTGTGTTTGCAATATTCGTCCAGGTTAGGCCGCCGTCAGTAGAAAACTCCCAGCGGATAATTGTTCCTGTGCGGCCGCTGAGCGTAAGCACACCGGAGTTACTGGTGATACAAACCACATTAGCCCCCGGTGAAAGTGTTCCGCCAACCGACGGATTGTCAATGGCAATGGAAATCGGTGTTGAAAATGCCGGGGTACATCCGCCGCTCTGCACCACTGCACGGTATTGGGTCGGTACAGTCAGGTTATTGTAAGGCTGTGTGGTAGATGTATTGGTAACGTTGATCCACGTAAAACCGCCGTCGGTTGAGTATTCCCAGCGCAATACGTTGCCGGTGTGCCCGCTGAGTGTCAGGTTTCCGCTGTTTCCGCTGAGACAGACACTGCTCGGTCCTGCAATGGTTCCGCCTACAGAGGGTGCTGTATTTGTTACAATATAGCCGTTGAATGCATTATTGCTCGGATTGATATCGCCCACGAGGTTGCAGGTCGCATCAAACGTATAAGAGCCAGGAACCGACAGGTTGGCCTGCGTGGTAAACGTATAGTTGAGCGTGGAGTTGGAAAGCAGGTTGCTGCCGAGTGTGAGCAGTTCGGTAACCGGCGGACCTCCGTTAATCGTATAGGATACGTTAAACGATGAGCCCGCAGTTAAGGTGGGACCATAGTTAAATATCCGGATCGTCACGTTTTCGGTGGCGGTTAACGCACAGCCGCTAACAGGAGCCTGTATGGAAATAACAGAAATGTCCTGCGCACGCAGCACAATTCCCGAAAACGCCAGCAGGATCAGCGTAAGTAATTTTTTCATAGCAGAGAAATAAATAGTGTTACTTGTTGTAAAGCCTCAAATGA
This sequence comes from Chitinophaga pinensis, assembly GCA_943372645.1. GTDB lineage: Bacteria > Bacteroidota > Bacteroidia > Palsa-965 > Palsa-965 > VBWE01. The sequence goes on along the minus strand of CALRZN010000018.1, from coordinate 59,943 downwards.
TTGCATAGCCACAGGAACAATCGCTCCGGAAGAGGGATTATTACAAACGATGAACGATTTTTTTATTAATTCTGGATCGTAAGTTTGGCCCATATGTTTGCCTGAATGGTGTACGACATCCCTTATACGTTGATTTCTGACGAGAGGTTGCATTTACTGATAAAACGAATCGGATAATCAGTACATTTTACTGTAAATCAGGGATGATCTTTTACTGTTTTACAATACGATGCGTGATCGTATGCGCCCCTGCCCTGACCCGAAGCAGGTAAATCCCGGCAGGATAACCGTACAGGCTTACCGGCTCGGTTTGGATTCCTGCCGGTTTGCGCATCTGGTTCACGGGATTTAAAATGCGCTGCCCGTTTCCGTTGTAAATTTCAATATCAACGGTGGAAGCACTTTTCAGTTCATAATACACAAGGAATTGTCCGTCGGAGCTGGCCGGATTCGGATAGACATTTGCATAAAATGCACCCTGCTGTTCCGGCACTGTTACCTGGAACACGCTGTCGCGGAGGCTGTCCTGGTAGGTTACGCCGGTTATCACCTCGTTATTGAAAAGTACCTGTGCATCAATCTGCAGCAGCGGAACCAGGCTATTCTGTCCCAGCCATTTGTACTCAATAAGCTGGGGGCGGGGAATCGCAAATCCACCGGTTGAATCAAACGAAATGGTATCGGTCTGGTCAACGACCGATTTCACACGCAGTGTCTGGAATGAACCGAACGGCGTTATCAGTGTTCCCCAGCCGTCGCAGTTGTTCACGCGGTGGCGTTCCTGCCCGATGTAGGCCAGGCTCGGAACCTGGAATCCGTAAGCCGCATCAGAACTGTCTATGTTACCGGCCTGCAGCGGAAAACGGTACAGGTAATCGGAACTCGAATAAATAATCGGAATCGGAAACTGGAAGCTGAATGTAAAACTGGAACCCACCTGCCGGTAACCCGATGAACTGTTTTTGAAATAATCGTAGAAATCGGTAGGAATAGCGCCGATTCCGGGAATTGAATCGGGGGATGGATTAAATACACCTACCGTTGCCGTAAACGAAAACGGGAAAGCGGCTGGTGTTTCAAATGTTACGCGCTCCTGTGCGTTGGGCGTGAGAAATGAATAATCCCACAGGTAAGCCGGACCGGTCAGGTGCTGATCGGCATTTCCGATTCCGGTAGTATAGCTGAACCGCACCGAATCGTTTGGTGCAGGCATGTCGCTGCTCGATATTGTAATCTGGGCATGAAGCAGTTGTGTGGCACCCAGGACCAGCAGGGTAAGGTAAGTGTGTTTCATCAGTTGATTTTAGCGTGTTAAAAGTAGCCAAAAAAACAGCCGGCGGGGCAAACAATTGTATTTTTTGCCGTCACAGGCAATAAAAAGACGGAACCACAGTTGTTACACTGGCAAAAGCAGGTTCCGTTACAATTATTTGTAACTTTGAACACGATACATGAACAACTTACGCAACATCTTAAGCCTCGTGGCTGTACTGATCTCCGGCTTACCGTTAGCCGCCCAGGTAAACGCTGTTCCTGCTCCGGAACGCAGCATTCTCCAGTTTTCCGGTGTGGTGGTAGATTCTGACAGCCTGCAACCTGTTCCTTTCACTGCAGTTATTATTAAAAACACAAACCGCGGCACGTTTGCCGATGCTTCCGGATACTTTTCGTTTGTGGCGCAGAAAGGTGATACCATCCAGTTTATAACATTGGGCTATCACAATGCATCGTTTATTTTGCCCGATACACTTACCTCCAACCGCTATTCACTTATTCAACTCCTCAAACGCGATACGTTTGAACTCAAGGAAGCCGTTATTTATCCCTGGCCGAGCAAAGAACAATTTAAAGACGCATTTCTGCGCCTCGAAGTGGCTAACGACGACCTTGCCCGTGCAAACAAAAACCTGCAGCAGGCCGCCCTCGTGCAAACCGCATCCACTATCGGCAACGATGCCGGCATGGCCTACAAAGCCACCATGCAGCAGCAAAGCTCGAAAATGTATTACGCAGGTCAGTTACCTCCCAACAACCTGCTGAACCCCATTGCATGGTCACGATTTGTGCAGGCCTGGCGCAGCGGGGCACTAAAAAAACAATAGTTTATTCAATTCTATGACGTTTCCATTTCCCGTGCTGCGGAAAATTACTGTTCCGGCCCTGGTACTGCTTTTTGCCTTTATTATCCTTCCCGGGGTGGGCATGGCACAGCGGGACAGTACTGCAACCTTAACCGGGCGCGTGGTGGATTTCAGCGGTAGTCCGATTGAACACGCTGCTGTGGCCTACATCCTGAACGGCAAAAGCAAAGGAACCTATACCGACAGTGCCGGATTTTTCAAACTCACCATTCCTGCCAATAAACAGGTCATTATAAAAATTGGTTTTGCGAACTACAAATCGCGCGACTTCCTGCTGAAACTCGCCCCCGGCGAATCGCGGCACAAACTGCTGGAACTCGAACCGTCCATTAACGGAGATACTGCGGTTATTCACGGCGATTATGAAACCGGAATTTATATCCCGGTAACCGCTATTCCCTATGTACCCACAGTTGGCGGCGATGCGCTGTCGGCACTCAAACCCATACTCGGGCTGCAGAGTAATAACGAACTGAGTTCGCAGTATTCGGTGCGCGGCGGCAGTTTTGATGAAAACCTCGTTTATGTAAACGGCATTGAAGTGTATCGCCCGTTCCTCACCCGCTCGGGCCAGCAGGAGGGGCTGAGTTTTGTAAACGGCGATATGATTGACCGGATCTATTTTTCCGCCGGCGGTTTTGAAGCCAAATACGGCGACAAACTGGCTTCGGTACTTGATATTACGTACCGGCGCCCGACCAAATTCCGGGGAACCGTTTCGGCCGGTTTTCTTGGCGGCAGCGTTGAAGTGGAAGGTGTGGGTCCTGAAAAACGATTTACATGGATGCTCGGCTTCCGCCAGAAGAGCAACCAGTACCTGCTGAAAAACTTAGACACGGATGGCGACTACACGGCCGTTTTTACCGATGTGCAAACCATGCTCACCTATTCCATGTCAGATGAATGGGAACTGAATTACCTCGGTAACCTCGCGCAGAACCGGTACGAACTGGTTCCGGAAACACGGGAAACCAATTTCGGTACACTGAACGAAGCGTATAAATTCACCGTTTTCTTCGACGGCCAGGAACTGAACCGCTTCCGTACCAGTTTTAATGCATTATCTGCGAAGTTCGACAATCACCGCAACCTCACGCTGCGTTTTACGGGTTCATCATTCATCACGCACGAAGACGAAACGTTTGATGTGGAAGGCCAGTATTTTATTGATCAGCTGGAAACGGATTTTGGTAAACCTACTTTCGGACAGGTAGCTTTTAACCGCGGCGTGGGCGGCTTTCTGAACCATGCGCGCAATTTCCTGGATGCCTACGTTTTTAATGGTGAACACCAGGGCAAACTGATACATGAACATGGCGTGCTCGGCTGGGGCATTAAATACCAGCACGAACGTATTTACGATCAGCTGAGCGAATGGAGCCTTACCGATTCGGCCGGCTACCTGGTGCCATTTTACCCGCTCGATGAAATCACATTGCAGGAAGTGGTTAAAGGCAAAGCCGAATTATTCTCGAACCGCGTAATGGGCTTTGTACAACACACATGGTCGTGGGAAATGCGCGATACGTCGCGGCTTACGTTTAATATCGGCGGTCGCGTGAATTACTGGGATATGAACGGACAGGTGCTTTTCAGTCCGCGCGCCAACCTGGTGTGGAAACCCTACTGGAAAAGCGATGTTTCGTTTAAACTGGCGGGCGGTGTGTATCAGCAGCCCCCGTTTTACCGCGAACTGCGCGACTTTGCGGGCAACCTGAATACGGATATCAAAGCACAGACTTCGATTCACGCGGTGCTCGGCAGCGATCTGCATTTTAAAGCGTGGGGGCGTCCATTCCGTTTTATTACGGAAGCATTCTATAAATACCTCGATCACATTATTCCGTATGAAGTGAACGATGTGCGCCTGCGTTATTTCGGCGACAACATGGCGTATGGTTATACCTACGGCATTGACCTGAAACTGAACGGCGAGTTTGTAAAAGGCACCGAATCGTGGGTGAACCTGTCCGTGATGCAGGTGCGCGAAAACCTGTACAATGATTATTACAATTATTACCTGAACAGCGACGGTGATACAATTATTCCGGGATACACCGTAAACAACATCCCGGTTGACAGCATCACCATTTACCCGGGATTTATTCCGCGCCCGACCGATCAGCTGGTTACATTTTCCATGTACTTCCAGGATTACCTGCCCATGCTTCCCGACTGCAAGATGAACCTCGGGCTGATTTTCGGAACGGGGCTTCCGTTCGGACCGCCGAATCACCAGCGTTACTTAGCCACCAACCGCATGCCTTCGTACCGGCGTGTGGATATTGGTTTTTCGTATGAAATTATCAAAGAGAAAAAGCCGCTGAGTAAATCCAATCCGTTTCATGTACTGAAATCGCTGTGGGTGGGCGCGGAAGTATACAACCTGTTGCAGGTGAACAATACCGTTTCCTATTACTGGATTAAAGATGTAACCTCGCGGTTGTATGGTGTTCCGAATTACCTCACCAACCGGCAGATCGGGTTGCGCCTTATTTCGCGTTTCTAATAAAACGCTTCCCTTATTTTTCATCGTTTTCCATTTCTTATAAAACCTGTTGTTGGGGTTTGTGGGAAACTTCAAAACAATCAGGTATCCATACAAGTATATTTCCTGTATTTTCGCAGGATCAATTTAATCCTGTTCTAAAACCTATTTATGAAAAACACATTTCCGGTTGTATGTAGTTTTATCCTTGCTGTTTCAATCGCTGTTCCTGCCTGCAAAACCAAAACGATTGCGATGCAGCCGCAGGTAGAAACGAAAACGGCACCGGCTCCGCAGGCGGACGTAAATTCGGTTACAGATGTTGACGGCAATTCGTATAAGACGATAACAATCGGCGGAAAGACGTGGATGGTTGAAAACCTGCGCACAACGCGGTACAACGATGGCACCCCGATCAATACCAACCTGGATGCCAAAAGCTGGACGGCTGCAACAACCGGTGCTTATGCCATCTACAACGGCGAAGCTGCAAACAATACAACGTATGGCAAGTTATACAACTGGTATGCGGTGAATACGGGCAAACTGGCTCCGAAAGGCTGGCATATCCCTTCCCGCAGTGAATGGAGTGCGTTGGTTGAATCGTTAGGCGGTTCATCGGTTGCCGGTGGAAAATTGAAATCTATTTCGACAGTATGGATTGCGCCGAATGTGGGAGCTACAAACAGTTCCGGCTTCAACGGCCTTCCCGGTGGTTACCGCAGCACAACGGGAGGCTACAGTACGCTTGGGAATACAGGTTTCTGGTGGGCTTCGAGTGAGCGTAACAGCACGCAGGGCGATTACCTGAAACTGGATAACGGTTTTGACGATTCGTTTGCAAACGGTGCAACCAAACAGTTTGGTTATTCCATTCGTTGTGTAAAAGATTAAACAGACTTCTCTGTAAATATGATTTTCTTGAAAAAGGGTTAACAAATACACCTCTTTTTTTATCGGATAAACCCGCTATCTTAGCATCGCGGAATCCGCAGTTGCCGATGAAAACCAAAATAGAAGAACAGGAACTTATTGCTTTGCTGCGGGCGCGCAGCCAGCGCGGGCTTCGTATTTTGTACGACAACTATTCCGCAGCCCTGTTCGGGGTTATCAGCCGCATTATTACCGATAACGAAACGGCTGAAGATGTGCTCCAGGAAGCTTTCGTAAAAATCTGGAACAACATCGATAACTACGATACGTCGAAAGGCCGCCTCTTTACATGGCTGCTGAACGTGGCACGCAACCAGGCCATTGACAAAACCCGTTCGAAAGATTTTAAAGATGCCGGTAAAGTCCAGCGCATCGAAGACTCCGTATATAGCATTGACCGCCAGAATAACAGCACCATTGCTGTGGATCAGATCGGTATTAAAAAATTCACAGAACAGCTCAAGCCGGAACACCGGACCCTCATCGAACTGCTCTATTTTGGCGGCTATACACAGACAGAAGCTGCAAAAGAACTGGGAATTCCGCTTGGAACAGTAAAAACGAGAGTAAAAATTGCCATTCAGCAGTTGCGTGAACTGGCAGGCGTAAAACTTGAACCGTGAACGCACAGGAACTTATTTCGTCAGGCATCCTGGAGATGTATGTACTCGGCGCAGCTACTCCCGAAGAGCAGGCGCTGGTAGAACAGCTGGCGAAAACGCATCCCGAAGTGAAAGCGGCCCTGGAACAATGCCAGGGTGATGTGGAAGGCTATGTGGCCGCGTTTGCCAAAGAACCGCCGGCAGCCATGTTTACCCGCATTGCCGCCGCCGTTGAAAAAGAAACACCGGTTATTCCCATACAGCCCGCAACACCAGGCGGCCCGGCCCGGCCGGCTTCGCGTTATGCCATGGCGGCCTCCCTCCTGCTCTTTATCATCAGCGCCGCATTTAATGTGTTTCTGTTGATGCGTAATTCCGGCAACAGCAGCGAACTGGCCGCTACCCGCGATAAACTCGACCGTGAACGCGATTCAACAAAACGGGTAATTGCCGAAATAAACAACCGGGCACAAACCGAAATGGATGCACGCATTGCCGCACAACGCAATGCATTAGATAAACTGGCTTCGCTGCACAACCCGGCTACCATTACCATGAAGCCGGTTAAAAATGACCTTCCCGCAACCACCAATGCACAGGTGTACTGGTGCAGCGATACACACGTGGTTTGTATTGACCCGATGAACTTACCCGCTGTTCCCGAAGGCAAACAGTACCAGCTGTGGGCCATTGTGGGCGGCAAACCGGTAAGTGCCGGGGTGTTCGATTCGGGCAGTGGTGCTGAACTGCAGATGCTGCAGGTTATTCCAAAAGCCGAAGCCTTTGCCGTAACCCTCGAAAAGGCCGGCGGCGTAGTTGCTCCAGAAGGAGAAATGTACGTGATGGCCAAAATCTGACCACTTACAAAGTTTTTCTGCACGATGCACTTTATAAGCCCTTTTACCGGTCGCGGTTCTCAATTTATTTCTGTATTTTCGCCTCCACATCAATGAACCGTTTTTTAGTGTTCCGATGAACCGCATGAAAAAAACACTTTTACTCGCAGCAACCGGCGCCGTCCTTCTTTTCAGTACCTGCAAAACAGACATTGATCTGCTTGATGACTGGAAAGAAACCACTGTTGTTTATGGCCTGCTCGATCAGTCTCAGCCCAAACAGTATATCCGTATCCAGAAAGCATTTCTTGGTGAAGGCAATGCACTGCAGATGGCACAGGTGTACGATTCCATCAACTACATCAACCAACTGAACGTGGTGCTGCAGGAGTATAATGGTTCAACACTGACCAATACATTCAGCCTACAGCCCGATACCATTGGTAACAAGGAAACCGGTGTATTTGCAGCCCCCAACATGGTGCTGTATTCTACATCATCGGCGCTGAATGCGAACCGCACCTACAAACTGATTGTAACCAACAGCCAGACCGGCAACGTGGTTACATCCGAAACACCGCTCGTAGGCAACTTCAACATTTCGTCGCCTCCCGGCTCAGCGGTAAACATTACGAAGATCAACCCGACGTATAAAATTACCATCGCCTGGAACGGTGCCGTTTACGGCAGAATTTACCAGCCTGCCATGCGTTTTTATTACAAGGAAACCGACGTGAACAACGTAACCGTTGTACGTATGGTGGAATGGCCGCTCGGCACTGTAAAATCAGCACATACCGATGGCAGCGATGACCTGGAAGTATCTATTGATCCGACCGACTTTTACCGCTTCCTGAAAAACAACATGGCCGTAGATCCGAACGTGGTTTCGCGCGAGGCCGATCATGCCGACTTTGTAGTGTATGCCGGCGGTGATGACCTGAGCACTTACATGGACGTTAATGCGCCTTCCACATCCATTGTGCAGGAGCGCCCCATTTTCACCAACATTGTTGACGGCGACCAGCCCGGTGTAGGCCTGTTTTCGGCCCGTTACCGTGTTATCCGCGGCAACTACAGCCTCAGCCCGAACACCTTTGATACACTTGCGTGGAGTAACAACACCTGCGCCCTGAAATTCAAAGACCGGAACGGCAATATCGGCTTCTGCCAGTAAGGCTTTTACGACACACAAAACAGACAGGCTTCCCACCGCGGGAAGCCTTTTTTATGTCAAAAACTGCCGTTCTGTCAGTTCAGTTTTGTAGTATTAGTAATAACAGAAAGCGGAAGGCCGGAAAACTGACAATATGTACCCGTAACAGGCGCTGGCATAGGGATTGACATATTCAGGCGCAAATCAATTTAAAAACATAAAACATTTATTATGGGAAAGATTATAGGAATCGACCTGGGTACCACCAACTCGTGCGTAGCCGTGATGGAGGGCAATGAACCGGTTGTTATCCCCAACAACGAAGGTCGCCGCACCACACCGTCGATTGTAGCATTCGTAGAAAACGGGGAACGCAAAGTGGGTGATCCGGCCAAACGCCAGGCCATCACCAATCCAAGAAAAACCGTTTACTCCATCAAACGTTTTATGGGGCAAACGTACAGCGAAGTAGCAACAGAAATCAGCCGGGTACCTTACGAGGTGGCCAAAGGCGAAAACAATACACCGCGCGTTGTTATTGACGACCGCAAATACACTCCGCAGGAAATTTCGGCCATCATTCTTCAGAAAATGAAGAAAACTGCCGAAGATTACCTCGGCCATGAAGTTACCGACGCGGTAATTACCGTTCCGGCTTACTTCAACGACTCGCAGCGTCAGGCTACAAAAGAAGCCGGTGAAATTGCGGGCCTGAAAGTAAAACGCATCATCAACGAACCGACTGCAGCCGCACTGGCTTACGGCCTCGACAAGAAGAACCAGGAGATGAAAATCGTGGTATTCGACTGCGGTGGTGGTACACACGACGTATCGGTACTCGAACTTGGTGATGGCGTGTTTGAAGTAAAATCAACTGACGGTGATACACACCTCGGTGGTGATGACTTCGACCAGAAGATCATCGACTGGCTGGTGGCTGAATTCAAAGCAGAAAACGGCAACCACCTCGACCTCACCAAAGATCCGATGGCACTGCAGCGCCTGAAAGAAGGTGCTGAAAAAGCGAAGATCGAATTATCGAGCTCGGCAAGCACCGAAATCAACCTGCCGTACATCATGCCGGTTGACGGTATTCCGAAACACCTGGTACGCACACTTACACGCGCCAAGTTTGAACAGCTTGTTGACGATCTGATCCGCCGTACCATTGAGCCGTGCAAGAGCGCACTGAGCAACGCCGGACTGAGCGTAAACGATATCAATGAAGTAATTCTTGTAGGTGGTTCCACCCGCATCCCGGCTATCCAGGAAGCAGTTACCAAGTTCTTCGGCAAAGCGCCTTCGAAAGGTGTGAACCCGGACGAAGTAGTTGCCATCGGTGCAGCCATCCAGGGCGGTGTACTCACCGGCGAAGTGAAAGACGTGCTGCTGCTTGACGTAACACCGCTGTCGCTGGGTATTGAAACCTACGGCGGAGTAATGACCAAACTGATTGAAGCGAACACAACCATTCCTTCGAAAAAATCGGAAACGTTCTCTACCGCTTCGGATAACCAGCCTTCGGTAGAAATTCACATCCTGCAGGGCGAACGCCCGATGGCTGCGCAGAACCGTTCCATCGGCCGCTTTGTGCTCGACGGAATTCCTTCGGCACCACGCGGAACTCCGCAGATTGAAGTAACCTTCGACATTGACGCGAACGGTATCATGAACGTGTCAGCGAAAGATAAAAACACCGGCAAACAGCAGAACATCCGCATCGAAGCCAGCTCGGGACTCAGCAAGGAAGAAATTGACCGCATGAAAAAAGAAGCGGAAATGAACGCCGATGCCGACAAAAAAGCCCGCGAAGAAGTGGACAAACTGAACCAGGCCGATTCGCTGATTTTCCAGACCGAAAAGCAACTCAGCGAACACGGTGACAAACTGCCGGCTGATAAAAAAGCAGACATTGAAAATGCGCTTACCACTTTACGTACCGCGCATGCTTCAAAAGATTTCGCTGCAATTGATTCCGCTACAGCAGCACTGCAGCAAACGCTCCAGGGCATGTACGAAGCCATGCAGCAGCAGGGCGGTACCAACGCCGATCCGAATGCAAACGCAAACAATGCGAATGCAAAAGACGGTGAAGTTACAGACGTTGACTTTGAAGAAGTGAAGGATAACAAATAACGGGTCTTTATAAAAGCCCTGGAGTTTGTATTAGGTTTAAACTAAACAACACCCGTCTCGCCCGGCCTAACGATAAAGCCGCTGCAGAGACGGGTGTTTTTTTTTTGCGGAGCAATGAAAAAGGATAAATCAGCTGACAGCTGGAAACAGCAATCGCTTGCCGTGCTGGAAAACAGCTTCTGGCCGGATGAAAAGGAATACGTCTCCGGACTTGTAAAACGATGCCACGAATACCGCAAAATCCAGGTAGGTCAGCTTACGCCGGAACAACTGCGTACCTTAATCGGGCAACAAATCGGCCTGCAATTTTTAATTCCACTTGCCATTGAAGTATTATCCGCGGATGTACTGACGGAAGGCGCTTTTTATCCCGGCGATCTGCTCGAAGCTGTTTTGAAAGCCAACCAAAATTTCTGGGCAGCACGCCCTGAGCTGCAGTCACAGGTCGCTGCGCTTGTGCATTCAAACATGGAAAAAATAAGGGACGAAAATATCAACCTTGGCTTTTTCGGGTAATCAGAACCAGCATCATTTTATGGTGTGCGCCCCGTGGTTCCGCTGTAACATGTAAATTATGTAACAAATACACGTTGTGCTGTAACACAAAAGCTGCCGCCCCGGCGCACTTTTACCTTTTCACTCACAGGTATAAAAAAGCGCGCAAAAATGAAAACAGATACGGCAGTTCTTTTGAAAAAGCTGCTGCTGCTTTTCCTCGTGGTTTCCGGTTTATATTTTGCAAAAGCATTCCTGATGCCGGTTGCGATCGGCGGAATTATTGCCATGCTGTTCCTGCCGTTCTGCAAATGGCTGGAGGCGCGTAAAGTACCGAAAAGTATAGCGGTTTTATGCAGCATGCTGTTGCTGCTTCTGCTTGTTGCATCCATGTGCCTGTTGCTGGGCTGGCAGATTGCTGCATTGCTGAATGACGTTGCGCTGATCAAACAAACGGTGGTTGAAAAGTGGACAGAGGCCCAGCTGTATGTATTTAATCACCTGGGCATTGCGGTAGAAAAACAGACCCAGATACTCAACACAGAGAAACCCTCGCTGAGCAGCATGATGGGTTTTGTTTTTATGTCGCTCAAATACATTGCGATCAATTTCATTTTTGTGATGTCATACTTTTTCCTGTTGCTTTATTACCGGGGACATATCCGCGCATTCATCATCAAGCTTACGCCATCTGCGCAGCAAAAGGAAATGGAACAGATCATTAACAGCACAACGCGTGTTGCACAACAATACCTGCTTGGTATTGCAAAAATAATTGTGTGCCTGTGGATTATGTATGGCATTGGTTTCGGAATCATCGGCGTGAAAAATTTCATCTTTTTTGCGATCCTCTGCGGGTTACTTGAAATTGTTCCGTTTATAGGTAACATTACCGGTACAGCACTCACCGTTTTTGTGGCGGCTATACATGGCGCAAGTCTTCCTTTGCTGGGCGGCATTGTTATTGTTTACGGATCTGTTCAGTTTTTCCAGGGTTGGGTGCTTGAGCCGCTTATCCTGGGGCCCCAGGTAAAAATCAATCCGCTGTTTACTGTAATTGCCCTTATTCTTGGCGACCTGGTTTGGGGCATACCGGGAATTATACTGGCTATACCCATAACGGCTATGATAAAAATCATCTGCGATCATGTGGATACACTTAAGCCTTATGGATTTTTAATTGGCGAACTTGTGCTTCCAAAGAAACGTCCGTTAATTCATGGACGTATAAGGAGGTGGTTTAAATAACGATGGAGCTATTTCTACAGATTTTAAAATTGTGTGCAGGAATCGGCCTGTTTCTTTTTGCGATGTACATGCTTGAAGAATCGCTGAAAAATCTTTCAGGACGGAAATTCAAACAGTTTTTGCAGCGGGTAACTAAAAACAACCTGGGTGCGGTGGCCGGCGGTGCTCTTGTTACCGGGGTACTGCAGAGCAGTTCCATGGTTTCACTTATGGTGCTTGCATTTGTCGGGGCCGGGGTGTTTACCATGAAAAACGCACTGGCCATTATACTCGGCGCAAATCTCGGCACAACGCTCGACAGCTGGATGGTGGCTACGCTCGGTTTTAAAACCAACATCGAGGTAATTGCTTACCCGGCCGTTTTCGTTGCGGGTATGCTCATCATCCTGTTCGGCAAACGCAAATATGTAACCTATGTTTCCTACTTTTTATTTGGATTCGGGTTGCTGTTCATCGGGCTTTCTTTTATGAAAACCGCCATGGAATCGCAGGTGAAGACGTTTGATTTTTCAGCCTACGCGCACATGCCGTTGCTTGTTTTTCTGGGCATCGGGTTTGTGATCACATTGCTGGTGCAATCGAGTTCGGTAACAATGGCGCTTACACTTACCGCACTGCATACCGGTGCATTGGAGTTTCCGGCTGCGGTGGCCATTGTGCTGGGTTCCGAAACGGGAACCACTATTAAAATTATGCTGAGCGCCGTGGGCGGCACTGCTGCAAAAAAGCGCGTGGTACTGGGCAACATCCTGTTTAATATTGTACTCACTGTTCTTGCGTTCATTTTTCTCCGGCCCATACTGAAACTCATAACGGTGAATTTCGGAATAACTGATCCGCTCATCGGGCTGGTTGTTTTTTCATCGTTTGTAAACCTCGCCAGCATTTTGCTCTTTCTGCCGTTACTCAATCTGTTCGTGCGGCTGCTCGAATTGTTTTTCCGTGAAACGGATGCCGGTGCTGCAGCTTTTATCGGCAATGCAATCATCAAAGAACCGGAAACTGCGCTGGAATTAACCCGGATGGAAACCGCCTGGTTTCTGCATAACACCATGGTTTTTAACCTGCGGCTGCTCCATCTTCCCACCGATACGCTGGAAGAGCACCCGGCTTATGAAGCGATCAATGTCCGCAAAAAATTTATGCTGAAAACAACAGACGAACAATATGAATTCCTGAAACAGTTACAGGGCGAGATCCAGTTGTTTTATCTTTCGCTGCGTAACCGCCTTACCGGTGATGAATACGAAGAACTGACGCGCCTGGCCGCAGCCGCACGCAACGGCATACACGCGGCGAAACAGATGAACGATATTCAAAATAATATTATGAATCTCCGGCATTCATCCAAAGACATCAAGTATGAATTGTTTGAAGAGCGCAGGCAACAAACGGAAGTGTTTTACGGGCAGATCAGTAAACTGCTTAAACAACCCGGCGTGGCAGCAGGAGCAGACAAACTGCTTGCCGCATCGGCCGAAATTCAGCACAATTACGAAAGTGCTTTAAGTGATTTTTACACCGATGCACAAACGGCACCGCTGGAAGGCATGGATCTGACAACCGTGATTAATTTCAACCGCGGACTCTCCGCTTCCAACAATGCGCTGCTACTAGCCATAAAAGAATATCTGCCGGAGGAAATCCAGCCCGCATAATTGAATAAGTGTATGCTGTTAACAGCCGGACCGTATTTACCGCGCCACCACAAACCGCACGGTTTCCACCTGGCCGTTTGTATCGGCAATGCGGATAAAATAACTGCCGGCCTGCAGGCTGCTGATGTTGATGGTACCGTTGTTGAGCGAACTAACCTGCAACACTTCACGTCCGGCGATGTCGAAGATAGTGGCCTGTTTTACGGTTCCTTTTCCGCTGATGTTCAGTTCATACTGTGCCGGGTTCGGATACACTGCCCACTGCCCTGCTGCAGCATGCTCATGCACACCGGAAACACCATACAGTTCATCAAACACCGGGCGCAGCATCAGCGCGCCTTCATAAGCGCTGTTGTACCAGGTGCCGTTGAAGTTGTAGAACAGTTTGTCGGAACGGTCGGTATTCAGATCGAGGCCCACATTGAGCAGGCGAACGGTGGTCTGCTGCCAGCCGATGTAATACGTTCCTGAAATATTAAGCGGGTTGGCCAGCACATACGTGGCGAAGCGGTTGTAGCCCTGCTGCATGTAAATCGGGTTCAGCAATCCTTCCTGGTAAATAATGGTTCCCGGCTGCCCGTTGTTGTCATTCCACACCATCAGCGTAATGGAATCATTATGAATATCTGTTCCTACCGGGTTGAAAAAAATCTGGAAGGCTTTCAGCGAATCGTTTTCGCCGGAAGGATGTACATACTGCAGCGCCACTTTGGCAAACAGCTGGTTTATCCCGTAACCGGCTTCGGCCGAGCCATCGTCGTACGCAAAATAATCGTAGAAATTCTGCTGATACACAATCGAATCACTTTGGCCCGGGATATCGGATGTAAGGTAATGCGTGGCTGTGCAAAACGTGCTGTCAGTAAAACTCGACAACCCGAAGTTGGTGATGTTTGCAACCGGCGGATCAGCCATCGGTGCGTAGGTGTAATAACCGGAGGTATCAAACGGATCCATCAGCGGACCGGCGGTGGTGCTGTAGGTGTTTGACGGAACAATGGGAACCCAGTTGCGGTCGCGCATCACATAACTGTATGCTGTAACAGCATGATCAAGCGTATCGTTATTGCGGATGAAGTTATGAATCGTATCCGTCATCTTCGTCGGTTTGTAAAGCCAGTGAGGCATTGCGGTCCACTCTTTCAGCATGGACTGCGGATGATAAGTGAACCGGACTTCTTTGGTAATTACATCATTCATGTTCCGGTTTTCATTCAGGTACACCTCATCCACATGCCAGTGATCGAGGTTTCCGCTGAGTGTTGCCTTGTTACGGAACCGGAAACGGAAACCGGCCTGGAAATAATCCGGATCGGTCATGCGCAGCATCACATGATAAAATGTGCTGTCGCTGCTTGCGGGATTGGAACCTTCGGCATACCACCGCAAATGCCAGGCGGTATCACTTGCAATATTGCCCCACAGCGGCGAATAAAATTCGAGTATCAGCGAATCAACCGCTTCGGGCGCATTGCCGCGGCCTTCGGGCTGGTAATAAAAACTGAGGAATACAGAATCAGATGCCTGGTAATTGTTGAGGTAAAACGGTTTGCTGGTGAGGTAATCCGCTTTGCCACTGCTGCTGACACTTACGGTAAAATTATACGGGTAACCGATCGCATTTAAACCATCAAACGTGGCCACACCGGCATTGGGCGGGGCAATGGGAAAACCGCGGTTTACATACACCCAGGCATACGCATCGTCCCAGCGTGCGGTATCGGGAATAAAACCGGTATATGAAAAATCATCACGGAAGGGCAGCAGCAGCGTATCGCCCGGTGCAGGCGCATGGGGACGGCGCACGGCCGGATGATCGTGGTAATACGTGGTAAGTACGGGGTTGCACGTGAGGTCATACAACTGCTCCTGCGCAGAAACAGCCGTGGCTGCAAAAAGCGCAAGAATGATTGAAAGGTGTTTCATGTATGCGATGCGTTAAAAATCTAATTATCCAGGGTGTCCTGCTTGTCGTTTGCTTTCGATTTGTCCATCGTCAGGAACAAATCAACCGCGCTTCCGGGAGAAAGCATACGGTCGGAACCCGGCCCGGGCAGCTGCCGGTAAACCGTTGATGACAAGGTATCAAATTTTTTGCCCGGTTCGTCGGGAACGGCCGTATAGTCCAATCCTAAATCCTGTAAGCGCGAGCGAGCTGCCCGGAAACCGAGCCCCACGAGGTTCGGAACCGAAATATCGCCGTCGCCACCTCCGTCGTTTTTGCCAACGATGATGGTAATTTTTGTTCCCTTTTCAATCGGCGTTCCCGGTTCCAGCACTTTGCCGGTAACTTTATCCACCTGCTTGATCACACAGCCATTGCAGTCTGCTTTACGCACTTCGGTATTCATTATCAGTCCGTAACTATCACCGATGGCCAACGCCATACGGGCAGAGAGGTCAATGAATTTCGGACAGGCAATTTTTGGCGGAACAGAAGTGGTTACGTACAGGTAAATGGTTCTGTCTTCCTTTACCTTGATACCGGGATCCGGATCCTGGCGCACCACCTGCCCTTTCGGTTTTTTCGGATCGTAAAGCGAATCGATAATTTCGTACTTCAGCGGATGCCCGCTGATGAATCCATCGAGTTCCCCGATTTTTTTACCGGTGAAATCAGGCACATCAACCGTTTCGTCATGACGGGTATAAATGCTCAGCGATTTAAACGCCAGCCAGAAAAAGAGGGAAACCGAAACAAGTGCAATCCCAAAGTGTTTGAGAAAGGTTTTGCTCCGGATGAAGCCCCATATATTGCTAAAAAAACGTTTCATAGTACTCAGGCTTTAACCGCGTTCTGTTTCTGGCGTGCGAATGCAAAATCGAGAATACGGTCAATAAATTCGTACGGTTTATAGTTGTTAATGGCTGCCTGGTGAAAAATGCAGGTGGCCGGTGTCATTCCCGGGAGTGAATTAACCTCGACAAAAACCGTTTCCACGTTACCGTTGGCAAAAATCCGCACAAAAGCATCAATGCGGGTATACCCTTCGATATTTAACAGACGTGCGGCCGTGCCAAGCGTTGCCTTCACCTGGTCAGAAATACGCTGGCGTTCGGCGGAATCGGCCGAATAACGCGCCGGCGTGATGTTCTGTCCCTGCCCTGCCAGGAATTTTTCTTCGAGCGAAAGTACTTCGCCTTCCGAAAGCGCCTCGGATGCTTCAAACACTTCGTATTCCCGCTCTCCTTTGGCGTTGAACCGCGTGAGCATACCGCCTGTGATTTCCAGGAAATGCACCGCATCGCGTTTGCTGATGAGCTCTTCGATGAGGAATACTTTTTTCGAAGGGAATTCTTCCTTCGGTTTGATGTGCAGCAATTCGGCCGCCTTGGCATCGAGATCGTCTGTTTTGCGGAAGATGAGTTCTGCAAACGCTTCGAGTTCGGCTTTCGTTTTTATTTTACGCACAGCCGAACTGCAGCCGTCGTCAACGGGCTTGGCAATGAACGGCCATTTTATTTTTTCATCAATGGTTTGCAGTACGGCATCGCGGCTGTTCTGCCAGTCGGCTTCCGTTACCAGGAAATGTGCTGCCGCCAGTAAACCATGCTGCATCAGTATTTCGTTGGTGCGATACTTATCAATCGTAATTTCCGAACTGGCTTTGCCTGAACCGTTATACGGCAGCCCGATTTTTTCGAGGCGTTCCTGCACGGCACCATCTTCGCCGGGACGACCATGCAACGCAATGAATACGGCATCGCACATTGTTGCAAGTTCATCATACGAAATGCGGCGCGGTGCGGCCAGGTTTTCGGGCGAGGAATACGTGTGTGTAAGCGCTTCGCCCTGGCTTATGATTTTTTGCACCACCGGATGCACGTACCAGTGATCTACTTTTTCTTTGATGTCGTCGGCATTGTCTTTCAGCAATGCGTTTACCGGGATCACATACAACTGGTGATCATCGCTGTTGCCGGTAAGAAACACCGGTACGGGCGTGTATTTGGCCGATGAAGCCAGCTTTTCATAAATGTTACGGCCGCTTTCTACTGAAATGTGGCGCTCGCTGGAGTAACCGCCGAGAATAACAGCCACCCGCGTTTTCTGTTCGCCCTGCTGCCGCGCATCGTGCATGGCTTTGTCAAGCGTAACCAGCAGGTGGTTGTAACGGTGTGCGTTTTTATCGTTGCGTATGCGCTGCTGCAGCGATACGTGAATGATGTACGTAAGAAACTGCGACGGATTAAGCCCGATTTCAGCCGCCTGGTGAAAGAAAAACGACGACGGCATCATGCCCGAGGTGGTGTTCGGATCATTCAGGAAAATTTTTCCTTCGGCGTTAATAAATCCGTCAATGCGGGCATATACATCAAACTCAAGCGCCACAAACAGGCGTTCACATTCGCTGCGGATGGCTTCGATCTGTTCGTCGGGCAACTGGATGGGCGTAATTTTGCGCGAAAGCCCCGGCAGGTATTTGCTGCGGTAATCGAACAACTCTTTGCCTTTGCGTATTTCGGTGGGTGGCAAAGCGAGTGGCCCGCCCTGTTCGCCTGACTGCACCACGATGCACGAAAACTCCTTGCCTTCAATAAATCCTTCGATGAGCACATCGCTTTCGCCGTCGCGGGCTTCGAGTACCCAGCCTTCTTTTTCGGTGGCTGAATTTTTATCCAGCAGGGCAACAAATTCATCGGGATGATAAACCAGTTCGCCGTTTACGGTAAGCGGCATGCCAATGCCTTCGCGTATGTCTGACAGCACACGCACATATTCGTTGCGCTGTTCGGCATTCATCGCTTTCCATTCACCGGCATCGAGCCAGCGGGTGAAGAGCGCTTTTTCAACCGCGGCCATAAATTCATAGTCGCTGTCATTATGCAGTATAGTTACACCGATGGACGAACCCTGGTTGGCGGGTTTAATCACGAGCGGTAAACCGATTTCGTTTTTTGCTTTTTCAAAAAGGCCTTTGCAGTTACCGCTGATGTAAGCGTTACGGTCAACCGTAAAAAACTTCGGACTGTTGAAGCCCGCATTCACCATCAGTTTTTTCTGTACTGATTTGTCAATGCCGATGGCGGAAGGCAAAATGCCCGAGCCGCTGTACGGTATGCCGAGGTATTCGAACAGACCCTGGATACGGCCGTCTTCACCGAACGGACCGTGGAGGCAGAGAAATGCAAAATCAATGTGTTTTTTCAGGTCATCAGCAGCAATGCGTTTGCCGATGGCTTCAATCATTTGCAGTTGGGTGGTTTCATCGGGCTGCAGGCTTTCTGCATACACCTGGAAATCGCCGGGCGAAGGTTTAAGGAAGGCCACGGGCGGATAAAAATCGCGGATGGAACCTTTGTAAACGTACTCCCAGTTAAGGAGCACAAAATTCCCGAAGCTGTCAATGAACAACGGAACGGGTTCAAACAGGGATTTATTCAGGTTGTCATAAACAGTACGGCCGCCGGCAAACGAAATTTCACGTTCTTTCGACTGCCCACCGAATACAATGCCGATGCGTAGTTTCATATACGCGCAAAGATAGCGGTTTTGCCCGGCCGGGTTGGGGGTTCAGGGGCAAGTTTTCAAGATAATTAACAACATGGAGGTGTTCAGAAACAGAAGGCTGTAGTTGGAGGAACTGTACTGCCTTGCTTTAACCGCAATCGCTTCGCGAACGCAAAGTTCATCGCTATGTAACGCAAAGTAAATCAGCGGTTAAAAATTTCCGGCCCTCAAAAAAAGCTCGCATTATCGCGCCGTGTATTTTGCTGGCTGCCGAACAGGCCGGTGTAAATGGCCATAAATTCGAGCGCGCCCACGCCTTTGCTGGCCACGGTTAAATCGGAAATATTAAAATCGTAATTGAAGCCGATTCCCCAGCCCGCATAATCAAAACGCACGTATGCCGAAGCCGCATCTTTGAGGCGGTACGACGCACCAAACGTAATCGCTTTTTCATCTTTAAAACCGGTATAACGCGAACGCTGCTGCAGCAGGTATTTCACCCCCGCGCCGGTATTGATGAGCTGGCTCGGTCCCTGGCGCGAATACAAAATAGTCGGCACCAGCACCGCATTCGAATTGGCCCCCAGCGCTACCTGCGCGGTCCAGTGCACATTCAGCTTCCGGTACAGGCGATCGCTCATAATAAAACCGACATCGGGTCGGGTAAGGTGCAGGTACGAAATACCGATCATGTTTTTAAACCGTTCGTTGCCCGTGCCGGTGTAAAGCATACCCACCGAATGATCGAACCAGATGTGCGAACCGCCAGCGCCTTCCTGCGTGGGCAAAGCGGCGTTGTATTGCAGGCCGTCGTATTGCGAATCCCAGCTCATGCCGCCCAGGTTGATGCTCTGCTGCCCCAGCCCGGTCTGGAAGCCGAGCGAAATGTAATTCGCACGCATGCCGCCCAGGTCTTTGTGGAACGCAAATGATAAATCGTACCGGTTTGTTTTCAACGCCGAGGTTCCGATTTTATCGTTATTAAACACAAAGCCCGCCGCAAAAAAATCAGTGCCCTGCATTTTCTTTTTAAAGATGGGCGCATCCAGCCCGGCCGATAATGTTTTATAAGGCGTGGCAACCGTAAACCATTGCATACGGTAGTTGTTCACCACGCGGATATCTCCTGTGTAAGCCCCGGTATTGGCCGGATTGAGCGCAAGCGGCGACATGTGCCACAGCGAGTAGTGAAAATCCTGTGCAAAAGCAGGCATACTGATTGCCGCCGCAAATACGAACGATAAAACGAGTTTATTTTTCATGTTTTTCTCCTCCCTTTTTAACGCACTAAAGTAATGTCACCTTTTTTCACTTCACTCGTGTTGTTGTAGAATGTGGCTTTCACATAATACGTGAAAACACCTGTATTCATAGGCAGTCCGCGATACACACCATCCCAGCCCATGTTTTTGTCCGTGGTTTCAAACACCTTTTCACCGATGCGGCTGAACACAAAAAACTGCAGTTCTTTTATGCCTGCCCCACGCACAAAAAGCATATCGTTGTGTCCGTCGCCGTTGGGCGAAAATGCGGAGGGAATAAACAGGTCGTATTTTTCAATCACTTCAACCGTTACCGTATCCGACGACTGGCAGCCATAACTGTCGGTCATTGTTACCGTATACGTCGTAGTAACCGTTGGCGAAGCGGTCGGTGATGCACAGCCGGTGCAGCTCAGGCCGGTGCCCGGACTCCAGCTGTAGCTGCCGGAACCGCCGGTGGCATTGAGCGTGGTGCTGTTTCCGATGGCAATCTGCGCAAACGGACCGGCATCAATGGCAGCAGGTGCACCCACATCAATCGTAAGTACCGTGGTGTCGTTTCCGGCAATATTGGTTACAATCAACACAACAGAATAAGTACCTGCGGTGCTGTAACAAATGGAAGTCGGATTCTGCTGCGTGGAGGTGGCCGGTGTTCCGCCCTGGAATACCCAGTTCCATGCGGTTACGTTGCCGGTGCTCACATCGTTAAAATCAATACATGTGCCTTCGCAGATCGTGTTATCTGATGTTGTTGCTGCGGCTACCGGCAGGCTGCACACTTGTACTACCACGGTTACCATGGCCGTTGCAGAACAGCCGTTGGCATCGGTTCCGTTTACGGTGTATGTGGTGGTTGTAGCAGGCGCAACCGTTTGTGAAGCACCGGTTAATCCGCCGGGCTGCCAGGTGTAAGTAACTGCACCGCCGGCAATGATGGTCGCAGAATCACCCGCACAAATCTGCGCGTTGAGCGACGTGGCAGTAACACCCGGAGCAGGATTTACTGCAACGGTAACCATCCCGGTATCGATACATCCGCCGGCATCGGTACCCACTACCGTGTATGTTGTAGTAGTTGAAGGATTAACTGTAACCGGATTTCCCGTAAGGTTGCCGGGATTCCACAGGTACGTTAATGCGCCTACAGCAGTAAGCGTTGTGCTTGAACCGTTGCAGATGGCGGGCAACGAAGCGGATGCTGTAACAGATGGCCCTGCAGTTACCGTTATAACCTGCGTAGTGGTATCGCTGCCGTTTATATTTGAAACGATGAGTGTTACCGTATAACTGCCGGGTGCGGCCCACACCACGTTGGTGGGATTCTGTCCATTGGAAGTGGCCGGTATTGCGCCGGGAAACGTCCAGCTCCAGGAAGTGGGTCCGCCGGTTGAATTATCGGTAAAATTTACCGGCGATCCTACGCATGTAGTGGCAGCACTTGGTGTAAACGCCGCTATTGGCGCGGCACATACCTGCACCACCACGGTTACCTGTGCCGTGTCCGTGCAACTTCCGGTCGTTCCGGTTACGGTGTACGTTGTAGTTACAGCTGGTGTAACATTCACCGAAGATCCGCTGAGGTTGCCCGGCATCCAGTTGTAGGTAGTTGCACCCGCCGCAGTGAGTGTACTGCTCTGCCCGACACAGATTGTGGTGGGTGATGCAAAAGTGGTAACCACCGGATTGGCTACTACTGTAATGACCTGGGTGGTTGTATCGTTTCCGTTTCCGTTGGTAACGATAAGTGTTACGGTATATGTTCCCGCAACATTCCATACCACACCGGTAACGTTTTGGGTGTTGCCGGTAGCGGGTGTGCCGCCAGGAAATGTCCAGCTCCAGCTGGTTGGTGTATTCGTTGAGTTGTCTGTAAAATTTACCGGCTGCCCTGCACAAACAGTTGTTGCGCTGGCCGTAAAAGCAGCCACCGGCGGAAGTCCGCTGGAGGGAACGGTGAGAATAACATTGTCAATTGCAACAGAAGGATCAGTTCCTACTCCGTCATCATTATTGATCCAGCGGAAACCGATTTTTACGTTGGGGTTGTTGTTTGCTGAAGCCGGTAATGCAACCGCTGCAAACGCCGCCCACTTGCCCTGTCCGCCGCAACCGCTATTGTTTGTCGGTGCAAGCGTTGCGATCTGCGACCAGGTGCTGCCATCAAAATACCAGAGTGTACACTGGTCGTTGGGCGGTGAACCTGCCGCGATGTATTCAAAACTGACGGAGATGTTGGTCTGCCCGGTGCAATTGATCACCGGCGATTCGATGCGGCGGTCGGTTTGCGGGCAGCTGAGGAAACCGCAGAGCCCGCCGGCATCGTATGCAGCGCCGCAATCATTCGGGCAAACGATGTTACCGATGGCTGCGCTGATGTGCAATGTCTGGTTGTTTCCGCAGCCGGAACTGCAGTTGCCTACGCCGGTGTTGTTTTCTGCGCAGCTTACAAACCATGCGTTGGGATCAGCACCTTCTACGCCGGTAATAGTTTGTGTCCAGGTGCCGTTCGGACCGTTGTAGCCGTTTGCTGAACAGCCTGCCGTGCAGCCGTTGCTGAATGATTCTGTCCAGAACGTGGTCTGTGCGTGCACTGCTGTGGAAATTACAAGCAGCAGTATTGCCCCTAATTTTTTCATGTGGATCGCCCTCCGTTTATGGGACTAAACTAATGAAAAAATTATAGAAATCCTATTTACAACTTTTATATGTTAAGTAAAAAGGCGAGCGTATCCACCCCGTCGGCATACGTATCCAGTGCGGGATGCTGGGTTTGGCCGAACGCTACATTGGGCAGGTTCGGAAACGGACGGCTGCTGACCACGCACTGCAGATTTTCGGCATCGGCGCGCAGGCGGAGCAATAGTTCGTCTTCGCCAGTATAAAACTCATAAAAAAGCACCGATGCGGGCGAAGTAAGACCGATGTCTTCTTTCAGCATCAGGAAATTGTTGTCGAACAGTTTGATATTGTTGAGCAGGTACACCGCCTTGTTGTAATCGTAATTGTTGATGTATTTGTTGCAGGCCAGCACGGCTTCGCCCCAGTGGTAAACGGATTCGAAAAACGGATCGAATTTATACCCGGCCGGAACAAACAGTTTGGACACACTGCGGCATCCGAGTCCGAAATAACGGAAAATATCATCGGCCAGGCCTTTCATTTCTTCCGGTGTTTCGTTGCCCGTAAGCACGGCCACGGAATGCCTGTTTTTGCGGATGATGTGTGGGTATTTTGAAAAATAATATTCAAAGTAGCGTGATGAATTGTTGCTGCCGGTAGCGATGATCGCATCCATTTTTTCGAGTTTGCCATCGGCAATGCGGATGTAATCATCAAAACGCGGCTCGATTTCCGTGAGCAGCAGCGCCACGGCGGGCAGCAGGTTGTGATCGTCGGACGAAAGTTTGGCAATGATGCGGTTTCCGCTGAGCAGCACAGCCAGGAAATCGTGCATGCCTACGAGTGGAATGTTGCCGGCCATGATAACGGCAACTTGTTTCGGGGCGCGGTCGTGAAAAGTATATGCGGCGCACCAGTTTTCAAGATCGGTGGTGTTCAGTTTGCCGGCCCAGTAGGCCAGCGCTTCCTTTACGTTTGCCGGGGTAAACCAGCCGTTATACTGGTGTTCGGTGGCGATGCAGGCGCCCAGGCGGGCCGCTGCGGGTGAATTGAAGTGGCCGTTGCCGATTTCGCCCAGTTTTTGACCGAGGGCAGCCAGTGCGGTAATTCGTTCGTGCAGATTCATAAACAAAATCGAAGCAGGGATGTTGATTCTTTGTAATTTTGCCCCGCGTTTGCAAAACTAATAAGAACAACAGCATTATGGCTATTAAAATAACAGACGAATGCATCAATTGTGGTGCCTGTGAACCGGAATGTCCGAATAACGCAATTTATGAAGGCGGTGCCGAGTGGCGTTTTTCTGACGGAACAGCCCTGAAAGGCCTGTTTACCTCCAAAAGCGGCATGAACGCCGATGCGGAAGACCCGCAAACCCCGGTGAGTATGGATGTATACTACATCGTAACCGATAAATGCACCGAGTGTGTGGGATTCCACGACGAACCGCAGTGCGCGGCCGTATGCCCGGTAGATTGCTGCGTGGATGATGAAGACAACCGCGAAAGCAAGGAAGAACTGCTGGCGAAAAAAGCGTCGTTGCACTTGTAGGATCGAGTGATACGCCTTCGGCGTTATTCCTTTACCAGTGGCAGGGGCAGTTGGCACTGGCAGTCCTTTTCCTATCATTTTTTTAAGCGCAAAGCGCTTAAAAAATTCTTGCCGGGTTTTGCCCGGCTTTTTTTTGGTATAACGGCGACTGCCAACTGCCACTGCCAACTGCCACTTTTTTATATGCTGGCACTTTTGTTGTACGCTGTTTATTATACTAATTTCGTGGAGGATGCGTTTTATGCAGTGTATGATGAACCGGAAACTGATTTTTAGTGTGTTTGTTTTTTTGTTTGTTGCAACGGTGGCCCATGCTTCGCCTGCGAAAACGCTTTCGCTGCCGGCTTACCAGGATTCGTTGCGGAAGGTGGGGAACAAACTGTTTTCGAAAAAGCAGCTTGCCGACAAGGACCGCGCGGCACTCAACCGCCAGTATGCCGACCTGCTGGAAGAAGCGATGAATGCACCCGATGCCTACGAATTTAACTTCGATTCACTGCCCTTTATGGCACGGCTGCGCGCGGAAGATAACCGGTTCCGCATTTTTAACTGGAACATTGTGAAGGAAGACGGCACCTACGGTTATTTCGGATTTATCCAGGTGAAAGACGAAAAGAAAAACACCACCAAAATCTATAAACTGCAAAACAAAAGTGCAGAAATACGTGGTGCAGAAAACGCCATTCTCACCCCTGAAAAATGGTACGGTGCGTTGTATTACAAAATCATTGAAACAAGCTGGAAGAAGAAAAAATACTACACGCTGCTGGGCTGGGACGGCAACAACAACGTGAGCTGGAAAAAAATTATTGATGTGCTTTATTTCCGCCAGGATGGCACACCGCAGTTCGGCGACCCCATTTTTGAAAAAGGAAAACGCAACCAGCACCGCATTATTTTTGAATACAAAGCGGAGATGACGATGACACTGCGCTGGGATACGGAACGCAACATGATTATTTATGATTTTCTGCAGCCCGAGTTTGATGGTATGCGCAACCCGCCGCCGCAGTTCCTGGTGAGTTCCATGAGTTATGACGGTTACCGGTTCCGCAAAGGCAAATGGGAATACGTGGAAGATGTGGATGCCCGCAACAAACGCGATAAAAAAGACAGCCGCTACAACCGCCCCAACGGCTGAGTTTCATATAATTTACTGCACATGCACCAGGCGCCCGCTTCCGGAAACAGAAACGGTAATGGCCGGATTGTTTTTGTAATAAATGGTGCCGCTGCCGGAAATGCTTCCGGTAATGGATTGCGTCGCATTGATTTCCATGTAGCCCGATCCTGAAATGGTTGCTTCACCGTTGAGCACCGGAAATCCGAAGGCATTCAGTTCACCGCTGCCGCTGATGTCGCTTTCGAGCAGTTGTGCTGTGCCATGCAGCATCACATCGCCGCTGCCGCTGATGTTGGCAGTAACATGCACCGCCCGCAGTTTGCTTACCGAAACGTTGCCCGATCCGCTCACGTTGATTTTGAATCCGTTTACGTTTAAGCTGTCAGCAGATGTGATTGCTCCCGAACCGGAAAGATCGGCCTGCACATACGTGGGTGCATACACATGAACCGTAATACCATCGTGCTTACATACCTCGCGTGAAAAACCGATGCAGAGGGAATTGCCTTTTACTTTGGTACTGATCACATCAAGTACATTCGGTTGTGCTGTAATCTCAACGTGGTAAACGGAATCGGTGTGCAGTATCACGTCGGCATCAATGCTTACGTCCACACCATCGAATGCGGCAAGTGTACGTGTTTCAGTAATGGCTGCACCATTGCCCCGTATGCCGAACAGGTTATCGCGGCGGCACGAAGTAAAGGATGCAATAAGGAACAAAAGCCCGATGATAAACAGGAAGGGGCGGATGCTGGGAGCGGCGTTTAAATGTGTCATAATTGTTGTTTTATAGCAGAAAGACAACCGGCCGGGGCTTCCCCCCTATTCCCGGGTTAAATATTTTCAAAAAAGGCCGGTTGTTGGAAACTTTTGTTTGCGGGTGCGGCTGATTTTGTGTATTTTAGAGGTGTAATTTGTAAGTAAGTAAGTAACGATTTGAAATAACCCGCTTTTTTAGCTTTTTAATAACCCTTAAAGTAACCCTGTAATGACATCCACCTTATCTGCACCTGCTGCGGCAGCACCGCTTATTCATGAACTGAACTGGCTCGAACGCGTGATCAAATTCCGTGTCAGCCAGCATATCCGAACGCCGTATTACGAAACCGATCCGCTGACGCGCAAAATCAGTTCGCCTACCTACACGGATTTCACCGACCTGCTGCCACCCGCGCACGATCCGGAATCGGTGCTGGGCAAACTGCTGCTGCAAAACAACATGACCAGCCCCGAAGCCCGGCTGCTGCTGGCGCTGGGCCTGGGCACGCATTTTCACCCGGGCGTATATTCCGTGTTTTTTTCGTCGCGGGGCGAGCGCCTTATACCGCACTGGGCGGGTGGCAGCCGCACGCAACGTTACAGCGACATATTGCCCGCCGGACTCACCTGGCTGTGGCTGGTGGCTGATACGAACCTCGAAAAACGCCTTGCGCTCATTCATGCACTGCAGTCCAACGAATGGCAGCTGCTGCGCGACGGCAAACTGTACATCGCGCCTGAAAACGCCGGCGAACCAGCCTACAGCGGGCTTATTGGTGTGCAGCAGGAAGTGATTGCGGAATTATTTCCGATTAAATAAGTATTAACCTCTAAAAAATAAAAACATGTTTAAGCAAGAACAGCGCGGCGCGATGGCCGGCGGATTTGAGAACCAGGAAACGGAAACTTTTGTTTCGGAAGATGAACGGATGCAGCAGATGGGTTTTGAAAACGAAACTGATCCGGTTTCAGTAAATGAGCAGGAATCGGCAAAAACCACGCTCGAAGTAAACACCAAAAACCCCGGCATTGAAATTAAAAAAGCCGGAACTACCGATGAATATGAATCATTTGAGCCCGACGATACATTCAGAGAGGATTTCCGTAAAGAATTATCGGTTGCCGGCTATGATGCAATACAGGGGTTGGAAATACTCAGTGCCATGGAAAAAAGCAATGACACGTTCCGGTATAAAGATGCGGATACAATGAAAAAGGAAATCCGTTACCGTCTTACAACCGTAAAACTGATGCAAACCACAATAAAAGATATTCCCGGTTTTGGACAATGGAGTACAGATGCAACTGCTTACTGGGAGGTAATTGCTGACAAGGTAAACCCTGGGTTCAGATTAAAGAAAGACCTCTCAACAAATGAAAATCTGAATCCTGCTCTTGCTATAGAGGCGCTTGTTGACCCAAAGAACAATCTCCGTGTTGACTGCTCTACGGCACTTGCAGTATTGGAGTTTATAACCGTAAAAAGAGAACTCGGAGAAACCGCTTTCAATGAACTTTACAAAACAAAAGAGCTGCTGATTGAGCCGTTAAAAAGGCAAAGTGAGCACGGAACCAAAAAACACAGGGATGCTAACCTGAATGATCTGACTGCCGATACAACAGATAAAAAAGAAAAGAAAATTGAATCGTACGATGAACTGATTCCCGGAGATCGTGGACACTTCATGAATTTTGGCAACATGAAAGGTGATGCCTGGAATGCGGAATTCGTGTTGTATATGGGAAAGGTTGGCGGAAAACACATGTTCAGAGGACATCCCTTTGATGAACCAATGTCGGCTGAAAAACTAGTTGATGAATTGATTAAAGAATACAAACGTTTTCTGGATGAAAATCCGCTTGCTGTTAATGAAATCAAAATGCAGAAAGACTTGAAAAAAAATCCGGATCCGTTATATCCGAATCCTTATGCTAATGATATTGTTGGCGGAGAAGCCCCCGGCTTATACAATATCATAGAACGACCGGATGTATCCAAGTTATATGGATTAGAATAAGTAACTTTAGGGATGCAAAAAGCAGCTATACTTGTTTCTTTTCTACTGCAACTCATCCCGGCAATACTTTGTGCCCAGCTCCCGGATATTGACGATTGTGTGATTTACACACCGGAACATGTCCGGGAAGCTGGCATTACCCGGCAAACCGGCTGGCTGCTTCCCCAGCAGTCATTTATACGTAATTATGACACCTCGAAAATAGCGGGTGCAGGCTTAAAACGTATCCTGTATTCTGAGTTTTTTTTTGATGCGGGTGGTAATCCTGTTCTGAAAAAGGAATACAATGTTTACGGTGGTATCCGGGAAGTAACATACTACAATTCCAAAGGAAAACCGATCAAGAAAAAACTGGTGCGCTGGGTATCCTCCAAAAAAACATCCGGGTATAATTATGTTTTTCATTATGATTCGGGCGGAACAGTACTTCAATCGTACGAAGTATGCTCCTTTGATTCACTGCATCGGAAAAGGAAAAAAACTGTGCAGACAAAACCATTCCTGGTTTGTGAATTGCAATACGACTCGCTGCATCGCATCCGCCAGATAAATGTGCACACACCCGGCCAGCCTGATACAACAACTGTTTTATACAACTACAATTCACAAAATCAACTGGTCCGAATAACCGCGATGAATGATCTGGGTAACCCGGGAATACTGTCTTATGACGAATCCGGTAAACTCACGGAGAGCCGCGGAACCGGTGATTTACTTATGGATTATAATTACGATGTAAACTATCGTTACATTGACACCAGTTTACCTGACCAGGCGATTTTAAAAAACCAGGGAGTAGTTCTTTTTGAATATCGCTAAGTGATGAACAGGCTTCTAACGACATTGCAAAACTGTTTGTATCTGCTCTTGAAAAAACTGTTAAAGACCCCAACAGGCACATCGCTCCATAAAACCATTTTCTTTTTTATGTTTGCGGCTCTTGCTGCTGTTTCAACATTCGATTTATCCGGCTGTAACAATCCGGCAAAACCTGCTTCGGAATATGTCCACGTTGATACACTTTACATTGATCTGAAATCGATCGATTCTTCCATTATCAGCCAAAATAATTCTGCAGCGGACATGGTTATTGCTTCTTCCTATAAATTGCTCGCTGAACCTGAAAAACTGGAAATTGATTCGGCGAACGAGGTAATCCGGATTCACCGGGTTCCGACTTTTGGCATGCGCGGCCGAAATGATGCAATCATTCGGATTGCACTTGCAAATGAACGGCTTATTTTAACCTATAAAAAGTACCAGCTTATTGGGGGGAAACCAGCATGCATTGTAAACAGACAGTTAATGAACATGAAGACCAGTTACAGCATTCGCAATTCTTTAACTACATACCGTTTTTGGGAACAACCTGTTCAATTATCCAAAAAAACCGGAAGTTTTGAGAGTTACCTGTATATAATTACCGGATTGAAACAGCAGCCTGGCAAACCCGAAAAACGGTATGAAATTTATCGTTATACCCCTTTGGATTCGGCAACCTCGGTATTAGCAGAAAAAATGGGGTTGAAGTAGTTTATATTGTTGTACAGATATGAAAAGTGATTTTGTTAGCGTTTTTCAGCATTACGTCCAAACCTGTATTCGTATTTTGAAAAATCATACGGTATGTGGAAAGACAAATATCCCGTTGTACAATAATTAATTTCCGGTATATTCACTTTGTGAAACGCCGGGAAAAACGCATCCTGTTATTGATTCTGATGCTCGCAGGTACGTGGCAGTTGCTGCCACTCCTGCGGGCACAAAATCAAAATCTTTTTATCATCAGCGAAAACGGAAAATTCGGGTATATAGACAGCAACGGCCATATCTGTATTAAACCTGTGTACCGCTACGGAAGTCCTGCGGCCACCGACGAGGTTATTGTAAAAAACAATAAAAACCGGTGGGGTGTTATTGATTCTGCCGGGAAGACTGTACTTCCTTTCAGGTACAATTTCATTTATTATCATAAGCCTGGAATTGTTACACGTGCAGAACGAAAACACAAAGCAGGTGAAGTAAATGCAGATGGGCAGTTTATCCTTTTCCCTGGAAAAAACATAGAACTCGTAACAGGTGATTTTACTGTTTCTGATTTACCGACACCATTTTCTGATAACAACAGGAAATGGGGATACCTGGATAAAAAAGGGGAGATTGTAATTAAAGCTCAATACGAACATGCCGGATCTTTTAAACATGGATTAGCCGCAGTTAAATTAAACGGGAAGTACGGCTTCATCGATAATGACGGCATTTTTGTGATTTCACCCATTTACGATAATGCCCTTGAATTTGGACTGCACAACAAATTGTTGCTGGCTTCAGTAAGACGGGACAACATGACTTTTGTTATTGATGCTCAAGGAAAAGACTACTTCGGAGCAGGTTTTTCCACTTTTCATTTCCCTGTTAAAAATAACGATTGGGCACCATTTACCAGAAATGCTAAACTGGGATTTATTGACTCCTGTTTAAACATACGAATAGCAGCTGTTTTATTAGACTCCATTGTTTCGCCGGGGTTTTCTGAAAATCACTGGATTATACCCGCTAAAAAAGATAACAGGTGGGGCTTTATTGATACCACGGGAAGGTTTGTAATTACTCCTGTTTACGATGATGCCTCTGCATTTGAAAACGGGTACGCATGGGTAAAACAAAACGGGAAGTATGCGTTATTGAATACTGAAGGAAAACTAATAAGTGATTTTGAATTCACTTCGTACCGCCATGTCCTTCCGGGAACATCGAATGTATTACTTGCAGCCCGGGAAGAACGATGGGCCATATTTACTCTTTCGCTTGAAAATAAAACACCTGCTGTTTTTGACGAACTAAGAGATTGCGGGCAAGGACTGATACTGGCACGCAAGCAGCAACGCTGGGGTGTTGTTTCGGCTGAAGGAAAAACCCTCGTACCGTTTGAGTTTGGCGAAATACTTGTTTATGGCCACACGATAGCCTGTTACAGGAAGAGCGCCGCAGATTCACTTGTTCCCGATGTTTACTTCAACAGTAATGGTGAATTGCTCTGGCTGAAAACCGAATAACACACCTAACTTACTTCCTGCCAATAATCACCTTCTTCCGCACCGCCGCCTGCCCCGGCATCACAAACTCCAGTTCGTATGTGCCATCCAGCGGTACCAGGTATTCCGGATCGGAAATGTTCAGCTGTTCTTTTTTGTCGCCGAGGCTTTCGGTGTATGCGGCCAAACGGTCTTTGTCAATGTGCAACTGCATCTCCATGAAATTGAGTCCAACTTCTGCAGTGTCTTTCATTTCTGCAAGCAGCAACCCGTTTGCAGAAAGCAGGCGTATGCTGCAAACACCAGGCGTGCTGGTAATGTACGTTCCTGATGCGTACGGATCTTTCACAAAGTTGCCGAACATGTTAAATGCCTTGCGTGTGGTTACTTCCGGTTCCTGCACGGCAAATGTGCTTTGCAAAATAGCCGGTGTCATGTTTTCCAGCGCAGCGATGTTTGCAATCCAGATAGAGCGCCCGTGCGTGGCAATTACCAGGTCGTGTTCGCGGGGCTGTATTACCATGTCGTGCACGGCCACTGCGGGCAGGCTGCCGGTCATGCGCATAAACGATTTGCCACGATCGAAGCTGATGTACACCCCGTTATCCGTTCCTACAAACAGCAGGTCGGGATTCACGGGATCTTCGCGCACCACGTTGATGGGTTCGTAGGGCAGATCGGTACCGATGCGCGTCCACGATGTGCCGTAGTTTTCAGAAACATACAGGTACGGTGCAAAATGATCCCAGTGAAACCCGCTGAGTGCCGCATACACACGGCCCTCGCTGTGCGCCGAAGCCTGCACGCGGTTTACGCGCATAAGCTGCGGCAGCCCGTCGCTGATTCGTTTCCAGTTTGCGCCGCCATCTTGTGTTACGTGAATCAGTCCGTCGTCGCTGCCGGTGTAAAGCACACCAAAACGCATGGGCGATTCATGCACAGTAGTTAATGTTCCGTAAGGCACATCACCTGCTTTCGCGCCGCGTGTGAGGTCAGCCGAAATTGTTTTCCAGGTATTGCCTTTGTCAAACGAACGGTGCAGTTTGTTCGAACCGAAGTAAAGTATATCGCTGTTATGCCGCGAAAGCCATACCGGCGACTGCCAGTTGAAACGCAGCGGTTTTTCGCCGAGCACGTGGTGCGGTCTGATTGGTTCTGCATCGCCCGTGGTTTTGTCCACCCGGTAATAATTACCAAACTGGAAACCGGTATAAACGGTATTGTTATCCCGCGGATCGACTT
Source organism: Chitinophaga pinensis (assembly GCA_943372645.1). Classification (GTDB taxonomy): domain Bacteria; phylum Bacteroidota; class Bacteroidia; order Palsa-965; family Palsa-965; genus VBWE01. The sequence continues at coordinate 27,183 of CALRZN010000018.1, read as the reverse complement.
GAACCTGCATGCCATCGCCGCCGAGAACAAACTTATAAGGATACTGGCCTTCGCTGTGCCACGATGTGCTTGCGGTGTAGGTGCTCGGTCCGCTCCACACGCCGTTATCCTGCAAACCGCCATACACATTGTACGGCGTGGCCATATCGGTGCACACGCTGTAAAACTGGCCTACTGCAGGCGCGTTGCATTTGATCCAGCTTTTGCCGTTGTCCCAGCTGATGTTAATGCCGCCGTCGTTTCCGTTGATGAGGTAGCCGCGGCGTTTTTTGCTCACAAACAGTGCGTGGTGATCGCCGTGCTGGTTGTCGCCGTCAATGCTTTTAAATGTTTTGCCGCCGTCGTTGCTGTATTTGAGCGCCACACCGGCCATATATACTTCGTCGGGATTAAACGGCGACACCCATATTTTACCGAAGTAATACCCGTAGGTGAAATAAAAATTCTCGAGGTCTTTTTCGTTTGTTTTGTTCCAGGTTTGTCCGCCATCGTTGGTGCGGTACAGTTCTGCGCCGGTAATGGGGGTACTGAACAGGTTGCGGTTGGCGTCTTCCACGTAATCGGCGAGTGCTTCGGGTTTTATTTCGTTATTGCGGATCATTGCCGAAATGGTTGCGTAGTTGTAATTAACCGGTATTGCAAATTCGCCGAGATACCTTTCCACCTGCTTCTGTTTCAGTTCCAGGAATTTTTCTTTCGGCATACCTTTAAAATCTTCCGGCTTCAGCACCGGTTCTTTGTCTGCATCGGCCGGTTCTGTTTTTTTGTTGGTCTGGTTATCCACCACGGCATACATCACCGACGAACTGTACGCACACAACCCGATACGGCCAATGCCGTTGCCCTGCGGGAAACCGCTTTTCGGGCCGCTCAGCAATTGCCAGGTGCTTCCGCCATCGGTGCTTTTGTAAATGCCGGAGCCTTCACCGGCCTCGGTAAAATTCCATGCGCGGCGTTCGCGGTGCCAGGCGGCAGCAAACAACACCGAAGGATTAGCCGGATCTTCAATCAGTTCGATTACACCGGTGTTTGTATTTACTGCGAGTGTCTGTTTCCACGTTTTCCCGCCGTCGGTGCTTTTGTACACGCCGCGTTCTTTCGAAGGCGAATACAGGTGCCCAATGGTTCCTACAACAAGCGTATTACCATGCGCAATTATTTTACCGATGTGGTGGCTCTCTTCCAGCCCGCGGTGCTCCCAGGTTTTGCCCATGTTGTTGCTGTAAAACAAACCGGTTCCCGAATACGACGAGCGGCTCGAATTGGCTTCGCCCGAACCTACCCAGATGGCAGGTGCTGCACCGCTCCAGTCCACACACACATCGCCGATGGTAATTGCTGTTTCATGATCAAACAACGGTGTAAACGTAGTACCGTTATTATCGGTGTACCACAAACCGCCCGAAGCATAGGCCACAAAAAATTTAGTTTCGTCGTTCGGATCCACTTCAATATCTACCACGCGCCCGCTCATAATGGTTGGTCCCACCGAGCGGAACTGCACGTTTTTAACGAGCGATTTTTGCTCCAGCGCTGCGCGTTTCGCAAGCCCGGTCATACGCTCTGCCGCCGGTGTGGGCGCAGGTTCTTTGGCCGCAGGTGCGTTCTGCTGTGCGGTAAGTGTTAAACTGAAAAGGAAAGCGGAAACAAGCAGTTGTTTTTTCATGGCGTGTGTTGAGACGCCAAATATAAGCGGTTCGGATAAGATTTTACCGCCCCCCAAACAACAAACTCCCCACCCGCACCATCGTGCTCCCCGCCTCCACCGCCAGCGGAAAATCACCGCTCATGCCCATGGAAACGGTATCGAAGTGCGGCAGGTTGAATTGCGCTTTCACCTCATCGGCCAGTTTTTTCAGTTGGCGAAATTCGGCACTTACCTGTTCCGTGTTGTCGGTGTTCGTGGCCATACCCATGAGGCCGCGCACGCGGATGTGTTTTAATTGCTGAAACTCCGGGCTTTGCAGCAATTCAATAAGTTCGTCTGGCGACAGGCCGAATTTGGTTTCTTCCTGCGCAATAAAAATCTGCAGCAGCACATCAATCGTGCGGTTGTTTTTCACGGCCTGTTTGTTTATTTCTTCCGCGAGTTTAAAACTGTCCACCGAATGAATCATGGCCACAAACGGCGCGATGTATTTTACCTTGTTCGATTGCAGGTGCCCGATGAGGTGCCATGCGATGTCTTTCGGAAGCGCTTCGTATTTCGGCACCAGTTCCTGCACCCGGTTTTCACCGAATATGCGGTGGCCGGTGGCGTAGGCTTCCTGTATCACTTCCACCGGTTTTGTTTTCGAAACAGCGATGAGTGTTACGTGCGGCGGAAGCTGCGCTTTGATGCGGGCGAAGTTTTCGGAAATGGATGCTGCGTGCATTTTAGATTTTTTTCAGGACAACGGCATCAAAATTAACCACTAAGCACACAAAGGCATGCACAAAGGACACAAATTTTTATGGTGCTGCAACCTGTTAAAGCAACGATTCCAGGTATTTTTCAAGTGCGTCTTTTTCCGGACCGTTGCGGATGAGTGTTTGTTTCTGCTTTTTTCCGTCGTCAACTATTAACGTACCACAGCCCATTACGCGATCGGTGATTTTTATGGTTTTATTTTTCGCCAGTTCGCTGAATTTTTTCTTTGCCTCATCATACGCACCGGGCTGAAGCGCTTTCACCGCGGGTGTTCCGCCGGTATATGTTCCTGAAGAACTTTTCAGCGGATCGGTTACCGGTTTGAAATGTATGCTGTCGGTGTGAATTTCATACACGTTGTTACTTCCATCAATATAAGTCAGCATAGGTTTTTTTTTAGAACAGTTTGCAGCTTTATCCAGCCGTTGTGCACCGGCGCTGACAACGATGAGCATTAATAACACAAACAGGTTTGTTTTCATAATTAATCCTCCAGGCTGTAAATCACTAATCCGCTGCGCATCTTCGGTTCCACATACGTGGTTTTCGGCGGCATGATATTGTTCGTGTCTGCAATTTCTTTCAGCTGTTTCATTTCCACCGGGTACAGCGCAAAGGCAACGCGGAAGCCCCAGTTGTCCACCTGGTTTTTCAGTTCTTCCAGGCCTTTCACGCCGGAAACAAAACCGATGCGTTTATCCGTACGCAAGTCGTGAATATCGAGCACGGGTGATAAAATATGCTGCGTGAGAATAGACGCATCCAGCGCACCCACCGGATCGCTGCTCACTACGCCGGGTTTGGGCAGCAGCTGGTACCAGTTACCGGCAAAGTACATCCCGAACTCATGCAGGCACGACGGGCGGAACGTGGTTTCGCCTTTATTTGTTACTTCAAATTTTTCACCGATGCGTTGCAGGAATTCTTCGTCGCTCAACCCGTTCAGTTCATTCACCACACGGTTAAAATCAAAAATTTTCAGTTCCGATTCCGGGAAAAACACACCGAGGTAATGGTTCCACGGCTCGCTGCCGGTATAATCCGGAAACTTCTCCCGCCGCGATTTACCAAGCAGTGCCGACGATGCAGAACGGTGATGCCCGTCAGCAATATAAATGGCCGGTTGTTCCGAAAAACGCTGCTGCAGGATATTCACTTCGTGCAGATCGTTCACAATCCACAGCGTATGCCGGATGCGGTCGGTGGTGGTAAAATCATTGTCCGCACGGCGGCTGGTAATGGTTGCGGTCAGTTCGTTAATCACCAGGTCATCCGGGTAACAGAACAGCACCGGCTCGGCGTTGTAATCGCATACTTCGAGGTAATCTTTCAGTTTGCGTTCGCGTTCGGAAAGTGTTTGTTCGTGAATTTTAATCACCCCGTTAAAATAATCATCAATACTGCTGCAACCAATAATACCGGTGTATGCATGGTCTTTTTTCTGCTGGCGATACACATAATAACACGGTGCTTCATCCCGCACAAAAATGCCTTCGGCATGAAACGCATTGTACACGGCTTTTACTTTTTTCAACCGTTCGGGCGAACCCGGGCGAGTGCTTTTTTTATCGCTGAAATCGGGATGAATGACATGCAGAAACGTGTACGGGTTACCGCGCAGTTTCTCATTCAGATCGCCTTTCGAATAATTATCTACCGAACGCGATGCAACGAGATGCACTTTGTCAGGCGCCGGGCGTATGCCCTTAAACGGTTTGATGTTGGCCATAGCCGCTAATTTAGGAAAGTGCAGCGATAATTTTCTCGGCCAGCTCAATTCCGATGCGTTCCTGTGCTTCTTCGGTAGATGCACCGATGTGCGGCGTGAGCGAAATTTTCGGATGCGAAAGCAGGTCTTTGCGCGGGGTGGGTTCGTTTTCGAACACATCGAGGCAGGCATGTGCTATTTTACCGCCATCAAGTCCCATCAGCAGTTCGTCTTCGTTAATTACACCACCGCGGGCAGCATTGATAAGGATCACGCCGCTTTTCATTTTCTGGATCTGGTCCGCATCAATTACTTTTCCGCCGGGAACGTGCATGGAAATGAAATCGCTTTGCGTAAGCACATCATCCAATGAAACCGTAACCGCGGTTATGGTAATTGGTCCGGCACCGGCAATTTCAAGCTCCAGCGCGGCTTCTTTCAGAAACGGATCGTGGGCCACCACCTTCATGCCGAGGCCGAGTGCGATTTTCGCCACCGACTGCCCGATGCGGCCGAAGCCCACAATGCCCATGGTTTTGCCTTTCAGCTCCAGGCCTTTGGCGTATTGTTTTTTCAGTGCATCAAATTGCGTATCGCCTTTTACAGGCATCTGCCGGTTGGAATCATACACAAAACGCACTGCCCCGAAGAGGTGTGCAAACACCAGTTCCGCCACCGAGTGCGACGATGCTGCGGGTGTGTTGATTACCGCAATGCCTTTGCTGCGGGCGTAGTCCACATCAATATTGTCCATGCCCACACCGCCGCGGCCGATTACTTTCAGGCCGGGACAGGCATCAATTACGTCTTTACGCACCTTGGTGGCACTGCGCACGGTGAGGGCCGTGTAGCCTTTGCTGTTGATTGCATCGGCCAGCTGCTCCTGCGGAACTTTTTCAGTTATAACGGTAAAACCGGCCTGTTCGAGCAGGGCTTTGCCTGCTGCATCAATGCCATCGTTGGCGAGAATCAGTTTGCTCATAAATTCAAAATTACACGTTTGTTTGGTTCGTTGGTGTATCCGCAATCAAACCGCTGCTGCGCATTTCCCCGAGCAGGGCGTATACCGTTTCGGCATCTGCAATCATGCGGAAACCACTGATGATTCCGTAAGGCCAGTAAAACAGGTTGATGCGTTTGCGCTGCGGAATTTTCCAGCCGCCGAAAAGTACATCGGCGTTGCCATTGCGCCGGTTGATACGCAGGTCAAATAAATCGGCTTGTTCGTAGGTAAAAATGCGTGGCGGTGAATAGGCTTCAACCACGATGGCGCGTTTATCAGTTACCGCATAAAATGTTTTTGCGCGGCGGTTTTTATCCATAAAAAACCGGATAAATGTCATCTGCATCCCGATAAAAACAAAGGGCAAACCGATGCAGACAAATACCCAAGAAATTTCATCGGGATCACCAAAAATGGCCATCGCTACAAAAACGAGGGAAAGCAACAGCCAGAATATACCGAACGGCAATGCAATTACATCCATGCCGGTGAAGACCACGCCCTGTTTGGGTTGGCCTGTCCACACGAGGCGTTCCCCCGCTTTCAGGTGCGGTTGGAATAAATCAGCGTGCCTCGTTTCTTCCCCGCCCATTGCCGCGCCGTGCTTACGCAAACTTCTGCTCAAACGCCTTCATCACATCAGCAAGCACCAGCACACTGTCAAGCGGCAGTGCGTTGTACAGGGATGCGCGGTAGCCGCCCACATCGCGGTGGCCACGCAGGCCACTGATACCGGCTTCTTTCCACATTTTATCAAACTCCGGTTCGAGTTCCGGTTTGGTCATTACAAACGTGGCGTTCATTTTCGAACGGTCTTCCACGGCCGTGGTACCGGTAAACAGGCTGTTGCGGTCAACCTCGGTGTACAGGGCCGCCGCTTTTTCGTTGTTCACTTTTTCAATCCACTCTACGCCGCCGTTTTCTTTCAGCCATTTCATGGTGAGCATGGACACATAAATCGGGAACACGGGCGGTGTGTTGTACATCGATTCGCCCTTGATATGTACCTGGTAATCGAGCATGCTCAGCATTTTCCGGCCGGTTTTGCCGAGTACATCATCGTGTACGGCTACCATAGTGGCACCTGCAGGGCCCATGTTTTTCTGGGCACCGGCATAAATGAGGCTGAAATCATTTCCGTTTACGCGGCGGCTGAAAATGTCGCTTGACATATCGCACACTACCGGCACCGGCGATTTCGGGAACGCATGCATCTGTGTTCCGTAAATGGTATTGTTCGATGTGATGTGCAGGTAATCTGCATCAGCGGGAATTTCGAATCCTTTGGGGATGTATGAAAACTTTTTGTCTTCCGAAGAAGCGATCACGTTCGTATTGCCGATCATTTTGGCTTCCTTGATGGCCTTGCTGGCCCACACACCGGTGTTTACGTAAGCTGCACTGCCTTCGGTGCGCAGCAGGTTGTAAGGCACCATGGCAAACTGCAGGCTGGCTCCGCCGCCGAGAAAAAGCACGTTCCAGCCTTCGCCCAGTCCGAGCAGTTCTTTCACCAGCGAACGCGACTCGTCCATTACCGCTTCAAAGTTTTTGCTGCGGTGGGAGATTTCGAGCAGGGAAAGATCCAGGTTATCAAAGTTGATACAGGCATCAGCGGCCTGCCTTAAAACGGATTCGGGAAGGATACCCGGACCGGCACTGAAATTGTGCGGTTTGTTCATAGCGCAGAGAAGTATATTATTTATGTCGCCTGTAAAATTACAAAACCTGCCCGGATAGCCCGACGACTTTTAAAAATAAATCATAGTTCTCCCGTTAAATCGTTGTTATCTTTGGAATCTACCAATACCACGTTTATGCATGTCCGTTTTATGGGTGCAGCACGCACCGTTACCGGCAGCCGCCACCTGCTGCATGTGAATGACAAAAATATTTTACTCGATTGCGGTATGTTCCAGGACCGGGGCGCTGACAACAACGACCGGAACCAGCATTTCGGGTTCAACCCGATGCATATTCATGCGGTAATTCTTTCGCACGCACACATTGATCACAGCGGCTGCCTGCCCCGCCTCGTGCGCGACGGTTTCCGCGGCCCCATTTACGCCACACCGGCCACCATTGACCTGTGCCAGGTGATGCTGACAGACAGCGCGCACATCCAGGAAAGCGATGTGGAGTACATCAATAAAAAACGGCGTAAGGATGGCAAAAAAGAACTGAAGCCGCTTTATACGGAAGACGATGTGATACAAACCATGGAACAGTTTGTGGCAGTGCCGTATCACCAGCTGTACAATGTGGCCGAAGGTGTAACGTTTCATTTTACCGATGCCGGGCACATCCTGGGCAGCACTGCGGTGCACCTGCAGCTGGAAGAAAACGGTAAAAAAACAAAACTCACGTTTACCGGCGATATCGGCCGTTACCACGATCTTATTTTGAAAGCGCCCGAACATTTTCCGCAGGCCGATTACATTATTTCGGAATCCACGTATGGCGACCGTCTGCACGATGCCACCGCCGATGCTGCGCAAAAACTGCACGATGTGATTTACAATACGTGCGTGGAGAAAAAAGGCAAAGTGCTTATCCCCGCGTTCAGCCTCGGCCGCACACAGGAAATTGTGTACACACTGAACAACCTGTGGAATGAAGGCAAACTGCCGCGTGTAAAAATATTTGTGGACAGTCCGCTCTCGCTTAACGCCACCAACATTATGGCGAAGCACCCGGAAAGTTACAACCTCGATATTCTTGACAGCATGAAAAACGATCCCGATCCGTTTGGTTTTTCAACGCTCAACTACATTGAAAATGTGGAACAGTCGAAAGCGCTGAACAACCTGCACGAGCCGTGCATCATCATTTCGGCATCGGGTATGATTGAAGCCGGGCGCATCAAACACCATGTGCTGAACAACATCAGCGACGAACGGAATACGATTCTGATGGTGGGTTACTGTTCACCGGGATCGCTGGGCGGCAGGCTGGTGGCGGGCGAAAAACAGGTGCGTATTTTCGGCAAACCAGTCGATGTGCGGGCCGAAGTGGTGAGCATTGCCTCGTACAGCGCGCATGCCGATTACAACGAAATGCTGGAGTTTCTCTCATGCCAGGATGCATCGAAAGTAAAAAAAGTGTTCCTCGTTCACGGCGAGTTGCCCTCGCAGGAAAAATTCCGCGAACGCCTGCAGGAAAAAGGATTTGCAACTGTGGTGATCCCGGAATTCAGTGAGGTGCAGCAACTTTAAATCAGTACGATGGTAATGGTTCCCTTTGCCTTGCTGCTTATATTGCTCGCAGCTTACATTTTTGCATACCTCCCTGATTTCAGACGCAACCGGCGGGAGGCTGTTTTTGCATTTGCGGTTATATTACCGCTCACGATTATCGGAGGCTGGGTGCTTTACGGTTTTCTTATGTATTTGTTTACAACAATAAGCATTGTGCTTTAGCCGCGAACCGTTTTATTCCAGGATAGGAAAATCGGTGTAAAGAAAAATTATTCCGCATATTTGCAGCAATGGTTTTTAACACGGCCACCTTCGGGGTTTTTCTTGTACTCGTATTTGTGTTTTACTGGTTTGTTTTCCGGCGCTCGCTGCGGAAACAGAACCTGCTGCTGGTGCTTGTCAGTTATCTTTTTTATGGCTGGTGGGACTGGCGTTTCCTCGGCCTGCTGCTCATCAGCTCAGTGATTGATTTTTTCATCGGCATACAGATTGAAAATGCACCCACGCAGCGTCGGAAAAAACAGTTCCTGTATGTTTCGCTGGTTGTGAACCTGGGCATGCTTGGTTTTTTCAAGTATTTCAATTTTTTCGTCGGGTCGTTTATTGATGCATTCGGATACTTTGGTGTTACGTTGCATGCGCCTTCGCTGGAGATTATTCTGCCGGTCGGAATTTCGTTTTACACCTTCCAGGAACTCAGCTACACCATTGACATTTACCGCGGCAAACTGAAAGCCACGCGCGACCCGGTGGCGTTTATGGCATTTGTGAGTTTTTTCCCGCAGCTGGTGGCCGGTCCGATTGAACGTGCAGCCAACCTGCTGCCGCAGTTTTACAGTGCACGCATATTTGTGCGCGAAGTAGCGGTGGCCGGGCTGCGCCTCATGCTCTGGGGCTTTTTCAAAAAAGTGGTGATTGCCGATAACTGCGCGCGGTTTGTGGATCCGGTGTACGGACATCCTGAAAACTATACAGGAACGGTGCTGCTGGTGGCCACGGTGTTGTTTGCGATCCAGGTGTACTGCGACTTTTCAGGATACAGCGATATTGCACGGGGCTGTGCGCGGCTGTTTGGTTTCGAGCTGATGAAAAACTTCGACCGGCCGTACTTCTCCACCTCCATCCGCGAATTCTGGCGGCGCTGGCACATCTCGCTTTCGAGCTGGTTTAAAGATTACATCTACTTTCCCCTTGGCGGCAGTAAAAGAGGACTCGCACGCACACTCCTCAACCTGATGATCATATTTATGGTCTCCGGCCTGTGGCACGGTGCCGAATGGAAGTTTGTGATCTGGGGCATCTGGCTCGGGTTCTTCATCTGCGCCGAACAACTGCTGCAGCCGCTGCGCATCAAACTGCCTGCTGCGTTAAGCATGCTGCTGGTGTTCTGCTATTTTATGTTTGCACTCGTGTTTTTCCGCGCCAGCGGCCTGCAGGTGAGCATTAGTATTTTTCATGACATGTTCACGTCGTTTTCATTTGCCGATGTTGTTACGCAGTTCCACACCGTGTTTCTCAGTCTGCCCTTTATCATCGCACTTGCGCTACTGATCATCGGTATGTTTGTGATTGAATGGAACGACCGGCGCATACTGCCCTGGATGCTGCAGCGCGGGCGGCCGGTGCGTTGGATGGTGTATTACAGTGTGCTGCTGGTCATTCTTTTACTGGGTGTTTTTGACAACACCCCCAACTTTGTTTATTTCCAGTTCTGATGCGTGGATTTTTAAAACAGCTCGTTGTGTTTCTGCTGCCGCTGCTAGCGACGGCCGGGGCGCTGCTGGTTTACAACTGCCCGCGGCAATTTCAATACCTGTATCTGAAAGACGATTGCAGCAGCAAAGGTGCGTGGATGTTCAGCCGTCTGTATGAACAGAAAAAACCGGCCAACATTGTGTTTATCGGCACGTCGCGCATGCTTCGGGCGGTGAACGATTCGCTGCTCGAAACACGGCTTGATTCAGCCGGGCTGCCGCTGCACGTGCTCAACGCCGGGCACTGCCGCATCGGCCGCGACCTGGAAACGGTGCTGGGCGAAGATGTCATGGACCAGGTGCTGGATGTAAAACCGGGCAGCTGCATCGTTATTGAAATACACGAAAAAGAAGGCATTGCCCCGCACCCGGTGTTTTATTGCCTCGCCCGCCCGCACGACTACCTGCTTCCCGAATCGTTTGTGAACCAGCAATACTTCAGCACCATGTACGATGCCGGTTTACTGCGCCTGCAATATGTGCGCAATTCCATCTGGCAGCCGCAACAGCCTGCACCGAAAAAAAGTAACGGTTCTTCCCGCTTCGGTTATTTTGAAACAGGACACCTCGCTGATGTGAAGGAACTGGAAGAATCCGCAGCCCGCTGTGCAACGGTTTCGAACGAAGTTCCGGGAAGCTGGGGAAATTTTGAACTGCGTTATAGCAAAGCCTGGCTCGAACGGCTGATTACAAAAGCAAAAGCCCGCAACTGCCCTGTGCGCTTCCTGTTTCTGCCGCCTTACGGCTGCCGCAACATTACGCCGCGTGAAATGAATTATTACAATCAGTTCGGGGAAGTATGGCTGGCTCCCGATTCCATTTTCAGTAAAAAAGAAAACTGGTCCGACCACGATCATTTCAATACCACAGGTGGCCGCGAACTGACGGAATGGCTGGCTGAAAAAATCAGGCAGGAGCACAAGAGATAAGTACGTAAAAAAAATGACTTCACCGGCCAGGAGGATAGCCAATGAAGTCAAAAAGGAATTGTATTTGTTCCGGACTAAGCGGCCTCGCGGCGCTCAGTGTTTCCGGACATGTTACGGGTGCTGTTTTTTACCGCCTGCGGTTTGGCATCGAACGGTTTGTTTGTGCCGATTGCAAATGCAGTGAAGAAACCCACCAGCGTTAAAAGGAACAGGATAATGTGTTTCGCTGCGAATACGCCTTCGTCAACAATGTAGAGGAAATAAAAAGGAAGTGCGAAGGTGATTGCGTAGATAGCGATTGAAATGATTCGGCTGCGGCTCATGACGTTGAGTTTTGTATTGTTTGTTTTTATTGAACAGTACAAAAGTCAGTATAACAGCATTTCTGCACCATGAGTGCGGTCAGTGCACAAACTGATTTTTATCAGGGATCTACCAGCCCGCCAGTTTTTCCAGGGCAGGTATATCGGCCAGGTGTATTTTTTTACCGGTGAGTTCCACGATGGCATCGTGTTTCATTTCGGTGAGCAGGCGGATGATGGTTTCTGTGGCGGTGCCCACCATGTTGGCTAATTCTTCGCGGCTGAGTTGCACCTGCAATACCTGTGTTCCGGGTTCAAAACCATACGTTTCGCGCAGCAGCAGCAGTGCTTCGGCCAGGCGTTCGCGCACGGTTTTCTGGGCCATGCCCGCCAGGTGCTGCTCGGTCATGCGCAGTTCGGCGGTAAGTAACTTAATGAGTTCGCCCGAAAGTTTACTGTTCTGCTGCACCAGTTCGAGGAACGACGTGCGCGGGATAAAACAGATCGCACAATCTTCTATGGCCACGGCAGAAAGCGAATACGTATCATCGCCGAGCAGGGCACGGTAGCCAAGTATATCGCCCGCTTTAGCCAGGTGAATAATCTGTTCACGGCCTTCGTCGCCGAGGTAGGTGAGTTTTATTTTACCGGCATTTACGCAGTACAACCCCAGCGGGCGGGTGCCCTCCCTGAAAATAACCTGTCCTTTCTGGTAATGCTGGCAGTATTTCTGTTCGCTGAGAAACTGCACCTGCTGCTCTTCGAGATTCCCGAAAATGGAATGGGTGCCTGCAATACAGGCAGCACATTGCGGCTGAGTGGTTTTCTTTCCCATCGTTTGGCTGCAAACCGGTGAAAAAAAAGACGGAATCCCGATTAACTCGTTATCCCGTCTTTTCAAATAACGCAGTAACCCGATCAGCCTTTCACATGTTCCTTCACCAGGTCGGCAGCTTCCTGCAGCTGGATCGCGGAATATACTTTGAGGCCCGATTCGGCAATGATTTTTTGTGCTTCGATCGCATTTGTACCCTGGAGGCGTACAATGATCGGCACGCTGATGTTGCCGATGTTGTTGTAAGCATCCACAATGCCCTGCGCCACACGGTCGCAACGCACAATGCCGCCGAAAATATTTACGAGAATTGCTTTTACGTTGGTGTCTTTCAGGATGATGCGGAATGCCTGCTCCACGCGTGCAGCGTTTGCAGTACCTCCCACGTCGAGGAAGTTGGCCGGATCGCCGCCCGCCAGTTTAATGATGTCCATGGTGGCCATGGCCAGGCCCGCACCGTTTACCATGCAGCCCACGTTGCCGTCGAGCTTCACATAGTTAAGGCCGTAGCTGCCTGCTTCCACTTCAGTCGGATCTTCTTCATGCACATCGCGCATGTCTTCAATGTCTTTGTGGCGGAAGAGCGCGTTGTTATCAACCGTAACTTTTGCATCCACGGCGATGATTTTATCATCTGACGATTTCAGCACCGGGTTGATTTCGAACAGGCTTGCATCAATGGCTTCGTAAGCTTTGTACAGCTGCGCGATGAACTTCACCATGTTTTTGAACGCTTCACCGCTGAGGCCCAGGTTGTAGGCAATTTTGCGGCACTGGAAGTCGCGCAGGCCAACAGCCGGATCAATTTCTTCTTTGAAAATGAGGTGCGGGGTAACTTCCGCTACATGCTCAATGTCCATACCGCCTTCGGTAGAATACACGATGGTGTTACGGCCGCGGCCACGGTTGAGCAGCACGCTCATGTAAAATTCTTTGGTCGGGCTGGGGCCCGGGTAGTACATATCCTGTGCGATGAGCACTTTGCGCACGAGTTTACCGGCCGCGCTGGTTTGCGGGGTTACCAGGTGCATACCGAGAATGGCGGCAGCCTTTTCCCGCACATCGTCAATGTTTTTGGCCACTTTCACCCCGCCGCCTTTTCCGCGGCCGCCGGCGTGAATCTGGGCTTTAACAATTACAATCGGGTTGTTGGTGGCTTTTGAAATTTCGGTAGCGGCTTCAACAGCCTGCTCAACGGTTTCGGCCACAATGCCTTCCTGGATCGGAATTCCAAAACTTTTTAAAATCTGCTTACCCTGGTACTCGTGAAGATTCATAAACGATAGTTGTTACGTGTTTGGGTTCCAAAAATAAGAGGTTTTTATACGCGCAAAACGTGATGTGGAAAAATATCCGTCACCCTGTAACTAAAATACCGCTCATGCGTCATTACTACCGTACAAAATAAATCGTTGCCTTTTAGTAGCTTTTAAGGTTTTTTTGCATTAGGACAATTTAAAACAGCCTACTTTTGCCACACCACACCATTATGCTACGTAAACCCGCACTTGTTCTGACGGCATTTCTTTTTGTCAGTATTTTGTCCTTTGCCCAGAAGGATACCATTGTCCGCAAAATTTACACAACCGCCAAAACCGAAACGGCTCCGCATATTGACGGTGTTCTTGATGATGCGTGCTGGAAACTGGTGGAAGCGCAAAGCGATTTTACACAGGCCAGCCCGATTCAGAGTGCGCCTGTTCGCCAGAAAACCGAGTTCCGGGTCATTTACGACAATACCGCGGTGTATATAGCCGGCATGCTTTACGATACTGCACCTGACAGCATTATGAAACAGATGGGCATCCGCGACAACTACCTCACCGCCGATCAGTTCCGGGTTGTTTTTGATACCTACAATACCCAGCAGGATGCTTATGATTTTTCGGTAACCGCTTCGGGAGTGCAAAGCGATTCGCGTTTTTCCGACTATAATTACGACGGCGTATGGAAAAGTGCGGTAAAGATACTACCCAACGGCTGGAGTGTGGAAATAGCCATCCCCTACTCGGCTCTGCGTTTCCCGTCGAGCGAAGAACAGAACTGGGGACTGCAGGTTACCCGCACGCTGCAGCGCTACCAGGAGTTTGACCAGTGGTGCCTCACCCCGCGCGGTGCACAGAACGGCCAGCTGTACTGGGGCATATTAAAAGGCATGACCGGCATAAAACCCCCGCTGCGCCTTTCGGCAACACCTTACGGCACCGTGATTTATGAAAACGACGGCAACGCTATCGGGAACCCCAACTCGAACAGTTTCAGCGGGGGACTCGATATCAAATACGGGGTAAATGAAAGTTTTACACTCGATGCCACGCTGCTGCCCGATTTCAGCCAGGTGCAGAGCGACAACACGGTGAAAAACCTCGGCGCGTTTGAACAACAGTACCAGGATCGCCGCCCGTTCTTCCTCGAAGGTGTTGACCTGTTTTCACGCGGCGACCTGTTTTATTCGCGGCGCATCGGCAAAACCCCGAGCAATTTTTACAGCGCGCCGTACCTGCTGGAAGATGACGAAAAACTGGAGAAAAATCCGACCCGCGCCAAACTGCTGAATGCATCGAAACTCTCGGGACGCACTGCAAACGGCCTGGGGCTGGGCATTCTGAACGCCATTGTGGACAATACGTACGCCACTGCCCGCGACACCATTACCGGCGAAGAACGAAAAATACTTACCGAACCCCGTTCGAACTACAACATTTTTGTGCTTGACAAACAGCTGGTAAACGGTTCATCGGTGTACCTCATTAATACCAACGTAATCCGCGGATCGGGGTACAGCCATGGCAACGTTACGGGGGCGGGGGCATCCATCAACAACAAAAAAAACACCTGGAATTTTTCGTTTGACGGTGCCGTAAGTAATCTGCTGCAACCCATTGATTCCATCCGGGGCCAGTTCAACTCACAGCTGGGTGCCAAATATTCCATCGCCCTCCGTAAAAACAGCGGCAAATGGAATTACGGCATTTCGCGCCGGGCCATCGGGCAGAATTACGATGCCAACGACATGGGGATTACGTTTGAAACCAACGTGGCCAATAACAATGTGTATCTCGGCTATAACATCCTGAAACCGTGGAAATTCATCAACCAGGGGAACCTTGAAATTTCGTTTAATTTAAACGAGAACATCCTTCGGGGAACACGGAACGGAGCGGGCATTAACTTTTTTACCTGGATGCAGTTTAAAAAACTGAACAGCACCTACATCGGGTTTTATATTTCGCCGTTTGATGAGCTGGATTATTACGAACCGCGCACGCCGGGACGCATTTACCGCCGCAATGCATTTTACAACCTGTTCGGCGGGTACAACAGCAACCAGAATAACAAGGTGAGTTACAACATCAACTACTATTCCGGTATTACCAACCGTATTTCGCCCACCATACCGGCTAATCCCTGGGGTGGTGGAAGCATTTACCTGAACTGGCGCGCCGGTAACCGGTTTACACTGGCCATGGGTCCGGGCATTCACATGGATTATGGCGACCGGGGCTGGGTGCATACGGAAGCGGACGAAACCATTGTGTTCGGGAGGCGCTACATCCGGAACATTGATGCGAACATGAATGCCTCGTATGTGTTTATGCGCGACATGACCATCGGCATCAATGCGCGCCACTACTGGGCCACGGGTAAGTACCTCGGATTTTATGTGCTGGAGGAAGACGGCAACCTGACCGATTACATTAATTACGGGGGCTACCACGATTTCAGCTTCAATTCCTTCAATGTGGACCTGGTGTACCGCTGGATATTTGCGCCGGGAAGTACGCTGAGCATTGCGTGGAAACAGAACATTCTGACAGAGAGCCCGGTTATTATTGACAATTACTTCAGTGATTTTAAGCAAACCGTGGCAGCGCCGCAGTACAATTCGGTTTCGGTGCGCGTGCTGTATTACCTCGATTACCTGTATGTGAAAAAGGCGCTGAGCCGCAAAAAGCCGGTTACAAAAGCATAACGGATCAGCTTTTACGCAGCATCACAAAATCTTCCATCAAAAAGCCACCGCCGATATCGAAGTCTTTCACTTCTTCGATGCGGAAACCGATTTTGAAATAGAAATTGATGGCTTTGTAATTCTTCCGGTTTACGGTGAGGCGTATGGTTTTTACATCGCCGATTTCGTGCAGCAGCAGTTCAAAAATACGGCTGCCGGTTCCTTTGCCCCTGCCGGGACTTTCGAGGTAAAATTTGTGGATGAAATAATCGCCCGGGGTTTTGGTACTCACCGAAACGTAGCCCAGCACCACGCCCTCTTCTTCCACGAGGTAAAACACATGCCCGTCGTGTAACTGCTGTTCTAATTTTTCGGGCGAATACATCAGCTGCAGCATATAATCAACCTGCGCCTGCCCGATAATAGGTACATAATGGTGTTGCCAGATGGGCCGGGCCATGGCGGCCACAATGGCCAGGTCGGCCGGCAAGGCTTTGCGTAAACGGATGCTGCTCATGACGTAAAAGTAAGCAGTGTCGTGAAATTTAGAAGCGATACTGCGACGTAACGACCGAAAAAAAGTAGAATTACTGCCGGATTGTCAGTAAGTTGTTAATGGTGTAACATTTGATCAGGAACAGGTGCTTCTAAATGTTGTACCTTTGGGGCGAAGAAAATTCACGCATTTATCACTATAAAAAGAACAAAAAATGGCAATTCAAATCACTGATGCAAATTATGCAGAACTGGTAGAAAACTCGCAAGTTCCTGTGCTGCTCGACTTCTGGGCAGAATGGTGTGGCCCCTGCCGCATGGTAGGCCCGCTGGTGGAAGAACTTTCAAAAGAATACGACGGCAAAGCCCTTGTCGGAAAAGTGGACGTTGACAGCAACCCGGAAATTTCGATGAAATTCGGCATCCGCAACATCCCGACCCTCATTTACCTGAAAAACGGGCAGATGGTTGACAAAGTAGTTGGCGCTGTTCCGAAACAGACGCTCGAAAGCAAACTGCAGGCGCAGCTTTAACATTTGTTATTTCACAAAGCGGCAGTGTTTTTAATAACGCTGCCGCTTTTTGTTATTTATACGTATCTTTATACAGATGCAACTCGACCAGCAGCAACTCCAGCAGTTTTCGCACCTCGAACTTCTTGCGCGCCAGGTGGTGGAAGGTTTTATTACCGGCCTGCATAAAAGTCCGTTCCACGGCTTTTCGGTTGAGTTTGCGGAACACCGCCTGTATAACACCGGCGAACCCACCAAACACATTGACTGGAAACTGTTCGGCCGCAGCGATAAACTGTTTATCAAACGCTACGAAGAAGAAACCAACCTGCGCTGCCAGCTGGTAATTGACAATTCGTCGTCCATGTACTTCCCGCTCCCGGAAAAAGGCAAGACGGCCGAAAACAACAAACTTATTTTTTCTGCCCATTGTGCCGCGGCCATGATTGAACTGCTGCGCAGCCAGCGCGATGCCGTGGGACTGAGTGTGTTTTCCGAACACCTGGACGTACACACACCTGCGCGCAGCAGCGTGGTGCATCATAAAATGCTGTACAACGAACTCGAAAAACTGCTGCAGCCCGCGCCGCCCGAAACCAAAAAACAAACCTTTGCCATTGAAGCGCTGCACCAGATTGCAGAAGCGATTCACAAACGCTCGCTCGTTTGCATTTTCAGCGACATGTTTGATTCCGGCACCAATGCCGAAGAACTTTTCTCCGCCCTGCAGCACCTGCGGCATAACAAACACGAGGTGGTGCTGTTTCATGTTACCGACAAAAGCAAGGAGATGGATTTTGAATTTGAAAACCGTCCGTACAGCTTTGTTGATCTTGAAACCGGCGAAGAAGTAAAAGTAAATCCGAACGACATCAAAGCCACGTACCTCGATCACATTTCCACCTTCAAAAAAGAACTCGCTCTGCGCTGCGCCCAGTTCCGCATCGACTTTGTGGAAGCCGACATCAACCTTGGGTTTAAACAGGTGTTGTTGCCGTACCTTTTGAAACGGACGCGGATGGCGTAGGTGGCCGATTCAACATCATTTTACGCATTAAAAAAACAATCCTAACTTTGGTTTGGATTCTACTTAGCAGAAACACATTATGATCAAATCTGTTCACATTAAAAACTTCAAATCCGTAGTTGATCTCAAACTGGACTTGGGACGTTTTAATGTTTTTATCGGCGAAAATGGGTGCGGCAAATCGAATATACTGGAAGCGCTTGCTTTTGGCGCTGCCGCCAGTGCGGATAAGTTAGACTTTGAGTTTTTGGGTAGCCGGGGTATTCGGGTTACTAATCCGGAGTTTATGTTTTCGGCGTTTGCAGAAAAAGGGAATAGAAAAAACAAAAATCGTATTGAAGTTGCCGTACAAGATGACTTAATGAGTTATACTTATAATTATCATATAGCGAATACAAATAATGCAGACAAAAAGTGGCGTACATTAGATGACATCGAAGTATTCATTGATCTTACTAAAAAAATCATTACCCTAAAATCAGGGGAACAAGTTTTGCACACAAAAACATATACGGATAAATCTGGCTTGGAAGAGATTTCTAATTTTATTAGACAACGTAATAATTGCCAAGAGCTTTCAAGCTTTATTATTTATTCACCAGAGCAAAGTAGCCTCCGCAAATTTGAAGATACTACCCAAATATACCCGCTCGGCATAAAAGGCGAAGGTATTTTTCAATACCTGAAAGAGCTCTCAAAACACAAAAAAAACAGCAAACTACTTAAAAGCATAAAAGACAATTTGATATTACTGGATTGGTTTGAGAACTTTGAATTGCCAGCAAACCTGCTCTCAAATGAGTTTTCATTAAATATCCGCGACCGCTACCTGAACAAAGATTTACAATACTTTGATCAGCGCAGTACAAACGAAGGTTTTCTGTACCTGCTGTTTTATTCAACACTGTTCATTTCCCCTGCAACTCCAACGTTTTTTGCGGTTGATAATATTGACACGTCATTCAACCCTAAACTTTGTAAAGAACTCACCAAGAACCTGGCAACGCTTGCTAAAAAGCATAAAAAACAAGCCATTGTAACAACACATAATCCAGCCATTCTAGATGGATTGAATCTGAAAGATGATGAACAGCGGTTATTTGTAATCAGAAGAAACGACGACGGACACACCATTGCAGAACGTATTAAATATAATCCAGAGCGTACAATGAAACTGTCCGAAATCTGGACAAATGGTTACATAGGCGGACTGCCAGATAATTTTTGATTTTTTAAACCCATACCGTTATGAATTTTGCTTTAATTACAGAAGGCGTTTCGGAGCATCGCGTAATCAAACACATGATAAGCAAGTATTTCAAGGATGCGTCTCCGAATATTAAACAAATACAACCCAAAGTAATTGATGAATCACAGGATGGCTCAGGCGGCTGGGCCGAAGTGCTGAAATATTGTGAACGTTCCGAACTTAAAGACATCCTGATTGAAAATGAATACCTGGTTATACAGATTGACAGTGATAAATCGGGGCAAAGTCCGTTTAATGTAAATCATCTTCATCCTGGAGGAAAAACAAAAACGGATGCGGAACTGCATAGTGAAATTTCAGAACGGCTTTCGGGGTTGATTAAGCCTGAAATACTTGAAAAATATAAGGATCGAATCTTTTTCGCAATTTGTATTCACTCCATCGAATGCTGGCTGCTGCCATTGGTTTATACCGACAATAAGCGAAAAAATACGAAAAACTGCTTCGCAACATTAAATAGCGGTCTGGCCAAAAATAACATGGATAAGATTCCTGCATCTAAAAACAGCCCGAATGGTATTAGGGCATATAATGGCCTGCTTGGTCTTGTAAAAAGGAAAAAAGACATCGAGGATATATCAAAATTCAATGTTGGATTTACACATTTTGTCGAAAGACTGCGTGCTGTTCCTTCTGCCTCCTGAATCCAGTTCCGCATCGACTTTGTGGAAGCCGACATCAACCTTGGGTTTAAACAGGTGCTGTTACCGTACCTGCTGAAGCGGACAAGAATGGCGTAGATCGTTTTTACATACCACGCTATTTCTTTCTGCAAAAGGCTTTAAGGCGCACCGATTATCCCTACCTTTGCCCGATTTTGTAACGACCCATGGGCGCGAACGGCCATCATAATCTGAATAAAGTTTCTGCAGCAGGTCTGCTTATTACCCTGGGTATTATCTTCGGTGATATCGGTACGTCGCCGCTCTACGTGTTCAAAGCAATCATCGAAAACACGCAGAAAGCCGGGCACGGCATTGACCCCGAACTGATTCTCGGCAGCGTGTCGTGTGTATTCTGGACGCTGACATTACAAACAACCATCAAGTACGTAACATTTACGCTTCGCGCCGATAACAAGGGCGAGGGCGGTATTTTTGCATTATATACGCTCGTCAAACGCACCAAGGTAAAGTGGCTGCTCGTGCCCGCTATCATCGGGGGCAGCGCCATTATTGCGGAAGGCATTATTACACCTCCGATTTCGGTTTCCTCAGCCATTGAAGGTTTGCGCAATATTCCCGCGCTGCACGATGTGATGACAAGCGACCGCACGGTTCCCATTGTTATCGCAATCATTACCGTGCTGTTTTTTGTACAGCAGTTCGGAACCGGGTTCATCGGCAAATCGTTTGGTCCCATTATGTTCGTGTGGTTTTTGATGCTCGGCGTGGTCGGTATTTACCACGTGGGCGGAAACCTTTCGGTGCTGCAGGCGCTCAGTCCGCACCACGCCATAAACCTGCTGGTGAATCACCCGGGCGGTTTCTGGCTGCTGGGGGCGGTGTTTCTGTGTACCACGGGAGCAGAGGCCTTGTATTCCGACCTGGGCCATTGCGGCCGCAAAAACATCCGCATCAGCTGGATATTTGTAAAAACGATGCTGGTGCTCAATTATTTCGGACAGGCCGCATGGCTGCTCGAACACCAGGGCCCGCTGGAAGGTAAAAACCCGTTTTATGAACTGATGCCCGACTGGTTTCTTATCCCCAGTATCATTATCGCTACGGCCGCAACCATCGTGGCCAGCCAGGCACTCATCAGTGGTTCGTTTACGCTGGTGAACGAAGCCATGCGCCTCAATTTCTGGCCGAAGGTGCGCATCAAATACCCGACCGTACTGAAAGGGCAGCTTTATATTCCATCGGTGAACTGGCTGCTGTATCTCGGCTGCGTGTGCGTGGTGCTTTATTTCCGCGAATCGTCGAACATGGAAGCGGCATACGGGCTTACCATCATCCTCGGCATGCTCATGTCGTCGCGCCTGCTTACCTATTTTATGCGCATCAAAAAATACCCGCGCTATTTTGTATATGGATTTGTGATCGTGTACCTCGTGGTGGAACTGTCGTTCTTTATTGCAAACATGGATAAGTTTACCCACGGCGGCTGGATCAGTATGATGATTGCGGCCTTCCTCGTTACGCTGATGTGGGTGTGGTACGATGCACGGAAAATCAGGAACCGGTACGTGGAGTTTGTAAAAATAAGCGACTACCTGCCGCTGTTCGATTCGCTGAAAGAAGATACATCGGTTTCTAAATTCGCAACGCACCTGGTGTATCTTACCAGTGCTGACAACAAACAGGACATCGAGTCGAAAATTATTTATTCCATTCTGCAGAAACAGCCCAAACGCGCCGACGTGTACTGGTTTATTCACGTGCACGTAGTGGATGAGCCGTACCGCCTGGAATACAAGGTAACGCAGCTGGTCAAAGGCGATGTGATCCGTGTTGATTTTTTCCTCGGTTTCCGGGTGCCGCCGCGCATCAACCTCATGTTCCGCAAGGTGGTGGAAGACATGGTAAAAAACCACGAGGTGGATATTACCAGCCGCTACGAATCGCTGAACCGTAAAAATGTGATCGGCGATTTCCGGTTCGTGGTACTCGAAAAATACCTTTCCACCGACAATGAAATTCCGTTCTACGAAAAGATCATTCTCGATATTTATTACTTCCTGAAACCGATTACCCTTTCGGAAGAACGCGCCTTCGGGCTGGATACGAGTTATGTGATGGTGGAAAAAGTGCCAATTGTAATTTCCCCCGTCCGCGACCTGAACATGAAACGCCTCGACGATCAGCCGCCCCCGGCAACCGATGCCACACCCAAAATGTAATTCCGGCAGGCTGCCCCGTTTTTTAAGCAGAATGATTTTAAACAGCGGTGATGGTAAACCTTTCGGTTTCTGCACTGTTATTCTTTTTACATTTGCCCCGTTTTTCACGTCAACATGAGCTCAGACGGTCATCACAACCTGAACAAAGTATCCGCAGCCGGCCTGCTGATTACCCTCGGTATTATTTACGGCGACATCGGAACATCGCCGCTGTATGTAATGAAATCCATCGTCGGCGACCGGCCGATCAACAGCGATGTGGTGCTGGGCGGTATTTCGCTCATCATATGGACGCTGACGTTACAGACCACCATCAAATATGTAATGCTTACCCTGCGCGCCGACAACAAGGGTGAAGGCGGAATTTTTGCGTTGTATGCCCTGGTGCGCCGCAGCAAAAAACGCTGGCTGCTGTTGCCGGCCATTGTAGGCGGCAGTATGTTGCTGGCTGACGGAATTATTACGCCACCCATTTCAGTTTCTTCGGCTGTGGAGGGGCTTGCGGTGTTCGGCATTGCAAAAGAAACCATTATCCCCATTGTAATCG
Organism: Chitinophaga pinensis; assembly: GCA_943372645.1. GTDB lineage: Bacteria > Bacteroidota > Bacteroidia > Palsa-965 > Palsa-965 > VBWE01. The sequence goes on along the minus strand of CALRZN010000018.1, from coordinate 4,400 downwards.
GAATTCTTATTGCGCTCTTTGTAGCGCAGCAGTTTGGTACAGGCTTAATCGGCAAATCGTTCGGGCCGATTATGTTTGTCTGGTTCTCCATGCTTGCGGTGCTTGGGGTGGCCAACCTGGCCGGTGCACCCGGCATTCTGAAAGCACTGAGTCCGCATTATGCCGTTAACCTGCTCATCAATCCGCCCGACGGTTTTCATCCGCTGGTGTTGCTTGGTGCCGTATTCCTGTGCACCACGGGGGCAGAGGCTTTGTATTCGGACCTTGGCCATTGCGGCCGCAAAAACATCCGCGTAAGCTGGGGCTTTGTAAAAAGCGCGCTCATCCTGAATTACATGGGACAAGGTGCATGGCTCATCCAGCACGACGGTAAAATGATGTCCGATTTTGCTGGCGGTAACCCGTTTTACAGTATGATGCCCGAATGGTTTAACGCCATCGGCATTGTAATTGCAACTGCGGCGGCCATTGTAGCCAGCCAGGCCCTCATCAGCGGTTCGTTCACGCTGATCAACGAAGCCATCCGCCTCAACCTCTGGCCGAAAGTAAAAATCAAGTATCCGACCGAACTGAAGGGGCAGCTTTATATTCCTTCGCTGAACTGGATGCTCATGCTGGGCTGCATCGGCGTAGTGCTGTACTTCAAAGAATCGGGTGCCATGGAAGCGGCCTACGGACTTGCCATTGTAATTACGATGCTGATGACCACCATCCTGCTCTCGTATTACCTGTACATGAAACGATTCCCGGGATTCGTGATTGTTATCCTGCTGATCGTTTACCTCACCATTGAGGTGCTTTTCCTCGTGGCCAACCTGGAAAAATTCCCGCACGGTGGTTTCATCACGGTGCTCATTGCCTGCACACTCATACTCGTGATGTGGATCTGGTATGATGCACGCAAAATCAGGAACCAGTACCAGGAGTTTGTAAAACTGAAAGATTACCTGCCCCTGCTCGACACACTGAAGGAAGACCAGTCTATCCCGAAATATTCGACACACCTCGTTTATCTTTCGAGTGCCAACATGGCCGATGAGATTGAGTCAAAGATTGTTTACTCCATCCTGCAGAAACAGCCGAAACGCGCCGATGTGTACTGGTTTGTACACGTGGATGTGGTGGATGAACCATACATGCTCGAATACAAGGTAACTCCGCTGGTGAGCAACGATGTGATCCGCATTGATTTTTACCTTGGCTTCCGCGTGCCGCCGCGCATCAACCTCATGTTCCGCAAAGTGGTGGAAGACATGGTGCGCAACCACGAGGTGGACATAACAAGCCGCTACGAATCACTCAACCGGAAAAATGTAATCGGCGACTTCCGTTTCGTGGTACTCGAAAAATATTTGTCGAACGAAAACGTGCTGCCGTTCTACCAGCGCCTTATCCTCAACATTTATTATTTCATGAAACCGATTACACTTTCGGAAGAACGTGCATTCGGGTTGGACAACAGCAATGTGGTGGTAGAAAAAGTTCCGATTATTTTATCGCAGGTGCGCGATCTGAATATGAAACGCCGTGAAAATCCGGCCATCAGCGGAACTGGTACGCCCCCGCAGCAGTAACGGTTACAGCAGGCAGCTTTTTATTGGTTTCAAAAAAGTCGTAGCCTTCCTTCAGGTTTTTCCAGAATGCGTGGTGGGCGTTATAGTTTTCATCCGACAGCAGCGCGGCTAATGATTCGTTATTCATCCGTGCCGGGAAAATATGAATCGGGATATCGTTCTGCCCGGCGTTTCGCGCTTCCACCGCCAGCACATACAGTTCCTTTATTTTGTCGTCGGTAAGCGGAATGCAGCCGATGGTAACACAACTGCCGTGAATCATTATGGCTCCGCCGGGATCGCGTTTGCAGGCGAATTTTTTATCGGCTGCATTCGGATAACTTACGCCGAGTGAAACGTAATAACTGCTGAACGGGTTAAACACACTTACCTTGTAAAATCCCTCCGGCACCTGCCCGTCGCCCTGGCAGCGTTTGGGACCGAGATCGCCCGATGCCGCACAGATGTCGTAGGTGGTGTACAGCTGCCACGTGCTTTGTTTCGCGCTTTTTACCCACGCTTCCAGTTTGGCATCTTTTTTAAACGCACGGATATACAGCTGTACGGAATTGCTGTCAACCCCAAGTTCGCGGAGGCGCTTACCGATACCGGCATATTTTTCGGTGTACGCGGTTTTTACCTTGGCGTATTTTTTCTGCTGCGTTCGGAACGAGGTTTCCTGGAATGCGGCCACCAGCAGCACAACCGGCAGCAACAGGAGCGGGAGTAACTTTTTCATCAGTGTTTTTTCAGATAAACGAATATCGGTAAACAATCGTATGCGCAGCATCTTTTGGGAAATAATGGCAAAACGGGGCACCGGGCGTAATTAACATTCCGCCAAAGTTATTCACACGTAGCCGGAAGCCTGTAGCCTGATCAGGCGGAAGCATGTACTTTTGTTCATCATGCAAAAAATGAAATGGGTTTTACGTTTTGTGAAGAACAAGTATGTCATAACCATAACCGCGTTTACGGTTTGGGTTTTGTTCTTCGACAAAAACGATCTGTTTTCCCAGATTGACCTCACCCGGCAGGTGAACAAAATGGTCAGCGACACCTTGTATTATTCCAACGAGATTAAACACAACCGCGACGACCGCAAAGGCCTGCAGACCAATCCCCAGGCGCTTGAAAAATTTGCCCGCGAAAATTACCTCATGAAACGCGACAGCGAGGACATTTACATTTTTGTTCCGGATACGGTGAAGTAATATCTTTGATTTTTGATTGAGCAATCGCCAATCAAAAATCCAAAATCAAAAATCAGTCCCCTTACAATATTAAGCCCATTTCATCCGTTACCATAAACATGAAAAAAGCGCAATTACTCCTCACCCTGCTCCTGCTCGTTTCCGGCTTTGCATTCCGTCCGAAGGTTACCGTGGCTGATAAAGTGGTGGAATTCTGCAAAAAGAACATGGACAAAACCGTTGACCGCGGCGAATGCTGGGACCTGGCGCGGTTTGCACTCGAATACGCCGGTGCGGATTGGGAGTCGCCATATAATTTTGGTACTAAAGTGGACTATAAAACGGAAAAACTGCATCCCGGCGATATCCTCCAGATGGAAAACATTACGTTTTCGTGGTCGGAGGGCGACAATACATTTACAGCCACGTTTCCGCACCACACGGCCATTGTTTACGAGGTGAAAGCGAACGGGAACATTGTTATGGCGCACCAGAATTTTAACAATGTGCGTAAAGTAAGCACCCTCGAAATCAGCCTCAGCAGCATCAAAAGCGGCGAACTGCAGGCGTACCGTCCGAAAGCAAAAGCGTAAGTACAGAACTGTATTTTACAGAAAGTGCTTACTTTTGCGCCATGGAGCAAAATCCGAACAGCCACGAGCCTTCCAGCGAAGAAGCGCCGAATTACGTATCCTATCTTTCCGAAAATTTCAGCAGCCTTTATTTCGGCAAAGTTCCCGAGCCGATTGAAAACGAACTGAGCGGTACCATTGCCCCGTCGAAAACCCAGAAACTCATTGCCAGCCTTGTTGCGCTGCTGACCGATAACCGTCACCAGGTTTATCGCCATGAGGTACTTGGGATTTTAAAGAACAACAACGCCCAGGAAGCCCTGGTACACGCGCTGCAGCAGGACCGTTATACCAATGCCCGCCATGCCCTGGTTACCGCATGCTGGGAGTCCGGACTCGATTTTTCCGATTACCTCCCTGTTTTCGTGGAACTGGCCGTTCGTGAACCGTACCTGGTTTGCCTCGAATGCATGACCGTTATCGAAGAAATGACCGGCGGTTTTGCCCCGGGAGAAATTGAGGAGCAACTCGAAAAACTGAATAATTACCTCCCGGAAGCTGGCGAGAAGTCTGTTTTGATATCTGAGATCATTCGGCAAATAAGCGCGTTTAAAGCCATTATTTGAGTAGGACGATTTGCATTTCCACTTGCCTTTTTTCTTAATAATCGGGCCGAAAAACGACCTGCTTCAGCCGCTTTTTGGCTACAACAGGCTGTTAAACAGGAACTTATTTTGATAATGCAAATAACACACGCTACTAACATTTTATCAACACCCCGGACTTAATACCATCTGATTTTCTTAGCTTTGCCGGATTACAATAGCGTAATTATACGTTAAATCACACTTTATATTAAACACAAACACAACAAACAACCTTCTGATCATGGGTAATCATTACCAAACAAAAGCAGCAGGACGAACGTGGAGTTGGCGCAAAGCAGGCATTGCTATGCTGGCCGTTCTCGGTTTTTCGTTCCTGAATCCTGCTAAGGCGCAGGTGGCTTCGTACACCTTCTCCTCTTCGTCTGGTACGTACACACCAATTACCGGTGGTACTGTACTCGGGGTTCCGAACAA
>CALRZN010000017.1:0-125435 GCA_943372645.1 Chitinophaga pinensis | reverse complement strand
TTTCAGAAGATGAATCTGTTCCTTACGAAAACCCTGCTGCCACTGCTGCCTGCCACTGCAAACTCGTTCAACCAGCTACTTTAAACATGCTCAACCGGGAATATGATTCGTTTTAAAAGTCCCTGTTTTATGGGTTTTGGTAGTACCGGAGGCCCTGCCGGTCTAATCTTTCTGCTGTTTTTTGGCGGAACGGGGTTTAACCTGTATTTTAGGGGGCTTTGCCCGGAAAAGGGCACAACAATCAATGGAACACAACAACAGAACATTGCTGGAAGTGCGCAACCTCGTAACGGAGTTCCGCACAGAGAACGAGACGGTGAAAGCGGTAAACGATGTAACGTTTACCATTAACAAAGGCGAAACGGTTGGCGTGGTCGGTGAGTCCGGCTCGGGCAAATCCGTTACTGCGCTTTCGGCCATGCGCCTCATTCCGAATCCCCCGGGTCGTATTGCTTCGGGCGAAATCCTCTTTCATACCAAAACCGGCGAAGTGGTTGACCTGACCAAACTTCCCGAAAAAGAAATGCGCAAATACCGGGGCAACGAAATCGCGATGATTTTCCAGGAGCCGATGACCTCGCTCAACCCGGTGTACACCTGCGGCGACCAGGTGATGGAAGCCATCCGCCTGCACCAGAAAGTATCGAAACAGGTGGCGCGCGAAAAAACAATCAGCCTGTTTAATGAAGTAATGCTGCCCGACCCGGAACTTATTTTCCGGAAATACCCGCACCAGATTTCGGGCGGACAAAAACAGCGCGTGATGATTGCGATGGCCATGTCGTGCCAGCCTTCGATACTGATTGCTGACGAACCAACCACCGCGCTCGACGTTACCGTACAGAAAACGATTCTCGACCTGATGCTGAAGCTGCAGACCGAGCACGATATGGGCATCATGTTTATCACGCACGATCTTGGCGTAATTGCCGAGCTTGCCGATAAAGTGGTGGTGATGTACAAAGGAAAAATTGTGGAGCAGGGCACGGTGCTGGATATTTTCTCGAACCCCCAGCATCCGTACACCAAGGGCCTGCTGGCCTGCCGTCCCCCGCTGAACCGCCGCCTGCACTGGCTGCCCACGGTTTCCGATTTTATGACCATTGACGATTCGGGCACCATGCGCGAAAGCGAACGCACCGTATTGCAGGTTACCGAACAGCTTACCGTAACGGCGCAGGAACGGAAAGAACAGCATGCGAAACTATATGCACAGCAGCCGATTATGGAGCTGAAAAATGTGCGTACCTGGTTTTCGAAATCGAAAAATATTCTTGGCAAATCGCTGGCATATACCAAGGCGGTGGATGATGTATCGTTTGATGTGTATCCCGGCGAAACGCTCGGCCTGGTGGGTGAATCGGGCTGCGGCAAAACCACGCTCGGCCGCACCATATTGCGCCTTGTGGAACCAACCGAAGGCCAGATCATTTACAAAGGCCGCGACCTCGTTAAGTTAGGCGATAACGAAATGCGTGCGCTGCGCAAAGAGATGCAGATTATTTTCCAGGATCCGTATTCCTCGCTCAACCCGCGCATCACCATCGGCGATGCGATTATGGAACCGATGCGCGTACACAAGATCCTCGACACCGATAAACAACGCAAAGACCGCGTAATTGAACTGCTGCAGCGCGTGAACATGAACGAACAGCAGTTTTACCGCTACCCGCATGAGTTTTCGGGCGGACAGCGCCAGCGTATCTGTATCGCACGTGCGCTTGCACTCAATCCGAAATTTATCATCTGCGACGAATCGGTTTCGGCGCTCGACGTTTCGGTGCAGGCCCAGGTGCTGAACCTGCTGAACGAACTGAAAAAAGAATTCGGGTTTACGTACATCTTCATTTCGCACGATTTGTCGGTTGTAAAATTCATGTGCGACCGCATGGTGGTGATGAATGCCGGCAAGGTGGAAGAGATGGGTGATGCCGATGAAATTTACATGAATCCGAAAACGGAATACACGCAGAAACTCATCAGCGCCATTCCGAAAGGAGAACTGGAAGACATCCGTGCATCCATTTCGCGCAAGCGGATGAAACTGGCCGCAGTTTAAACACGGCACAATAAAATCATGCCGGTTCCGTTAAACGCGTGCCAAACCAACAATCCGTTTCAATAGCTGATGTTACGCACCCGCGATCCGCAACATTTACTGGCCACCGCCGCGGTGCTGCTGTTTGCGCTCGCTGCATTCCTCATTCATTATTTATCGCCCGGCGTGTATGACCTTGGTGATGGTATTTACCATTACCAGATTGCACGTTATTCCTGGGTACATCCGCACCTGCTGCTCGATCACTGGGGCAAACCGTTTTACACGTTGCTCTGCAGTCCGTTTGCACAGTTCGGTTATACCGGCGCGGTGGTGTTTAATATAATTTGTGCTTCCTCTACGTTGTGGATCATCACCCGCATTGCCTCGCGTTTTCAGTTGCCGTTTCCGGCAGCGGCGGCATTGCTGGCGGGTTTTGCGCCGTTGTTTTTTGATGTGAGCATCAGCGGACTTACCGAGCCGCTGTTCGGGCTGGTGCTTTCGGGTGCGGTGCTGCTTATTGTGAATGGAAAATTCAAAGCGGGTGCGCTGCTCGTTTCGTTTCTGCCGTTTGTACGCACCGAAGGGTTTCTGCTGCTGCCGTTGTTTGGTGTGCTGCTGCTGTATCGCCGGCAATGGGCGGCGGTGCTGCTTGTGGGCGCGGGAACACTGCTGTACAGCATCATCGGCGGCATTGCCAAAGGTGATTTTTTATGGGTGATACACAACAACCCGTACAAAGGCGCGGAAGAAATTTACGGGCGCGGCAGCATTTATCATTTCCTGGGTAACAACGAAGTTATTCTCGGAACAGCCGGTGTTATTTTGTTTGCAGCGGGCACCTTGTTTTTTGTGTATCGTTTTTTCGCGAAGCAAAAAACACATGCCTTTGTTCCGGAAGAAATCTGGCTGGTGTACGGCACATTTTTCACCTACTTCGTGGCGCATTCCATTTTCTGGCGTTTCGGGCTGGTGGGTTCGCTGGGGCTGCTGCGCGTAATTGCGGCGGTATCGCCCATGGCGGCGCTGGTTGCGCTATCGGCGTTCCGCAACATGGAACGTACCGGTGCCAAAACAAAAACGGTACTCACCGTGCTCGTGGTGGTGGCCTGCGCGGGGAACATGATACAGACCTTGCGGCAAAGCATGATCCCGTTTAAAATCGAAAACGATTTTGTACCCATCGTTGCCGTTTCCGAATACATTAACCCCAAACTGAAACCGGCAACAATTGTGTACGCACATCATCCGTACCTCGTACACCTGCTTAACCGCGATCCGTTTGAAGAAACCACCACGCGCAATTACTGGATTCTGTATAACGACTCGGCCAGCCTGAAACCCGGTTCGTACATTTTATGGGAATCGCATTTCGGCCCCGACTGCGGCTGGACACGCGAAAAAGTGGAAGGCATGAAAGGCATCACGCTCGAAAAAACATTCCGCGGCACCTACGAAGAAACCCGCGCCAACGGCGAAAAAGAATGGCCGGAAGTGCGCCTGTACCGGGTGGAGTGATAAATGATCTGATAAAGCAGACAGTAAACCAGGCCAGGCTTTCGTAAAGCAGATCCTATTCCAGTTGGCAGCAGCAGGCAGCAGTGGCAGTCGGTTTATATTTCAGAACCAGAATCTGTTCCTTACAAATACAAGACTGCCACGGCCTGCTGCCACTGCCACTTATTCCGGCAACTATTTTCTGGAATCTACACGATCTGAGCGGCTATTTTATAAGAACATTTTTATGCTGCATTGTATACCTTTGTTCCGCAATTACACCGCTAATCCATGAAAGAAGTTCAATTCGATTTTCTCCAGTCGGCACTTAACGATGAAATACATGCTGTGTCGCGTGTGAAACATTTACATACCGGTGATGAACTGCTGCAGGAAAATACGCAGGTGCATGTGGTGCCGGTGCTCACGAAAGGATTGCTGGGTGTTTATCGCACGGACGAAGACGGGCGCGAAATCCTGGTATATTACATCAAGCCGGGCGAAACCTGCATCATGAGTTTCCTGGCAGGAATAAATCACGACACGAGCAAAGTAAAAGCCGTTGCCGAAGAAGAAAGCGAAGTGCTCATTCTGCCGGTTGACCGCGTTTCGGAATGGGTGACCAAATATCCCGAATGGGCTTCGTTTATTTTTAAGCTCTACCACAAACGGTTTGAAGAACTGCTGGATGTGGTCAACTCCATCGCTTTCCAGAAAATGGATGAACGCATCTGGAAACACCTCATGAAAAAGTCGGAACTGGCTGCCAGCCGCGAGCTGCACCTCACGCACCAGCAACTGGCCGATGAAATGGGCACCACCCGCGAAGTGGTTTCACGCCTGCTGAAACAGATGGAAAAAGCAGGCATCATAAGCCTCGGCCGCAATAAAATTACGCTTGTGTAACAATTGTTACTGTGTATGCGTGGTGTAACATTGAAATTTGTCCTGTAAACCAACAAAAACAGATTCCAATGAAACCGAACATGGGTACCGCGGACAAAATTATCCGCATTCTTCTCGCAGCCGTTTTTGCAATACTTTATTTTACAGATGTGGTAACCGGAACGCTGGGCATTGTGCTGCTCGTGCTGGGTGCGGTGTTCGTACTCACCAGCGCCATCAGTTTCTGCCCGTTGTATGCGCCGTTTAAAATCAGCACCCGTAAAAAAGAACAGAACCAGTAATGATGAATACATTTCTCCGGAATAACCGGGCGCTTTTAATCGGAATCGGTGCAGGTGCTGTGGGCGGGCTGTTGTATTACCGCTTTGTGGGATGTGCCAACGGCACCTGCCTGATTACGTCGAACCCGGTGATTTCTACATTGTACGGGGCGTTTATGGGCGGACTTGCGGGCAGCATGTTTAAAAAATCGCCGGAAAAAGAAAAATAGTGTGGCTGTGTAACAAAAGTCACGGTGCAGGGGTGGAAATATGCAGACCTTTGTATCATTAAAAAAGCAAATAAAATGAATATCGAACAACTGATAAAGGAAAATGCCACTGTAGTGGATGTGCGTACCCCGATGGAATTTTACAGCGGCAGTGTGGCCGGCAGCATCAACATTCCGCTGAACGAACTGCACCTGCGCCTCGATGAAATTAAACAACTACAGGCACCGCTTGTTTTATGTTGTGCAAGCGGGGGCCGAAGCGGGCAGGCAGCTGCATTCCTGAAAAACCAGGGTGTGGTGTGTGAAAACGGCGGAAGCTGGCTGGATGTAAATTATCTGAAATCATTAGTATAAAATAAAACAATGCTGAATACACTGAAAAACATACTCGGCTTCGGACCGAAAACCGATTACGCTGCACTGCTCGAACAGGGCGCTGTGATAATTGATGTACGCACCAAAGGTGAATTCCAGGGCGGACATATTAAAGGGTCAATAAATATCCCGCTTCAATCGCTGGAAAGCAACCTGTCGAAAATTAAAAAAGACAAACCGGTGATTACCTGCTGTGCATCAGGCATGCGCAGCGCGAGCGCAAAAAGCATTTTAAAATCAAAAGGCTACACCGAAGTATATAACGGCGGCGGCTGGATGAGTTTACAGAACAAAATATGAAACAACTTATTTTTTCAGGGTGGCACCTTGTGCGATGGCTCCGGCTTGGGCTTGGTTTACTGTTGATTACCGGGGGCATCGTAAAAGCAGATATTGTTGCCGGTGCGCTTGGCGGTTTGCTGGCATTTCAGGCCCTCCTGAACCTGGGTTGTGCGGGCGGAAGCTGTGCGGTTGATTACACTTCGAAACAGGAATCTTCCGCCCGCAAACCCGGGAATACCGAATAATAACTACCGTTATGGGAATTCACCACGCCATTTATTCCACGCTCACCAACAAATGCCCGCGCTGCCACCAGGGCAAAGTGTTTACCGCAAATAATCCGTACGAACTCGGTTCCATTTTCAAAATGGAAAAAACCTGCTCGTGCTGCGGACAGGTGTATGAAAAAGAAGCTGGATTTTATTATGGTGCCATGTACGTTTCATACGCACTCACCGCGGGCTGGTTCATCATCTGGTTTACGCTGCAGTCGCTGCTGCTGCACTGGGACATGTGGACGATTCTCGGCGTTGTAATAACGTGGATTATCGCCGTGGCACCGCTCACACTGCGCTGGTCGCGGTTACTGTGGCTTAACTTTTTTGTGTCGTATGACCGGGAGGTGGTGAAGGAACTGAAAGAAACTAAATAGCAGACTTCCTATAATTAGTGGCAGTGGCAGTTGGCAGTGGCAGTCGGAATAGCATACTTCCTATTTCAATAAAAAAAGTTCGCAGAGGCGAACTTTTTGTTTTTGTGCGCAAGGAGACTGCCACTGTTGACTGCCACTGCCACTATTACACGCAGCTACTTTATAAAATGCAAAAGCCGAAACCGGTAGGTTCGGCTTATTATAAATCTGTTTTATAAGCGACTACTTATTGTTATACTGTGTCATCGCCAGCTGAATCCCGATCGTACAAAATGCCTTCACGGCATCAATTGCTAAATCGGTGCGCGGGGGAAGCGCTTTCAGTTGTTCGTCGGTCCATTTGCCGAGCACATAATTAACCTGCCCGCCTTTCGGGTATTCGTTTCCCACGCCGAAGCGCAGGCGCGCGTAGTTTGTATTGCCTAAAACTTCCTGGATGTTTTTCAGCCCGTTGTGGCCGCCATCGCTGCCCTGTCCTTTCAGGCGGATCGCTCCGAAAGGAAGTGCAACATCATCAACGATAACAAGCAGGTTGCTTTGCTGGATTTTTTCGGCCTGCAGCCAGTAGTTAATGGCTTTGCCGCTGAGGTTCATATACGTGGTGGGTTTGATAAGCACCAGCGTACGGCCTTTGTGTTTTACTTCCGCCACATCGGCCAGGCGGTCGTTTTTAAAAAAAGTGCCGGACGCTTTTGTAAAAGCGTCCAGCACATGAAAACCGATGTTATGCCGGGTATTATGGTATTCGTTGCCGATATTACCCAGTCCTGCGATGAGGTATTTCATCGGGGCAGTTTATTTACTTTTTGGCAGCGGCAGCCGGAGCAGCTTTTGCAGCAGCCGGGGCACCTTTAGCAGCCGGTGCAGCTTTGTCGTCAGCAGCAGCAACTACGTTACGCGATGTCTGGATCGTAACGATAGTCATGTTGCCGTTGTCGAGGAAACTGATATTTTCTTCACTCATGTCCGAAACACGGATCGCATCACCGATATTGAGTTTTTCGATGTTGAGTTCGAAAAATTCCGGCATGTTTTCGATCAGGCCGCTTACGCGGAGTTTGCGGAGCTTGCGCACCAGTTTACCGCCGGCTTTAACACCTTCGGAGTTACCTACCACTTTAACGGGAATGCTGACAGTCACCGGTTTGCCGTTTACTACTTCGAGGAAGTCGGCATGCAGGATGGCGTCAGTAACGGGATGCAACTGGAGGTCATGCAATACGGCAAGCACCTGGCGTCCGCCAAGATCAAGCTGTACCGACAAAGTTTCCGGAGTATACAGAAGGGGCTTGAAGGCGGTTGCATCAACTGAAAAACTCGCCTGTTCAGTGCCACCATACAATACACAAGGAACTTTACCCTGAACCCGCAGCGCTTTGGCATCTTTTTTCCCTACGTCCGCGCGAGGCGAACCGCTCATAGCTACTGATTTCATTGTTTTGTTTGGTTTAATTGTTATTTATTGATTGAATTGAACTTACATGATAAAATGGGAACTGATGGACTCGTGTGTGAGCACACGGCGGAACACATCCGCAAACAGCCCGGCCACCGAAAGCACTTTCACTTTTTCGCTTTCGCGTTTCAGCGGGATGGTATCGGTAACAATCAGTTCGGTGATTTTTGATTTTTCAAGCGACTCGTACGCCTTGCCCGAAAGAATGGCGTGTGTGCAGATGGCGCGTACGCTGTTTGCCCCGCGCTCAATCATCATGTCGGCCGCCTTGGTTAAGGTACCGGCAGTGTCCACCATATCATCGAGCAGGATAATGTCGCGGCCTTCAATTTCGCCGATCGCGGTCATGCTATCCACCACGTTTGCTTTCGAGCGCTGCTTGTAGCAGATCACGATTTCGCACTTCAGGTGTTTCGCATACGCATTGGCGCGTTTCGAACCACCCATATCCGGTGCGGCGATGGTAAGGTTCGGCAGTTTCAGGCTTTCGATGTACGGCAGGAAAATCGTAGAAGCGTACAGGTGATCCACCGGCACGTTGAAAAAACCCTGGATCTGATCGGCGTGCAGGTCCATCGTCATTACGCGGTTGATACCGGCCGTAGCCAGCATATCGGCAATCAGTTTGGCACCGATGGCCACGCGCGGCTGATCTTTCCGGTCCTGGCGGGCAAAACCATAATACGGTAATACCGCAATAATTTCGCGTGCCGAAGCCCTGCGCGCCGCATCGGCCATAAGCAGAATTTCGAACAGGTTGTCCGTAGGCGGAACAGTTGACTGCACCAGGAATACCGTGGCGCCGCGTACGGTTTCTTCAAACGAGGTCTGGAATTCCCCGTCGCTGAAACGCAGCACATTCACCTTGCCCAGCTCCTGCCCGTAAGCAGCAGCAATGGCCGAACCCAGTTTCTGGGTCGCCGATCCTGCAAATATTTTAACTTCTGATTCCACGCCGTTTGGTTTTTTCAGGGGTGCAAATGTAAGGCTTTCCCGGTAATTAACAAAGTTTTTAACAGGCGGGAAGCCATTTCAGGGCATTGTATTTGCGCTGAAAATCAGCCGGATAGCGTTTTTCTGGAAAATTACCGGGCCGATTCCACCCGATACGCCCAATCTGCCCCCTTATCCGGCGGGGTAAGCGTAAGCCGCCCGCGCCCGTCGGTCCGGACGGTTTCGGTTTTCAGCAGCTCGCCTTTGCCGCGGGTGCTGAACCAGGTAATGGTAACGTTTTGTTTGCGGAGGATATTCTTTTTCAAATTTTTAAAATAGCTTTTATTTATACTTCGCATTTAATATCTTAACGAAGTGAATTAGAAATATAAAAAATTAAAACATTTAAAATGAAGTACAAAAAATTCGTAATTAAAAACTTTAAAGGAATACAAGAGCTGACGTTAGACTTCGAAAGGCAGCCATCCAGTAAAATAATTACGCTGGTTGGTTTAAATGAAAGCGGTAAAACTTCCGTTTTGGAAGCAATAAATTTATTGCACCATGATTTGCCAGAGGAAGAGCGCCACAAATTAATTCCTAAAAAGCATAAATCTAACTTCTCGGGAAGTGTTTCGGTTATTGGATATTTAAAAGTATCTCAGGAAGACAATAAATTAATGCGCGGGAAAATTAAGCAGATTGGCCAGTATGATATTAAACCAATTGATGAAATAGTAATTGAGAAAAAATATGAATTTAAAGACTCTAAGTTTGTAAAGAGATACGCCTATTGGACTATTTCTCTGGCCATAAAGGAAACAGAAGCATCGGTTTTTAAGGAAGTTACTGATGAAGAAGTGCTATGGCAAGACATAATTTCATTTTTAAGAGATGAACTACGACCCAAAATTTTATATTACTCTGATTTCTTGTTTGATTTTCCTGCAAAAATATATCTTGATGAAGAAGCTTCTCAATCCAAAAAACAGACTCAGTTTAGAGATGTTGTTCAAGATATATTATCTTCCATAGACAATAACATGACTATTGAAGATCATTTAATTAAGCGAATAAAAGATAAATCAGAGGCAGCCAAGGAGTCATTAGACCACACTCTGTCTAAGATGAGTGCTCAAATTTCAAGAGTTGTTTTGGGAGCATGGAAAAATATTATGAATATTCAAGGCAAAGAAATTCTTGTTGAGGCAAAATCAGAGACAATTATAGTCTTGAATAAACCAGAAGCCGGGGAGCCACGCAGTACTAAAAATAAAGAAGTGCATTATTTGCTTTTTCGTTTGAAAGAAGGGACAGAAAAATACTACATCTCTGAAAGAAGTTTAGGATTTAAGTGGTTTTTCACATTCTTGCTTTTTACTGAGTTTAGAAAAAATAGGAAAACAGATATTGGAGAAACATTATTTCTTTTAGATGAACCGGCTTCTAATTTGCATTCAACGGCACAGAAAAAATTACTAAGTAAGTTTACTGATCTTGTGGAGAATAGTAGATTAATATACACAACCCATAGTCATCACTTAATCAACCCAACGTGGCTTAATGGTGCCTACATTGTAACAAATGATGCTATTAATTACAAAAACGAATTTGATTTTGAAAGCAAGGAAACGAACATTAAAGCAACTATATATAAGCAGTTTGTTGTTGAAAATGCAAATCAACAGGATTACTTCCAGCCAATATTAGATACGCTTGAACATCAACCGGGGCTTCTTGAAAAAGTGCCAGGAATAGTCTTAGTTGAGGGGAAATTCGATTATTATATTTTGAAATATGTCAATGAAATAGTGTTGAACAACAAATTTAATGATATACATTTTTATCCGGGAAGCGGCGCTGATTCAAACGACCAAGTGATTCGCTTGTATATGGCATGGGGAAGAGAGTACAAAATATTACTCGATGGCGATAAGGCCGGAGAGAAAGCACAGGCAAGATATATAAAGGAATTTGGTGCTGAGGTGAAGGAGCAAATAATCACATTTCTTGATATAGATAAAACATGGTCATTTGCAATCGAAGAAATATTCACTGAAGCTGAACGCCTTGAGATTACAAATTTATTTGATTCGACGGCAAAGGTCTATGATAAGTCAAAATTCAATACCGCCATACAAAATCTTTATGTAACAAAAAATAAAATTGTCTTAAGCGCAAACACATTGAAATCGTTTGAAAAACTTTACTTACGGTTGAAGTAATAATATTTCCCTTTTTGTAGGAAATGACACATCACTCCACCCGATACGCCCAATCCGCCCCCTTATCCGGTGGGGTCAGCGTAAGCCGCCCGCGCCCGTCTGTTCTGGCGGTTTCGGTTTTCAGCAGCTCGCCTTTGCCGCGGGTGCTGAACCACGTAATAGTAACGTTTTGCTTTTTTGCCAGGCCGCTGATGGTTAACGTGGCATCGCCGATGTCCTGCGGGGTGGTGATGGTTTTATCATCATCGTTCGGCAGCACCATTTTCTTTTTGGCGCGGTCGCTGCAGTCGGGCGTCATGTTGCCCCACCAGTACGTGGTGTTGTGCAGCCAGCCGATGGCCGCTGTGCCTTCCGCGTTTGTTTTATAAAACGTTTCGAGCAGCCCTTTTTCGGTGGCGTACGGATTGATATACGCGGTTATGTTTTTTGTTTCATCAAAAAAGCGGCGCAATGCGGGATAATTTTTTTCGCGGTAGCCGTTGTTTTTCCACTGGTACCAGTACACGGCTGTTCCGTAGCTGCCCGAAAAACAGGAAGCCCAGCTGTTATTGTGAAAATTCACATCGGTGCAGTATTCATAATCGTCGGGATCGGCGGCGTTTACCGGACCGGCAATCATACCGGCTTCACCGAAAATAAATGGTTTGTTCCAGCGCCGGTGAAAGCCGCGTTTTTCAACTGTGTACGGATGTTTGCCGTTGATGAGTGCATACCCGTCGCGGTTCGACGTGCGGTTGTTGCCGTAATGATGAATGGAAGTAACACCGATTTCAGGAATGCCAAACATTTTGCCATACGGCGCAGGACCGAAACAAGTGGAAAAAATATGCGCATCCTCCAGGTCGCGTTTAAAATAAGCAGCCACCGTTTTATGAAAGTTGATGAACTCCTCTTTATGATCGGTGTATCCCTGCCAGAAGGTTAACTCACTCATCAGTTCATACACCGCAATGTGCGGCGAATAGCCCCATCGGCGGTGGATGTAGCGGTAGCGCTGTTTGAAAAGTTCGAGCGTGGCCTGTTGCGTAAGCGCTTCCGTAACGGTTGAATCTTTTCCCGCAAGTGCGCGGTACGGGTGTGCGTACCAGCTGTATTCGCGGTCGAAGTGCGTGATGTAACCGCTGTGCATTTCGAGGCACAGGTGGATGTACATGTTTTTGCGCTCCGCAATTTTCAGGATGCTGTCCATCACCCACGCGCGCTCCTGGCTGTATTCGCCGGCTTTTTCCCATTCAATGCCGGTGCTCCATGGCGCCATAATAATGCGCACGTAATTGCCGCCCTGGTCGCCGAGGCTGTTTACATAATTCAGCATGTCGTAATATCCTGAAATGTATACCGGCATGAGCGGCGAAAATCCGCGCAATATCGGTTTGTCGGCCCAGGCAATGTTTTGCCCGATGGCAAAAAACGGGGTGCCGTCAGCATGTTCAAGGTAACGCTGCCCGCTGTTTACACGCAGCATGCCGTGGCGGTCGGAAGACACACAATTAAATTTTATCACCGGGTACAGAAAACGGTTCTGTAGGACCACATCGTGCGCCATTTTTCCGGTAAGCGGCACTTCCACCTGCACGAGGCATTCCCACACGCCGGTATCGGGCACGGCAAAGCGGATGCGCCAGGGCCAGTCGGTGGTGCTGCTGCGGTATTGGTTGGCGCGTTCATCGGCCACGGCGGCCTGGTAATAAAATCCCTGCGCGGTAACGGTTTTGCCGGTGCGTACGTGCGTGAACAACGCATGCACTTCGTTTTTTCCGGCATCGAGTGTGTAGGGATTTACGCCGTTGCCGCTGCCGTATTCGAACCATGCATCCACCAGCGAATCGAGCAGCTGGTGGCGCAGGCCGATTTCAATGGTGTGATGGCGCGCGATGGTTTTACCCGGGCTTAAAATAACGGCTTCGCTTTTGGCGGAGGCAGCCGCGGAAAAACATACAGCGGCAAAAAACAGGAGTTGTTTCATTTACCGAATTTCGGAAAAAAGTCGCGCGGAAATGAACCGCCGTGTTTTATTTTTGTTTAGACGAACATGGGAGCGCGCAAAAAATTCAGCAACGACGAACACGAACCAGCGTTCAGTTTTAAGCGGATAGAAAAATTTCACCCGCTGAAGACGATGATTTATGTGATCATCGCGGGCATCACCGTTTTGTTTCTCACCATGATGCTGCTCTTTGCATCCTCGCGGCCCGAACTGCAGCTTTATGATAAACCGTTTCCGAAATCATTTTTTATCAGCACGGCGGTAATCCTGGTCAGCAGCTGGTTTATGCACCTCGCCCGCAACGCGTTCGACCGTGAAAACCCGAAAAAGTTGCTGTACCATCTTTTCATTGTGTTGCTGCTGGCGGTGCTGTTCTGCATCACACAAACCATCGGGTGGCAGCAGTTGTGGAGCAGCGGCATCATGCTGAAAGGCACACCTTCGGGCGCATTTTTATACGTCATTTCCGGTTTGCACCTGGCGCACGTTTCGGGCGGCATACTTTTCCTGGTGCTCAGTATCATCAAGGCGGTGCGTGTGCGCAACGACGGCCTGCAGGGCATGGTGTATTTTACCGACCCGGTTGAAAAAGTCCGCATCCGCATGTTGGCGCGTTACTGGCATTTCCTCGATGGGCTGTGGGTATTGTTGTTTGTTTATTTTATCTGGTTCTTTGTGTAAATTTCTTTCCGCTTGAAGGCTAAATTTTTAATGGCCAAATGGATTGAGTTTCACGGCTTACTTGTGTGTATTAATTTCCGGAGGCAGGCACCGCCCTGAAAAAAACCTGTTCATTGTCTTTTACAACGAATTGAAAAGTCTGGCTGCTGGTGGCTGCAGTAAATGACCGACAGGGATTACCGCTATTCTGGTTAAATGATTTAAGGGGCACCTGGCCGTTGTCGCTGTAGCGGTAAAGCTGATAACTGACACCGGATTTCAGGCCGCTGATTGTTACACTGAGCACAATTTCATGCGCATCAGGCGCTGCTATATCTTTTTTCGTAGATCCAACCACAGGAACCTGGTAATTGATGTTGCTCACGACGCGTACCGGGAGGGTTTCCTTTGCCTGATCGGCAATGCCTGTGATGGCTAATCCGTAATTGTAGCGCAGCGAATCTTTGTTTTTACCCTTGTATTGATTGGAAGGTAAGTTGAGCAAGGTATAAACACGATTGGGATCAGTCTGGCTATTGGCCAGTTTCCGGTTGCCCAGGAAATAACTTTTTTTCAAAGGAAACCAATACTGAACCGTAGAGTCAGGTACAACGGTGGTGTTTTGAGCGTAAACACCGTGATCTTCGAGCAAAATAACATCATCGTCATAAACCGTTTTTTGGTGGAGCGGTTTGTTGGAGCCCCATCCGACGATGGTTACGATGTGGTCGTATTGATGTGAACCCGCATTGGTATCTGTTTTTTGATAAAAGAGGTATTCGTTGTTCATCACACCGATGATCACCGGATGCCCGGCTATTACGTGTGCCTTGGCCCAGGACAGAAAGCTTTCGGTGTCAAACGTTTTAAATGAATCGCTAGTCAGCCGGAGTGCCTGGGCTGCCGCTACATCCTGCACACCGAGCAAAATTTCATACGTACCTCCCTGGTGTTTTGATGCGATGGCCCGCACATCGTATTGCGAAAGGTATTGGCCGTAATACATTCCTGACTGAATTAGCGATGATTCGCCGCAGTAACCGGAGTTGTTTTCCCATTGAAAACGAGGCATTATCGGGTTGATGTGTTCGTATGTCGTGCCCAGCGATGGAACCGGCGGCGGAGCGGCGGTGTACTTGTTGGCTGCAGGTTGTTTTTCCTGGGCGGCAACTTGCGTCTGCAAGCTGAAAATGAGTAACAGGCAGGCGATTGTGCGGAAGAGTTTTGGCATGTTTTTTTAAATTTTAGTGAAGGTAACGTTTTGCAGATTTGCGATGGGCGGGATTTTTACCACCAATGTTAATGCGGAGCACAAAACTTTGGGCTACCACTAAACTGTCTGCGGAGCACGAAACCCCGCCTATTGCAAATGTGCTGTTAGCTGCTGCCCTGCTTTTCACTCGGAGTTCGTCAGTTTGGAGTCTTTTATCTTTCTGTTTATTTCTGTAAAATCAAATTTTTTAAATTGATACTTCCACAACGAATTTCTTTTTCGTCTATTAATGTCGTGTTGGAATGTCGTGCTATTTTATAAAAAAGCTCTTGGCCTTTCAGACTAAGTCCTGTACGTGTCATACCAGTTGCTTCTAAGGTCAAGATGAACATTACGAAGTAAAAACCACTCGATTCTTTTGGATTAATAGTTCTCTTGTATGAAGACGGTTTATGAATATTATTATCTAAAAAAGATTCTATATCTGTCAGACCATAACTAACCAAGGGGATTTTATCAAGTGTCATAGTGTCGGCAGGAATCAATAATTCAAAATATTTACCAGGAAAATTTGAAATCTCGTATGAATTTTTAGGCAACTCAATCTTCAATTCTAGAGCATTATCTGTTTCATTGATTATTCGAGTGAAAAATACAGCATAACTGCATTCTTTTCCATCAGAGTCAGTATATTTTGTTCCACCTCTTGGAAAGCTGTTTTCTATTATTATTTTTTTGCCGCTAGAATCGGTATATAAATATTGTGCATAAATGTTTTTATCATTTTGGACATTCTTTGCCGAATTTGAAGTTTCAATATCACCAGTTTTCGGAGTCGATTTACTAGCTTGTCCACAGGAAAAAAGTCCTGTTGTTGCCATAATTAATATTAATATATTTTTTAGCATTTTGGTCTTTTAAGTTTGCGAAATTAAAGTTTTGTCTGTCGGTTCAAAGCTCAAATGTTCAAGGTTGCACTGTCGCCATAGGGTTGCAGCTAACTCGTTTATATACGCACCTTCCCCCTAAAAAAAGTTCACCTGTCCAGCCAAAACCAGCCGGACATGCGCACCTTACAGGTCGGGTTATTTTTGCCCCCCCCCATTTGCTCATAATATATCGATGCATTGTGCATCGGCTCCCTGCTATTTTGTAACAGCACCACCAAGTTATTAAAAAGTAAAGGAAGCCCTTGCATTAATTTATTAAATCGCGATAAAACAACGCAGGTGTGTTTTCCGGGGCTGCAGGTCATGGTGTATTTTACCGACCCGGTTGAAAAAATCCGCATCCGCATGTTGGCGCGTTACCGGCATTTCCTGGATGGGCTTTGGGTATTGCTGTTTGTTTATTTTATTTGGTTCTTTGTGTAAATACCATCACGCATGAAATTTAAACTGCTGTTCTGTTTTTGCCTGGCGGTTAAACTGCTTAATGCGCAGCCGGAGGCATGGATGAAAAAACTGGACACCATCCCGGTGCGGACAGACATGCCGTTTGAAGTAAACGATGTGGCGGTGAACGGCAAACAGATACTGCTTGCGGGCACACAGGCGGAGCGCGAGGCAAGCGGATATGGGTACGAGTACACCCCCTGGCTCATCTGCCTGGATGAGCGACTCCGCTACAAATGGACAAAAAAAGCAGCAGCTCCTTTTTCCAATGCCGGTACCACAGCCATTGCAGCAACAACTGACAAGCGGGTGTTTGTGGCGATAAAAGAAAAACACAGCCGCTCCTGCATACAGGAAATTAATGAACAGGGCGATTCGCTGCGCAATTTGTACCTGGATAATCCGGCTTATTTGAAAACAATCATGATGCTGCCTGCCAAAAGTAAAAAGCAGGAACCGACGATAGTTGGTGAAATAAATATGCAGGGTGATACAGTATGGTACAATTATAACTTTAGGTATGAAGTGTCTAAAGATAAACTGGCTTTTAGCAAGGGATGGACAACCTCGTTTAAAAAAGTGAGCGATGCGGTAATCACAACCCTGTTTGTATGCAATGACGGCCGCATTATCGCTGCAGGAAAATCAAAATGCGGATTCGCGCAGTGCGTTTACCCGGCTGAAAAGCGGACCTCCTGTATGCATTATGAATCAACCGAACACGATGGCTGGTCGGAAATTACCGGTGTGGCTGAAACGCAAAACGGCTTTGTGCTTTCGGCAAGCATCGGCACCAGGCAGGCGAGGGGTTTTTTCCAGGAAAGCGGCATGCTTATTTTCACCGACCGCAATCTGCACGAAACAAAACGCGTTGTACTTGCACCGGATGCGCGATCAGAAAATCAATGCGTTGTTTCAGATGGCAAACAGATTATCAGCGGAGGATCCAATCCTGACCGCAAAAAGAATGTGAGCAATTTCATGGCGATTACCGATACCACCGGAAAAATTACATGCACGCACGCCTGGGGAAAAACGGACGCACAGGACGATGTGTTTGCTGTTACTATTTTGCCTTCAGGTACTGTTGCGACACTGCACCAGCTGGGAAACAGGAGCGCGCTTACGTTGTTCAGCCAGTGTGACTCCTTGCAGACACTTGTGTTTGAAAACAAAAACGACATTGATGAAAAACCCGTTGCCATGCAACTGCTGCCCGACGGGAACATGCTGATTGTAACGCGTGGCAGCGATTACCTCGATGAAATAAGAGGCTTCGTAAAACTGACGTGGATACGAAAAGTAACTCCGGGGCTGAAGATCATTGGTACGCAGATTCTGCTTTATACCGATGCTCACTGATCTCCGGAATCATTCGGCCTGATCAGGAAAATCCATTTTGTTGCGTTTTTTTTGAAGCTGTAACCCGGTAAACGGACCTAAACATATTCATTCCGTATCCGGGTCACCCTTGGCCTGGTGCCACGCACGTTCAACAGCAGGTGCGAGAAAAAACTGATCGAATGCGCGTTCTTTTTTCGGATCGTTTTGTGCAAATTTTGTTTTCCATTCCTGCAGTTTAACGAGCTCCAATGTTTCTTCCAATGTTTTACCTGCTGCAACGGCATTGTTTACTTCCGTTACCAGTGCATCCAGCAGTGCTTTTACCTGCCGAATATAATCGCGGTTATATTGTGGCGGGCCGTGTCCGGGAAATAATACGGTGGCAGGAAGTGAATCAAGACGTGTAAGCGTGGTACGCCATTCATTATAGTATGAACCGAACGCAAACGGAACCGGGTAAACAAACAGGTCGCCGGTTGCAGCAATTTTTTCCTGCGGCAGAAAAATTACCGCATCGCCGCGGGTATTGCCCAGGCCAAGCCAGGAGACCACAATTTTGCGATTGCCGCTGTAAAGGACAAGCGAATCGCTGAAGGTGATATCCGGGGGCGCATTTTTAACGGATTTATACTCGGTAATACACGTTTCATAGAGTGCAATGGCATCCTGTATTCTTTTTTTACGGGCCTCATCAATGGTTTTGCCGGAATCATCTTTGCCGTTTTTCAGCCAGCGTTCATACATCGTTATCGCATCGCGGAATCCCTGGATGTCTTTGTCGCGGCTGTTGATGACTTTGTCGATAATATCCCTGCGGGTATTTTCATGCGCTATAAACGCTACGGCCGGCCAGTTTTCACGATACACAAAATTGCCATTGTTATGGTCATCATGAAAATGGGTGTTGATTACATAACGCACCGGGTTGGCGGTTAGTTTTTTCAGTTCGCGAATCATCATGCGGGTGGAGGAAGGGAATAACCCGGCATCCACCACCACCACATCATCGGCATTGATAATAAACAACGCATTGCCTTCGATCGGGTCCTGGAGGGCATCTGTCCAGATAAAACCGTAAACCCCTTCGGCCAGTTTTTTTACCTCGTATTTTTTTTCTGAAGCGGAAGCGACCTGCCCGGATAAAAGCAAAAAGAAAATGAAGATGAGCCCTGTTTTCATACGCATTACCATTGTGTTCAATGCAAGGTAGTTCGTATTCTTTCCCGGCAAACAGAAAAAGGTTGAACCGCATGCCAACAGTATAAAAGGATAACAGGAAGGATCAGCGGCCGCAGTAATGCCCATGATTTCATTGCTGTTCCGGAAATCAGAGGACCTCCGTTCTGGCGCGCCGGGGCTTATGTGTTGACGCGATACCTGCGGACCTACATAAACGGATTTTCACTTACAGCTCTTGCATCCCGGAAAACAAAATCCGTTTCCTGGTGACGTGTGGAGTGAAGGTTGTGCGTATGCGGGGATAAATTACTTCATTCATCAGTATTGAAAAACCAAACGGATTTGTGTTATCTTAGTCAAGGCAACACAAACAATGCATTCTTATGAATTACATGAACAGGGTCATTTTTCTGACGACGATGTTGTTAATGCTGTTTCCTGTTTTGCATGCACAGCAAACACGGAACGGCGTTCCTTCCGAGGGGCAGTGTAACGGCTGTCCGCAAACGCGCGACGGCTCGGGCACACTCGGCCTTACCTACAAACGCGATACCTGCGGGCTCTCGTACATCGCGATCTCCGAACGCGTCGGGCAACGTTTTCCGCCCCCGGGCGTGGTGCAGCCCATTACGAAAACGGTGAGCGGATTACCGGCCTGTTACCAGGTTGATAAAGCATTTTTGTGGATTGATGCATCCGGCAGTGGTATTCCGGTTACAGCAACAATTACCAATCCACAAAGTGTAACGCAGAATTTTCCGATGACCATTATCGGCTCCGGGCCGGACAAATGCTGGGGTTATGCCGGAACAAATTCGTACCGCGCCGATGTTACATCCATCATCAGCGGAAACGGCAATTACCAGTTTTCCGGTTTCCCGGTAAGCACGAGCACCAGCGGCGAAGATGTGGACGGCATGCTGCTGCTGATTATTTACCGCGATGTTTCTGCAACCTGGGAAGGCCATGTTTTAATACACGACGGTGCCGATGTGCAGCTCAGTACAGCAACCACGCAGTCGCTTTCGCCCATCAATGCCTGCGCCGCAGCAACACCGGGCACTTCGCGTTCCTTCTGCATTATCGGCGATGTACAGAATGTGGGTTCAACCGTGAGCATGGACAATGTGGCGCAGGTGTTTAACCAGGAATACTGGAACTACCTCGATCAGCCGATGGCACAGCTTACACCGGCCACACTCAATGTGGATTACAGTGTAACCGCATCCGGCGATTGTTACAACCTGATGATGATCGGGGTGTATTACCAGACCACGTCGTGCAATGTGTGTTTGCCATCCACCACGGTTCCGCTTGCACTCAATGCAACCGGTACGGGCTCGTGTGTTACCGGCGTAGGTTCAGTAACAACTACGGTAAGCGGTGGTACCGCACCATACACCTACAACTGGCAGCCGGGCAATTACAATACGCAAACCGTAAACAACCTGCCACCGGGATCGTACACGGTAACCGTTACCGATGCGAGCGGATGCGCCATAGGTATTGATACCGCAGTTGTGGCAACGGGCACACCACCCACCGCACAGTTTGCACTTACACCGAGCCCGGTGGCCGCTTTCCCGGGGCAGATCTGCATGACGGACCAGACTGTGGGCGGAACGCAGTGGCAGTGGGTCATCAACGGAACACCTTCGGGCAATACCTCCAATTTATGTTACACACTGCCCGATACCGGTACGTATTGTGTGCAATTGCTGGTGGGAAATGCCGCGGGCTGTTTTGATACCACGCAGCAATGTGTGGATGCGGATGCCGGCAGTTACATCAGCGTACCGAATGTATTTACCCCCGGCACCGACGGACTGAACGACAACTTTGAAGTAACCTGGGGCGGCATGTGTTCGCTGCGCTGCAGCATTTACAACCGCTGGGGCGAACTGGTGTACGAATGGGACGGCCTCACCGGAAAATGGAACGGCAAAATGAAAAACGGCAACGAAGCCAGCGATGGTGTGTATTACTGGGTGGTGGATGCGGTAACGTGCCTGGGTGAAGCGAAAAACCTCACGGGGTTTGTGCACCTGATTCGCGGGAAGTAAAACGTTAATGCAGGGCGATTCATTTCAGCGCGCAACGTACTTTTTTCAAAGTGCAAATTTCAGCGAGAGATTAACCACGCGCCCTTCGAGCGGCCCCCATACCGGCCGGAAAACCGGCGCTGTTATTGATCCGGTAAATAAGGCTTCATAACCCGACTGCGTTGTATTCAGCAGGTTTTCACAGTTAAGCACGATGCTGCCTGCGCGGAATTTTCGCTCAATCATGGCGGCCATAAACCAGAGGTTGTGCACCCGTTCGTTGTTTGCAATATACTGGTTGGCTGTAAGGCTCGATTCTACGCCCATGCGCCATTGCTTTTCAATTTCGTATGCAAGCGTAGTTGAAAATTTGTCTTTCGGATTGAAGGGCATGTTGAACACAGCAACACTGTTTTCCAGTCGCGATTCGGTGTGGTTGTACCCGGCGTACAGTTCCACTTCTTCGTACGTTAAGCGTATATAGGTGTCGCTGCCGTAACTGTTCACACGGTAGTTGCCGTTCTGAAGCAGTTGCTGCCCGATGCTGTTTTCTGCAAGAATAACCGGGTTGCTGATGTGTGTGTAATAAAACGCCTGGTTTACCTGCAGGCTGATTTTGCCCGCAAGCGTGGTATGGTAATTCAGATCGGCATTGGAGCCGTACGATTTTTCAGGACGCACTGTTTCCGGGATGGCTGCAAGTGCCGCATTGGGAGCAGTAAAATCAAACAGGTCGGGCACTTTGTATCCGGAACCACCGGCCATACGAACAGACCAATGTTCAGGTGCTTTATAAAACAACGAAATACGCGGCAGCAAAAACAAACCGTAACGGCTGTGGTTATCGGCACGCATACCGCCCTGTACCGAAAAACGCGGCGCAACCTGCCATTCGTCCTGCACAAACACCCCCGCCGTGCTTCGTGTGTAGCCGCTGAATGCAATGGTGTCGGAGGAGTTAATGCGGAATGCATCGCTGATGAAGTTACCACCAAAAACAAGATGGTGTTTCCCGGCCGTAACGTAATCGTTGAACTCGCTGTAGGTTGCCTGCTGTGTACCGTCGAATAAAAACCCGGAATGGTTGAGGCTACGCCGGAACGAAGTGCCTGCTGTTTTAAATGTAAGCAGGTGCACATCATGCACATTTACCGTGTAGGTAATGTCGGCCGTGTTGCGGAACGTGCGCTCACTTTCTAGAAACGGGTGCGCGGAATCAGCACCGGTTAATACCGCCTGTTTGTCGCCGGCTTTGCGGTTATCGTAAGCCGTTGTAAAACCAATGACTAATTTTTGTGATTTCGAAAAGTCGAAAAACAGGCGCGGATGCAGGCTGAAATTCTGGTCTTCGGGAACTTCGGTGATACCATCCCCGTTTATGTCGGCCGCATTTTTAATGTTCGCCCCGCCGAAAAGGGTGAGGCCGCAGTTCCTGTTTTTTTTCGAAGTAAACGCATTCAGGTTGTATTCGCGCAGCGTGGTGGCGTTTGCGGTAAGAACAGTCTGTGCAGTATCGGAAGGCGTTTTGCTGATGAAGTTGATGAGTCCGCCGATGGCGCCGCCCCCGTAGAGCGTGGAAGCAGATCCTTTGATGATTTCCACCTGTTTCAGATCAAGCGGCGGAATGGCCAGCACACCGAGGCTTCCCGAAAAGCCGCCGTACAGCGGCAGTCCGTCGCGCATCAGCTGCGTGTAACGCGCATCAAGTCCCTGCATGCGTATCGCATCGTTGCCGTTCACCGGGCTGGTGCGCTGGATGGTGATGACGGATAAATCGCCGAGAATACTGGTAACCGAACCGGGAACAACGGTGCTCTCTTCATCCATATCATCCTGGCCAAGCACCTCTACCTTGGTATTCAGATCATCAATGCGCGAATTGGTGCGGGTAGAAGCAATCACAACTTCATCCAGTTCCAGGTCTTCCGGTTTTAAAAACAAAACAACCGGGGTTGCAGAATCGGCCAGCGGAAAAACAAATGTGCGCCGGAGGGTTTCGTAACCAATCATGGAGCAGACAATGGTTTGTGTACCGGCAGGAATATGATGCAGTGTACCTGAACCGTCACTGCCTGCTGCCGTACCGTTGGGTGTACCGCTGAGGGCAACGGTTGCACCGGGCAACGCGGAATGGTTACTGCTGTCGCGCACCACGCAGTGAAACGTATGCTGCGCAAAAACAGGAAGCCCGGCAGTTAGCAGCAACAGGATGGCCGCAAATCGTTTCATGGTGCGTATTTGCGGTAAAAATACCGAATGTTTCTGTTGAAAACCTGTAGCGGATTATTCCGCAGCAATCACCCGCACCATGCAACGCACATCCGTATCGTTCAGATACATTTCCACGCAGCAGCCTTCGGGATCGAGTTCGGGCAACGCGGTTAACTGCTGAAATGTTTTTCCAACCAGCATCGGGTTGTGCATAACCCCGGGAATGTCAACTGCGCGGTAGGTTCCTTTTTTTAGGGTGAAGGGAATACCTGCTTTTTTCAGCGCATCCGTTGCTTCATCGGTTCCCGCAAAATACACGATGCCCGCTGCACTGCCGTGTGATATGCCGAACAGTTTGCGCGGCGCAGGGGCAAGGCGTTCCAGTTCGTCGAATGCAGCCCTTATGCCCTGCGGGAAGGATTTCGCTTTCACGCAGAAGAGGTTGATGTCGTTTTCAAGCTCAACCGTTTGCATCACGATTTATTTTTCAGTTGCATGATCCGGCGGTACGATTCGTCAATCCGTTTTTCGGAAATGATTTTATCCGTCACTAATTTTTTAATGATGGCGTGAATTTCTGTTGCAGTAATTGGTTTTTCGCCCGGATCCACATTGTTTCCGAAAATGAGCACATCCACCCCCGCGTTGATGGCCAGGCCGATCGCTTTTTCAAAACCATAATTTTTGCTGATGGCGTGCATCTGCATGTCGTCGGAAAAAATAACGCCTTTGTAATTCAGCAGCCCGCGCAGCATGCCGGTAATCACCGGGCGCGAAAGTGTTGCGGGAAGCTGTGTGCTGTCCCAGCGTGCGTTTATCAGGTGTGCTGTCATAATTGCATCACAGTTGCCCGACTGCAGGATGTTGGCATACGGAATAAGTTCACGGAACTGCCAGGTGGCATGCACATCCACAATGCCTTTGTGCGTATCGCCTTTTGAACTGCCGTGGCCGGGAAAATGTTTGAGAATTGTTTTCACCTTGTTTTCATGATGCGCCTGGATGCAGAGCAACGCGTGTTTTGTAACCACCGCCGGATCGGCCGAAAAGCTGCGTTCTCTTTTTACGATAACAGTGTTTTCGGAATTGATTGCGAGATCGAGTGTTGGTGCAAAATTGTAGTTAAAACCAAGTTCCGCAAGTTCTTTCGCGAGGCTGCGGTTGTATGCCAGTGTGGAATCGGCATTGTCTAATTTGCCGAGATATGCGGCCGAAGGCATTGGAACAAAACCGTATTTTTCTTTCAGCCGGTGCACCTTGCCGCCTTCTTCGTCAATGGCCATAAACAGCATGGTGGCTGCTTTGCCCTGCATGGTGGCGATGAGCTTTTTCAGTGCGTTTTTCGAATCGCTTTTTGCAATGTTTTTTTCAAACAGGATGATTCCGCCGGTGAGCCCGTTGCTGATTTCCGAAAGCAAGGTATCGTTATCTGCAAGTGCCGGTTTACTGCCGATGCCCACCATTATCATTTGCCCGATTTTGATATCGAGGCTGTCGGTCGCTGCTGCGGCCGGTTTTGCGGTTTCGCGCGCATCGCTTTTCCCGGAGAAGGAAATGCCGGTTAAGGCAACCAGTAAAACAAAAGCGGAGGCGATTATTTTTTTCATGCGTTCTTTTTTGATTTCTTTTTCGTCGCCGTTTTTTTGGTTACCGCGGCGGCGGGTGTTTTTTTCGTTGCTTTTTTCGCGGTCTCGGGCATGGCAAGCAACACGTGCAGGATGCGTTCGATTTCTTTTTTGCCTGCTTTTATTTCCGCCGGTGATTTAAAATACACCATGCGGCGGCCTTTGTAATCCCCTTCGAATAGGGGAGAAGTAACCGAATCAATCTGCGAATGATGAAAAATAAGATGCACACGATCCGTCATGCGGTGATTAAACGTCGCAAGGTCTTCAGTGGCGTAATAGCTGGGCGCATTCCATTTGATGCGTTCGGCAATGCGTTTGTCGGCCCCGGAAATAATTTTGCGGAGCGCATTGATTTCCGCTTTCAGCGGATGTTTCAGTTCGGTCATCCAGGCTGCAACCGTTTCTGCATCGGTCATTCCGGCAGCTGTTTTTGTTTTCGCCATAGTTATTCCTGTTGTTTACGAAGGTACGAATCACTGCGCGAAAAAAACGGCGTGCAGCGGTACAGTTTTCAGCAATGTACATTGCAAAACTACAACCCGCTGCCCGCCGTTGAAAGGGGCTGCCGCGACAATAACAGGGTGAATTCGCGTCAGTGTGTTTCCGTTTAGCGGGAGCCTCAACGCAACTGCCCGCGGGTCCAGGTTTTCAGTTCGTCTTTCCGGTACGGTTTTTCATTGATATACAACAGCCCCGCAGCGTAGATATGCCATTTTTCCGGTGCATTCTTTCCAAGCAGCAGCACCCCGGTGAGGCACATTTTGCCTTTTAATTCGCAATCCAGCGAACTTAATACACGGTCGGCGTCGCTGATTTTCCGGGCTTTTACGTAATCAATAAACCGGAACATGGAATCAGATCTCGCGTAGTTTGATTTATGCAGGATCTCCTGGTAGGGTTCAAGCGGTTTGTTGTTTCGTACGGCGAGCACCAGTTCGGGAACCAGTGTTTCACGCGTCAGGTTTTCGGGCGATGCCATTCGCAGTGCATTTTCAATCATGTTGCTTTCGGCCCCGTCAGAAACGGCCGCCAGCATTACAATGGAACGATAAATACTGCTGTCGCTCATGCTGCTGTTTAATGCATCCTGCAGCAGGCCATCGCGCAGCAGTTTGTATGCATATAACACCGGCTCACCGGAAGGCGTACTGTTTTCAATGGCATCCACCATGCCGATGTAGGGTTCATTATCAACCGGTATCGCTTCCATCAGCACCGAATCATGCAGCAGCTGGCAGATGCGTTTCATCTCATCCAGCGACTGGCTGCGCAATGCCCGGCTGTTGTTGTCAACCACCTTGTAACATTCCAATGCATTTTCCCAGTCATCGCGGTTCACATAACAATACGCGGAGGCATAAGCCAGCCAGGGATTGTCGTTCCATTTTTTATGCCCTGCAATAAACGCACTGTCCTGTTCCGGGCCATCGTCCCACGAGCGCACATAGATGTAGTAGAGATCGCTGTTTTCAGGATGCTGTTCGTACAGTTTTTTATGCTGCGCAGCTATTTTTTGTTTTTCAGCACCTTTAAAATACTCCTGCTGCATGCGCAGTGATGCCACTTCGGTGGGGTTGGCGGCCAGGCGTTTTTCAAGAATGGCGGGCAGGTTTTTCACCTCCATAGCCAGGTTCAGCCACATCACTAAATCGGGCGAATCGGTTTTTTCCCATTTGCAATGCGTCGAAATAAATGCATGGCGTTCGTTTTCATCCGTAATAACAGCAGCCTGCTGTGCAGCAGTTCCGGTGTAGTTTGTTATTAAAAGCTTGGCATCGTAACTGCTGCCTTTCGGAAGTGTAATGGAAGATGGCGGTTCGGTGAACAAAAAATCAGCGGTTGTTTCGTTCCACCGTTTGGAGCCGAGCATGGTGTATTTGGGCGGCTTTGAAGCGATGTAACTTTCAGCACCATAATAAATCACCACTTCATAAAGTATGGCTGCGCCGGCTACATTATACACACAGGTTCCCGAGTAATCGGGCAGCTGCGCGGTAAATGTTTCGATCACTTCACCGGTTGCCGTTTCTGTACGTACCTCCGCTTCGCCGGCTTCGTCAATCAGTATATCCGACGCATTGCCGGGCATCACATTCACGGTTTTTCCTGCAATATGCACAACCACATTTACCGGGAGGCCGTTAAAAATGTAAATGTTGTTTTGCCCGATATTCGTCGTAAGAAAAACAGCAAGCAGGATAATCACGGATGCGGCAGCCAGCCTGCCGATGGTGGTGAACACGCCGTCTGCATTGTAAAAACGTGAAAGCAGGTCGGGTTTTAATGTGACTTCCCGTTTTACCGTCGGGTCGTTTTTCTGGTAACCCGCTGCGCGGTTCGGTTCCGGAGCAGGTAACGGTGCGCCGGTGGTGTAATGGGCGGCCACATATGCTTCGGTTTGCAGCATTTCATCAAGCGCTGCTTCGCGGAGGGTGCGCAGCACTTCCATGGCGAGGTTGATCCACGAAGGAAAAATTTCAATCCACATGTTGATGCTCGCATAATCCGGTACACCGAATTCAAACGGACGGAGCAGTTCATAAAACTGTTTTCCTTCGAGGCGCTGCACCATGGGCGCACTGAGGCGTGTGTCTTTGCCGCTGTTGAACACATCCGAAAGCGCCGCATTCAGCTGGTTTGCAACATTCACCAGCGGCATGAGTTCGGCATGACTGACGTTCCTGATTTTTGCGGTTACATGCAGCGTTTCGTAAAAATGATTACTCAGGTCCTGGATGTTTTGCTGCACATGTTCGCAGTAGTGTACCAGTTTTGTTACTGACTCCAGGTAGTTGTCCCAGCCGTTGCCGGCATGTTTTGCGGCAGCATAAAAAACATTGCGGCACAGCTTGTCGTGTGCAACCAGTTCATTTTCTGCCGCCCGCATTTCGTTGCGTGCCTGTTCAATTACACCGGGTAAATCCCTGCGCCTGATTTCGCGGTTGCGGTAATGTATTTTGCCTTCGTTCGGGTCCAGTTCTTTTTTATTCAGTCCTTCGAGCATGGCCACTTCCAGCTGCAGGTTGCGCCAGTGTTCCAGTTTGTCCTGCAATGATTCCGGGTAAAGCGTGGGCAGCAGTGCGGTTATTTCTGCCAGGCTGATGTAGCGGTCATGCAGTGCTTCAACCGTTTTGAACGGAATCATAGTGAACCGGTGCAGAAAAACGCCGCGGTATTTCGGTAACAGGAAACTGCGGCCGAATTCCTGGTCGTGCAGTTCGATACTTTCTGGTACTGACAGCATCGCAGATTCCACCTTCACATCCGTATAAAGCGTTTGCGTCATCCTGCTCTTCAGTGCTTCCGGGTCTTTGAATAACAACCACGAGCTGCGTTCATCGGCCTCGGCACGGATGTAAACGGCCTTCGCATTTTTTTCGCGGTCGATGTTCGAGGGGTGGGTGCTCCACATTTTCGGGGCCTGTGCAATCTGGTCTTTAAACACGCGGAATGCAGCGCCGTTGCCATCGGGCGGTGCGGGTGATGCACCGTATTCCGGGTTGTTCAGCACCACGGCCATGTGTCGGATGTAATTCGACTGGATGGCATACATATCCGGCAGCGCCTTGTTTTTTTTCAGCTGCAGGTTTGCAAAATCAATGGCCGCGTCGTACGCCTCATCGGCAGCAGTGAGTTTGTGCAGCGCGTTCACCAGCGCATCGCTGCCGCTGAGCGAAACAGATACGAGGTCGGCATGAAATTCCATTTCGCGTGAAAGTGCACGTTGCGTAAGCAGCACCAGTTTGAAAAACGTTTCGGATATGGAACGGATAGACCATACAAAAATGGAAAGGATCCAGCCGATCCATGCAATGCGGATATCAATGGATGAAATTCCACGCAGAAAATCATCCAGCCAGTCGCGCCGCGCCACAATCTGGTAAGCCACCTTGTGCACGATATACACCCAGCGCCCGATGATCATTGACTTTTGGGTGAAGTGTCCGAACTCGTGTGCGAGGATGGCTTTAAATTCGCCGAGGTTGAGCGTGTTCACCAGGCCAAGACCAATAACCAGGTTTTTACGTGTGGGAAAAAACAGGTTGATGATCGATATGTCGTAAAACACACTTGCGTTTACCACATTGGAAACAAAAACACGGTGCGGCCGCGGCGCCCTGGCATCGTCGGCCACTTTATGAATAAACGCAAAAAGTTCGGGCTCGTCTTCCGCTTTAATTTCAATGTCGGCCGATTTGTCCCGCCTGGTAAGATAAAACAGCGCCTTGATCATAAAGAATCCAAGAAACCCAAGCAGGAACCCGGAGAAAAAAGTAAGCCCCGGTTGGCGCCCGCCCGAAAATGTATTGGCCAGCAGCCCCCAGGCTTTCAGCAGGAACCAGCCCGTAAGGCCGAGGTACAGCGCCATAAACAGCAGGAACGCCAGTGATGCAATCCAGATGTGTTTTTTATAAGCTTTGCCGGGAACAGTAAAATCAGCAGGAACATTAACGGGGCTCCTGGGGTAGAAGGTGTTAAGCATAAAAATATTTTTTGAAAAGGTCTGTAAAAAAAACAGAATTGCAAAAAAATCAGCTGCGTGCGGGCTTGCCCGAATGGCGGAATTGGTAGACCTGCCTGCCGCCGCACAGGCCCGCGCTAAGGCAGGCAGGCGCGCTTTTACAGGTTCAAAATTTCCACTCAAAAAATTCTACCGCCACAATCAAATTTAATTTGGTATTTTCGCAACCGGTTTTCGCCGCAAAATTAAAATGCCCGAATGGCGGTTCCGACAATAGTCGGAATGTTAGCCGCGCAAAAGGTTTCTTTTGCAGGCATTTTAAATTATATGCCCGAATGGCGGAATTGGTAGACGCGCTGGTCTCAAACACCTGTGAGCTCACCCTCGTACCGGTTCGACTCCGGTTTCGGGTACATTAAACAACAACGCCTTCGGAATTTTCCGAAGGCGTTGTTGTTTTTAATCCCCCAATATCAAAGCCGTATAACAACCATCCCCGCTTTTATAACCTCCCCTTCATACTCCAACCGGTAAAAATAAACACCGTTAGCATAAGGCAAATACAAAGGGAACGAACAGCTGCCGCAGGTGATGTTAAAAGTTCCGATGGCTTTTCCCGGCGTGTCGTAAATTGTTAGCGTGCTGTTTTCGGGGAAGTTGCCGGTCAGCTGAAAGTTGCCGTCGCCGGGGTTGGGAATTATCCCGGCTGTATTTTCCGGTAAACCGGCCATGCTGTTTTCTTCTTCTTCCGGATCAACACCAACTATTCCGTTGCATAGGGCTGTAACATTGTACTCCGGCGTTTCAGGCAGATAGCCGAGTGTGTATGCACTTGCTGTTCCGCCCGAAGTGGAACCTGTCTGCAGGATAAAACCCATTGCATTGGCAATAACAAAAAGATTACTGTCGTTCGGACAAATTCCCGGGTTACCGCTCTTGTCGGTTTTTACCCAGAAGGCGCCCATCTGGTTGTTAATCCGCGCTTCTCCGCCAACGATCAAACAGTTGTCATGCGTTTCCTCCACATCTAATGCAAAACCCCAGCCGTCATTGTTATAAATTTTGCACCAGAGCGGAATGCCAAGGCTATCCAGGCTGAGCAACCCAAACTGGCTGCCTACCGTAGGTTTTATCCATTCGGGTTCAACAGCGGCGAAAATCCGGCCGTCATTCGACTCCAGGAGATCGAGTGTTTCACCGACAAACCAGGGCGAAGTATAAAAATAACTCCATAAAATGTTGCCTGCGCTGTCGAGGCGGCTGATAGCCGGGTAAAAAGCAGTATCGAGTTCATATACACTTCCCACAAGCAGGCCGCCGTCTGCCGTTGCTGCAATGTCCCAGTTATTCAGTTTATACCCAAAGTCATATCGTTTTGACCATTGGATGTTC
The DNA here is from genome assembly GCA_943372645.1 of Chitinophaga pinensis. Lineage (GTDB taxonomy): Bacteria > Bacteroidota > Bacteroidia > Palsa-965 > Palsa-965 > VBWE01. The sequence goes on along the minus strand of CALRZN010000017.1, from coordinate 95,069 downwards.
AGTGCCGTGTCAATTTTTGAAACAGACATATTCCAGTATCCGCCTGTGGGCATTGACGAGCCGATGATATAAATTTCACCGAAAGCGTTTTGCATGATATCCGTATAAGCGGTATAGGTAACATTGTCTGAAACTTCTTTTGAGTTTAAGATAACTCCCGATTCCCCGATTGTAATCAGCAAGCCCTGGTAACCGGAAAACCCGGCAATGATAAAAGTTGTGTCGCTGGTGCGTAAAATGTTGTAACCTCTTGAACCGTTCGAATAAAAATCATAATAGTTATGCCACAACACATTTCCGGCACTGTCAATACGCATACCAACGCAGCGGTTCCCGGTGATTCCGGTCAGTATATATCCGTTCGACTTTGTCCGTTCGATTCCGGAAACAAAAAGCGATAAGCCGTTCGGGGAGTAATAGCGCTTGGACCATTCAACAGCACCGCACCGCGTTGCTTTGGCTAAGAATATTCCTGTGTTGGTGGGGCCGGAGCAGAATCCCGAAAAAAAGAAACTGCTGTCGTCCAGTTCAATAATGCTGTTGATGCCGTTGCGTTCGTTTGTGGTAAAAAACTGCTGATACACACAGGCTGCCTGCTGCGAATAGGCGTTCTGGCCGCTGGCAAAAAACAAAACAGCGATTACGAAAATCAGGTAGCGGAATTTGAACATACAGCAAAGCATTGAAAAAAGCAATGCATGATTTTGGTGACGGGGATGTTGCTGATGAGGTATTAAAGATATAAAAAAATCACTTCCCCCGCAAACGCTTCCGGTGATTCTCCCCCCACTTCAGCAGCGACTTAATCACCGGCTGCAGCGACCTGGCGTACGGCTCCAGCGTATATTCCACCAGCACGGGCGAATCGGCATACACCGTGCGTTTTATCAGGCCGTGTTGTTCGAGGTCTTTCAGTTCTTTGGCCAGCACTTTCGATGTGATTTTCGGAATGCTGCGCTCGATTTCGCGGAAACGGTTGTGGTTGTGCGCGATGGAAATAATGATCTGCAGTTTCCACTTGCCGCTGATCACGTCCAGCGCATCCCTGATGGGAAGCAACTGGCCCGTACATTCCGTTTTTGATTTTGCCGCCATATAAAATCGCTTACCTTTTGGTAACTGCTTACTTTTGGAAAGCAAAGGTATGTAATTTTGCCCTGAATTAAAACACACCTGTTTATGAATACCACACTTTGGATAATCCAGGGACTGCTCGCAGCCATGTTCCTGATGGCCGGCATTATGAAAACGTTTATGCCGAAAGACAAACTGGCAAAAATGACCTGGACGGTTAACGCATCTGTTGCCAAAATTAAATTTGTTGGCATTTCTGAACTGCTGATTGCGCTGGGCCTCGTGCTGCCGCAGTTAACGGGAATACTGCCCATTCTTACACCGGTTGCCGCCTGCGCATTGGTCGTAATTATGATTCTGGCGGCAGTGGAACATTACAACAGCAACGAAATGAAAGCCATCGGCATGAATATGTTTATTCTGCTGCTTGCTGCATTTGTGGCTTACGGACGTTTTACAACGGTGTAAACTATTTGTGCTAACTCAGCCCTGAAATCTTCCCCGCATTATCAATAAACATCCCCTCCGAAGCCGGCACCGCCGGAAGCCCGGGCATGCGCATGATTTCGCCGATGACAGGAATGATGAATCCTGCTCCCGCTGCAAATTCAAATTCGCGCACGGTGATGCGGAAACCTTTGGGGCGGCCGGTTTTTGTTTCTACGTCCGTTAACGATTTCTGCGTTTTGGCCATGCACACGGGCAGTTTATCGTAACCGAGTTCGTTAATCATTTTCAATTGTGATTTTGCCTTTGCGGCATAATCCACACCGTCAGCACCGTAAATGGTGGTGGCGATGCAGTTTATTTTTTCTTCCACCGGCAGGTTCCAGTCGTACAGCGGTTTGAAATTGTTTGTGCCAGTTTCAATGGATGCGCACACGGCCTGCGCCAGTTCGGTTGCACCTTCGCCGCCTTTTGCAAAGCCGTAGGAAACCACAGCATTTACACCTTGTGCAGCACACAGTTGTTTTACAATATTGATTTCTTCTTCCGTATCGGTCGGGAAATGATTGATGGCCACCACCGGTGTAATGCCGAATGTTTTACAGTTTTCAATGTGTTTTTCAAGGTTGGAAAAACCGGCGGTAACGCGCGCGGTGTCTGCGGTGTCGTATTCTGCTTTTTTTGCACCGCCGTGATGCCGCAATGCGCGGATGGTTGCAACAATAACAATCGCGTCCGGTTTCAGTTTGCCGTAACCGCATTTGATGTTCATGAATTTTTCTGCACCAAGATCAGCACCGAAACCGGCTTCAGTTACCACGTAATCGGCCAGCGACAAACCCATCTTTGTGCCAAGAATGGTATTGGTACCCTGCGCAATATTCGCAAACGGACCACCGTGCAATATCACCGGGTTGCCTTCGAGCGACTGCACGAGGTTAGGCATAATGGCGTCTTTTAATAAAATGGCCATCGCGTTTTCCGCTTTCAGATCGCGGGCAAACACCGGTTTTTTGTCGAAGGTATATCCGATGAAAATGCGGCTGAGGCGTTCTTTCAGGTCGTCGATATTTTGCGCCATGCACAGGATGGCCATCACTTCCGAAGCCGGTGTAATATTAAAACCGTCTTCGCGCGGAATGCCGTTCAGCGTGCCGCCCAGGCCAATCACAATCTGCCGCAGCGCGCGGTCGTTCATGTCGAACACCCGTTTCCATTTGATGGTGCGCGGATCAATGCCGAGGTTATTTTCTTTGTTCTGGATGTTGTTATCAATAAGTGCCGACAGCAGGTTGTTTGCTTTTTCAATGGCCGAAAAATCGCCGGTGAAATGCAGGTTGATGTCTTCCATCGGAATCACCTGCGAGTACCCGCCGCCCGCCGCGCCGCCCTTCAGTCCGAACACCGGTCCGAGCGAAGGTTCGCGCAGCACCGCCATCGCTTTTTTCCCGATTTTGTTCAGGCCGTCGTTCAGTCCAACCGACACCGTGGTTTTTCCTTCACCTGCCGGTGTGGGATTGATGGCCGTTACCAGCACGAGTTTCGACCGGCGTATGCGTTCTTCATTTATAAGATGCAGCGGCAGTTTGGCTTTGTATTTACCATAGTAGATTAAATCATCTTCAGCAATATTTACTTTTGCCGCAATAGTGCGGATGTGCTGTATGGCTGCGGACTGCGCAATTTCGATGTCGGAAGGAAATGTGCCCATAGTTATTTCAGTTTCAGGAATAGTTTACGTTACAATTCAGGCCTGAATTTCCTAAAAATGCAGTTTCCTGAAACATGATTTGCAGCATTTTCTGAACAATCGGAAAACAAAGGCCCTTGTGTTTATTGCCGGATGAATTTCCGGATGGTTAAAGCATCACCCGATTGTACCTGCACCACATAAACACCGCAAGGCATTTCTGCAATGTGCAGCTGCAACTGGGTGGCGGATAAAGCAACCGGTTGTTCCGAAACAATTCTTCCCGCCAGGTCGCTGATGCGAACCGTTGCAGGCGAGCGCAGCGGGCGGTTCCATTGCAGCGTCAGTTCATCTGCTGCGGGATTCGGAAAGAGCGTAAAATCAGCCGATGCAACAGCAAATTCATTAACGCCTACAAAATTGCAGTTCACTGCCGTGCCCGGAATATTGGCATCAAGCCAGTTCCAGCGGTTGGTGATCCACGTTTTCAGTTCGGTAATTTCTCCGGCGTACGTGGTTGGTACCGGCGACGGATTCGGAAAAATCTGCACACCGAGAATCTGCCATTTTGTAAAATTCCGCTGCTGGCTTTCGTTCAGATAAAGCGCCATCGAATCGGCATACGCATGCAGGCGCGCAACGCCAAGCGTTGTGTTTTTCAGTTGCTCCCAGCGGCAACGCAGGGCTTTGGTAAATAACGTATCCTGTAAAAAACGATCCCACCACTTCGGCACCTGCAACGGATTCGGAATGGTATAATTATTTCCAAAGGGCCAGTCCCAGCCCGCTGTGCTGTTGCCGTACGCATAACTTGCGTTGCCCCAGCCCCGGTCGTAATCCCACACCAGCATGGTCAGTTTGCCGCCTTTGCTTTGTTTGTCTTTATAGAAATACGTGCTTGCGCGGTAACCGTCCACATTGCGGCTGAACTCCTGGATCAGAAAATAATCCACAAACGAATTGAGGTCCGCAAACTTTTGCCAGCCGGTAAGCGGATCGTTCTGCCCGTTTATTACAGCAGTTTCAAAGCTGTCCACAAAACTTTTAATGTATGCCGACTGCTGCGGAAGAATACCGGCGTCAGGATAGGTGCAGATGAAATGCGGATACACGCCGCTGCCATAAGTACCATACGCATCATACTGCGAATTCCAGCCGAAGTTGGTGCTGCCGGCCTGCTGGTCAATGGTAACGATGTAGCCGCCGGTGAGCTGATCGCCCGTGGTATCAGCAGGCAGCAGTTTGGAAACATCAACACGCAACGAATCGCGTTTTATTTTTTCGGTAAGCAGGTACACGCCCTGGTATTGTCCGTTCAGTACAAGCTCTACATTCTGGTGCCGCGGACCCCAGTGACCGAGTTGTTGCCAGATCGTGTACGTAAGCGAATTGTTCAGCAGCGATTTGTCAATGTAGTTTGCGGTAAGGCACCAGTCGCTTTCTTTGGGCATCCCCAGCAGCACGGTGTCGCGCTCGTTTCCGGCGGCATCCCACAATTCCACGCCGTATGATTTTTTCGGGTGATACAGTTGCGAACTCGCCCCGCGTAACTCAATCCCGATTTTGCCGTTGTAGTTGTTAAACGGATCAGTCATATAATTCCGTATCCCCGGCCCGTTGTAAATAACGCCCATGTCGGCCATTATTTTCGGATCATCCACTATCACCTGGCTGTTTGTGTTAATGACGATGATGGGAATATCGGATGAGGTGAGGGTGACCTGTGCGGGCAGCAAATCCCCGCATAGCACGGGTAAAAGCGCAAACAGCAAACGGGGCGATTTCATGAGGCTGGTTTTTCAATGCGTACTTAAAGGTATGAAAAAACAGCAACGGTCGTTGCACGCATAAGCCCATGCACGTTGTAATCCATTTCAGCGTTTCAGCAGCTTAAATGCCATATCGCGCCCCTGTCCCTGGAACATGGCGAGGTTAATCCAGAAAAATGCAAACTGTTCCATCAGCTGAAACCGGTCGTTGCCGCCCACGTTGTAACATTCTGCAAAACCGGCATCAAGCGCGAGTTGCTGCACCACTTCTTTTCCATGGGTGCTGTCGCCGGCCATAAAAACATCAATGGCTGTATCGCCGTACATCGTATTTTGCATGTTGTTGAACCCGGTGGTGTTAAAACATTTCACCACATCGCGCGTGGCGGTATTGGCGAGTATAGCATCGGCGGTGTTGGTGAAACCCGCCGGACCACGGCCCATCACCACGTTCATCGCATCAATAATAATTTTGCCCGTGGTATCGCCCAGCGTGGCGGCCACTTCGCCGGCGGCAGGTGCTGGTACCGCAAGCAGAATTACGTCTGCCTGTGCAACAGCTTCAGTAACGGACAATGCAGTGGTGTTCGGGTTTTCAAGCAACGCTTTGCCTTTGAAACTGGCGAGGTCTTTCACGCCAAGAAAAATAGTATGCCCGGCGTTCGCCCATTTGGTGGCCAGTGCGCCGCCCACGTTGCCGGTTCCGATGATTGCGATGTTCATAGTTGGAAGATTTTGTACTGCAAAGGTGCAACGGTAATCCGGACTGCACAAGAGCTTACGGTTTTGTGGGTTACTTACCCGCAGGTGCGTAGCGCTTTACCAGGCGGCCACATCATCTGCAATGCGGTTGATCCATTTCCGCATCCGCCAGGTTATTTTTTTGTCGGTGCATTAAAAAAATAAAAGCCATAAGGTGTCCGGCAGTTTGTTCCGGTCTCCCGATGGGATTCTGCCGGTACACCTTCAGCCTCGTGCAACAAAGACAGGTAATTGCTGCCGTTGTTCACAGGGGATTTAAACCGGGTTTATTTTACATCTGCCTGCTGAAGCACAATCTGTTTTCCGGTGATCGCCGTCATCCCGGTTTTTGCAGTATGTATAGCAGTGGTTTGTAATGATTGTGCGCTGGTGCTTGTAATAACAAACAGCAGGAACAGTGAAATAAGCGTGAATTTCATAAGCATCTGGTTTTTATTCTACTGCTGCAAATCTAATTTCACTTATATTCGTGTACAATAACCATTTTTGGTTACCTGCCTATGGGTATTGATTCCCGTACCGATTTCCTGGCCTACCTGGGGCAGGCGCGTCATTTACTGGAACATGCGCGTGTACCCGGTTTTGAACAGCATTTCGAAAACCTCGAGTCGTTTAACCCGGTATTCAACTACCTCGACAGTATTGTGTTTATTCTCGATCTGCGTACCGGGCAGTTTCCTTACCTGAGTCCGAACGCTGAAGAAATCCAGGGTTATACAGCCGACGAAGTGATCAGGATGGGTGCGCAGCAGGCACTGGAACTGTACCATCCCCTGGATGCAGAAATCGTAATCAACCGGTTTTTCCCCGACGGGCTTTCCGAACACCGCCGCATGAGTGAAGCGGAAAATTTCCGTTCCAAAGTCTCGTACAATTACCGGCTCAGGCAGAAAGACGGTTCTTACCTCATGCTCCTGCAGCAGTTTTCGTTCCTCATGTTTGATGAAGAAAACAACCCGCTGATGATTATGGGTACAATTTCGAACATCAACGAAATCCATCAGAAGCCGGAACTGTTCTGCCGCATCCACACGCTCGGCCGCAACAACAAATGGCTGAAACGTTACGAACGGTTTGTTTCCCTGGCCGAAAAAACGGATGAATTCGGATTAAGTCCCAAGGAACTTGAAATAATCGCTTTTGTAAACAAAGGCATGTCATCGAAAGAAATTGCCAGCCTCACAAACCGCAGCGTTGAAACCATCAACGTGCAGCGCAAACGCATCCTGGCGAAAACAAACTGCCAGAGCATGACCGAAGTAATTGCCCTTGCGCACCGGAATGGCTGGCTCTGAAACGGCACAGCTGCACCGGTAGTAAATTCCGTGGTCAGGTGATCAGATCCTGCAGCAGTTCATCGTTTGTATCGTCCAGGTAAATCATTATCTGCGTGTGCAAATCACTGCCTTTGTTTTTCAGGAGGTATTCAACCAGCACCAGGCCGTCGTCTTCCAGGCTGGAATGATAGCCGAGAAACCGCGGCGTATTACGTTGTATGGCGTAGCGCAGGTAATGCAGTTCCGTGTTTCCGTTATTTTGTTCCAGTAATGCCTCCAGCATTTTTTTACCTTCATTAAACAGGGGCATGGACTTAAACGGGTTCAGCATATATTTGGAAGAAACCATGCGGCCTGCGGCATGATAACCCTGCAAAATCACATCGCTGCTGCCGGCTGTTAATGCGAGTAGTGCGGCACAATCGTTTTTGTCGCGGTGTGCGGTATTAAAAAGCAGGCGGGCATTCTGTAAATCATTCATAACAACGAAAATAAGGAATCACAAAAAACAGGCACTATAAATTCCTGGATATTTCGTGCTGAAAACAACACGCATGAATCGCCTCGATAGATTAACCGACATGCGCATCCGGTTTCAGCCGAAGCGGGTGGTGAAGGCCATCAGCCCTGAAAAATAAATTTACTGATCGGTATCAATCGCTAAGCCGGTAATATCCCGGAAACGTACTTCGTTGTCAATTTCATCCAGCAGCCAGCGGTTATCCTTGCGCACAAAATGATACAGGTCTTCAAAACGCGAATCACCTTTTGATACGAGGTCGTTATCCCTGATCCTGCGAAGCTCATCCGTTATTGTTCCTGTGATGTAAGCAGAAAACGTATCGGCATTATTATAGCGTACATCTTTAACACCAACGATACGTATGTTGCTGATCTGCACGTTCGCCAGTAAATTATAAACACCCTCGCGTTTCTGTTGATTAAGAACGGCCTGGTACTTTATGACCAGCACAGGTGTCAGAATATCACTGATCTTCCGCACATCCTGGCCCATCCACGCACGCTGTACACGCATGAATACATCACGTACAAACTGGTGCAGGTAGGTCTCATCCCACATGCTGTCATTTACAGCTGATTTTGCGAGTTGTTTTTTTGCTTTTGCCGCTTTGGAAGGAACCAGCAGTTTATGGCCGTATCGTCCGGCAATGAGCAGCACCACAATGCCTCCGACCACGATGAGAAACGCATGAAAATCACCTTGCCCCGAACGGGCTGTGTTTGTAAGGCTTCGCCCGCTGCTATGGTAGCTGCTGCTGTGATACCCGCCGCCGTGATACCCACCACTGCTGTGCCCGCCGCCTCCATGTCCGCCCCCGCCATGCCCGCCACCACCACCGCGCGCAAAAAGATCGGCCTGCATAAGCAGGAGCATAAAAAGAACTGCAACAGATTTGTAAAATGTTTTCATGGTAAGCGATAATAACAGCAGGTAGCCGGAAATGTTTAGCAGGATAAAAATAATTTTTTCGTCCTGCTTATGTCCTGCAATAAACGAAATTTCCAAAAACAGGCAGGTGTAATTTATTGCCTCGTGTACGAAAGCGGAATACGAATCGTTATATATTTACCTTGAAAAGAAACCATGAAATACCTTGCGTTCGTTTTTTTGATGGCTGCGGCTTCCTGCACAAAGGAAGGCCCTGCACCGCAATCGGGCCTCGTGCCGTTTAAGGCGAAACAAAAACGGCTGGCCGATCAGCTGATCTCCTGTTTTGAAAACGACACCCCCGTGATCCAGTACGATTATGCAGAAATACTGGATGATGGCCGTGGTATAACCGCAGGACGCGCCGGTTTTACTACCGGTACAGGCGATCTGCTGCTGGTGGTGGAACTTTATACGGATACACTTCCGAATAATCCGCTCGCGGTATATCTGCCCCTGCTCCGGCAATATGCGGCGGCTGCAAGTGATGCAACTGCGGGACTTGAACAGTTGCCGCAGCACTGGAAACAGTGTGCTGCCGATCCGTTATTCCGCACCATCCAGGACGAGGTGTCAGACTCCTTATATTATATGCCTGCCGTGTCGTATGCAAAAGCAAACGGCATTACGTATCCGCTTACGCTGCTGTGTATATACGATGCCTGCATCCAGCACGGCGATGGCGACGATCCGGATGGTTTATCTGCAATGATTGATAAAACAAACCGCCGGTGCGGGGGCAGCCCTGCAGACGGGGTTGATGAATACCGCTGGCTGAAAGAATTTAACCAGGTGCGTGAACACACGCTCAAACATCCCGACAATAAAGACACGCGCGATGAATGGCGCGAATCGGTGGGGCGTGTGCATGCGCTGGATGAACTCCGCAAAAAAGGCGATTTCCTGCTCGAAAACAACACAACCTGTGTTACGCCTTACGGACAGACCCGTTGCATCACGATGTAAAAACAGAAAACATCGTGGCATCGTGTTTTGCCCGTTTAAAGATTTAATTTTGGCACAAATCAGTGCCGCATGAACCGCCTCGATCGTTTAACCGCCATGCTCATCCAGCTTCAGTCGAAGCGGGTGGTGAAGGCACAGGACCTCGCCGAACGTTTCGGAATCAGCCTGCGTTCGGTGTACCGCGACATCCGCTCGCTCGAAGAGGCCGGTGTGCCGATTGTGGGGGAGGCCGGTGTAGGTTACTCCATCATGGAAGGGTATCGCCTGCCGCCGGTAATGTTTACCGCTGATGAAGCCACCGCATTCATCACCGCCGAAAAATTAGTTGAAAAACTTACCGATCCCGAAACAGCGGGGCAGTACAAGTCGGCACTGTATAAAATCAAATCCGTTTTACGCAGCGACGAAAAAGCACACATCGAGGTGCTGGACGAACAGATCGGTGTGGTATCCAATCCGTACCTGCCCGAAACGCGGCAGGTGGCGCTTCAGCCCATGCTGCAGGCCATTGCACGCAAACAGGTGCTGCACATGGAATACAGCACCATTTATTCAGAAAAACAATCGGCGCGCGATGTGGAACCGGTGGGCGTTTTTTTTATGGGCAACAACTGGTACCTCATTGCCTGGTGCCGCCTGCGCAACGATTACCGCAACTTCCGCACCGATCATATCCGCAGCATGCAGCTGAAGGAGCAGCCGTTTGATAAAAAACACCTTACGCTGAAAGAGTACCTGAAAAAATACGGCAAAGAGCGGGAAATGAAACTCACCGAAGTGAAAATTGCTGTGCAGTCCGATAGGGTAGCCCATCTCGGTGAACAGAAATATTACCATGGCTTTGTTTCGCAGCAGGAAAAAAACGGGATGACCGAACTTACGTTTATGGCCTCGTCCATGGAAGGCATAGCCCGCTGGTATATGATGTTTGGCGACATCGGCCGAATCATCAGCCCGCCATCACTCAAAAAGCGGGTTGCTGAAATTATGAAAGGTCTTACGGCAAACATGAACGCGTAAAAAGCGTTTCTCCCTTCGCTGAAATATTTTTTTTCCTGCTGACAACCTGTTGTCACTCGCGTGCCTGTTCTTTGTACCAAACAAAAACATAACGTACTATGAACGCACTCGACGCATTAATCCGTGAATTTGAACATGAAATCACAACCACCCGCAAAATGCTTTCGGTGGTACCGGCTGAAAAATTCGCCTGGGCCCCGCACGAAAAAAGCATGAAACTCGGGTCGCTCACCACGCACGTGGCCGAATTACCGACCTGGTTCGGACTGGTGCTGAAAACCGACGGAATCGATTTCGCCGCATCACCGTACAAGCCGGAAGTATTTACCACCACCGCCGACCTCGTGGCCTATTTCGAAAAATGCGCCGCGGACGGTCTGGCTGATCTGAAAGCGGGAAAAACAGTTAACCTGGAAGAAATATGGACCATCCGCAGTGGCGATACCGTGTACAGCGCACACTCGAAATGGGATGCATTGCGCCACACGATGAGCCAGGTGATACATCACCGCGCACAGCTCGGCGTGTTCCTGCGCCTGCTCAATGTGCCGATTCCGGGCAGCTATGGCCCGAGCGCGGATGACCAGTCGTTTTAAACGGCAGAAACTTCGGATGACGAATTGTGATAAGGATCATCCGGGGTTTTTATTTTTTGAAAAGACTCCTTTTCGGGTAAAAACTTTTTAAATTGCCTGCATAAACAGCAATTTAAAAAACGCCCGTTATGACAGTGAATTCCAATGCAGAATTATTCTGCGGTAAAGTAGTAGAAGACTACGATCCGGCAACCGGCATCGCTGATCCGGCAAGCATCGCTTACCGCATCCGTATTTCGTATGATGAATCGGAAACAGACATCACCGTTGAATCGAAGATTGATTTCTTTTCGATGGATCCGAAAGCAGCCGAAGTAACCGAACTCATCATCGGCGCGTTTGATTTTGAATCGAGCAATACCACCGCAGGCATTGTGAGCAAACTGGTGGAAATAAAAGACCGTTTGCCGAAGTTGCAAAACCTGTTTATCGGTGATATCACGTACGAAGAAAACGAAATGTCGTGGATTCAGCAGAGCGATGTAAGTCCGCTGCTCGAAGCGTATCCCGACCTGCTCCATTTCCAGGTGCGCGGCGGTAACGGGCTCAGCCTCGGCAAACTCATTCACCACAAACTCGAAACACTCATCGTGGAAACCGGCGGCATGCCCGCAAACGTAATCCGCGAAGTGTGTTACGCTACGCTGCCCAATCTTGTAAAGCTTGAACTGTGGCTCGGCACCGACGATTACGGATTTGATTCGACCGTTGATGATCTTGATCCGCTGTTCGGCGACAAACTGTTCCCGAAACTGAAAGAGCTTGGTCTGCGCAACAGCTGCATCAGCGACCAGATTGCGAAAAAACTCATCGGCGCACCGGTGATGAACATCATCGAAGAACTCGATCTTTCCATGGGCACCCTGGGCGATGAAGGCGGGCAGGCGCTGCTCGATAATCCGGCGGTGAAAAAACTGAAAGGATTGGACCTCGATCACCATTACATGTCCGATGCGATGATGGAAAAACTCCGCGGGCTCGGTATCCCGGTTAACCTGAGCGGGCAGGAGGATGAAGACGAATACGATGGCGAAAGCTACCGTTACGTTGAAGTAGGCGAATAACATGCAGTTCTGGATTCTCGGAAATCCGGAAAACCGGCGCGTTACTTTTTTTACGGATGCAGTCTGCAAAGCAGGTTTTGCAGCACCGCTCGTAATTCCTTACCAGTCATTTATTGCCGATCCGGTTTTTCCGACGCACAGCGAATCGCAACGCGTATGCCTGCGCATTGAATCGCCGGGTGAAAATGCGGACGTGCGCGAAGCACTCATTTATAGTGGCATGAACATAGCCGGACCGGTACATGAAGTGCATGAACTGGTGAACGACACCGGACGCATCGGTTTTGCAAAAGAATGGTATGCCGGTTTTGTACGGGTATTAAATCAAGCCAAATTATTACTGGCGCAACAAGGAATAAGTTGCATGAACCACCCGGATGATATTGCGGTTTTGTTCGACAAAGTAAAATGCCATGAACGTATGCGTATGCACAATGTGCCGGTGCCCGCGCTGCTGCCGGTGGTACACACCTATGACGAACTGCGCGAAGCCATGCGCGCTGCGGGCATCAACCGCGTGTTTGTAAAACCGGTACACGGTTCTTCTGCTTCGGGTGTGGTGGCGTTGCGTGTCCAGCATGAAAACGTTGCGGCCATTTCATCAGCGGAGTTTGTGCGCCCGGGCTGTGTGTACAACCGCCTCCGGATGCAGGTGTATCGCGATGAAAAACAAATCGCCGGTTTGCTCGATACGATTCTCGGCGGCTACGCGGTTGCCGAACAGTGGATACCGAAAGCAAGCATCAGCGGACGTTCATTTGATTTCCGCGTACTCGTCATCGCCGGAAAAGCAACACACCTCGTAGTACGCACCAGCAAATCAGTCATCACCAACCTGCACCTCGGCAACCGTCGCGGCGACAGTGACGAAGTGGAAGCATACATCGGCAAGGAAACATTTGAAAAAGTAAAAACAACAGCCGAACAGGCCGCAGCCGCTTTTCCGCAATCGCTCTACATCGCCGCAGATGTGCTGCTCGCCAACGACAAAAAAACCGTCAAGGTAATCGAAACCAACGCCTTCGGCGACCTGCTCCCCGGAATAGAACATGAAGGCAGATCAACATACGAAACAGAAATCGCCGCCGCTGAAAGTAAAACAAAAATGAAATAAGAAAGCAATGTCAGGACGGGTCCTGACACACGGACCATAAACCCAAAAAGCAAACAAACAAAAAGAAAGTAATATCACGACACGTCCTGACACAAGTACCACAAACCACATGAAGAACCACCTCTTCATCACGCTCGATACCCTCCGCTACGATGTAGCCGAGACGTGCATGCGCACCAACCGCACCCCGCACTTACAAAACCTCCTCCCGCACGGCTGGGAAAAACGTCACACCCCCGGCAGCTTCACGTACGCCGCGCACCAGGCATTTTTCGCAGGGTTCCTGCCCACGCCCGCTATCCCCGGAAAACACGAACGCCTGTTCGCCGCAAAATTCGGGGGCAGCGAAACCACCGGACCAAATACGCAGGTGTTCGAAACCGCCGATATCGTTTCCGGCTTCACACAAAAAAACTACCGCACCATCTGCATCGGCGGAACCGGGTTCTTTAACAAACAGACCGCGCTCGGCAATGTGCTTCCCGGACTTTTCGCCGAGAGTTACTGGCAACCGGAGTTTGGTGTAACCGATAAACATTCCGCATACAACCAGTTTGCGTTTGCGGCAGAACTGCTGCAACAGCACAACAGGGAACAACCGTTTTTCCTTTTTATAAATGTATCGGCCATTCACCAGCCGAATTGTTTTTACATCGCCGGCGAAACCACCGACTCGCTGCAAACCCACGCTGCCGCGCTCGAATACGTGGACAGCCAGTTGCCTGTGCTGCTGGATGCACTGAAAATGCAAAACGAAACCTTCGGCATCATCTGTTCCGATCACGGCACCGCGTATGGTGAAAACGGATTTACCGGTCACCGCGTGGGCGATGCATCGGTGTGGGAGGTGCCTTTTGCCACGTTTGAAATCAAAAGCAATACCTTTGAAACCCATGCCGGTTAAAACAGCACTGTTCAGCGACGTTTACAAAGGATACGCCTATTCGTATCCGCACAAACACGCGTACCGTGCGCTGGAAGAACCTGCATTGCTGCGCGATGCATGGAGCGGTGAAAACAAACAGGCGCTTTTTCTGTACATCCACATCCCGTTTTGCGAAATGCGTTGCGGCTTCTGCAACCTGTTCACGATTGCCAACCCGGAAGAAGGCGCGGCAAATGCGTACCTGGAACAGTTGGAGCAACAGGCCACTGTGATGAAAGAGCTGCTGGGCGATGCGGCCTTCGGACAACTGGCGGTGGGCGGCGGAACACCAACGTACCTGGAAACGGAAGAGCTGGAAACACTTTTTCACATCATAGAAAATACACTTGGTGCAAAATCGCATACGGTTCCTTTCTCTTTTGAAATGTCGCCGAAAACCATCACCGCGGAAAAATTACATTTCCTTTCATCAAAAGGGGTTGACCGTGTGAGCATGGGCGTGCAGAGTTTTGTAGAAACAGAAACCAAACAGCTCGGCCGTCCGCAGCAAACTGCCGGTGTGTATGCCGCACTGGAACTGCTGCGTGATGCCGCATTCCCGGTGATGAACCTGGATCTGATTTACGGCGTGCCCGGACAAACGACCCAAACATGGTTGTTCTCTATAAAAGAAGCATTGCGTTTTTCGCCGGAAGAATTGTTCCTCTATCCGCTTTATGTACGCCCGTTTACCGGCATGGATAAAATGCAGGCCGAAGCCAGTGCGTTACGGCAAACGCTTTACCGCGCCGGCCGCGACTACCTGCTGGAACACGGCTACGAACAGGTTTCTATGCGCATGTTCCGCAAAACAAATACGCCGTCGCGCAATACACTTTACCGTTGCCAGGAAGATGGTATGCTCGGCCTCGGTGCAGGCGCACGATCGTACACCAAAGCGTTGCATTATTCATCGGAGTATGCGGTGGGCCGAAAAGGCGTACGCGAAATCATTGCGGATTACATGAAAAAAACGCCGGACGATTTTGGTAAAGCAGATTATGGTTTTTACCTCGATGATGGAGAACAGCGCCGCCGTTACCTCATCAAATCGCTGCTGCACAGCACCGGGCTGGATGTATTGCGTTACCGGAACAGTTTTGCATCCGATGTGCTGGCTGATTTTCCGCAGGTGCAGCAATTGCTGGACGCCGGTTATGTAAAAGCAATCGGCAGCGAGTTAATAATTACACAAAACGGATTGGAATATGCGGATGCCATCGGGCCGTGGCTGTATTCCGATGCCGTAAACGAACGCATAACGGGTTTTGAATTGCGATGAATTTATCGGTACTGTATCGCGGACCACTTTCGAGCTGCAATTACGGTTGCACGTATTGTCCGTTTGCCAAAACCAAAAACACACGCGCCGAGCTGCAGGACGATAAAACGAAACTGGATCGTTTTGTAAACCGCATAGCGGAGCAGCAACAACACACGTTCGGTATTTTATTCACGCCCTGGGGCGAAGCATTGATCCGTTCGTATTACCAGCGCGCGATTACGGAACTGAGTCACCTGACCAACGTGCGCCGCGTGGCCATTCAAACCAACCTCACGTGCGACACCGGCTGGCTTAAAAAAGTGAACCCGGAAAAAACAGCATTGTGGACTACATATCATCCCACGCAGATTACACGCGGAGCGTTTGTTGCGAAATGTCACGAACTGCTCGATCTTGGAATCCGCTTCAGTGTGGGCACTGTGGGATTTAAAGAAGCGATTCCCGAAATACAGCAGTTGCGTCGTGAACTTCCGGAAGAAGTTTATGTGTGGGTGAATGCAACCAAAAAACAGGACGACTATTATAACGAATACGATGCCGCACAACTGCTGGCTGTTGATCCGCTTTTTTCCTGGAACATGAAAGCGCATACCAGTGCGGGCGAAGCGTGCCGGGCAGGGGAAACGGTGTTCAGCGCAGATGGCGACGGCGCAATGTACCGCTGTCATTTTATAAAGCAGCAGATCGGTAATTTTTACAACGCAGACTGGGAACAGGCACTGCAGCCCCGCGCCTGCACCAACAACACCTGCGGCTGCCACATCGGCTACATCCACATGCCGAAACTCGATCTCTATTCCGTTTACGGCGAAGGCCTCCTCGAACGGATCCCGGGATAAGCACGTTTTTCAAAAACGAAGTCACGGCAAAGCCCGAAGGCGAAGCCGTATTTGAAAAATAAAGTCACGGCGAAGCCGGTATTTAATCCAACGAAGAAATCCGCCGGTATCCACAATCCAGCATTTATTTAAACCAAGGAGATTGAGGCGGAGGGTGGCCTGAAAAGCGGAGTTTACTTGTGTAAATGAGCATTTTCAGGCCGCCCTCCAACGAAGATATCCGATGGTTTAAATAAATGCGAGTGGTTATAAACGAAAAGCTCCCTTTCGGGAGCTCTTCGCTTGGCAAACACATGAAACACATGATAAAGGTGAAGAACGATATTTCTGAAAGAAACATTCGCCCTTCGGGAGTACGAGTTGGGCGGCGTTCCGATTGCTTACTTATGCAATCTTACTGACCGGGTTGTTGGTGCGCTGAATTACCTGGACCGATTTACGCTTATGTTTGTGCGTAGAGCGGCTGCTTCCCTGGTATGCTTCACATACACCGTGTTTGCAGGATGGCAGTGTCATAAAAATAACACCTGCGATGATCAAAGAACGAATTGTTTTTCCTGCAATGTTTGTCTGGTTATTAGCCATTGACTTTACAAATTTAATTATTTCCTGTTCCGTTTTCTGATAATAAGGTCGAAAATTCGCCCCTTTCCATAAATACCTGTGCTTATTTCTCTTAAATAGCTGAAATACAGCAAAATAAAATTCATATTTTTTTCTGTGAAAAATGCCCAAACGGTAGAAATATGATTTTTAACCCTCCGGTTTATGGAAAAAATAGGAATTCAGCCCATATAAGCACGGAAAAGCATCCGGCGATTTGGAATTAAAACAAAGGTATCGTATCTTGCCATTGGCAAATTTTTGAAATACTAATTTAAATACGGTACCCTTGAAATTCTTTTGGTCGAAAAAACAGAACGACCTCAGCGACCTTGACTTGATCGATTTGTATCGCAAGTCAGCAAATACATGGTACGCCGGGGAACTTTTTCAGCGCTATACGCAGCTGATAACTGCTGTTGCATACAACTATCTGCAGAACAACGCAGATACGGAAGACGCAGTGATGGAGGTTTTTGAGATTATCCTCCGCGATCTGCGTCACCACCAGGTGAACAATTTCAAAACCTGGGTGTACAGCGTTACCAAGCACCATTGCCTGAAAAAACTGCGGAAAGACAACGCCGATTCGGTGGAACTCGAACAGGTATTGCGCCAGCTCGAAGCCGAAGATGCGTCAGCCGCAGAAGCAATCGAATTCGAAAAGCAGGTGGAGGAACTCAAAACCGCACTTACCCGCCTTTCGACCGAACAGAAAGAATGCATAGAGCTGTTTTATTTTAAACAGAAGAGTTATAAAGAAGTGTCAGACGAAACCGGCTTCTCGATTAATGAAGTGAAAAGTTACCTGCAGAACGGAAAGCGGAATCTGAAAGGATTGCTGACCACAAGTAAATAAGGAACCCGAAGTTGAAGAATATCTTTCAGAGCGAAAATTGCCTCTCCCTCGACACCATTCGGATGTACAAGGATGGTAAACTCACTGCACGTAATGCGCACGCGGTGGAGAAGCACCTGCTCGAATGCAGCCTCTGTTCCGAAGCCTTTGATTCCCTCGATGCGCGCCGCATGGCCGAAGTGGAAAAAGTTTCTACCCGCGTTAACCGCCGCCTCGCAACTTATATGAACACCCCGCCCCGCGTTGGTTTTTTTCAGCGCTTCGGACTGGCCATCACCGCAGGCACACTCATCCTGGCAACAGGCGGAGGCATTGCATTGTGGATGCACAACCAGGAAAAACCGCAGATCACCGATTCGGCGCAGCAGCAAAATAACGCCACACTCGTTTCACAGGCACAGGAAACAAACGGGAACCCGGGAACAGTTGCACAGGAAAATCCGGAGGACGAGTTCAGTTCTTCAACAAACCAGGAAAATCCGTCCGATGAAAACAACACTGCCGGGGTAAAAAAAAAAGAAACACAGCAGCAGCCTGATAACAACACATCAGCGCCTGTAAACAATACCCGTCAGCCGGAACCGGTAAACACCAATCCGAAAGGAACCGAAAATACCACGCCGCCCCCGGTTAATACCGATAACAATACCCGCACACCTGCCACCGATCCGATTGTTGTAAAATCATCGCGTCTTACCATGAAAGTAAGTGCCAATGCAAACGACGATGAAACGGCCACCGGCAAAATGAGTAACGGCCAGTTTGTGCGTGAAAACAAAAAGAAAAAGAACGAGCAGACGCTCGACCAGATGCCGCAGTTTCCGGATGGCGACTGGAATATCAATGACTATGTTGCTTCAAAGTTCCGCCCGCTGAAAATTGACCGTGCCGAACTGAAAAATTACACGGCCATGGTTATTGTTACCGTTTCATCCAAAGGAAAAGTAACCAACGTGGAAATGATGCGCGGTATTCACAAAGACATTGATGCCGAAATTGTGCGTGTGCTCAAAGCCATGCCCGCATGGACCACCGGCAAAGGTGATATTGATGCCACGCTGGTGGTAACGGTGGAATAATCAACACACTTCCAGGGATTTTATTTTTCGCGCTGCTGGTATGCGGACGTGATTACCGTCATTTTACCGGAAACAGATTTGGCTGTAACTTGTGATACCAGCACAAAACAAATCAGCGCTATGGGGAAAATCGACTACAACCGTTTTCTTTTAGTAAAAGATAATTTTTACGCCGATCCGCAGCAGGTTTTGCAGTGTGCGAAACAGGCCACCTATTTCGAGCCGGAACACTGCACCGGAATGCGCAGCACTACGGTGTATCACGAGCCGGGTGTAAAAAAGAAACTGGAGCAGATTCTCGGCATAAAAATTACCCGCTGGGATACCGATCCGGCGGAAGAAAACGGGGTGTTTTACCAGGGGTTTTCTATGGGCCGGAAAAAAGAAATTCCGGGTGTGCATTCCGATGAACCGTATAACGATATTACAGTTTTGATTTATCTCACACCTGGATTGCCAATTGATTGTGGTACTTCGTTGTGGATGCACCGCGAAACCGGTCTCATTAACCCCGCCACACCGGCAGATGCGCGCCGGCTGAAAATAAAATACAGCGCACTGGTTGCAAAACTGGAAGCGGAAAGTACCGACCGCAGCAAATGGATTGAGATTGACCGCGTGGGTAACAGATTCAACCGCATGGTTGCTTATCCTTCCGGGGTTTTTCATTCCGCCACGAAACACTTTGGCAGCAGTATGAACGATGGCCGCGTCTACCAGACTTACCGCATCGGTGTGGACTGGAGCACGTTCAGAATGAACCGCTGAACAATAGTTCGGTTACCACCTGGTTGTACGCATACGGATCAGTTGCTTTCAGCACAATGGCGTTGGCAATGCGTTTGAGCTGCTGCGCATCGGATATTGCAGATGCTTCAGCGGCCAGTGCCCATTCTGCAAGGCTGTGCGGGTAACGCAACACCTTTTCTGCATCGGCAGGCGATAATTTACCGGTGAAATCTGCAACTGTTTTTTGCACGGCGATGTTCCGCATGCCGCGGTATTTTTTCACAATCATTTTTGAAATTACACGGCCCAGGTCTTCGGGCATGTAATGCCTGCTGTTATCAAGCACCAGCGCGATGTTGCTTTCGGCCAGCGCCAGCAATGTTTTCCGGCTGCTCCGGTATGTTTTGTCCCGTTTTATTTTTTCCGCATCACGCGCAGCCAGTTTGCGCAGCGCCGCATTCACCGAACGGAAACCGAAGCGGTGATAAAACCAGTACGCTCCTGTTTTAATACCGTCGCTGTTGGCCTTGCCGATCTGGTAGGCTTCCACTTCAATGTATTGCAGGCTGAACAGTTGTTTGTACACGCGCAGCAGTTGCCCCATGATGAACGCTGATTCTCCGCCCCGGAACGAATCAAGAATGTTGAGTCCGAACATGGCCGACGCACCAAACACCCAGCCTCCGCCATACGCTGCCGGCAACCCGTTTTTGAATAACGTATAACCGATGTACGATTGCAATGGCAGCTGCCGTTCAGGGTACATACCATAAACAGCTACGGAAATACCACGATCCAGTTCGAAGTAACGCAACGTGTCTTCCTGCATGTATGTTGACGTATCCGTTTCACGCATGGTGAGTACCATAGCGCGCCGGATAATTTTCACGAGCTGATTGCGCCTTGTTTCATCCATGCTGACAGCCTGCGGGAGCGGGGTGTGCAGCAGCTTTTCGAAATCAATCCGTTTTACAATTTCGTCGTGATAAAAAACAGGAGCATCCGGAATACGGTTCATGGTGCGGCTGAAGAGCGGCGCGGTGAAACGGATATCTGCGAAAAGCGCGAGCTCCTGCCACAGCATATCTTTTACCTGCGGATCAGCAATGGTTTCAACCTGCCCGAGAATAAATGCGAGGTACGCGTTTTTTTTCAGCCCGAGTGTATGGAGCAGTTCCATGTTTTTTTCACCGGCTGCAGTAAAATCTTTTTCGGTTGCAGGAAGCGTAACCTGCAGCACGCGGTTCAGGCTGTGGGGCGCCGAATCAAATGAATCCAGTTCAAGTGTACATTCCGGATCGGCTTCCAGCAGCGAAAGCAGTTCGGGCGAATAACGCGTAATCATACCGGTAAACGGCAGCCCGCTTTCGTCCAGCTTTTTGCGCTGTGCGGCACTGCTGCTGCGGAGAAAAGCCGTAATGCGGTTCAGCTCACGCCAGGTCTGTTTTTCAATCGCAGCGTTGTCCGGGTACGCCTGCAGAAAAAGCAGGGCCTCGTGATATTCCTGCAGGTCGCTGTTTACGTTCAGCGGCACACGTGAAAGCTGTTTCAGCAGTTGCTGTTTTTGAGCAGCACCTTCCGCACCATATTGGTAAAGGACATTTTTGAATGTATGTAATAGTGTAACGTGGTTCATATTCCAAAGTTAAACAGCGAAGCTACAATTCCGCTCCGGGTTGAATAATGACGCCCGGCAGTGTTTCCTGTCCTTTTTTTGCCCTGCAGCACAGGCTTTTCCGCAGGCGGCGATAAAATGTATCAGTTCCGGCCCCTGCTTTGTATCTTTGCACCATTATGAAAAAGGACATCCCGATGCTGCCCGTGGAAGATGTGGTGGTAGCCGTAGTAAAAGAAGACGAACAGCAAAGCGATCAGGCCGAAGGCGCATGGTACGTTTACATTGTTAACCTGAAAGACACACCGCTCCGCAACCTGCTGGTTACTTCTACCGGCTACGGTGAGCTTGACGGCGCACCCCGCAAAACATCCACGCTGCGCCATTTTTTTGATGAACTGGACGCCGGCGATTATACGAAAGTAGAACCGATCATGGATTTTACGTTCGGACTCAGCAACGAATACTGGATCAGTTTCCAGATGAACGATGTGATGTATGATAAACGCTTCATCTTTTTACCCGAAAGCATCCAGGAAAAAAACTGCAGCGTGGTTCCGATTCTGAATAAGAAGGGCGTGATGATCCGCTGATTTTATTACCGTCAGATCGCTTCTCAAAGTTTCTCAAACGTAAATCCCTTGTCGCGGAAGTGTTTCAGCACCTGCGGCAGTGCGTACAGCATTTTATCGGCGGCCTTTATGCTGTCGTGAAAAATAACCAGCGATCCTTCCCGCGTATAGTGAAGCACATTTTCAAGACACTGTTCCTTTGTGATCTTCGGATCGAAATCATAACTCAGCACATCCCACATAATCACCTTGTAACCCTGTTTGCGCAGGTAACGCGACTGCGCCGGTTTCATGCGGCCATAAGGCGGGCGGAACAATTTTGAATCGCAAAGAGCGGCGCATTTTTCCACATCGGCATAATAATGCCTGCTCTCGTTTTTCCAGCCGTTCATGTGCGACCAGGTGTGGTTGCCCGTGCTGTGGCCTTCGGCCAGTATCTGCTGATATACTTCCGGATTTTTTTCAATGTTTGCACCTACACAGAAAAACGTGGCGCGTGCATCGTATTCCCTTAAAATGTCCAATACCCGGTGAGTTACACCGGGTATTGGTCCATCATCAAATGTGAGATAAATTTTTTTCTCCGAAGTGGCAACGCGCCACAACCGGTCGGTATGCATTTTACGAAGCAGGGCGGGAGGATGTACTTGCCAGCTCATACCTGCTTTGTTTTTTTGCGTTTACGGTTGTTGCTGTTCCGGAACGTTGAATAAGCCGGAGCTGGCAAGGTTGTTTATTTTATCCTGGAACTCTTTGGCCAGTTTATCCTGCTTGTAACGCTGGGCAATGCCCTGCAGCTGCACCAGCACCTGCTGCGCGCGGTTTTCTTCGCCTTCGTTTGGTTTGCGGCGTTTCTTGCGCAGTTCACCGTAGAAACGGATATCCTGTTCGCTGAGGTCAAACAGGCGCTTCGCCAGTTTGTTGCCCTGCTCAATGTCAGCTGCTGTGCCCAGTTTGTAGAAGAACTCAACCATGTACAGCATGGTCGGTTCGTATGGCACGTTTTTCTCCGGCATTACTTCCAGCGATTTGTTCAGCACCTTGCGCGCTTTATCCAGCTTCGAAGCATCGGTAATTGTTCCTTTGCCGTCCTGTCCTTCCTGGATGAGTGCGTCGGCAAGTGTCATCATCTGGATGCGCAGGTTGGTGGTCATGCGCAGGTTGTTCTCGTCCATGTACAGGTCGTACTTGTCCATACCACCCCAGTTCCAGCCGGTTTTTTCGCCGTTCATGATGTTGTTGTACATCGCTTCGGTGTTTACACGTGCCGGGCTGAACACGCTGCGTTTTGAATTCTGCGAAGAGAGGTACGGCGGAATCAGGCGGTACGCAAGACCTTCGAGCTGGAAGTTTTCATCCAGGTCGAGGTACGCATCGCTGCCTGCAGTAACTGCAAAGTACACCGGGCGTTTCCAGTTGTTGGTCGCCAGCAGATCAAGCACCATCAGGTCGGCTTTAAACATGTAACTCTTGTTCAGCGTCCACTTCAGGCTGTCGGCAATCAGGCTGTCCGGAACATTTGCCGGTATGGTGCCGTTTGCTTTCGCTACTTTTTTATCAATCGGGATGTACAGGTTTTTGGTCGGCAGGTACGAAAGTGTATCCAGCACGATGTCGCCGTCATCATTTTTATTGCGGTCGTCAATAAACTTCGTTTTCGGGTCTTTGCTCTTGATAAAATCAATCATCTCGCGCAGGTTGCGGTAAGCGGTTGATTTTTCATCTGCAAAAACATACACCTGGTCGCGGGTGCCCTGGCGGTATTCGGCCGGCGTAAGCGAGAACGGAACCGGATCGGAATCGTATGCTTTGCGGCGCGCCTGGTCAATGTACCAGTCGGTGTTCAGCAGGCTCAGGTTAATTACACGCACGTCGGTACGGAAACCTTCCACCTCCTGTACGTACCACAGCGGGAACGTATCGTTATCACCGTTGGTAAACAGGATGGCATTGGGTGCGCACGAAGCAAGGTAATCTTTTGCAAAATCACGTGCGGTGTAACGGTTCGAGCGGTCGTGATCGTCCCAGCCCTGGCTGCCCATAAGGAACGGCGCAACGCTGCACGCCAGCGTGGCAAGACCAACAGCCGGAATTTCGGTGATGAATTTTTTGGTCAGATCATAAATCGCATACACCGCAAACCCGATCCATACCGCAAACGCATAGAAGGAGCCCGCATACGCATAGTCACGTTCACGCGGCTGCAGCGGATACTGGTTCAGGTAAATTACAATGGCCATACCCGTGAGCAGGAACATCAGCAGCATTACGAACGCGTTTTTCCAGTCGCGTGCAAAATGATACCACATGCCCAGCAGGCCGAGCAGGAACGGGATGTAATAAAAATTATTCATGCCCTTGTTCCGTTTCGTATTTTCGGGCAACTTGTCTTTTGAAACACCTTCATATCCCGCCAGCCCGCTCATGTAGCCGCCGTCGGTGTGGTTGTGGTGCGGACCGTGGCCCTGCACATCGTTTTGCCGCCCGATGAAGTTCCAGGCGAAGTAACGTGAATACATCCAGCCCACCTGGAATTTAAAGAAGTACGAAAGGTTTTGTCCGAAAGAGGGTTTTACCATGTCGGTCATTTCGCCCTGGTTGTTGCGCACCTTGATGCGTCGTCCTTTCTTTTCATCGTATCCCGACCACTGTTTGTATTCACCGGCATGCGAACGCTGGTTGCCCTCCCACATCCGCGGGAAGAACGTGCTCATTTCGGGCGCGTAATTCGGAACGCTGTTGTAAGCGTTGTCGGTGATTTCGTAAACACCGGTGGTTGCGTTTTTGGTATAAACCGGCGCATCGTCGCTGTACGGATCTTCGGTGTTCAGCGGGGCGTTAAAATATTGCCCGTAGGTCAGTGGCCAGTCGCCGTACTGCTTACGCTGCAGGTAAGCCAGCATGCTGATCGGGTTTTCCGGGTTGTTTTCGTCCATCGGCGTATTGGCCTGCGAACGGATAATAAGTACGAAGAACGTCGAGTAACCGATCAGCAATACCGTAAGCGAAAGCAGGATCGTATTCAGGCGCGGCAGGTTGTTGCGCAGGTAATACACAATACCGATACACGCTCCGAACGTGAGCGCACGCATAAAAAACGAAGAGATGTTGGAAGAACTGTGGCCGATCCAGAACGAACTGATCATGGTAATAAAGAAAAACAATCCGCCGGCAATGAAGAACGGCATGCGCAGTTTGGCGTTTCCTTTATTGGCATACATGAGGCCCAGCACCAGCATGGCGGTGAGCAGAATAAAGAATACGATGGTGCCGGTGCTGAAGGGCGCTCCGAAGCCATTCACGAACATCAGCTCGGTGTTTGCCGTTGCGTTTACCACACCCGGGATAATCCCGTTCTGGATGGCGCCGAGTAATAAAATGGAAAGCACACCGGTTATCATAACGCCCTGGAACGAGGGCTTGAATTTTTTGAAGTAGATGATAAACACAATCGCCGGGATAGCCAGCAGGTTCAGTAAGTGAACACCGATAGAAAGGCCCATCAGGTACGCGATAAACACCAGCCAGCGGTCGCTGCGTGGCGAATCGTCCGCATCCCAGCGCAGGATGGCCCAGAACACGATGGCTGTGAAAAACGCCGACATGCCATAAACCTCGCCCTCAACCGCTGAAAACCAGAACGAATCGCTGAAGGTATAAGCAAGTGCACCCACAACACCGCTGCCGAAAATGGCAAACATGCTGCCTGTGGTCAGTTCAGCGTTGGTAGCCTTCAATAATTTGCGGCCGAGCAGGGTAATGGTCCAGTAAAGGAATAAAATCGTAAACGCACTGGCTAAGGCCGACATTACGTTCACCCACATCGCCACCTTGGTTACATCACCTCCCGCAAACAGCGAAAAGAACCGGCCGAGCAGCAAAAAGGTAGGCGCCCCGGGGGGGTGACCTACTTCCAGTTTATTGGCACAGGCGATGTATTCGCCACAGTCCCAGAAACTTGCGGTTGGCTCAATGGTTGAACAAAACACGAATGCGGCGGCCAGGAATACCACCCAGCCGATGATGTTGTTGAGTAATCTGTAATTATTAGCCATAAGGCGATTTTGCGTTTGAACGGCGAATTTAGGGAAAATAACGTGCAAATACCCCCGATTTGAGCCAAATCGAAATAAGAAGGTGTTAAAAATTTTGAAGAGTATAATTCTTTTTTTATTTTTGCCGCCCTGTTGGATGAATTCCGGTTCCTTCAGCAGCAGTTTGACCGATGGTGTAACTGGCAACACGTCTGATTTTGGTTCAGAAGAGTCTAGGTTCGAGCCCTAGTCGGTCAACGAAAAACACGCGATGAGCGTGTTTTTTGTTTATAACGGTCTCGGCGAGAAGTTCATCACGCCATTTCGGCGTGAAGCCCTAGTCGGTCAACGAAAAACACGCGAAAGCGTGTTTTTTGTTTATAACGGTTTCGGCGAGAATGACGCCCTGGCGTCACTGTAATAGGTATAATATTTACATTTTGAATAAAACAGGTTCATCACGCCATTTCGGCGTGAAGCCCTGGTCGGTCAACGAAAATGCAAAGCCTTGCCCCGCACTGAATCGTCCCCCAGGTCAAAAAAGTCCCTGCCCCGAACAAAAGGAACCATTCATTTCTCATCCACCGGAATAAGTTGCACCCCGTTCCGTTCATCTACCATCAGCGCAGTAAAATTGATAACCGGTTTATCTTCCGAAAAAGACCGGCTTCCTTTTCCGCTGAAACTCCGGAACTGTTTTTTGATTTTGCCCGTACGGTAAAATTGTGCGGTTACTTCCATGCGCAGCGAATCGGCCTGCGAGGGCGTCATGCGTATTGTTCCTGAAATAAAAGCACCGTCTTCCAACGTTCGTGTATCAAGCAGCAGTTTTGTGCCGAGATAAATTTTCACCTGCGCGCCCTGCAGCGGTTTGCTGTTCAGCGAATCAAGCACAAGGCCCGAAAACCGCACATCGGCAGCCCGCTCGTTGTAGGTATAAACCGGCGCTGCTTTCGGACGTTTCGGTGTGAGGTAAATGGTGCCGCGGAACGCTTCAAACGTAACGGTGCGTATCGGCGTTTCGGGCATATCAATGCGGCTGAGCGTGTAGCCGGAATGCACCGCTGCAAATTTAAAATCAGCCGGATGAACGGTTTGTTTTTCAGGAACAGTAAGTTGAAACGAAAACTGCCCGTAGCGGTTCGAAACACTTTCGCGCGTCCAGATAATGCTGTCGCCTTCCATTTTTCACCAGCTGCATTGCCACGTTACCCACGGGTTTCGTATCCAGCGAATCGAGCACGTACCCATCGAAAAAAACCGTTTTCATGCCCGGCTCCTGTGCCGTTGCGGCGGCAGCAGCAAATAAAGCGACAAACAAAACCAGTTTCCGGTGGGCCTTCATTCCTGTAAATATAATGACAGCAGGGCAAAAAGTGACAAACAAAAAAGCAGTAAACAAAAACGATGCGTTTACACCGGATATTGTTTACTGCTGTGTATTGTCAGCAACAGGATTCACAAAAGCAGTAAGTGGGGCAAGCAAGAAATACCTTCTTGTTATCTTCCAGGAACAAAACTGCAAATTGCAAACTGCAAACCCGGAGCAGGTGCTACTTTGCACAATCCCGATTTTGCAGCAGATCTGTTTTAAATGATCACTTAGTGATGATGCCCGCCCGGACCATGCACATGGCCGTGAGCAAGTTCTTCGGCAGAAGCCGGACGCACTTCCAGCACTTCGCCTACAAAATGCAGGTCTTTGCCGGCAAGCGGGTGGTTAAAGTCCATTTCAACATGATCGAGTGCAACTGCTTTAACCACACCCATCAGGCGGTGGCCTTCGTTGTCCATCATCGGCAGGGTTTTGCCAACCACCACCATTTCGGTATCGAGTTTGCCGCTTTCGTCGAGGAATGCCTCGATCGGAATTTTTACCACGTGTTCAGCCTGGTAGGTACCGTAGCCGTTTGCAGCAGTAATGCGGAAGTCGAAAGTATCACCGACTTTTTTTCCGTTGAGGTTTCCTTCAAATTCCGGGAGTAAACCACCGGCACCGAAAAGGAACATAAACGGTTCGTTTTCGTGCGTTTTTTCAACGGTAACTTCGTCGCCCCCGTTCTCGCCGGGTACGGTAAGGTGATAGCTAACAGCTACCACATGGTCTATTGTAATCGTCATCAGTCTTTTTTTTAAAACGGCCGAAAGGTACGACGAAAAGGGGCGCAACGCACAGAAATCCGGAACTATTTCTTGAATGCCACGAATAGCCTGAAAAATGGTTTTCGCACCGGGCCGAATTAATTTTATCTTCGTTTCCGCTTTAAAAAAGAACAGCATTTAACGCTTATGCCCACATATCCCGGATCCGTTACCAGTAAATTACCCCGCGTTGGTACCACCATATTCACCGTCATGTCAAAAATGGCGGCCGAACACAATGCCATCAACCTCTCGCAGGGGTTTCCTGACTTTGAAAGCCCGGCCGAACTCACTGCCGAAGTAAACAAAGCCATGAAAGCCGGGCACAACCAGTATGCACCCATGCCCGGGCTCATGCTGCTGCGCGAACGCATCGCCGAAAAAACGGAAGCATGTTACGGCGCAAAATATGATCCTGAAACCGAAATTACAGTAACTGCCGGTGCCACACAGGCCATTTATACCGCCATTGCCTCGGTTATCCGCGAAGGCGACGAAGTGGTGATTTTTGAACCCGCCTACGATTGTTACGAACCGGCCATTGAACTCAACGGCGGCAAAACCATTTACATTCCGCTTAAAGCGCCCGATTATGCCATTGACTGGGATGCGGTGAAAAAAGTGATCAACCACCACACCCGCATGATCATCATTAACACGCCGCACAACCCCACCGGCGCGGTGATGACAGCTTCGGACATGGAGAAGCTGGATAAACTCACGAATAAATCGGACATCATTATCCTCAGCGATGAGGTGTATGAACACATTATTTTCGACGGCCTGCGTCATGAAAGCATGGCCCGCTATCCACGCCTGGCCGAGCGCAGTTTTATTATTTCGTCGTTCGGTAAAACGTACCATACCACCGGCTGGAAAATGGGCTACTGCCTGGCTCCGAAAAACCTGATGGCCGAATTCCGCAAGGTGCACCAGTTTCTGGTGTTTGCCTGCAACACGCCGGTGCAACATGGCATTGCGGCGTTCCTGAAAAACAAAAAACATTACGAAGAACTCGGTGATTTTTACCAGCAGAAACGCGATAAATTCAACAATCTGATCAAAGGTTCTCGGTTTGAATTTGAACCAAGTGCCGGCACGTATTTTCAGTTGCTGAAATACAACCGCATCACCGACGAAAAAGATGCTGATTTCGCGCAGCGCCTGATTAAAGAACACAGCGTGGCATCTATTCCGATTTCGGTATTTTACCACAAGCCGGTGTATGATGGTATGCTCCGTTTCTGTTTCGCCAAGAAAGATGAAACGCTGGAGCGCGCGGCGGAGTTGTTACACAAGGTTTAGTTTTTTAGAAATCTTCGCAGATAATATACAGGTGGCAGTGGCAGGCTGCAGTGGCAGTCATTATATATAAAACATACTAACTAAACTTTTGACTGCTGCTGCCCACTGCCACTAATTGTACGAACTCTTTATTTATATTTGCATTACTAAAGCACACATACGAGTCGATTTTCCTGTTACGAATAGTTCCTTAATCAGTTAACCATTTAAACCCATTTACCATGACTGTTACCGCAAAGCGCAGAGCGCTGAAGCTGTTTATTGAAACGGCAGACGAAGAAACCATTGAGGCCATGCACCACCTGTTTATCAGCAAACGCGAAACGCACAACGTGTATAACCTGTACCGCGACGTATTGCCGCACCTGCAGTTTCCGGAAGTGAAAACACCGGCGCATATTCCGGATATTGTAAAACCATTTACGGCAACATCCGGCGCAAAAAAAGCAGGCAGAACGAAAAAATAACCGGAAATTGTACCCATGAACGAGTTACGCGTAAGTATCATCCAGTCGCTGCTGCACTGGGAAAACCCGGTGGCGAACCGGGAACTGTTTGCGAAAAAAATAGC
Source organism: Chitinophaga pinensis (assembly GCA_943372645.1). Taxonomy (GTDB): domain Bacteria; phylum Bacteroidota; class Bacteroidia; order Palsa-965; family Palsa-965; genus VBWE01. The sequence goes on along the minus strand of CALRZN010000017.1, from coordinate 65,282 downwards.
CGCACAGGAAACGCCCACCGACCTGGTGGTGCTCCCGGAAATGTTCACCACCGGTTTTTCCATGCAGCCTGCCCGCGTAGCCGAAGCCGCCAACGGCGAAACGCTGGGCTGGATGCAGCAGCTGGCCACGACGCACAACACCGCCATCACCGGAAGCGTGGCCGTGCACGAAAACGGCGCGTATTTTAACCGGCTGTATTGGGTAAATGCGGATGGAACGTTTTTGCAATACGATAAACGTCACTTGTTTCGTATGGCCGGCGAAGATGAAGCGTACACCGGCGGCACAAAAAACATCACGCCTGAACTGAACGGCTGGCGCATCCGTCCGCTCATCTGTTACGACCTGCGTTTCCCCGTGTGGAGCCGCAACCGCTGGAACAAAGAAACCTTACAGGCCGATTACGATGTGCTGCTGTACGTAGCCAACTGGCCTGAACGCCGCAACCATCCCTGGCAAAGCCTGCTCACCGCACGCGCCATCGAAAACCAGGCGTATGTGCTTGGCTGCAACCGCACAGGCGAAGACGGAAACGGAATAACATACATCGGCAATTCTGCGATTATTGATTTTAAAGGTGAAGACCTCGCGCGCCTGGAACCAGGAGCAACAGGCGTTTTAAACGCAACTTTAAACTACGAAGCGCTGGCGGAATTCCGGAAGACGTTTCCTGTGGGGCTGGATGCGGATGGGTTTGAAGTGATTGTTTAATAGCTTGTGTTTCTGTTTATCCGCGATGCATCGCAGATGAACAATAAAACGCTAACGGCTGGCGGAAGAATCCAGTAGGGTAAATTCAGAAAAGAAGAAGCAATTATTATGGCACAAAAAACAAAAACAACCTACTTCTGCCAAAACTGCGGCAACCAGTCGCCGAAATGGATCGGGCATTGTCCCGGTTGCGGGGAGTGGAATACGTACGTGGAAGAAGTGATTTCAAAAGGCGACGACGGCAAAAACAAAGCGGTAATTTCCACCACGCGGCAGCGTTCGCCCAAACCGCAGTTGCTGAACGATATTGTGGCGGGCGATGAACTGCGCATTCAGGTACCGGATAAAGAACTGAGCCGTGTACTCGGCGGTGGCATTGTGCCGGGCGCGCTCGTGCTGTTTGGCGGCGAGCCGGGCATCGGTAAAAGTACGCTCATGCTGCAGATCGCGGTGTCGATGAAAAACCTGAAAGTGTTGTACGTTTCGGGTGAAGAAAGCGAACAGCAGATCCGCATGCGCGCCGAACGCCTCGGTGCAAAAAACACCAACTGTTTTATACTCACCGAAACAAACACGCAAAACATTTTTAAACAGGTGGAAGCGCTGGAGCCGCACCTGCTCATAATTGATTCGATACAAACGTTGCACACGGCGCAGATTGAATCGTCGCCCGGCAGTGTGTCGCAGGTGCGCGAGTGCGCGGCGGAACTCATGCGCTTCGCGAAAGAAAGCAGCACGCCGGTGTTCATCATCGGTCACATTACCAAAGACGGTTCACTCGCCGGCCCGAAAGTGCTGGAACATATGGTTGACACGGTGCTGCAGTTTGAGGGCGACCGCAACCACGTGTACCGTTTGCTGCGCACCACCAAAAACCGTTTCGGTTCCACCAACGAACTGGGCATTTACGAAATGCAGGGCAGCGGCCTGCGCGAAGTGAGCAATCCGTCAGAAATATTAATCACCAGCCGCGACGAAGCCGTGAGCGGTGTGGCCATTGCCGCCATGATGGAAGGCATGCGCCCCATGCTGGTTGAAATACAGGCGCTCGTGAGTTCGGCCGCATACGGCACCCCGCAGCGTTCGTCCACCGGCTTCGACCTGCGCCGCTTAGCGATGTTGCTGGCCGTGCTCGAAAAACGCTGCGGTTTCCGCCTCGGCGCAAAAGATGTGTTCCTCAACATTGCGGGCGGCATCAAGGTAGAAGATCCCGGCATTGACCTGGCGGTGGTGTGTGCGGTACTTTCTTCCAATGCAGATATTCCCGTTACATCACGCATCGCGTTTGCGGCAGAAGTTGGTCTCAGCGGCGAAATACGTCCCGTAAGCAGAATCGAACAGCGCATTTCAGAAGCCGAAAAATTAGGCTTCGAAGAAATTTACCTTTCAAAATATTACAAAGGATTGAAGCCGGGCGATTACGGCATCAAGATTAATATGGTGGGGAAAATTGAGGAAGTGTTTGGTGGATTGTTTGGGTAGGTGATCGTAAAATTTTAACCACAAAGGCCTGCCCGCTTTTCGTCGCGCACACAAAGGTTTATACAAAGCACACAAAGAAATATGCGTTGCATCGTGTCCTTCGTGCATACCATTGTGAACCTTGTGGTTAATAGTTGAATTACTGCACCACAATCTTCTTCCAGCACACGACCTCATCCGCAACAATTTTCAGCAGATAAGTTCCAGCCGCTAATCCGCGCACATCAATCGCTGCGTTATTCGCATTTGCAAATGACTGCGAAACAGTAACCGCTTTTCCCGAAAGTTCAAAACACTGCACACGCACCGCGCCGGTGTAATCTGATTTCAATCGCAGTTCATCAGTAGCCGACCCGATAGTTATCGGGTTCGGATAAACAGCGAACGCGGCATTCGTTGCAGCAATCGTTTTTTCACCCAGCGGATGCGTCCAGCTTAAAATGCGGATGCCGCCCTGGCGCGTGAAGAACGGCGTGAAAACACTTGCGTATGGATAACGGATGAGTGTAACCGCCACCTGGTTGTTGAAATAATCAATGCCCCAGCTTCCGAACATGCTGTCGTTCACTGCCCCGAAACTGCCGGCCACGGCGGGCTGCGCGGGGTTATCGCCGTCAACGGCCAGCACTTCGGTATCGCCGCCCGAAACAAAAAAGAGGCTGTCGCCCGGCACAAAATGGATCTGGTTCGTGTGCCCGTCGCTGCCCGACCACGTGTTTGTATTCAGTACCGTGTCTTTCAGGCAGCTCCACGGATTGAGCCAGCCACTGCTTTGCATGTTCACCGGGTTTGAAATATCCACCACATCAATGCCGCAGAAATCAACAGCCACGTATGCGTAATTGCCCACAAGCGAAACATTATTGTAATACGGATAGGCCGCACTCACAATAGCCGGACTGCGGTACTTGCCGATTTCAGATACGTTGGTTTTGTTGGTTACATCCAGTATGCGTAGTCCGCCCGCATCGTACGCCACATACAATGTATCGTTGCGTATGGCCAGTCCGCGCGCGTTGGGTGCGTTGGCCGGGTTACCGAACAGCGGATCGGGAATAAACTGCGATTTAAAAACAATATTGCCCGTATTCGAAACATCAAGTATCAATACCCCACGCTCCATCGCGCCGAGGTAGGCGTAGCCATTATCATAAAGCACCGCCGCCGCGCCCTGGTTGTAAGCTGTGCTGTCCCAGCGATCGGTAATTACCGGCACCAGCGGGTTCTGCACATTGATGATGGCCATGCCCGCGCGCTGCGGAATAATGCCCTGGAAATCGCCGAGCGAAACATACAGGTAGTTGCCGTTCTGCACCACGTCGGTGGGTTTCAGATTTCCGAACTGGTTTACCGCGATAGTATCCACAGGCGTAGGGCTCGAAGGCAGGGAAATATCATACGTGATCAGTCCGAGTTCTTTGGTGGTAACATACAGGAAATCGCGCCCGAGCCGGTCGAACAGCGGCGTGTAGGCGGAGTAATTCAGAAACGTAATCGTCGTATCAAAGTAATGGTGCCCCACTTCGGTAAACACCACGGTATCCGGATTCTGCGCCTGCCCGTTGCGGGTTCCGGCAAGTAAAAACAGGAGGAGTAAACGTATGAAGTGATTCATGGAAACTGGTTTTGCAGTATAAATGTATTAAAAAAAGCATGCCCCGCAACTGATTTTTAGCAGCCTGTCGAGGCAACCATAGCTTAATCATTTCGTCTGATAATCAATAAATTAGTAACTTTGAGGCAGGCTGTTCCAACCAAGGGCGAATGCTGTCCGTTATGCAATTAACTCACCAGCTGTATGGAAGTTCATTTTAAAGAAATTGTGGAAGGCTGCCGCAAAGGGAACCGCAAGGATCAGCAGGCGCTTTACGATTATTTCTCGCGCAAAATGTACCGGGTTTGTTTGTCGTATGTATCCGAATCGGATGATGCGATGGACATTCTGCACGACAGCTTTATCAAAATATTTGCCAAGCTCGGCGAGTACAATTCCGTACAGCAGCTCGAAGCATGGATCAGACAACTCACCGTGAACACTGCGATTGATTTTCTGCGCCGCCGCAAAAAGATGGTTTACATCGGCGAAGATGAATTCCGCCTCGAGCAGTCACCGGTGGATACCACGGGGCAGCAAATGGAAAACCGCGATCTCGGATCGCTGATTGACCTGCTGCCGGCTGGCGCAAAAACTGTTTTTAACCTTTATGCGGTGGAAGGATACAACCACCGTGAAATTGCATCCCGCCTTGATATCAGCGAAGGCACATCCAAATCACAGTTGTCGCGGGCGCGGCAGTTGCTGCAGGGCATGCTGAAAACCCATTATCCCCAAACCCATGGCTGAACATTACGACATCGATAAACTTTTCCGGGAGGCGCAGGAGTCACGTGCAGGTACGCCACCGGCGGAGGCATGGGAACGCATTAACGAAACACTGGATGTTGACGCCACCTGGGCGCGGCTCAGTAATACACTCAACGCACAGGCTGCGCGCCGCCGCAAACTGCTTTGGGGTTATTCCCTCGGTATTGCGGCTTCGCTCTGCATCGGCGGCTGGTTCCTGCTTTCGGGCAATGGTAACGATACGCTGGTGCACGAAGCACACCAGGAGCTGCAACGCATTCCGTTAGCCGGTAAAAGCAATATCGCAAACACGCAGCCGCGCACCAACGCAGCTGTAAAACCTGCACCAAATCCGGCAACTGCAGCGCAAAACGCATCACCGGTTGTGGTTAATAATTTACCCCGCAAACACACACGTTTAAATCAACAACCTGCACAACAGGAACCGGTAAATACAAATGCATTGCAGACCGCTGCGAATAATGCACCGGTGCAGCAAAACACGGCCACCAACCTGGCCGCAACAAATACAGCTTCTGAAAACACCTGGCTGTTTATTGCCGCAATGCCGATGCAGCTGCAAAATACAGGCGCTGAAAATCAGTTTGCCGCACACGATCCGGCTGCTATGGATTCAGCGTGGTACAGCACACGTTTAAAACACCGCTTCAGTGTTGAGCTCTTCACGGGCTTACGTTACAGCTACATGCAGAATTTAACCACCGATGTTCCGGACTCTATTTCGGCAAATGCGCTGGCTCCTTATGCTGCAGATGCTTCCGGGGTTACCCGCGCACCATTAAACCCGGTGGGCGGAATCGGGGCTGGTTTTCAGCTTACCCCGCGCGTACAGTTAAACACCGCGTTTTACCTGTTTGCCGGAAGCGGGCAGGATTACACCAACTACGAAGGCGGCCGTGCAGTAAGTCACCAGCTGCGCCTCGAATATTCTTCGCTTGCCGTGGGAGGCGCTTTCCGCCTCTGCCCGAGACGCACACTGGTTAACCGCCGCTTTTTCGGAACGGTGAATGCAGGACTTGCCGTTTCGTACCTGCGGGCAAAATCGGACAAGTCTGATTTTTATGAAATTCAGCAGGAGCAGATTGCATACCGCACCACGGATGCAACGGTGTATGCAGGTTACCAGTACAATGTGCAGCTTTTCAGCAGGCTGCAGCTTACACCCGCTGTGCAATGGAACCAGGGCATTGTAAATGTTTCGCGCAACGACCTGTCGTCGCTTGCGGTTTACCGGCGCATTTACAACTCCAGCGCCGAAGCCCGCATCGGGCTGAAGTACACGTTCTGATTTTTTTTGCAGCATGTTCCAACGCTTTTCTGCATTCACCCGTTATCTATTTCAAACAACAGAACAGATGAAACGGATTTTTTTCAGCGGGGCAGTTTGTGCAGTACTGTTATGTGCATCATGTACAAAAGACGTAGCGAAGATGTCAGACATCCGCAAAAAACGCCTGGTAACCGATGACTGGAAAGTGAGTAATTATAACGACAAAGGAACCGATGCAACGGCACAGTTCAGCGGGTTTGTTTTTTCGTTTGAAAAAGACGGGCTGCTGAATGTAAGCACTCCGGCAAACGGCAATGTGACCGGGACGTGGGATTTTTACAACAACGATAAAGATGACAGTTACAACGCGCAGATCATCATTAAAATTTCAGGAACTGCAGGGCTGGATGATGTGGACGATACCTGGGTGATCACCAAACTGGACCGCGATCATTTTGAACTGGATGATTTTGACGACAGCAACGGCAGTGAACAGCTGCAGTTTGTGAAACAATAGAAGAGCCACCGTTCGCAGGGTTTATTAGCGTAATTCCCTGGAAAAACAGCCTGCGTCAACTGACAACGGCTGTTTTTTTTAACACTGCACAGCTACATAAACAACAGCTGTTGTTACATCCCGCTTACTTCATCCGTTCCGTACCCCAGGGAACGGACGAAGTAAACCGGGATGTTTCTTTTTGTGGTTTCGGCACGATCTTGTAAAAGCAGCAATTCATGTTGCGGAAAGTCCGATATTTGCACCGTTTATGAGCAACACGAAAATAGTACGCCCCTCGTTCGACCAGATTTACATGGAGCTGGCCGAAAACCTGGCCCTGCGTTCACACTGCGTGAAAGCACAGGTGGGAGCGGTACTTACCAAGGATACCCGCATTGTTTCACTCGGCTATAACGGTCCGCCATCGGGCACACACAACTGCAACGAAGAGTGGCCGGAAGAAGGCTGTCCGCGCGACAGCAAAGGAAGCTGTTCCCTGGCCCTGCATGCCGAACAGAACGCGATACTGTATGCATCCAAAAACAATGTTACCATCGAAGGCAGTACACTTTACGTAACGCTTTCGCCCTGCATAGCCTGTGCCCGCATCATTTACACGATGGGCATTAAACGCGTAATTTTTAAAAATTCGTACGCTGATTTTAAAGGGATTCCCAGCGACGAGGGCGTTGATTTCCTGCGCAAATTCGGCGTCAATGTTGTCCGTTACGAAGAACTGTTCAAATAATGTCTGACCGCCGCCCTGTTTTTCAGCCGCTTATTTATGGTGCATTGCTTTCTGCCGGGGTGTGGATTGGCGGGCGGTTTGCCGGTGCCGGCAGTTTCGACAAGGTGGAAGCCGTACTTGATATTGTGCAGAAAGAATACGTGGAAGAAGTGGATGCGGCCCGCCGTAACAAACTCGAAGAAAAAGCCGTTTCGGAAATGCTGCAGGAGCTTGATCCGCATTCGTATTATTTTACAGCCGACGAAACAGGCCGCTCTGCCGAACAGCTGCAGGGCAGTTTCAAAGGCATCGGTATTTTATATGAAATTATCCGCGACACGGTAGTCGTAGTTCGTGTTACACCCGGCAGTCCTTCGGAAAACATTTTGAAACAGTACGACCGCATTTTGCGTGCAGACAATATATCGCTGGTAAAAATGGACAACCCCGATTCGATACGCAAACAGTTGCGCGGACCGGAAGGAAAAGAAGTAAAACTGACGATACGCCGCAGTGGTTCAAAAGCAACGCAGGTGGTCAGCGTGGTGCGTGGCGATGTACCCATCAGCAGCGTGGATATGGCGTTTATGCCCGACAAAGAAACCGGCTACATCCGCGTGGCCCGTTTCGGCAGCGAAACCCACGACGAATTTCTGCGCCAGGCGAACCTGCTGCACGCCAAAGGCATGAAAAAAATGGTGGTTGATCTGCGCGGCAATTCCGGCGGATACCTCGGCACCGCGGTAAAACTGGCCGATGAATTTCTCGGACCGAAGAAAAAAGTGACTTACACCCTTTCGCGCGGAGGCAAACGCGACGATTACGATGCCACTTCAGAAGGTGGCGATGAAAGTACACCGGTTGCCATTCTTATTGATGAAAATTCGGCATCGGCCAGCGAAATTGTTGCGGGTGCTATACAGGACAACGACCGCGGCATCATCATCGGCCGCCGTTCGTACGGCAAAGGACTGGTGCAGGAAGAAAAAATGCTTCCCGACAGTTCATCGTTCCGCATAACTGTTTCGCGCTATTACACCCCTGCGGGCCGCTGCATCCAGCGTTCGTACAGCAAAGGCGTGGATGCATATCACGAGGAAGAAGAGGACCGTTACAAAACCGGTGAGCTGTTTCATGCCGACAGTATAAAAACCGGCAAGGCCCGTAAATTTCAGACGCTTGTTAAAAAACGCACGGTGTACGATGCCGGCGGCATTATCCCGGATGTGTTTATCCCGCTCGATACCACTAACGACAGCCGACTCATCAACCGCCTGTACCGTAAAAACTGTTTCACGCTTTTTATTTTTGATGCTACTGAACGCGATCATGCCGCGTTGCAAAAAGCAGGACTTGAAAATTTCCTGGCCACCTATAACGTAAGTGATGAAGCGCTGGCCAGCTTCCGCGCACTTGCAGCGAAAGAAGGCGTAACCACTGATGATGTGAACTGGAACCGTTCCGATGCTGCCCTCCGCATGTATATCAAGGCATCGGTAGCGCGCCTGCTGTGGTTCGATGAAGGGTATGCGCGTGTGCTCGCTGAACGCGATGCGGCCCTGCTGAAAGCGGTTGAGGAACTGAAAAAATAAAAACCCGTCCCGATAGCTATCGGGACGGGTTCTTCGCGAAATAATAAGTCGCATTTATTTTTTAGGCTGGGCTGCTGCTTTGGTAGCAGAATCTTTTTTCAGGCTGTCTTTTTTTACAGAATCACCCAGGTTTTCCAGGTCTTTCATGGCGTCGTTAAAAAGCGCTTCGGCTGCCGAATCCTGTGCTTTATCAGAAAGCGAGTCCTGTTTTTTGCGTTCTTCTTCGCTTGGTCCGCACGAAGTAGTAAAAGCCAGCAGGCTCAGTGTGGCTGCAACGGTCAGTAATTTTTTCATTTTGATCTTCAACAGATTGGTTTTCAAAACAAATGTAGGGAAAACGACTTGTACTGCAATAATTTTACTGGCATCATTGTCGTAAAGCGTTTCATTATCCGCAGAATTGCGTATTTTTGATTCAAACAACAGATACAAATAACCGATATAAAATCTACGAATTATGGCATTTGAACTACCGGCTCTTCCATACGCATTTCCTGCGCTTGAGCCACATATTGACGCCCGTACCATGGAAATTCACCACGGGAAACACCACCAGGCGTATGTAACCAACCTGAACAATGCAGTTGCCGGCACCGATGCCGAGAAGCTGTCCATTGAAGATATCTGCCGGTCCATTTCCAAATACCCTGCTGCAGTTCGCAACAACGGCGGTGGCCATTTCAACCACAGCCTGTTCTGGACGGTTATGAAACCGGGCGGCGGCGGCGAACCTTCGGGCATGCTTGCTGAAGCCATCAACGGCGCATTCGGAACATTCGACACATTCAAACAGCAGTTTGCCGCCGCAGGAGCCACCCGCTTCGGTTCGGGCTGGGCATGGCTGCTGGTGAGCGAAGGCAAACTGGTGGTGTCATCAACACCCAACCAGGACAACCCGCTGATGGATATTGCCGAAGTAAAAGGTACCCCCATTCTCGGACTTGATGTGTGGGAACACGCGTATTACCTGAACTACCAGAACCGCCGTCCCGACTACATCGGCGCATGGTGGAACGTTGTAAACTGGGAAGAAGTGGCACGCCGTTTGAGTGCAACCAAATAATAAATCAACCAACCAACACTATATTAAATTACAAACTGTCCTAACTCATGAAAAAAGTCTCCTTCATAGCTGCAACCGCTTTTGCAGTTATTCTCACGGCGCTTACGCCAGGAAAAGCCATCGCACAGAAATACCAGGGCCAGATGAATGCCACAGCAGGCGCTTCATTCAGCCTTACCGGCCTTTTCGTTAATGCGGTACTCAATACCGTTGACCAGGCAGGTGGTGTAAACACCTCTTCGCTTCCGGGTCTTAACGTGATGTTTGATTATGGTGTTTCTGATCGTTTCAGTGTAGGCGGTGCATATTATTACCAGAGCTTCACCACCAACTTCACATCGTATGTGGATACCAACGGAACCACGCAGAACGGTGATTACAAAATCACACTCGTGCGCCAGAATCCGGCCGTACGTATGCTTTTCCATTTCGGCGATAACGACGACCTGGATACCTACGCAGGTGCACGTATCGGTTACACACTGTGGTCAACCCGCTCAGATGTTCCGGCAAACAGCGGCCTGGACCTCGATGTAAGTGCAATACGTTCGCAGATCCGCCCGCAAGGCCTCTTCGGTATGCGTTATTTCTTCACTGAAAATATCGGCGCAAACGTTGAACTTGCAGTAGGTGCTCCCTATTTCATGATGATCGGCCTCAACGCCCGTTTCGGCGGCAGCAACTAAAAATTACCGTTCTTTTAAAGAACAACAGGTCCCGTTCCGATAGCTATCGGAACGGGATTTTTGTTTATGAACGTTTCTGTCCGCATCTTTGTAGCACATGAAATGGATTGTCGGTTTTTGTTTGCTGTTGTTTACTGCAAAAGGCATGTATGCACAGGATGTACTTCCTGCACAGGTTGCCGGAACAGATACGCTTGTGGTTGTTATTCAGGCTGCCGATACGCTGGTGCATGATACGCTTGAAGCAACAGCGCCACCCGTTGCTACCAAACACAAACTCTTCCGCGAAAACAAAAAATTAGTTGCGGCCATCTGCGCCCTGCCGCCGTTCGGCCTCATCGGGCTGCACCGCATTTACCTGCATTCAGCGCCGTATGTGCCGGTGGTTTACCTCTGCACGCTTGGCGGTGCCGGTGTACTTACTATGATTGATTTTGTATTTATACTCGTGAAAACGCCTGAAGAAATCGAGGCCGAGTTTGAAGGCAACAACAAGATTTTTATGTGGGTGAAATAGGATATTATAAAATAGACCTTCACAAAATCAGACTTTTCTAAAATAAATACTATTCCAGTCGGCAGTGGCAGCTGGCAGTGGCAGTGGCAGTCTGAGTCTATTTCAGAAAAAGATACGTTTTCGTAAACAAGCCGGACTGCCACTGTTTCCGGGAAGTTTGTATTAAATGATCCTATTCCACCGTTACCGACTTCGCCAGGTTGCGGGGCTGGTCAACATTGCAGCCGCGCATTACCGCGATGTGGTAGGAGAGGAGTTGCAGCGGGATAACCGAAATCAGCGGCACTAATTTTTCGTCGGTTTCGGGCACTTCGATTACGTAATCGGCCATGCCTTTTACGGTATCGTCGCCTTCGGTACACACCGCTATTACTTTGCCTTTGCGCGCTTTCACTTCCTGGATGTTGCTTACTACTTTTTCGTACGAAGCACCCTTGGTTGCAATTACCACTACCGGCATTTCTTCGTCAATAAGCGCAATCGGGCCGTGTTTCATTTCGGCGGCCGGGTAGCCTTCAGCATGGATGTAAGAAATCTCTTTCAGTTTCAGTGCGCCTTCCAGTGCTACCGGGAACGTGTAACTGCGGCCGAGGTATAAAAAGTTGCGTGCGTCTTTAAACAGGCTCGACAGGTATTTGATCTGCTCGTTCAGTTTCAGCACTTTTTCCACTTTGGCCGGAATCGCATCGAGTTCACTCAGCAGTTCATGGAAATGCGTTTCCGAAATCATACCGCGTTTGTGGCCGATTGCAATGGCCATCAGTGTAAGCACGGTAACCTGCGCTGTAAATGCTTTGGTAGAAGCCACCCCGATTTCAGGGCCGGCGTGTGTGTATGAACCGGCGTGCGTGGTGCGTGCGATGGATGAACCCACCACGTTGCACACCCCGATGATGGTTGCGCCTTTTGATTTTGCAAGTTCAATGGCTGCAAGTGTATCAGCGGTTTCGCCCGACTGGGAAATAGCAATCACCACATCGCTTTCGTAAATAACCGGGTTGCGGTAACGGAATTCGGATGCGTATTCCACTTCCACCGGGATGCGGGCAAGATCTTCAAACAGGTATTCGGCCACCAGCCCGGCATGCCACGAAGTGCCGCAGCCGATAATGATGATGCGGTTGGCGTTTACAAACTTTTGCATGTATTCGCGGATACCGCCGAGTTCTATTACGCCTTTGCTCACCTGCACACGCCCGCGCATACTGTCGCGTATGGAGCGGGGCTGTTCGTAAATTTCCTTGAGCATGAAGTGATCGAAACCGCCTTTTTCAATGGCTTCGAGCTGCATCTGCAGCTCCTGCACATACGGTTCAATCTCTTTGTTCTTGATGGTTTTGATCTGCAGCTTGCCGTTGCGGTTAATCACCGCAAATTCTTCATCGTCTAGGTACACCACATTTTTGGTGTATTCGATAATCGGCGTTGCATCCGAAGCCACAAAAAATTCATCTTCACCGATGCCGATTACAAGCGGCGAACTTTTGCGCGCAACCACGAGCTGATCCGGATTGTCGGCCGAAAGCACCACGATGGCGTACGCACCGATCACACTGTTGAGTGCGATGCGCACGGCTTCGTCAAGCGAAACGGCTTCGCGCTGCTGAATATCTTCAATGAGGTGTACAAGTACTTCGGTGTCGGTATCGCTGTCGAAAGTATGACCGCGTTTTTTCAGCTCGGCCTTCAGCGAGGCGTAATTTTCAATAATGCCGTTGTGAATAAGCACAAGCCGTTTCGAACCGGAGTAGTGCGGGTGAGCGTTCACATCGTTCGGAACACCGTGCGTAGCCCAGCGGGTGTGGCCCATGCCGATGTTGCCGGTTTTGTCTTTGTCAGCAGCAAACGCTTCGAGATCCGATACTTTTCCTTTGCATTTATACACCGCGAGATCGTCGCTGATGAGCGCAATGCCTGCACTGTCGTACCCGCGGTATTCCAGGCGTTTCAGGCCTTTGATAAGGATCGGGTAGGCTTCTTTTTTACCGATATAAGCAACAATTCCGCACATTGTATCAAACCGTTTTAACGATTAGCGATCAGTTAATTTTCGTGTAAGCTACACGTAAAAACATTTTTAATGCAGGGGAAGGATTATCGGCACTGCCGAGTACTACGCGTTTTGCACTTTGTGCCGCATCAATTTCGCGGAGGTACAGCCCGTAGTTGCCCACATCGCCGCGCAGCAGTTTGAGGAAATGGCGCGGAATGTTGATGCGGTACTCCTGCTGCCCCGAAATGTACGAACCACCGAATGCAGCGATGTTATCAGTCATGTCAATCGGCAGCGTGGTTGAGCCGTTGGAATCAATAACAGCGAGATACAGTTTGCTGTTGGCCGCATGCAGTGCATCAATGTACGTCGGGTCGGCCTGGATAACCAGCTCGGCCTTGTTGATGGCAATGGGTCCGAGACTAGCCCAGCTGGTGGCATACGGCATTTTGATTTTGGTACGCAGGCCGGCCATGCCATGGATGTACACATTCTGATACGATCCTTCGCCAACAGCAAGCTGTGTTTGAATATCACCGGTTGCCGACGAGTAATCGTGTGTAAAATGATTGTAATAGGCTGCAGTGCCGGCTTCCGTGATGAGCGAATATTTCAGCGTATCGTTGGTTACGATGTTGCGGTAATAAAACGTCAGGCGGGTAGACGTGTCCGTCATACCGAACTGGATGATTGCTCCTTCGCCGGTGGGATTGCCATCCGGGGCAATGTAAAGTCCTTTCAGGAAATTGAGCCAGTTGGTGTTGTTCAGCATGTTGGTGGTTCCCGACTGGCTGAAGAGCAGCTGTGCAAAACCCGGATCAATGGGAATGCGCAGGTGCGGCGCGCGCAGGCCGTTGTCCACATTCACCTTGGTGCGCGGGTGCGGCACAAACGTTTTACTGGCAACCGGTGCCGGGTAATATTGCCGCAGGCGGTTGGAGTAATACACGCTGTCTTTAAACATGGACTGTGTAACCTGGTACACCTTCAGCGATTGCTGCTGCGTGGTATCGCCATAAAAATCGGTGCGGTAGCCGAGCGTGAGCACCAGCGAGTCGAGTACAATCTGTCCCGGTGTTCCGAAGTTGATGTTTACAGTACTTCCTTTGAAAATAAACTGCGAGAAAATACCTGCAGTGGTTTTTCCGAAAACCGGGTCGAGCTGTGTACCGAACATACAAACGGGCGGTTCATCGCTGCGCACCGAATCTTCGCGCTCGGTGTAGGTAATGAGGCGCGTGGTATCCTGCACACTCAGCTGGATGATGTCGGTTTCGGGCTGTACGTCAATCCCGAGATTACTTTCTTTGGTGCAGCCGGAAAAAAGGGCAACAGCAGTACCGATCAGAAAAAGGTTTGCGGGCAGGATAGCCCGCAAAACCGGTATGCAAATTCGTAAGCGATTAAAAGTCATAGTTTTATTTAGTCAACCAGCAGCGGTTCTTCCTCCAATACGGCATCATAAAATTCGGAATACGCGTCAAGGTATTCTTCCGGTCCTTTAAACTCAAGGGCCATTTTTCCGGATTTTTTGATGTGTTTTTCTACGTCACTGTTCAGCTTCGGCGCACCTTTGATAACGGCATCGGAATAATCAATAGCCAGCTTGCTCAGGTTTGCAAACGACGGTGTTTTCAGTACATCCAGGTCGTTTTTGTCAATGCCTTCGTAAACAATTTTCTTGGCAAAGTCCTTATGCAGGGGATTTGTGAATTCGTCGTCATACACCGAATAAACCACGCGGGTATCCGCAAACAGCGGGTTGTCGCGGAACGATTTTTTCAGGTACAGCGGGAGCAGCCCGGTAAACCAGCCGTGGCAGTGCACGATGTCAGGAGCCCAGCCTAATTTTTTAACGGTTTCGATAACGCCGCGGCAGAAGAAAATGCTGCGCTCGTCGTTGTCGGCAAAATGAACGTTCTTTTTATCCTGAAGGATAAATTTACGTTGAAAAAACTCCTCATTGTCAATGAAATACACCTGCATACGGGCGGCCTGGATAGAGGCCACTTTGATGATCAGCGGGTGGTCGGTATCGTTAATGATCAGGTTCATTCCCGAAAGGCGGATCACTTCATGGAGCTGATTCCGGCGCTCATTGATACATCCGTATCTTGGCATGAATGTCCGGATCTCCTTTCCGCGTTCCTGGATTCCCTGTGGGAGATAGCGGGCAATGCGACCCATCGGCGTTTCGTCCAGATAAGGCATGATTTCCTGCGATACGAATAGAACCTTGGCTTTTTTCATATTTTGTGGGAGATGATTTGTTTACATTTTTGTAAAAGGATTACAAAATTAAACAAAAAATCGGCAGAAATCAAACTTTTAACCATAGTTTTGGCCGGTCCGTCGTCCCATACTGCTCAGACGCACGGTGCGCAACACGGTTGCCTTGCAGGGTTTAATATATTGAAGAACAAAGTGTTAAAAGTTGTTACAACGCGCGCCGCGCTGCGTTCTGCACTGGATAATTGCAGGAATAATGGCGAAAAAATAGGGTTCGTTCCAACCATGGGAGCGCTCCACCAGGGGCATATTGCCCTCGTAAAACGCGCAAAAGCCGAAAATACGATCGCCGTGGCGAGTGTTTTTGTGAACCCCACCCAGTTCAACGATAAAAACGACCTGAAACATTACCCCCGCACCCCGGAGGCCGATACCACCCTGCTCGAAGCCGGCGGCTGCGACTACCTGTTTATGCCCGACGCCTCGGAAATGTACCCCGACGGGGACGCATTTGTTCCGGAAATTAACTGGGGTGTACTCGACAAAGTAATGGAAGGCGCTCACCGGCCGGGTCATTTTAAAGGGGTGATACAGATTGTTTCGCGGCTGTTTGATGCAACCGGACCCTGTACCGCTTATTTCGGGCAGAAGGATTTTCAGCAGCTGGCCGTTATCCGCCGCATGACGCTCGATCTGCACCTCCCGGTAACCATTGTGGGTTGTCCCACAGTTCGCGAGGCTGACGGGCTGGCCATGAGTTCACGCAATGTGCGGCTTACCCCGGCCGAACGCGCAGTTGCCCCCCTGCTGGCCGCCGCACTGCAGCATGCAAAAACGTTGTGGCCCGATAATGATGCCGCCACGGTTACAAAAGAAGTCGTACAAATGCTGGAGGCCGAGCCGATGATCCGGACGGATTACTTTGAAATTGTGGATGCAGATACGTTGCTGCCGGTTTCGGAAGGGCAAAAAAAAAACGCCGTGGCATGCATTGCTGCTTACCTCGGCGCTGTACGACTAATTGATAACATGATGCTATCCTGAGCGGTTGTCTGAACCAAAACAAACCCGAGCGAAGAATTGGCGATCCATCTTATCGGTAAGCCTGGCGGCTTAGCTCAGGAACTATGAGCAGTTGGTGCACATGTGGGTCTATCGTTTAGCCGGTTTCTTTTTACGTTTGGCAGACTGCTTTACAGACTCTGCTGGTTTATCAGATTCATTTAAGGGGTTTCGTGCAAACACTTTGTCACGAAGCATTTTTTCAAGATCGGGGTTGGTTGTTTCTACGAAAAAAACAATGCCGATGATTACTGAACTGGTTTCGGAAGTTTTCATTTTTTAAGCTGCTTTGCGTTGAATTACTTTTACCATGCAGCGCAGAGATCCCATTTTGCGAGACAGGGCATAAAAATTACCGTTAATAAATCGGATCGTTCCCAGGTGGTGTTTTTCAAAATCGGATGCAAGCTGTTCCTGGATTGCTTTTACCCGGTGATATATGTGGGTGTATTGCGGTTCGTTAACAATATCAGGCAGGAAGTCCGGTAAATAGAGGTGTCGCTGTTCACCGGTTTGTTCAGTTATGCCATTATTGTAATAACCGTAATGCTGGTAATGTGAATCGAAAACGAGCAGGGGTACACGCACCACTTTGCAGCGCAGGTGCGGATGTTTACTGTCGGCGGCAAGCCATGTGGCTGTGCGGTCGAGTGCGGCTGCAATTTCAGAAACTTCGGCGTTCCCGTTATCGAAAATGTATTCCGGTTTTATTTCACCTACAAGTAGCAGTTGCCTGTCGTTGTAAGTTCCGGCTGCGGTAGTAAACAGGTCGATGTGAAACAGGGCCTGTTTGCGGTCGATGCTTCCGGCTGCGGCGGTGTGCTGCATCCAGTAGATGTGTTTTACACCCAGCATGTGCTGCAGGCGGCTCTCAAAAGCCTGGCGTTCGGCTTTGCGCTGCGTTGCAGTAAGACCTTTCAGCTGCCACCGCAGGGTGTCGGCACCGATAAGTGCACACTCCTGGTTTTCACCGGTAATGATAATATTGCCGCCCGAAATCTGTTTGTCGGAATAAGGGCGCAGTTCGATATGACCCAGTTTATCTTCCAGGCATCGCAGGGTCTTTGAATCGATGCGGGTGTTGTCATAAAGAAAACGGATGGACTTTGTTCCGTTGCGGTCAATACGCTGAAATACGTGCACCACATCCTGGGCCCAGCGCGTGAGGGGGAATCCGAGGCGGAGGGTGGCGGGTTCAAGCGGAATAAGCTGCACGTTGGGTGCGGGGTTTTCCAGTGTAATGTTTTTGTATTTATTCGGAAGCTGGATGAGAATATAAAACTGCACTTCCGGCCCCAGCGCCGCTATCAGCCCGGCATAGTGCTTCCACACCGTCTCGGGTTGTTCCGAGGCAGTGCAGGTACAGAACAGTAATAATTTTTCAATTTTACCGCCTGCTGAGCATACCGGGCTGAAAGTGGACATCTGGTTTGGTGTGTGTAGGAATTGGTGTCTGATTACGAATTAAGATTCTGCTTGTGTGGTTACCTTACAAACAGCTTCCGGTGTTGAACAATTTCCATCGCCGCAGGCGGTAGAAATAGAAATGTTGTTTGCGCTTTCCCATTTGATAACCACGTTGGGGCACTTGGTGAGGTTGGTCAGGGTGTATTTGGTTACATAGCAGATGTAGTCTCGACTATCCTGTGTTCCAATAATAATTGCATTTTGATCCAACATAAAATAAGCACCCTCATCCATGTTATAGCAGGTCTTATATAAGGTACCTGTTGGCGGGTTGTCAATTACCAGTTCGTTGGTACTGACATCAATCCAGATTTTTTTAGCTTCGTTGATCATAAAGCTGGCATCAACGGAACAGGATGCCTTGTTAAACATGCTCATTTTTTTAAACTGCTGGAAGAACATCACACTGTAATCGTCCAGGCTGAATCGTGCGGGTAATGATGGCATAAAGGATCTTTTTTGTTAGTTAAACTTCTACTCTTTGTGCAAAGAAGGTATACATAAACCGATTTATCAAGCCAAGTTTTTAACCATTCGTGGCAGTCAAGTATCCTGCACCATTTTGTAATAGTTTGAGAACCAAACCCTTTGTGCGGGGAACATTTTCGCAGAAATACCGTATAATTGCCACGTATGAAGGCTACCGACGACTTACACCGCTTACTTCATAGTCTGACACAAAACGAAAAACGCTACGTTAAAGTATTCGCCTCCAAGCAGAGCAGCGGCGACAACAGCAACGCGATGTTGTTATTTGATGCCATACTGGAGCAGAAGGAATACGATGAGCAAAAATTAAAGGATAAATTAAAAGGGAAATCCGTTGCCAAACATTTGTCACCGGAAAAGAGTAATCTCTACCGCATTGTTATCAAAAGTATGCGCATGTTCCACGCCGAAAAATCGGTAGGACGGGAACTACGGGAGATGCTGATCGATATCCGGTTTTTGATAGACAAACGGCTTTATGATATAGGGATTAAAGAATTACAGAAAGCAAAAAAGCTGGCGACCAAGTATGAAAATTTTATCATACTCATCGAAATCCTGATGCTGGAGCGTGAAATTGTCCTCGAAAAACAAACCAAAGAAGTAAAGGAACGAATTGCAGAGATACACGAGGAGCTTTATGCTGTTCTCAATACATTGCAGCGTTTGGTAAAATTATCTTGCCTCGCTGACGACTTGTTTACATTTTTCAGAAGCCAGAACCTGTTGCGGAATAAAGAACACCTCGAAAGCCTGAAAGAAATTTCGACCCGCCCAGAGTTTAACGACCTTGATGACAAACTGTTTTATCTTCAGCAACGGTATCATTTTGTACATGCAACGTTTCATAATACCCAGGGCAATTATTCGGAAAGTTTCAAACACAATAAAGAGATCCTCAAACTCTGGGAAAAATTTCCTCATTTTATTGAACAAGACAGCCAGCGCTACAAAAAGAATCTTTCCAATTACCTCGGGAATTGCCTAACGACCAGCAAGTTTGAAGAATTTCCAGCCATCCTGGATAAAATACGTGCCGTGCCCTGTAGTTCGGATGACGAGGAGGCGGAAGAGTTTCAGAACGTGTATTTCATGGAACTGCTGTACTGCATGAACATGCAGGATTTTGAAAAAGCCGAAGCGTTTCTGCCCGAAATTGAGAAGGGCATGAAGAAATACGAAAACAAAATAAACAAAGCACGTGAGCTGGCATTTTACCACAACATTGCCATCATGTTTTTCATCCAGCACAAATACAAGGAAGCAACCATCTGGGTGCGCAAAATTATTGATAACGGGAAATCCGACAGCCGCCAGGACATCCAGCATTTTGCACGCGTGTTTAACCTCGTGCTGAGTTTTGAAAGCGGCAAAACACTACTCTTCGAACACGATCACCGTTCGGTGCAGCGCTACCTGAAACAGAACAACACGCTGTTTGAATACGAAACCGCGCTGCTGCATTACCTGCGTAAATTATGTGATGCCGACAAACACGAAGCGAAGGAACTGTTCCGGGCACTGCGCGATAAATTAGACAACATCCGCAACCAGCCCAAACAACAGCGTACGCTCGGTATAGAAGAACTGATTCTCTGGTCTGACAGCCACATTAACAACAAACCGATGCTCGAATTGCTGAAAGGCAATTGATTCGTTTACATTTGTATGTGCGCACACTGAACACCGCCTGTTTTAAACTCTTCCCGGAACTGCATACGCCGCGTATGCAATTGCGTGCACTGCATGAAGCAGATGCACCTGTAGTGTTTCAGCTTTACAGCGACCCCCGCATCATGCGTTACCGCGGGGCGCCGGTTTTTACGCAACCCGAGACAGCCGATGCGCTTATTGCACAATGGAACAACGCATTTGAAAAACAGCAGGGCGTACGCTGGGGGCTGGTGCTCCAGGAAAACAATACGCTGATCGGTACGGCCGGGTTTACAAAATTCAACGCGATGAATTTCCGTGCCGAAATCGGTTACGAACTCCATCCTGATTTCTGGAATCGCGGCCTGATGACCGAAGCGCTGAAAGCCATTACCACCTGGGGCATAAAAGACACCGGCCTGCATACCATCGAGGCAAATATTGCGCCCGAAAACAGTGCATCAAAACGCGTACTCGAAAAACTCGGCTTCGTACGTGAAGCACTCTTCCGCGAAAACTACTTTTACGAAGGCTGGTGGGATTCGGCTATTTATACGCTGCACGAATAAGTTATTTTATAACCAGCAGTTCACGTAATAGTGGCAGCAGCAGGAGGCAGTGGCAGTTGGAGCTTAATTCAGATGTAGAATCTGTTCCTTGCGAAAATACGACTGCCACTGCCTCCTGTTCCTGCCACTTCATGCAGGATTTATTTTACACAAACAGCATTTATTCCCGATCTGTTTTACAAGATCTTATTTCTTCAATAAGTCCGCCTGCTGTTTCGCCGCCGCTTCGGCATCTTTCCGTTTGCGTTCTTCGAACTTGATAACGGTATTACGCACAGCCGTATCGCCCGGCGCATAGCGTTGCGCTTTCTGCAGCGCTTCGCTGATGAAACGGTCGAAAGCCGGCTGGTTAACCATGGCCCGGGCATACTGCAGCCACAGGCCGGGATTTGCAGAGTCTTTACGCAATGTGTCCTGCATTTTTGCAAGTCCTTCTGCTTCCCGATAGCCGTGCGCAATGTCTTCGTTTTTGGTATTAAACTGGTAAGCAGCATTAAACGCATCGCGCGCTTCGTTGAACTTGCCGGCCATGTAGCTGCTGCCTGCGTAATTCGACCAGTATTCCAGTTCGCGGTCATCCACTTTCGTGGCCCATCCGAAATACACCGATGCACTGTCGTAGTTCTTGTTGTTACCTGCAACAATTCCCTTGTTGCGGAAAAACTTCGCATACTCGTGCAGCAACGGGTGGTGATTAAAATATGTATTCGCATTGCCCCACGCTTCGGCAGCCTGCGGGTATTCGTCGCGGTAATAATGGCACAGCCCGATGTTTAAATAACCGTTTACATACCGCGGATGAATTTCAACGGCTTTGTATAAATACTTCAGTGCGGTATCGGCAAACGCGCGGACGAGTTGCTGTTTCGCTTCGGGTGTTTTGGTACTGTCAGACCGAACAGCTATGCCTTTGTCCATGTAACGTGCTCCCGCATTGCCATTGGCCAGCGCACTTTCAGTTACGTATTTCACATCTTTGGTGAACAGTGTAAAATCATCGTGCCAGTCCGGGTTGCGCTCCACGGTTTTCCAGCCGTACAGCGAAACAATCACCACCACCACAAACGCTGCAATGGCACTTCCGGGCAGTTTTTTCCGGTTCAGCCATTCGCCGCCCTCGGCCAGTCCCCACGCAACAAGCATCACAAAACCGAGCGAAGAATGATAGATCAAACGTTCGCCCATGGTTGCACCGATGTCGAAGAAAATGTTGCAGATAAGAAAGAAGAAACCGAAATAAATAGCAAACGCAAACGCCATGATGTGTCGCCGCATCCACAGCCAGAAGGCGAGAATGATGAGTGCGAGGTGCAGCAGCAGCGAAATCCATACGCCCCCTGTTTTGAAACTGGAATACGGAAAATGCCGGTACGAATAATCGGCCGAAAGTTTGTTCGGGTAAACCAGCAGTTTCGGATAATTATCGAGAATGTCAATTTTGGTGGCGGCAATACTTCCTTTTTCCTTGATCACCCCGCGTACTTTTTTCAGGTTGAGGTACGGATCATTAAGAATGTCCTGCGTATCCAGGTTAACTGTTGCAGGGCCGGGCAGCGATGCCGCACGAACCGCAAAATAAAGCAGCAGCACACCAAGCAGCGGAACAAAGTTGATGGCGTTCACAAACAACTTTCGTTTCAGCACAACGGTTGTACCTACGATTGCAAGTATCGGGGTAATAACCGCATATTCTTTTGAAAGCAGCGCGAGGAAAAAGAACACGCAGCACAAAATAATATCACGCAGCTTGCGCATCTGATCGTACCGGAAATAAAAGATGAGCGTGAGCAGGATAAACAGCAGCGAAAAAATTTCGTCGCGGCTTTTTACGTTTGCGATTACCTCGGTATGTATCGGGTGCGCGGTAAACAGTAATGTTGCAATAAGTGCAATGTGTGTATTGGTTCTGAACACACAATTGCGCAGGAAATACAAAAGCACCACCATCGAAAGCACGAAATAAAACACCTGGAATCCATGGCGTATGCCGGCGATGTTGTCGTTTTCAATACGCTCGTGCTGCACGCGCAGTACTTTCTCCTGGTACTCATTAAAGTTTTTGTATTCTTCTGCCGTGAGTCCGGGTTTGGGGGTTTCCGGCTGATACTGGTTGAAGAATAATCCGTTTTCAATCGCAAAGGTTACAATAGAGAGCGGGCGGTAACGGCCACCGGAAAGCTGCTGCTCTACGCCCATGCTTTTGTAAAAACTTTCGTAGGCATCGCTGCTTAAAATACTGTCGATGCCCGAGAAACCCTGCATCACGTACCGGTTCTGCCGGATAACAATGTCATCGTCGAGCGCATACTTGTTGCCTAACGAATTGTAATATAATCCGAAGCCGAGTACGACCACTAATGTGGCCTGTAACCAGAAATTCTGAAGAATGGAAGGCCCCCAGCCGCTGAGAGCGGGAAGCTGATAATGCGAGTGATTGATGCGTGCCATAGCTGTGTGATGACGAAAATAAGAGAAATCCCGTTACCCGCGTCGCTTTATTCAGGAAACAAAAACCGGGGTCCGTCGCGTTTTTCCGTTTCAAGCGGTTAACTTTGCCGCCACCATGAGTAAAGAGCCTACCCGTTTAGCAATTCTCGGTTCAACCGGTTCCATCGGCACACAGGCGCTTGATGTTGTACGTGCGCATCCCGACCATTTTACGGTGGAGGTGCTCGCCGCGGGCGGCAATGCCGATCTGCTCATCAGCCAGGCGATGGAATTTATGCCCAACGCTGTTGTGATTGCCGATGAAACCAAATACCAATATGTAAAAGCAGCACTGCTTCCGCATGATATTAAAGTGTGGGCCGGTGAAGAGGCATTAGTGCAGGCCGTGGAAATGGAAACCATTGACATGGTGCTTGCCGCCATCGTAGGGTATGCCGGGCTGCGCTCCACACTTGCCGCCATCAATGCAGGTAAGCAGATTGCACTTGCGAACAAAGAAACGCTGGTGGTGGCCGGCGATATCGTTACCGCCGCCGCACAGGCCAAAGCCGTTAACCTGTACCCGGTTGATTCGGAACACTCCGCTATTTTTCAATGCCTGGCTGGCGAATTTCACAACCCGGTAGAAAAAATTTACCTCACCGCTTCCGGCGGTCCCTTCCGGGGCTTCAGCCGCGAACAGCTCAAAGCTGTTACCAAACAGCAGGCACTCAAACATCCGAACTGGGCCATGGGTGCAAAAATTACGATTGACTCGGCAACGCTGATGAACAAAGGGCTGGAGGTGATTGAAGCACGCTGGCTGTTTTACCTGAAACCGGAACAGATTGATGTGATAGTTCATCCGCAGAGCATCATCCACAGCCTCGTGCAGTTTACCGACGGCAGCATGAAAGCACAAATGGGTTTGCCCGACATGCGTCTGCCGATTCAGTATGCGCTCGGTTACCCGAACCGCCTGCGCTCCGATTTTGAGCGGTTTAATTTTATGAACTACCCGCAGCTTACGTTTGAAAAAGCCGATACCGAAACATTTGTGTGCCTTGGCCTCGCGTTTGATGCGCTGCGCAAAGGCGGCAATGCGGCCTGTACGATGAATGCCGCCAATGAAATAGCTGTGGCCGCGTTCCTCCGCGAAGAAATCGGGTTTCTGCAGATTGCGGAACTCATCGGTAATGTGATGGCCAAAGCACCGTTTATTGCGAAGCCGACGTATACGGATTATGTGGAAACAGACACAGAAGCGCGGCGACTGGCACAAACCTTGATATAGTAACCCGGGGCCGGAAAATTCCGGATTGTTTCCCGCGCACTTTTTTCAGAAAAAACAAAAAGAACTATCTTTCAACACACAAACTGAGTTATGAAAAAACTATTTACGCTGCTGCTGATTTCCGGCACCGCCGTGTTTGCAACTGCACAGGATGCGCCACAGCCGGAACTTGTAAAAACAATGTTCGGTAAAACCACCTGTTTTGCCAGTATGCCCGCCGGAATTACCTGGAATGCTCCCACCAAAACCGCCGACAGTTCCGATGTGTATTCGGGTTCGAAGGATTGTGGTTACGGGTACACATTTGGGGTCATCTGCGTGCAATACAGCGAACCGCTGTTCAGCTCGCCCGAAGAACTGGAAGAAGAACTGGTGGTGTATATGGACAATCTGAAAAAAAACTGGAACATCACGAAAGCTTCCGGCTACGGCCGCGGCCAGATCATGACCAGCGATGCAAAAGCACGCGGCGTGATTGATTACTGGACCGATAAAGACGGCAAAGAAATCGCCATCAAAGGCTGGAGCAACAAAACCGGTTTCGGTATCCTGTACATCAAAGGGCCGAATATTTATCCGCATGCCAATATCCAGAAGGCGTTTTTTGATAGCTTCCGGTTCAAATAAAGTTTCTGGTCCGACCTGGATTTAGTTTGCAGTTTTCAGTTTGCAATTTGCAGTTTTGATTGCAGGAAATAAAAGTTCCTGCTCCTTACATTTCCCGCGTTTAATGCAGCTTTGCTGCATCAGGCAAGAAAAGGTTAGTGAGGCAGAACTGCAAATTGCAAACTGAAAACTGCAAACTGTTTTACGGGCTACGCCGCAGGCGTTTTCTAACCCTCATTTAGCGTTTATTCACGTTTTACTGTCAATAACAACCGGAACCGGCCGTTTACCGGGGATTTTTAACTGTATATTTGCGGTTAAAATTCTGAAAACCTGATGCAGTTACTTGCGCTCATCCTGAGCCTTTCCATACTTGTGTTTCTCCATGAAATGGGACACTTTTTACCGGCCCGCTGGTTCAATACACGTGTAGAACGTTTTTACCTGTTTTTCGATACGGTCTTTTTCCTGCCGGGTGTAAACCGGTTCAAATTTGCCTTTTTCAAGAAAAAAGTGGGACATACCGAATACGGCCTGGGCTGGTTTCCGTTCGGTGGTTACGTAAGTATTGTGGGCATGTTCGGCAAACCCGAAGAGCCGGAAGAAATTGAAGCCGAAGCCGGCGTTCCGGAGGAAGAAAAATTCAGGAACAAAAAACCGTGGCAGCGCCTCATCATACTCAGCGGCGGTATTACCGTTAACCTTATTCTCGGGTACATCCTTTTTGTGATGATCCTCAACGTGTGGGGCGAAACCATTATGCCGGTTGAAAATTTCAAATACGGCATTGCCTGTGATTCCGTTGCGCGCAGTTACGGTTTCCGCGACGGCGACAAACTCATCCAGCTCGGGGACATCAAGCCCCGCGACATGAAATCGGTTTTTACCTCCATCATGTTTGAAGATGTGCAGAAGGTACAGATTGAACGCGACGGGCAGCCGATGACGCTCACATTGCCCGAAGACATCGGCAGCATTGCGTTTCAGAACGAGAGCCGTTTGTTTTCGGAACGTTTCCCGTTTATTGCAGACAGCGTAATGCCCGGAACCGGTGCCGCGAAAGCCGGACTGAAAAAGGGCGACCAGATTGTAAAAGTAAACGGCGATACCACCCCGTATTTCCATGAGTTCCGCGAGAAGGTGGCGAAGCTGAAAAATAAAACAGTCGCGATCGGCGTTATCCGTGACGGCAATTATACCGAACTGCAGGTGGCCGTTTCGAAAGAAGCCAGCATCGGCGTTTTTTCACGTTCGCCGGTGAAGTTTTTCGGAACAAAAACATTGACGTATTCCTTCGGGCAGTCGCTGGGCCGCGCGTGGGACCTGAGTTTTGAAAAACTGATTCATTACGTGAAACAGTTTAAATACGTGTTCACGTCCAAGGGCGCTACGCAGATCGGTGGCATTGCTTCCATCGGTTCGCTGTTCCCGGAAGAGTGGAACTGGGAATCGTTCTGGAACCTGACCGCGCTGTTGTCCATCATCCTGGCGTTCATGAACCTGCTGCCCATCCCGGTTTTCGACGGCGGGTACATGCTGTTCACCATCTGGGAAATGGTTACGGGCAAAGCGGTTCCGGACAAAATCCTGAAACGCTCGCTGAACGTGGGCATGTGGATCGTACTGGCACTGTTCTTGTACTCAAACGGGAACGACCTGTACCGCATGGTCATCAGTAAATTCCTGTAAAAAAACCGCTTGCGCATGACGCTGAAATTCAAATCCGGATTACCCGCCACTGGTTTTTCAGCCTTGCTGCTGTTGCTGTTCCTTTCTTTTTCAGCAGCGGCACAAACGCCTACCACACCCACTACCAAAGATCCCGGCGCCACCACCACCGCCGATCCCGCTGCAACCACCAACGGAAAACCGAAAGTGCTGTTTGTGCCTTTCAATGTAAAAATGTACATGTCGGAAATTGACATGAGCATTAACAAAGAAACCGGCATGAACTACCGGCAGATCCGCGACGGTTTCCGTACCGGCCTCGTTAATTCGATGATGGACGAGTTCCGGAAAACCTGCACCGTAATGTCGCTGCTCGACGATACGGCCAAGATGAAAAAAGACCTGGCGTATGTGTACGAGGTAACCACGCTTTCATACGACCCGGTAAATAGCACCGCGAAAACCACATCTACCGCAACCGTTACGCCCACCGATAAAAAGGCCGCCCCGAAAACACCCACCGGGGTGCAGAAAGGACAGATCGCAGTGGCCACCGACGACCAGGAAAAATTCATGAACACGGTGATCATGAGTCCCAACCTGCTCGAATACCTGAAGAAAAAATACAAATGCGATTACGTGGTGTTCGTGAACGAACTCGATCTGAAAAACGAACTCGGCGAAGACCCGTACAACACGGCCGGTGCGCAGGAGTTTAAACGCAGCGCCAGTGTGCATTACACCATTGTGGCCACGAGTACATCGAAACGCGTGGCATCGGGCAAAGCCAAATCCACGTTTACGAACAAACAGAACAAACCCCAGAAGATAATTGACGGCGCGTTTAAAGCAGTGGCCAAAATTATTTTCGATAAGTTTGAATTGGGGCGGAAGTAGGGAGTTTCTGCCAATTCACCCGCTTCGCATTCCTTGTTATCTTTGTATATAATGCGAAACGCGCTAAAAAAAATCTTCCGGAACCGCTTCACCTTCCCGTTGCTGGCGCTGATCTGTTTTTTAGTGGCGTACCTGCTTACTGATTCCTTTTCTTCCGGTGGTGTGCATTCGCCGGTTACATTTACCCGCGAGCTGCATAAAAAAGAAATCGCCCTCGAAAAAGAGGTGGATACGCTTATCTCTCACGCCCGGCAGAAAACCGCCACGGAATTATTCAAAACGCAGCCGGAGTATTACAACACGCTCTTCACGGAAAAAGGGTTTGTGCTGCTCATATACGAAAACGATACGCTGCGGTTCTGGTCCGACAATTCCGTGGCCGTTGAAAATTACATGAAAGAAGTATGCCTCGACGACCGCATGGCCAAACTGAAAAACGGCTGGTTCGAGGTAATCAAAAAAACAGAAGGAAGCCGCACGTTCATCGGCATGCTCCTGATCAAAAACAAATACGCATACCAGAACCAGTACCTCGTAAATGATTTCCAGGGCGATTTTCACATGCCGGTGGAATGCAACATCGAGATCAACGATCCGGCTTCTTCCAACGCGGTTGCTTCGCACAAAGGCGAGTATCTTTTTTCGCTCGTGTTTAAATCGGCGGAGCAGCCCATTTCCCCGGTGCGCACCTGGCTCAACATGTTGCTGAACGTGCTCGGGTTTCTGCTCATCTTTTTGTTTGTACGTGCAGAGTGCCGCATGCTTACACCGGCCATCGGTGTGTGGGCTTCGTCGCTGCTGTTTGTAACGGTGCTGGCGCTGCTGCGTTTACTCATCATCAGTATTCATTTTCCCGATTCGTTTTACGACCTGGAGTTGTTCAGTCCAGCGCTGTACGGTGATGCCACTTCCGTGTGGCTGCCTTCGCTCGGCGATTTCCTGTTCAATGCCTTGCTGCTGTTTTACATGTGCTGGTTTGTAACGCGCCGCATCCGCAAACACAATTACAAGCTGCACGTTCCTGAAAAATTCCGCGTTGCGTTTTCGGTGTTCGTGTTTTTCCTGCTCGGGCTGGCAGCGTGGGCGGTAAACGGCATGTTCGGCGGGTTGATTCACAACTCGGACATTTCGTTTAACGTCAACAACATTTTCAGCCTCAACATTTACAGTTACGTCGGCATCTTCATTATGGCCGTGCTGCTGTTCGCGTTTTTTATGGTGTGTAACCTGGCGGTGGAAATCATCAAACGCTTTATCCCGGCCACGTCGCGCATCCTGCTGTGGATGGGTGTTGCTGCTGCGGTGCATGTTGCACTGATGCACCTGCTGCACGGCCGCGACCTGGTGATGATGCTCTGGCCGTATGCGCTGCTCACCGTAATTATCCTGGCGAAACACAAAGGCGAACAGATGTTTTCGTTTTCGGTCATTGTGTTTCTTGTATTCCTGCTTTCGTTGTATTCCGTACATGTGATTCTGAAACAGACGCGCATCAAAGAAAGCGACAGCCGCATGGTGTATGCCGAAAAATTAGCCGCCGAACAGGATCCGATTGCAGAACATTTGTACACCGAGTTTTCCGACAAGCTGCAGCACGATACGGTGCTCATCAATTACCTCTATGCACAGCCCCAGCCCGACCTTTCTGCTTTTGAAAAACGCGTGCAGCAGGAATATTTTAACGGCTACTGGGAAAAATACGAAGTGAAGGTTTCGTTTTATGATACCATGTGTACGCCGCTCATCCGTTCGGCCACACCGAACAACGAAAGCATTAATTATTACGAAGACCTGGTTGCGCAGAAAGGCCAGGAAACGTTCAGCCCTTCGTTTTTTTACATTCCCGGCAACACCGGTAAAATCAGCTACATCGCGCACCTCGTACTGCAGCGGCCGGGCAAAGAAAAACATCTCGGGCATGGCGCACTGTTTATTGAACTCGATTCGAAATTTGTTTCAGAAGTAACGGGTTTCCCCGACCTGCTGCTCGACCGCGAGATCGGCCTCAACCGCCGCCTGGCAAATTATTCGTATGCCAAATACAAAAACGGGTTGCTGCTGAACAAGTACGGCGAATACCAGTACAGCCTTTCGCCGGATGTATTCGGAAAAAACAACGCGACATTTTATTTCCGTGATATGGATGGGTACAACCACCTCATCCACCGGCCGGATGCATCATCGTACATCATCCTCAGCAAGCCCGACGACGGCTGGCTGGGAAAAACAACCACGTTTTCGTACCTCTTTGCATTTTTCAGTTTGCTGCTTATTATGGTATTGTTTGTGCGGCAGTTGCTGTATTCCGGGTTGCGGCTTTCCAATTTCAGTTTCAAATACCGCATCCAGCTTGTACTTGTATTTATTGTACTGGTTTCGCTCGGGTTGTTTGGGGGCGGCACCATTTATTTTATCCGCGAACAGTACCAGGATAAAAACGCGAAGATCATCAGTGAAAAAGCGCGTTCGGTGCTGAAGGAACTGGAAAGCAAAATTGAAAATGACCAGCGCCTCAGCCGCTCGTACAGTGTAACAGCAGCGTACCTGCTCAGCAA
The DNA here is from genome assembly GCA_943372645.1 of Chitinophaga pinensis. Lineage (GTDB taxonomy): Bacteria > Bacteroidota > Bacteroidia > Palsa-965 > Palsa-965 > VBWE01. The sequence goes on along the minus strand of CALRZN010000017.1, from coordinate 35,460 downwards.
ATTTTCGAATGTGTTTTTCACCGATGTGAACCTGTACGACCTCGAAGGCAATCTTTACGCATCGTCGCGGCCGAAGGTGTTTGAAGAAGGCCTCGCATCGAAAAAAATGAACCCGAAAGCGTATGAAGAAATCGGGATCAACCAGCGTACAGAGTTTATCCACGATGAAAACATCGGCAAGCTCGCGTACCTTTCCGCGTACCTGCCGGTGAAAAACAAAAACGGGCAGCTGCTGGCGTACCTTAACATTCCGTACTTCGATAAACAGACGGACCTGGAAAAAGAAATTTCCACGTTCCTTGTTGCGCTTATCAATGTGTATGTGTTCCTGTTTGCGCTTTCCATTCTTGCCGCGATATTTATTTCCAATTACCTCACGAATCCGCTGAAGCTCATCCAGGAAAAAATGCGGAAGGTAAAACTGGGCAAAGCCAACGAGCAGATTGACTGGAAAAACAAAGATGAAATTGGCAGCCTCGTTAGCGAATACAACCGCATGATTGTGGAACTGATGCGCAGTGCCCAGCTGCTGGCGCAGAGCGAACGCGAAAGTGCATGGCGCGAAATGGCGAAACAGGTGGCGCACGAAATTAAAAATCCGCTTACACCGATGCGTCTGAGTATTCAGCTGCTGCAGCAGGCGTACAAAGACAAGAAGCCCGACATGGAGCAGCGCTTAGAGCGGGTTACCAAAACGATCATTGAACAGATTGATACACTTTCTTCCATCGCGTCGGCCTTTTCCGATTTTGCAAAAATGCCGAAAGCGAGCAACGAGCGCATTGACCTGTGTGATACGCTGGAAAGTGTGCTGGAACTGTTCCGCGAAACGAGTGAAAACACCACGTTCATTTTTGAAAAAGGAACAATTGACGAAGCGCCCGTTTTTGCCGACCGCGAACAACTGCTGCGCGTATTCAACAACCTGATCAAAAACGCCATACAGGCCATCCCTGAAGAGCGGGAAGGCGAAGTAAAAATCAGCATCAAACGCGAGCAGCATAACTTTGTGGTAAGTGTGAAGGATAACGGCACCGGTATCAGCGACGATGTGATTGATAAAATATTCGTGCCCAATTTCACCACCAAAACAGCGGGCATGGGCCTGGGGCTGGCCATGGTAAAAAACATCGTGGAAACCGCGGGCGGCCGCATCTGGTTTGAAACCACACGCGATACGGGTACCACATTTGTTGTTTCCCTGCCCGAACATACGGAAGCATAAAGCGGATTAATGCACCCGGTAACGCTTCCCGAAAACGAAAAATAGATAACTTCGTTGCATGAATCGTCCAATACGTGTACTCATTGCCAAAGTTGGTCTCGATGGTCATGACCGCGGGGCAAAAGTGATCGCCTCTTTCCTCCGCGATGCGGGCATGGAAGTGATTTATACCGGTCTGCGCCAGACGCCTGAAATGGTGGTGAGCGCGGCGCTGCAGGAAGATGTGGATGCGATCGGGGTGAGTATTCTGTCGGGCGCACACAATACCGTTTTTCCGAAAATCATGACGCTGATGAAGGAAAGAGGAATGAACGATGTGCTGCTCACCGGCGGCGGTATTATTCCGGACAAAGACATGAAGGCGCTGAATGAACTGGGCGTGGGTAAATTATTCCCGCCCGGAACAGATACGACGGAGATTGTATCCTACATCACCGAATGGGTGAAAACCAACCGCAGTTTTTAAATCCATGAAAAAACATATCCTGTTTTTTGTGTTCACTGCTCTGCTGGCATCGTGCACCACCGTTTATTTTAAACAGCCGCAGCCGGCCGGTGTAAAAGACCTGCCCGAGTTTCCGGAATCCATCCGCGGTTGGTATGCGGCCGGACCCGATTCGCTGCGCATTGTAAACTTCGGGATCTTTACCGTGGAATACAAAAGCCGGCAGGTGGCACTTTCGGAAACCAAAGACCGGGGCATTACCAAAGATGCAAACGGCAACTGGATTTTTCCGCAGGAAGAAAACACCACGTTCAAAGATGCCACTGTAAAAAACGATACGCTGTTTTATAAAAAGCGCGTACTGGTTACCAAACGCCTCGGTCCGGATACGCTGCTGCGCGAATACAAAGGCGCCTATTACCTGAGCATGCGCAGCGACAAAAACTGGGAAGTGGTGATGCTGAAACAAGGCAAAAAAGGATACCTCGCCATTCAGCTGCCGTACCTCGATTCGAAAGAAGCCGGTGAAATGAACAAACGCATGGGTGCTGCATTCGCAGACTCTACAGGATTTTATTCACGCGTGACACCGTTTTACCGCACAGCCAGTGAGAACAGTGTGTACCTCATCAATCCGTCTGCAGAAGAATTACAGAAACTGATCCGCAAAGGGTTGTTTAAACCGGTGGCTACGTTTCAGCGGGTGCGGTAGAAGATCGTATTTTTTATCTTTTGTGCCTCCGCCGCGGAGGAGCGCAAAGGGATTATTATACACCGGGAGTAAGGTTTCAAAGGCAAATTAAGGTTATTCCCTTTGGTTGATTTTTGAGGGGTTACGCTTCATGTGAAAAACGTTCAAAATATAAATAGTACGAGGTGTTACTTCGTAAATGATCTTATAGTTGCCCTCGATAATAAAACGAAAATTTCCATTTTTCTTTCTGAGAAATGGTTCTTTCGTTCCTGATAATGGTGTTGTCCGAATTCTTTCAACCTTGGCCAGTATACGGCTTATATAGCGTGTTGCAATTTTTTCCGACCCGCTTTCATAACTGATATAATCATGAATAAGATTTAGTCGCTCAGAAGCAAACTGCGACCATATTACCGCAAGCATCACTTAGCAGAAAATTTATTTTTTAATTTTTCGTGTGAAACAACACGCCCGGCTTTTATATCCGCGACAGACTCATTAAATTGTTCAAGAAACTCTTCTTCAGTTAAAGGTTTAAGTGCCGCCGCATACTCCTGCATCATGGCATATACCATGTTAATAAACCGGTCGTCGGCTTTTTTTGTAACAAATTCGGTTACCTGTTTTCTTTTTTTGGTAGTAGTCATTTCCTTCGCTCTTTCGTTATTCAAATATACCAAAATCAGATGAAAAAAAGAAATTGACTTGCGGTTGCATACCACGAATGGGGGCTACGTCTCAGCGGGTGAAAAAAATCAATTTCCCAAAACAGATCAGTGATTAACCAGCAGCTTGCTGTGCCACAGCATTGCACCGCTGCGAACAGTAATGGTGTAAAGCCCGTTATTCCAGCCGGTTGTTTTCAGCTGCACCTGCTTATCGGTTGTTGCTGAAAAATAGACCAGCCTGCCGAGGTTGTCAGTTACAACAATTTCAGCGGTGTTTTGAATAATTACATCCGGCAGTTGCAGGTTAACAAAATCGCCAGCGGGATTTGGAAAGATAACCGGCTGTAAATCTTCTGCCGTGTTGTTGTCAATACTGTTCATGGAACTCACCACGATAAACTGCGCCATCATGCCGTTGTCTTCGTGCATCAGGTTATGGCAGTGATACATGTAAGGAACGGTATCGTCTGCAAAATCTTCAAACTTTGCAATTACACGAACCACATCGTTGGGCTTGATGTAAAACACATCTTTAAGTCCGCCTTCATAAGCGGGAGGCGCGTTGCCGTTTCGGCTGAGCACATAAAATTCGATGTCGTGGATGTGGATCGGGTGCGCGAGGTTGGAGTTGTTGGTGAACTGCCAGATCTCGGTGTTGTTCAGCACGATGGTGTCGTTAATGAACATCATGTTGAACGGCGTGTTATTAAAACTGAAATTGGCCATGTTGGTAAACATACCCATGCCGTCAATGCTTTTGTAACGCGTAAGGTTTGCATTTGCGGCCTGCAATGGATTAACTGCAATGAGCGTTGCCGGAACCTGTGTAACCGGGCTGCCGGTTGGTGCAACCACATTCAGCTGCATAATTCCGAAATCAACCCCGTTGAGCGGACTGTTCCCGTTCATCATGCCGCTGCCGCCGGGTTCGTTGCCCGCAAACTGCGATGCATAACTCATGAGGTTAAATGTGTTGCCCTGGCTGTTCGTAAGATCGAGCAGAATTTCGTACCGCTCACCGTTTGTGATGAGCAGGCGGTTGGTGAGGTAAGGTTGTGCAAGTAATCCACCATCGGAAGCGATGACATAAAAACTGCGGTTGTCGCTGAAACCGATGTTATATGTGCGCACGTTTGATCCGTTGAGCAAACGCAGGCGCACCACCTGCGCCGGGCAATCGAGGTACGCATGCGGCGTGCCGTTTACGAGCATCGAGTCTGCAAGGCCTTCGATGAAAAAGGTCCCGTTTGAATTAAAACTGCGGTCCTGCAGCACCAGCGGAAAATCATCTGTACCATACGTACGCGGCAGATTGAGTTGTGCCTCCACCGTATCTTTTACGATGAGCATGCCCGCAAGTCCCATGTACACCTGGTTGCCGGTGCTCATGTGCGTGTGCGGATGATACCAGTTTGTGGAAGCAGGATTCATCACCTTGTAACCGATCTGCCACGTGGTGCCGGCCGGTATTTCGGTATGCGGTCCGCCATCGGTCCAGGCCGGAACGTGCATGCCGTGCCAGTGCATGGTGGTGGTTTCATTCAGGTTGTTGCTAACATTAATGGCAACCGAATCGCCCTGGTTCATCAGCAGGGTAGGCCCAAGGTAGGTGCCGTTAATACCGTACGTAGGCGTGTTCACCGAGTTAAAAAACTGGTGGACGGCCGGTGCCACATTCAGGTTGAACGTGGTTCCGCTGAGTGTGGGCGGTATCGTTACCGGGTTGTAAAATGATTGTGCGGTAAGCGCTGCAGAAAGCAGCAGTGACGAAAAAAGAGTAAATGTGCGCATGGTATGTTTATGGTCACGGTAAAGGTATGTAATTCCGATGCGTATGATTTGTGACAAAAGGCACAGAAAAGCATTATTTTTTCTGCGCCAGCTCATTCTGCGAAGCCCGTTTATAATTTACTCTTTACTGACTCATTATCGGTCAGGCACCCGAAAAACGGAATAGATATGAAAAAACAAGAACGGGCAGCTTTTGGCTGCCCGTTCTTGTTTTGATTAGCTGTTTATTGTTTCACAACACGGTACGATTGCGACCAGTCGCCGGCGGAAATTTGAATAAGGTACATGCCGGCAGCTTGTTTGTCTAATTGGATTTCCTGTTGTATGGTGGCATTCAGCGGTATCTGCTGCATAAGCTGCCCGGTAATATCGAACAGGTTAATTGTTCCTGTTGCGGGTATAGCAAACGAAACAGTTAGTTTATCAGTAGCCGGATTTGGAAAAATGATAGCCGCTTGTGGTATATCGGCAGGCTGATCCGATTCTTCTTCGGCAAAGTAAACAGGCATGAGGAACGGGATGTTAATATTAAGTTTTTGAACAAATGCGTCTGTTCCGGTTCCGTTTGCAATAAATAGAGCAGTGTTTGTTCCCGGATTAAAATCAACGGTAGCCTGGAAACTACCTGTTGTATATACATTTGCACTGGCATCTGTGTAGATGCCGTTTCCGATATCCGTACTGCCGCTACCCATCCGTTTTACCCATTCGAACGTGCCGTTTTCTGCTAATTTCAAAATGAAAACATCGCTTGTTCCTCCCACCGACGTTATGGTCGGAGCTGCCATAGCAGGATCAAAATTGCAGGTTCCCTGGAAATGACCGGTGAGGTATAAATCATCGCACGAATTTACATGCACAGCATTTGAATATACCGTACCTGCTCCACCAAAGGCTTTTACCCAAATTGTATTACCGGCAGGGTTTAGTTTCATAATAAATGCGTCATTGGCACCCGAAGAAGTCAAACTGGTACCATTAAACAATGTTGTTCCGCTGAAAAATCCGGTAACGATTGCATTACTGTAATTATCGGATGCAATAGCAGCCGCATTTTCAATGCCAACACCGTCAACATGTTTTACCCATTGAAATACACCATTGAAATTAAGACGCAATACAAAACCATTGTAACCCACCGCAGCTGTCAGGTTTTGAGCGGGATTGCTGCTGTAGTTGAAGTTGGTTGTGCCGGAAAAATTACCACAAACCAGAATATCGCCATTCGGAGCAACCGTAACCGATTTCCCTTCTTCCCCGGTAGTGCCGGCCTGCTGCCTGAACAAGTTATAGCTACCAGCAGCTGTAAATCGCTGAACATACATATCATTTTGCCCTAATGCGGTAAAGTTGTTTGCCCCGGAAGGATTAAAGTTCACCGTTCCGGTAAACGACCCCGTATGTATCACATTTCCCGATGCATCGAATGTAACCGCATTGCAAAAATCAAGTCCTGTGCTGCCCATGGTTTTTGCCCATACCAATGCCCCGTTTGCATCCAGCTTTACCAGGAGAATGTCTTTGTTGCCTGCCGTATTTCGCAAATCGATTGTTGCAGGATCGGGGTTCACATCAACGTCAAAATCAAAATAGCCGCCGATAATCACATTGCCGGCATTATCAATATCAAGTGAAAGACTACGTTCATTTCCTCTTCCAGCGATTTGTTTTGCCCACACTAAATTTCCCGAGGCATCCAGTTTCTGTACATAAATATCTTCACCAGGCAATGCAGTGAAATTTAAAAATGCCGACGAAGGATCAAGATCAACAGTGCCGGTAAAATACCCCGTGCTGTACACATTTCCTGCGGCATCCGTTTTTATACTGCGCCCATATGCGTTGCCTGTATTACCGGCAACAAGCCCGGTATTTCCAATGTCACCGGCCCATTCATAACCCGGATTGCTGGTGCAGGGATTTTTCATTTTATGCAGAAATCCATCATGAAAATTACTGCTTAAAAGTGGTGAAACCGGTAACAGATAAGTGCCGCTTTCGGTATTGAAATCCATTACACCTTCAAATTGCCCGCATGTGTATATCGCATTTGCCGGGTCTGTACATATTCCAGAAGGAATAATTCCATCGGTAATGGTATTGTTGCCGATCTGTTTTGCCCAGAGCAATGTTCCCGAGCTGCTCAACCCACTGATGAATCCGTCTTCGGCATTAGAAGATGAAAGATTTAATGTATTGACCGGATCCGGATCAATATCAATGTTTGCTGTAAACTTGCCTGTATAGTATACCTCATTGTTACTACCAATTGTAAGTGCGTTCCCATAGGTATCTCCGCCACCGGCTAAAGGTGATCCCACATTTGCCGCCCAGCCGAAAAGCCCGGCGGTCGTTAATTTTAAGACAAAAGCATGCTGAGTTGTTCCCGGGGCAGTTCGTAGTGCTGCTCCAACAGGATCAAAATCAACGGTATTATGAAAATAGCCAACGATGTGTGGGTTCCCGCTTTGATCCAGGTCAAGGTCCTCAACCTTTTCGTCTCCGGGGCCTCCAATTCCTATTCCCCATACGAAAGCACCAGCCGCAGTGAGTCTTTGCACGAAAATATCCGTGCCGCCCGAAAATCCTGCAGGTGTATTGCCGCCGGTCGGGTCAATATTCATGGTGCCGGAGTAAAATCCTGCAGTGTAAACATCTCCTGTTATCTCGTCCACATCAAGGCATGGAGGAGCCGGGCCGAAGAAACCGCCTAATGCACCTTCGTTCCCGGTACTTCCGAAAGTCCGTATCCATGACAAGGTTCCAGAAACAGAAATCCGCATAACAAAAACATCTGACAACCCGTTTGAGGTTATCATAGTGGTTTGTGATTGCGATAGATTTGCATCGAAAGAGCCGTTAAATGCACCTGCTACAAAAAGCGATCCTGAACGAATGGATATTGATGATCCATAATCTTGTCCTGAACCACCCATGCTGAACGCATTAAAATAATTACCCGTAGCATTTTCCAGTGTTAAAACAAAAATATCAGCATTGCCGTTTGATACCAGATTGTTCGTTACAGCGATATCCGGGTTGAAATCAACTGTACCGTAAAATTGCCCGGTAATATAAACCCTGCTTGCATCTACATGCAAACCGATCAGATTTTGTGTTGCCCAGGTTCCGATTCGTTTTACCCAAACCAGGTTGCCAAACGGATCCATTTTTTTTACAAACGAACCACCCGCCTGGTCAAGATAAACAGTGCCCGCACCAGGGTCAAAATCTATTAAATCAGCATAAAAGCCGATGGTATATACATTCCCCAGCGGGTCGGTAGCTGATCGAAATTCAGATGAAGGCTGATTTGGGAGGTTCGTAACGGCAGGGTCGATATTCAGGCCAACCGCCCATTCAAATTCAGGTACCTGTGCTGCGAGCGCGGCTGAAAATAAAAAAGCTCCGGCTAATGCGTTTAGTCTTTTCATGGTGTTTTTTATTAATTAAGGTTGAAATGAAAAGTCAAAATTAAAAGCCACAGGTATCTGGGAATTTGAGATTGATTTCTGCCACAAACAAGTTTGTATTCGTCGGGAACGAATTTATATTCGCAGGTCAATAACCCGGAGCACACCGAAAGCAAAATGATAACAGGTGGAATAAAAAAGACCAGGAAACAGTTATTTTTTCTGCGCCAGCTCATTCTGCGAAGCCCACAAACCAATATCCTGTTTGTTGATTGCAGCCGCCATCAGGTCGGGAAATTTGTCAGGTGTACACGCAAATACGGGAACACCGATTGCAGCAAGAAACTCCGCGTTGGCATGATCGTAATAGGGCGCGCCTTCGTCGTTCAGTGCAAGCAGCACAATCAGCTGTACACCGGAAGCCACAATGCTGGCCATGCGTTTGCGCATTTCAGTTACGTTGCCACCTTCGTATAAATCGGTAATCAGTACCAGTATCGTATCGTTCGGTCGTGCGATGACCTGCTGGCAATACGTGAGTGCGCGGTCAATGTCGGTGCCGCCGCCGAGCTGCACACCAAACAGCAGTTCTACCGGATCCTGCAGTTCTTCGGTAAGATCAGTTACCGCGGTATCAAAAACCACCATGCGCGTTTTCAGTGCGGGAATAGAAGCCATCACCGATCCGAAAATGCCGGAGTACACCACCGACGTTCCCATCGATCCGCTCTGGTCAATGCACAGCACCACGTCTTTCAGCGAGCGTCGTTTTTTGCCATAACCGATGCGTTGTTCGGGGATTACGGTTTTATATTCGGGCTGATAATGTTTCAGGTTTTTGAGAATGGTCGTATGCCAGTTTATTTCCTTGAACTTCGGGTTGCGGATGCGCGACGAGCGGTTGATGCTGCCCGTGATGGCCTGGTGCGTGCGCTGTTCGATGCGGCGCATGATTTCTTCCACCACTTTGCGGATTACAATGCGTGCCGTTTCTTTTGTTGTTTCGGGAATTACTTTGCTCAGCGTCATCAGCGTGGAAACCAGGTTCACATCCGGCTCCACATTCTCCAGCATTTCTTTCTGCAGCAGCATGGCCTGCAGGTTGAGGCGTTTGAGCGCATCCTGCTGCATCACTTTTACTACCGAGGTGGGAAAAAATTCGCGGATGTCGCCGAGCCAGCGGTTCACATTCGGCGACGATTCCTCCAGCCCACCTTTGCGTTCGCCGTTGGTGCGGTCGCCGTCGGCATCGCCATACAGCATGTTCAGTGCTTTGTCCACTTTCGCATCGCGGCCGTTCAGTTCCACGCCGGTGCCTTCACCGCCTTCGGATTTGTTGCTGCCGCCGAGAATGAGGCGCCACTTGCGTAACAATGCGTCGTTGGTCATGCGCCGTTTTCTTTTAAGCCGAGCAACTGTGCCATGAGCGGCAATACGGTTGCAGCGCGCTGTGTGTTTATTAATGTGTTTCCCTGTAGCTGCTGTGCAGCATCAATGCCCCGTGCTTTTTCGCCGATCTTGCGTTTTTCCACCGCGTTGAGTGCGGAGAACGCGCGGCGCATCAGCGGCAGCACATTATCAAACGAAGGATCATCAATCTGCGATACCCAGCCGTTCACCAGGTTCCAGAGCTGGTTATCAAGGAGCAGAATATTTCCGGCTCCTTTTAAAAATCCTTCGAGCCATGCGGCTGCAGCCAGCGGTTCATTTGCTTTTGAAAGTGCGTAGGTAAAACGCGCTTCCAGTTCTTCGCTGCTGATGGCATTGTGATCCTGCAGCAGGCGTGTGGAATATCCGGCAAGCACCGGGGCGGTGTTGGTTGCGCCCGAAAGCAGGTCAAGCGTTTTATGCCACTGCTGCAGTTGTTCTTCATCCTGCAATAACGAAACAGCATCGTTCAGTTCGGTGAAAGAACCGAGCAGCTGGTGTGCGGCATCGTCGTCAATAGATGTACATGCACTCGGCAGGCTGATGCAGATGCGGGCCACCATGCTTTTTACGATGGTGAGCAACATGGCCGTATCCGTTTTGCGCACATCGCCGTAACGGCTCACGTTTACCAGCGGCGGCAATGATTCCATGAGCTGCAATACATCGCCGGTAGCCGCAGCAAGGTTGTTGATGTGGTGCAGCAGCTTTTCGGAAATTTCCGGCAGGTCGGCGGGAATAGCGGCTTCCAGCAGTTCGGCCACTTCTTTCAGGCGCTGCGCCTCGCCGGCTTTGTACATCACAAAGTGTGCGGCGGCTTCGGCGGTGGTGTTGCCCCAGCTTCCTTTTTCAATTATTATAACCGAAAGCGAAGGCTCCCACTGCAGCACCCATTTTTCTTTGAATGTACCGCGACCGAAACTGCGTCCTTTTTTGCCCCAGTTAATCTGCAGTAATTGCAGGCGGTGCAGAAACACGCTGCGTTCAAGATCGATCGCTTCACGCAGATCGAATTCGTATGCTTTTTCTTCGGCGATGGGTTTCAGCCGCAGCTTTTTCTGCAGCATTTCAATATCGCGTTGCAGCGGCGGTCGCGGCACATCACCGGGCACATTGCCGATTACGTTACCCACAATCAGTTCGCGGCGCACGAGCTGCAGCAGCACATCATCACCGCCGCAGAGCACAGCCTGCGTGGCTTCGTTCATTTCTTCCAGGCCGGGTGTTGCATAGCCACGCAGCGCGGTAATGGCCTGGGCCAGCCGCACGCCTTCAATTACGTGTGCGGTGGATGTGTCCATGTTTTTGGTGCGGAACAGTTGCGCCACTTTGCTCATCCACAACGTGCCGTCATCGCCGATATGATCCCACACATGCGCATACCAGCCCGGGGAATGAATGCCCGCACCGTATCCGCTTTCGAATGAAAGGCGGTCGTACGTCCACGGCACCCACGTGGTATCTACTTTCATGCGCGGCAGGTTTTTCAGCAATTCGTCGTCGTCTTTTTTCGGGATGGAAAGGTCCATCGCCGGCACGTGCCACGCACCGCAAACCACCACAATGTTTTCAAAGTTTTCTTTCTGCGCCTGGCGTATCACCTGGCGCATGTGGGCCTCGCGCAGTTTTTCAATGCGGTTGTCTTTTTCGGGAAGCGATTCGCGCAGCGCAGTCATCGCTTCATTAATCGCGGTAAAAATTTCTTCGTCGTCTTTCCGGTGTTCGATAAACTGGTTCCACCAGCGTTCACCATCTTCAAATCCGGCAATTTCACCGAGCCACGTCAGCGGGTCTTTGCGGATTTCTTCAACGGGCGGTTCTGTTTCTGCGGTTTCGGTTGTTTGTTGTTGCTGCAATTTTTCGTGGAGTGCCTTTTCCGCTTCCGCAAGTTGTTGCTGTTCTTCTTCTTCCTGGATTGCAAACTTGTGTGTAAGCGGCAGATCGAAAAAACGTACCGGTACAAGATTGTTTACACCATACACCATGGCCTGCCACTCCGGCGAAAAATGCGCGAAGGGATAAAACGCTGCCTGTTTCAGGTTTTCGGGCGCAAAGGCGAGAATGGCAACCGGTGGTTCCATTTCTTTATGCACCACGTATTGTAAAATACCGTTGGCTTCGGGCGGACCTTCCACCAGGATAATATCCGGCTTGATGCGTTCAAGATATGAACGCACATGCCGGGCTGAACCCGGCCCGTGGTGCCGTATGCCGAGGAGGTGAATCATACGCGCAGATCCATGCAGGCGCGGTAAATATCACGCCAGTCGTCACGACCTTTTACAACGGTTTCTAAATATTCCTGCCAGGCAATTTTATCCTGCACGGGATCTTTTACAATCGCGCCCATAATGCCTGCGGCCATATCGTATGCTTTCATTTTGCCGTCGCCGAAATATCCGGCCATTGAAAGTCCGCTTGTTACCACCGAAATGGCTTCGGCTGTACTCAGTGTGCCTGACGGCGATTTGATTTTTGTTTTACCATCGAGTGTAACGCCTGAACGCAGTTCGCGGAAAATAGTAACGATGCGCCGTACTTCGGCCAGCGCGGGCGGTTCTGCGGGCAGGTCCATCGCTTTGCCGAAACTTTCCACGCGGCGGCGCACGATGTCTATTTCTTCTTCAATGGTTTCGGGCAGGGGCAAAATAACCGTGTTGAAACGGCGTTTGAGTGCGCCCGATAATTCGTTCACGCCTTTGTCGCGGTTGTTGGCCGTTGCAATAACGTTGAATCCCTTGGTGGCCTGCACTTCCGAATTGAGTTCCGGAATCGGCAATGTTTTTTCCGAGAGAATAGTGATGAGCGTATCCTGCACATCGGCACCGATACGCGTCAGTTCTTCAATGCGTGCGATGCTGCCTTGCTGCATGGCGAGCATGAGCGGCGTAATTACGAGTGCTTTTTCCGAAGGTCCTTCAGCCAGCAGGCGCGCGTAGTTCCAGCCGTAGCGGATGGATTCTTCGCTGGTGCCCGCGGTGCCCTGGATGAGCAGCGTGGAGTTGCCGCTGATGGCCGCAGCAAGGTGTTCCGACACCCACGACTTGGCCGTGCCCGGTAAACCGTACAGCAGCAGCGCACGATCGGTGGTGAGCGTGGCTACCGCAATTTCCATGAGGCGTTTGCTGCCGATGTATTTCGGAGAAACTTCAAACCCGTTGCGCAGTTTGCCGCCCAGCAGGTAAAACACCACTGCGCGCGGAGAAAGTATCCAGTTTTCGGGACGTTTATCCTTGTCGTTTTTTTTCAGTTCTTCCAGTTCAGCCGCAAATTGCTGTTCGGCATGTTGGCGCAGTATGTTTGTCATGTGTTGAAAGATTTCACGATTTGTTCTTTGGTGGCTAAAAGTTTTTCAAGCTCCTCGCGGAGTGTATTCCAGTAATAACCGGCGTTGTTGTTGTCAGGTCCGTAAGCGCCCAGTTCGAAACGGATTTCTTCCGGAAACTGCCAGATCATGTCGGCATAATAATCGCGTTTGTACTGGTACGGATTTTTTGAAGTGAACCGCAATACGCGGCGCGCCTGTTCGGTGGTGAACTGGTGGCGTGTGTTTTTGAGCACCTGCAGCACTTCGGCTTCGTTTTTATCGAAGTGTTTCATGCAGTAACTCATGCGCTCCGCATCGGGAAGCATTTCGGCAAGCGGGTTTACATACTGATTGTCGCTGTAACGTCCGAAGGCGGTAAGCCATTCCGTGTCGCGGAACTGGACCGCCGCCTGCATCATACAATTGATAAGGCGTTTGTGTTTGCGGTGCGAACCGAGTGTTTCGAGCAAGGTTTCCTGCTGAAGATTCGCTTCACGTGCCCATATCGAAGGCGGAATGTTTTTAATCAGTTCCTCAAACATCGCCTGTTCGTTGCTGGCATCGGCATCCTTACTCTGTTTCGGAATACCCGATTCAAAAATTTCGCTGTCGGTAATTTTCGGCGGATAAATATCAATCACTACTTTTTTATTCAGCAGCGAACTGCCTTTGGTAATGACAAAAACAGCACGCGCAATCTGCACATATTGCTGAACGATAGATGATGTTGCAAACCGGCGCAGGTATTCATACACGATTCTGCGTACAGCTACTTTTTCTGTTTTAAGCAACGACTCCAGCCACGGTAAATCTTTTTCGCCGAGGTTGGAGTGCATTACTTTCAGTAACGCTTTTTTTGTGTTTTCGTTTTCCTGGTCCCAGGTGGCTTTAATCAGTTCGCGGGCTTCGTCAGGATTAATGTCTTCGCGAAGGGCGGTAATAAACGTGAGGCGCTCCGCGGGTTTGCCGTGGTTCCACGTGTTGTAATCGGTTCCTGCGCTGGCAAAATCCCACACACTGTAAAATCCGGCCAGCCATCCCGCGGTTGGTCCGCCTGCGGCAAGCATTGCTTTACGCAGTTCGGGATGCGCTACTGCGATGTCGAACAGGTCGGGCAGCACACGGTACGGCACACGCAACTTTTTTGCCACACATTGTTCAAGCCAGAAATGCACAAGTGTACTGGCCCTGTCGTTCAGTAGCGTCTGCAACAGCACCGATGCGCGGTCGCTGCATTCGGGTGTATTATCCGGCGGGCACGAAAAATACGCTGCCGTGCCGTAATCATCGGGCACCACACCCGACCGGCGGTAAACGCTGCTGAGTGCGAGGCCGCGCAAAAAAAGTGTTTCGTTGTCGGCACTGTTATCGTGCCGCAGCAAATCATTTACTTCCGGGAAAAACGCATCGGCGGGAACCGTTTTTTTGGCGGTTCCGATCATGGCGGCATTCACAAGGTCGTTCCAGTTACTCATGTGCCGAGCAGGTAATAGGTACCGCTTTTCCAGATACCGATGGGTTCGTATTCATTTTCTTTGCCTACCACAAAAAGGGTGGAGGCATAACCGCCGCTGTGGGCAAGCAGGTGCAGCGTGCGCGCAAATCCACCTTTCAGTTTCATGCCTTTCGCTTGTTCGTCCACCAGCATCCACGTGTTGCCCGCCTGCGCGGGACGAATACCGTGTACGATAAATGGTTTTTCATCCTGGAACGGTTGCTGCGCCGCCCACGCTGCTTCGTTTTCAAGCACTGCATTCCAGTTGGCACAGGCTATCACTTCGGGCACCGGCGTTACCGCATGCTGGGTGCGCACTGCAACGCGGTAGGGAAAAGCGCTGTCGTAAAAAACAACTTCCGCATCAACGGCCGTGCCGGGTGCAAAGGTGAGCACCGGTGTGCGGCCTGCCACCTGGTACTGGATGTTGAGTGCAAACCGTTTGGTATTTACACCATAAAACCAGTACCGTTGCGCGGTAACATTCTGATCGAATTCCGTGCGGCGGCCGAGCACAATCCACAGGTCGCGCGTGGCTTCGCGGGTGCGCAGGTCTTCCTGCGACTGCCCGAACCCGATCCACGATCGCACATCGTGCTGCACCGGTTCGGGTAATGTGCCGATGCGCTGGTACGATTCGGTAAGCGTATATATCAAGGAAAGCTGATCGATAAAATCGGTCTGCCAGTTTTCGGCGTTGAAATCGGTTGCCGCCAGTTTACGCACGAGCAGCGCCAGCCCGGGAGCCTGCGCATCAATCATACGCCGCGACATGGTGTTCCAGAAATCCTTTTCCTTATCGGGAGCAGCGGCAATGCCGGCGCGTATTAAATCTTTACACCAGCGCTGCAGTTCTTCAATGCCGTCTTCAATGCGTGCGCCGCGTTTGGCTTTGCGTTTGGCCTGGGCTTCGGCATCCACCGGTTTGTCTGCTTTGGTGGCCTGCTGTGTAAGGCGTGCTTCGCGTTTTTTCAGCCACTCCGCCACCCAGTCGGGTGGCTCGGCGGTTTTAAACGCATCAATATCGCGCACATAAAGCAGCAATAAACCCAATCCGTGTTTGCACGGAAATTTGCGGCTCGGGCAGGAACATTTGAATGCAGTGGCGCTTAAATCAATCTGCGTTTTGTAGGCCTTGGCGCCGCTGCCTTTGCATTCGCCCCACAATGCTTTTTCGTGCTGATGTACGCTTACCCATTTCGCTTCATGCGCAAGGCTTTTGGCCGACGATGCCGCAGACGCATCAGGGGCCATATCCAGTATTTGCTGCTCGGTAAAAGCGACCACGCTCATAGGTTATGTTCAGGGAGGATAAATGTATCTTTTTATTTTGGGATTTGGAAGAGGGGGGATTGAGGAACTGTACGATCACTTCGGTTTTAACCTACGCCTGCGGCTTGGCAAGCGCAAAGTCCTCCCTGCATCCGGCGCGCCGCAAAGTTTTGCGCAAAGTTTCGCAGAGAACGGGACCGCAAAATGAACGTTAAAAAAGGAGAATTAAAAAATAATTTCTTCGTAATCCTTTGCCGGATCAAACCACATCCTGTAGAGCGATTCTGTTTTCTCCCTGCGCAGGGCGTCGAGGTATTTTTCATTGCTGCAGTTCATCGACCTGGCCAGGCGTAAAGATTCTTCCAGCGTAAATGTTTTGCTTTTGCGTTTAGTGATCAGTACTGCATGTGGCGGGACTTCTGCACGCGAATAGGCGATAAACTTATGATGCCCGTCAAGAATAAACTGATGGTATGACTGTTCGGCATGTAACAATATCGCAGTGGGGCGCGCTCCTTTCCGAATTGCTATCGTATAGGCCTGAATAGTAAGTTCATCAACATGCGACTGCGTGGCCAGATAGCCCGGAATACCTCCATAGCAATCGCTGATCATAAAATCAGGTCCTTTCGAAATGAGTTCCATTAAATGTGCATGGGGCAGCCGGTACAGACCAAATTCATATTCGCCATATTTCAAAAATTGGGAAAAATAAATTACCGCTTCCTCAAACTCGTTGCTGTTGCTGACTCCCTTGCGAAGTATTTCCGAAAGCCGCCAGTGCATCCTGATCGCATCCTTATTTATCCCTTTTGCAATATGGTAACGCCATGTTGTTCCCACTTCTGCATACCAGGCGTAGTTAACCGGTTGCTGGTTGAGGTATAAAGCAGCTTCGAGAAAATCGCCCCTGATATCAATTACACCTGGTGTATCGGTTACGAATACCTGTTTTCTCATGTTGCTTTGAACAACTTTTTTACATCATCATGATCCACAAGCCGGCCATGTTTAACATCATCCAAACCGTCCTCGATTTTGTTCACAACAATTAATCGTTCTACAAACTCTTCGAGGTTAAAATTTTCCGGAAGTGAATTTAATACATTAATGACAGAGGCTTTTTTCATATTAAACGCAAGTTAAATCAATTCCCTAAAAATACGCCCTTACCTGCGCACTCCCCGTATGAATCGTATTCACGCCCGGCACGCGCCGCCCTTCATAGCCGATGTTCAGCTGCATGTTGTTGGCCAGCGTGCGCTGCCAGCTCAGTTTCCAGGTGAGGTTGTTGCCCGCTTTTAAACTTTCGAGCATTTCAAACGCGAGGGGCGAACTGGCGGCATCGTTGAATTTGATGTTGATGTAATCGGCTGAGGCGAGTATACTGCCTTTGTTCAGTACGTTGTATTTAAGTTCCACGCCGCCTTTGTTTATCACGGCAAATTGCCCGCCGCCTTCCGCTTTGTTTTCTTTTTCGGCGTAACGGTAAATGAAACTGAAACGGAAATTGGTGCCGGGCTGTATGCTGAATTTCGGTTCCAGTTCATAATACGAAATGCGGTAATTGCGGTTGCCGAAAAACGCCGAGCCGTTGCCGCGGTTGCCAATGCGGCCGGTGATGTTCAAACTCAGCGGGCGCGTAATGTTCCAGCGGATGCGGCCCTCTTCAAAAATGTTATCGCGCGATTCCAGCCCGTTGGTGAGCAAACTTTTGCCGCGCACATCCTGGTGCGTGTATTCCATCCCGAACTTGCTGCCGAGCTGATTAATGTAAACCGTTGCGCGGAACGAACTGTTCAGCGCAACAATGGCTGTATCGGAAGTAGAACCATCAAACGGATTAAGCGCCGAGCCGTTTTTGTCTGTCGTTGTTTTACGGTCGATGCGGTAAACGGTTTGGCCCGACAAATATGTGAGCAGTTTGCGTACCCCTTTTTTGTTGTTCCAGATCACGGACGGGCGCAGCTGCAGACTTTCACTGAACTGGTTCGAATACACGCGGATGTAATCGTTTGTGGGAATAAACACACGCACAAACGTGGCCTGGTCGGGATACAGCGCGGTTTCAAATTCATTCAGTTCTTTTACGCCGTTGCCGTTGTAATCCGTCCATGTAAACGCGCCCTGCCCGGCGGCCACTTCAATGTACGCGTATTCTTTTTTCTGTTCCAGTCCCGAACCGGCTTCGTAAAACAGCGACGACGTAACTGCACCTTTCCACAACCGCACACTGTATTCGGCGCGGCCGAGCAACGTCTGGTCGGGTTTCTGCGCGGTAAGCAATGTGTTGCTGATGTCGAGGCGGCGCAGTGCGGCGGTGGTGCGCAGCGTCTGCGCCGGATTTTTCAGCAGGGCAAAACTGGCCCCGGTATTTTCTGCAAACGTGGCGCGCTGCAACGCGGTAAACTGCGGCAGCCAGTCGGTGCGCTGTTTGTAAAACACGCTGAACGGATTTTTCACCGAGTCGCTGGTACCGGCTTCGCCGCCCCATTCAAACCAGCCGAAGCTGCTGCTGAACAGGCTGTCGGTGTTTGGCCGCAGCAACTCACTTTGTTCCTGTTCCTCGAACACTTTCACCTGGAATTTTTTTCCGATCAGCTGGCGCGCGGTTACTTTCTGGCGCAGAAACGTGCTGCTGCCCGTGCTTCCGCCGGCATTGAGGAAACTCGCATCGGCGGTGAGTAAAAATCCGTTTTTGTTTACCCGTCCGTTTACGCTGTGTTTCATACCGCTGAATGCACTGCCTTCGATAAATGTCTGAAACGCATAACCCGCCTGCAGTGCCTGTTTCCGCGAAACACCCAGCGAAACACCGGCGATGTGCTGATCCGAAGTCTGTTTGCGCGTGCTGCCCCAGCCGAGGTTCCAGTCGCGTTCAAATTCAACAGAACGGAAACGTTCCACCGGCGAAAAAAACAAACTCGCGTATTCGTAATCCAGCGAAGCACGGTACTGCCAGCGCGACGTATCACCCGCCAGCGGTTTGTGCTGCAGGCTGAATTTTGCAGCGTAGCCTTTATCATCAAATGCATCAATGGGCGAAAACGTATTGAGGTCGTTTACACTGTACGCGCCTTCCACGTTGATGCTTGTTTTTTTATTCAGCGGATACGTTGCGCCGGCCGTAAATAGTTGTTTCTGCTTTGGTGTAATCAGCAGCACCACCGGTTCGTAACTGCCCTGCGGCACACCGCTCACGGGCACCACCCACTTATATACTTTGCCGTTTGCCGCGGATGTGGTTTGCACATAATTGCCTTTGTTCGTTCCTACAAACGAAAACGTGGCGCGGTAAATGGCGCTGTCGGAATTAAACGAATACACGAGCACATCGGGGTATGTTATGCTGTTCACAGTGGTGTCAATCTTTTTGTACAACACTTCATCATCGTTAAAGCCCACGCTGTCAATGCCCGGCACAATGGCTTTGTCCAGTGTATCGCCAATGGCGCGCATCGTCAGTTTGTCTTCGTTGCTCAGTTGCTGCTGCAGCGACTGGTTTTTATTGTCCTGCTCCGAATAAAAATTAAAACGCAGTTCCATCGGCTTTGTGCTGCTTTTTGCGCCGGGTTTCACGCTGTATTCGCTGCCGAGATGAAAAAGCGATCGTGCATAATTGCGGTCGGAATACTGGAACTCCACCACGATGCGTTTGTCTTTTGTAATCAGCTGCCGCGCGGTGAAAACCACTTCGGCCATGTTGTAATCAATTACGTAATCGTATTCCTGGCCGCGTTTCAGCAGCAGCCCGTCCACAAACACTTTTTCGGTTCCGGCGAGTACGGTGATAAACAATTCATTTTCTGCGCCGCGCAGGCGGTACGGGCCCTGGTTGCCTTCCACGCCCTGGATAATCTGGCGCGCAAATTTGCCGCGCGAAATGGCTGCACTTGCGGCAACGCCCAGTTCGCGGGTAACGTCATCGGCTTTTTGTTTTGCAGAAACAGCGAGCGGCATTTTGGTTTCAAAATGTAACCCCTGCGCGCGTTTGTTGAAATTCATAAAATAGCCGTTCGGACGATAGATGTAAAAATCGCCGGCCACCAGTTTCGATTTTTTATCGGAGAGCTGGATAAATACTTTGTCAAAATCCTGGAGCTGTTGCGTGTTGCCTTCGGGCTGAATCGGGATGTTATCATCGGTGGCCGCCATCAGCAGTTCAATGTTGTCAGTGAGTTTGCCCGAAAGCTGCAGATTCAGGTTCGAGTTCACCACCACATCCTGGTTGTTGCCAAACGAAACGCCCCGCGAAATGCTCCCGCTTTTGTTCAGCCCGTCGAACTGGAACAGGTCTGCATTTCCCCGGGAATTGGGGTTGTACAAAAACGGGTTGGTGTTGCCCTCCGGGTCGGCGCGCAGGCGGCCGGCATCTTTGTGCTGCCGCGTGGCGGTAAATAAAACCGGGTACGTTTTGTACGCAACTGTAAACGAATCGCCGCGCAGCGTTTTGTTTTTCAGGATGAGTTCGGCGGCTGCGTGATTGATGGAGACCATTCCGGAATCGGCGGGAAGGCCGTTGTGCATCAACATTACCGAGCCGGGAACGAGACTCAGCGTATCGAGCCGGAGGGTGTCGGTGGTGAACCGGATTTTTTTCACGCGCAGCGTGGCCTGTGCAAACCCGTGCGAGGTTGCCAGCATCAAAAAAAACAAAGTCAGTATGACAATGCTTCTGTCCGAACTGCGGCGTTTTTTCAAAATTCAGATCACTAATCCAGAACCGATAAAGTTACAAACATCTGCCTGAACCGATTTTTTATCTTTGGAGCCTGTCGGGAAGTTGTTTTTTGAGATTTTCAGGAGGAATTTTTTGCTCAGTCGAGGCACTTTTTGAGTAAGTAGTTGGATACTACAGGCGAAAAAAGTAACGAAGAGTGAGTAAAAAAGACCCCTAAAAAGCCGGAAGGACAATTTCCTGACTGGCTCCTAAGCCTTTATTTACCGCTCAACTAACGCAAAAACATGGCTAAAATTATATCGTACAATGTAAACGGCATCCGCGCGGCACTTACCAAAGGCTGGATAGACTGGGTGGGTGCCGCAAATCCGGATATTATCCTGCTGCAGGAAATAAAGGCACACCCGGAGCAGCTCGATCTTTCCGTTTTTGAAAAGGCCGGTTATGCGCACCATTACTGGCATCCGGCCGAGAAAAAAGGATACAGCGGCGTGGCCATTTTATCAAAAACGAAACCCGATCATGTGGAAATCGGTTGCGGCAACCGGTTGTACGACAGCGAAGGCCGCGTCATCCGTGCCGATTTTGGCGACACCTCGGTGATGAGCCTGTACCTGCCTTCGGGCACTACCGGCGATGTGCGGCAGGATTTTAAGTACCGGTTTATGGATGATTTCCAGGCCTACATCAACACGCTGAAGAAAGCGCGTCCCAACCTGGTAATCGGTGGCGACTTTAACATCTGCCACAAGGCCATTGATATCCATAACCCGGTAAGCAACGCCAACTCGTCCGGATTTCTGCCGCCGGAGCGGGAATGGATCGGTAATTTTATGGACAGCGGGTTTATTGATTCGTTCCGGCATTTTAATGCTGAGCCACACAATTACACGTGGTGGACCTTCCGCGCCGGTGCCCGGGGAAAAAATTTAGGCTGGCGTATTGATTACCACATGATTTCATCGCCGCTTGAAAAGCGGCTGAAACGCGCGGCCATATTGCCCGAGGCGAAACATTCGGACCATTGTCCCATTTTGGTGGAGGTGGATTTTTAGATTTGTTTAGAATCCGGACCTATAAAAAGTGCCAGATTTTCAAGGAAAAAGCCTTGTAATACTAATTTTTGTATTTTAGCCGACTGGACTACTTATAAAACGCTATTTATGAAACGATTGCTTGGACCATTACTGCTTTCAGTAGTACTCGGCGGCATTTTCCAAGGTTGCAGCGGCGGCGGCAACGGACAGGATGGTGATAACCTCGTGGCAAAAGGAAATGTGAAGTACGGTGGAGTTTTCCGCATCAATGAAGTGGAAGATTTCCGCAGCCTTTACCCGCTCAACGCGATTGATATTACTTCGCAGCACATCACAAGCCAGGTATATGAAGGGCTGGTGAAACTGGATCAGAAAACACTGGTTCCGGCAGCAGCAATCGCTTCGCGCTGGGAAATTGAAGACAGTGCGCGGAAATTTATATTCCACATCCGCCCGAATGTTTTCTTCCACGACAACGATTGTTTTGCCGATAAAAAAGGCCGTGCCGTTACTGCGAACGATGTAAAATATTGTTTCGACCGCCTCTGCACGTTTGATGAGGAAGGTTTAAACCAGCAGTTCCTGCTGACCTTCAAAGACCGCGTGGCAGGTGCAAATGCGCATTTCGATGAAACACGCAAAGCCTACGAAAGCTCCAAAAAAGCACCGCAGCCGTTACAGGGTGGTGTGAGCGGCGTAAAAGTGCTGAACGATTCGACCCTCGAAATAACACTGGTGAACCCGTTCGCCGCATTCCTCAGCGTACTCTCTATGCCGGGCTGTTTTATTTACCCGAAAGAAGCATGGGATGCGTACGGTAAAGACATGAGCATTAAATGCGTGGGCACCGGTCCGTTCAAACTGCAGAGTGCAAAACTCGGTGAACTGGTTATCCTTGAACGCAACGCGAACTACTGGGCGTATGATGCGTCGGGCAACCGCCTGCCGTACCTGAAAGGCATCCGCTTCGGATTTATCAAAGACCGTCATTCGGAACTGCTCACTTTCCAGAGCGGCAACCTCGACATGATGTTCCGCCTGCCGGTGGAAATGGTCGGCGAAATTATGGGCGATACCATGAAGGCGAAAGCCGGCGGAAGCGACTGGGAACTGCAAAGCGTTACCGCAATGAGCGTAACCTTCTACGGTTTCCAGAACATGACCGAGCCATTTAACAATCCGAAACTGCGCCAGGCACTGAACTACGCCATTGACCGCGAAAAAATTGTGACCAACGTGCTGCAGGGCGATGCGAATTCTGCTTCATACGGTATCGTTCCGCCAAGTATTGAAAACTACGATTACAAATCGCTGAAAGGCTACACGCTGGATATTGAAAAAGCAAAAGCGCTGATGGCCGAAGCCGGTTACCCGAACGGCAAAGGCCTCCCCGAAATTCATCTGCAGATTAACAGCGGCGGGCAGGATCGTAACCGCAAAATTGCAAGCGTAATCAAAAACATGCTGAAGGAAAACATCAATGTGGAAGTAGCTATTGATGAACTTCCGCTCGGCCAGCAGCTGCAGTCGCTGCAAACCGGGAAATCGAATTTCTTTAAAATCAGCTGGAACGCCGATTACCCGGATCCGGAAACATTCCTCACGCTGTTTTACAGCAAACACATTCCGGCTACTATGGACGAATCGTCCTACACGAACACCTCGCGTTACAAGAGCGCGCGTTTTGACTCCCTGTTTGAGGCATCGCTGCGCGAACCGGACCAGGCCAAACGCATGGCATTGTACGCACAGTGTGATCAGCAGATGCTGAACGATGCGGCCATCATGCCGATTTATTATGAGCTTAACGACCGCCTGCTGCAGAAGTATGTGCGCGGCTTCGATATCAACCCGATGGAGTACCGAGATTTTACACGCGTGTGGCTCGACAAGGAAGATGCCGGCACCAAGGAAAAACAGGACGAGGCAAAATAATCCGGCCGGATAAAAAACAAAAAATCACCCGCGCGCAAGCCGGGTGATTTTGTTTATAAGGCTTTTGTGTGTTCGATGTACCGCACCAGCAGGCGCTGTGCAATGGGCAGCGTGGTTTCTTCAAGCGGGTAGGTGCCTTTTGTTTCGGCTGCATACACCGCCGGATTCGGCAGGTCGCGGTGTTTTACGAGCAGGTCGTTTTTAATAGCGGGCAGGGTGGTGCTTACCGATGAAACATAGTCGCACAGGTGCGCGGTGTGAATGCCCCGGTAGCGGCTTCCGGCCGATTCGAACATACGAAGGGTGTATTCATACACCGCTACTTTTTTTCCGCCGTTACGCACAAACAGGTAACCGAATCGTTGCTCCAGCGGCAGAACACCAACCGGTTCAAACTGCATTTCTTTTTCAATGTGTTCATACAGTTGCCGGCCTTCGCGGATGTACCGTTCAAACTGCGGCAGCGAATAGTCCAGGATATTTTCCACATCGGCCAGCGGCGTATCACCGGTAAAAAGCGATTCGTACACCAGCTGCTGCTTTTCTGCATCAAAACCTTTCAGCGTTTTGGGCAGGTCCTGTTCAAACCGATCCATTTTTTCTTTCAGCGAACGGGCCGCCTGGTAATGCGCGGTAAGATCGGCCAGGGGCGGATAAAGGCGCGCAAGGCGGTAGCTGGTTTCCACATGCTGCAGGTAATCGAGCAGCACGTATTTTTTGTACTCAAAATCAACCGTGTGATCGGTGAGCCAGGTCGGACTTAATGTTTTCATAGCGGGGCAACACTTGGTTATATATAAAACGAAAACGGCGGCCCGAAAGTTGCTTTTCTGTTGCCAATTAAATACGATCAATTATATCAGACATCTTACAATTAGTGGCAGGAGCAGTTGGCAGCGGCAGTCGGCAGGTGTTTCAGAAGAAGAATCTGTTCCTTACGAAAACAAAACTGCCACTGCTGACTGCCACTAATTCCGGGATCTCCATTTTAAATGGGACTCCCCGCAATCTGTCCATCCCGCCAAATTGGAGAGATTTGCGAAACATTGTATCTTTGACCAACCAGCATTAAATAAACACATACTATGTTCAAATCCATACTCCCGGTTGTTGCAGCTTTTGGCCTCGCTGTCAGCATGTATTCCTGCGTGCCTGCACGTAAACTGGAAGAATCAGAAGCCAAACGTAAAAGCTGCGAAACCGAACTTTCGGCTGCCAAGGAAAACGCTTCAAAATTTGAGTCGCAGGTAAATGAACTCAACAAACGCATTGCCGACCAGGACCGCAGCATCAAAGGACTGCAGACCGATACCAATACCTATGGCACCACGGCCCGCATCAAAACAGGGCAGTACAACGACCTTGTAAAAAACTACGAAATACTCAACAGCCTGTACAAACAGCTGCGTGCAGAAACCGAAAACCAGAACACGAAACTGGTGGGTCAGCTCGGTCTTACCCAGGAAGAACTGTTTAAGAAACAGGACGAACTGAAAAAGAAAGAACTGGAACTGAATACGCTGCAGACCAACCTCACCGCGCTGCAGGCCAGTCTCGACCAGCTGAAAGCCCAGCTCACCCTGCGCGAACAGCGCGTGAAAGAACTGGAAGACATCCTGAAACAGAAAGACCAGGCGCTGGCCGACCTCAAGAAAAAAGTAAAAGATGCACTGCTTGCGTTTGAAGGCAAAGGCCTTACTGTAACCGAGAAAAACGGTAAAATTTATGTGTCCATGGACGAAACACTGCTGTTTGCAACCGGCAGCACCAAGGTTCAGCCCAAGGGCGAAGAAGCGCTGAAAAAATTAGCGGCCCTGCTCGCCCAGAACCCGGATGTAAACATTATGGTGGAAGGCCACACCGACGATCAGCCGATGAGCGGCTCGGGACAGATTAAAGATAACTGGGACCTCAGCGTGATGCGCGCCACCTCGGTTACCAAAATCCTGCTTTCGAACGGTTCGGTTGATGCCAAACGCATTACCGCTGCCGGCCGTGGTGAATTTTTCCCGGTAGATCCGGCCAAAACCGCTGATGCCCGCGCGAAAAACCGCCGCACCGAAATCATCCTTACACCCAAACTGGACGAATTGCTGAAAGTACTCGGCTCTAACTAGATCAATGATAAAACGTCCCTGCACTATAAACGCAGGGACGTTTCTTTTTTTAGACCCTCCGCCATGAAAAAAAACAGCCTGATGTTGCTTGCTGCTGTTCTGCTCTTTGTAAACTGCGGCAGTGTGGATACCCATGAAAACCGCATGGAAAAAGCAAAAACAATTTTACGCAAAGACTGTTCGGGGCTGTGCAATACGATGGTGGATTACCTGAAAACGCAGGCCAGCATAGAAACCGACACGTGGTATGAAAAAGCCGGTGAAACCGCTGTAAAATTTGCTGTGGGTATGGAGTGTGGCTGCATGAGCGATAAACTTGCAGCAGTGATGGCAGACAAATTCACCCTGGCAGAAATCAATGCCATGGAGGGCAAGAACATTAAAGACATTGACGGACTGCCCGGCGTACTGCTTACCGCGTTACCAGAATTAAAAGAGTGTATCCCGTTTCAATAAACCGATTCCCATGCAGACACGATTATTTTTCACCGCCATTATCGGCACCACGGCTTTGCTGGCTGCGTTTGCGTTCAGCAGTAAACCGAAAACAGGCGAATGTGCCTGCAAACTGAAGACCTACATCACGCATACCGACACGAGCAGTGTGCGCATCCTGAACAAACCGAACGGCACATTGAAATTCCTGCTGAAAGCCGATCGCGATGAACCGACTTCGCTCGCTGTAAGCGCATCAAAACGCGGCTGGCTGCAGGTGGAAAAAGCATCGGGTGATGAAAATGAAAAAGCGATAGGCGGCTGGGTGGCCGGTACATTGGTGAGTGTGTTTACCCGCAATGCAGAAGACGAAGGCCTGGTGCTGTTTAAAAAAGCAGATGCCACCAGCGGCGAAGCCGGCCAACTGTGGGGCATGCAGGAAGTTGCGGTGAACGGTTGCTGCGGCGACTGGGCACTCATCCAGGGAAAAGACAAAAGCGGCAAACCCGTAAAAGGCTGGCTCGATCCGAAAATGATCTGCGACAAGCCCGACGGGGATTGCAAATAAATTCCGCACCATTTCCCCATGGCTAAAAAATCACGTCGCGATTTTCTGCAGCAGGCCGGCGCGGCTTCGCTGCTGATTCCGCTGTCGGGATTTACTGGCGGTGCAGAAAAACAGACACTGCTGCGTCCCCCGCGCCTGCGCGCCGGCGACACCATTGCACTCACAGCTCCTGCCGGAGCAATTTTCAACGAAGAAAGTATTACCAAAGCAGTAACTGCATTGCAGGCCGCCGGGTTCCGTGTAAAAACCGGCGACACCCTGAAAGCGAAATACGGTTACCTGGCCGGTGATGATGCGCTGCGTACAAAAGAACTGAACGGCTTTTTTTCCGACAGCTCCGTACAGGCCATCATGGCCATGCGCGGCGGCTGGGGTTGCGCGCGCCTGCTGCCCCGTATTGATTTTGATAACATAAAAAAACATCCGAAAATAATTACCGGCTTCAGCGACATCACCACGTTGCTGCTGGCAATGCACCACAAAACCGGATTGGTAACATTTCACGGACCGGTCGGAAACTCATCGCTTGGTGAGTTTACGATGCAGCATTTTCTGCGCGTTATTCAGCGCGGGGAATTGGCCACGCTGAAACAACCCGCCGAAGATCCGGTAATCACCATCACCCCGGGCAAAACACGCGGTGTGCTGGCCGGCGGAAACCTGGCCGTGCTCTGCAGCCTGATGGCTACCGGTTACCTTCCCGACTGGGAAAACAAAATCCTGTTTGTAGAAGAAACCGAAGAAGAACCGTACGCCATCGACCGTATGCTTACCCAGCTGAAATTAGCCGGCGTGCTGCAAAAATTAAGTGGATTTATTTTTGGCAAATGCACCAAGTGCGAAGCCGAAGAACCCGACAAATCACTCACGCTGCAGCAGGTGCTCGATGACCATATCCGCCCGCTGAAAGTCCCTGCATTTTTCGGAAGCAGTTTCGGACACGTGCGCGATAAGTTTACACTGCCCGTAGGTGTGGAGGCAGAAATTGATGCTTCTGACGGAACCATCCGTTTACTCGAAGCAGCTGTTTTGTGATCTTATAAATAAGACATCTTACAAGTAGTGGCAGTGGCAGGCAGCAATGGCAGTCGGCTGATATTTCAGAAGATGAATCTGTTCCTTACGGAAACACGATTGCCACTGCCAACTGCCGCTGCCACTTATTTCAATATCTATTTTACAGGAACTTATTTAACCGAGCAGCTATTTAAAACGATCCCATTTCCCCGTTTTGTCATAAAAATGTCATAAAACGATCTGATATTTGTAATGCTCCCGGGATTTTTTTTGGCTCCAGCCAGGGTCAATCCTGTGCTTCGACGCCTAAAATTAAGTATCGTATAAATATCTTAAAATCAATACTATAATATTAATTTAACAGCAAAATAACGCCTAATAAACGTAAAAATAAAAATTGCGTTAGCAGTGGTCTTATTCCATATTTGTTCATCACACATCTCCTGAACCAATTTCCGGCATGAAACGCTACATGCCTATTGTCGAACGGTAATAATACGAACAACAATGGAGACATTAATCATCCTGGAGTGGTAAAATCATCCCGGTAAGCAGTTCCGGGCGATTTTAAGCCATCAAATCTGATTTGCAGCACAAAACATGAACATGTTTTGCTGCGTTGAACTGAACGGTGCCCAAAAGCACGTAGTAGTCCTTCCTGCTGTTTTTTCTCACAAAAAACCAGCAGGAGGGATTTTTTCGTTTATAAAGTCACAGGAAAAACGAATGTTGTAACGTCTAAAAAACAGACGAAAAATGCCCGATTTTGCTCATTTTAACAGGTTTGAAGTCCAATATTCGAGCATTTGTGAACATAAATAAAATACATTTACGCCAAATAAATTACATAGCGATGGAAACTTCCCTGTTCGATCCGAACGAACAGTCTGGTAGTAAGGAGGCGCGGGTTGTTTATGCACTCGAGCGGGTGTCAGAAGCATTTCGTGTTTTATTATGGCGTGAAACACGCCGTACCGGATTGAGTCCGATACAGCTACAACTGCTGATCTTTATTCATTTTCATGGCCAGAACCAGAGCCGGGTGAGCTACCTGGCCAACGAGTTTGGCATGACCAAAGCGACCATCAGTGAGGTTGTAAAAACGCTGATGGTTAAAAAGCTGATCCGGAAGGAAGTCGACCCCAAAGATTCACGCAGCGCAATCATCCTGCTTACATTAAAGGGAGAAGAAGTTGCCCGCGAGGTCAGTCTTTTCGGTCAGTCGATGAGCCACTCGGTGAAAAAACTGCCGCTGGAGCAGAAAGAAATCATGCTCATTGCCCTGCAGAACCTGCTTTTCGATCTGAACAAAAGTGAGGTGGTAGGCCATCAGCGCATGTGCCTCACCTGCCAGCACCATGAAAAACACGGGGCGGGAGAACACTTCTGCAGGCTGTTCCGGAAAACATTCCCGGCGGATGAGTTGCGGTTCGACTGCTACGAGCACAAGGCGCAGCCCTGATTTTTAGATCGTCTAAAACAGACCGCTTGGCAACTCTGGGTTTTACTAAAACAATTCCTATGCTGAGTTTGCAGTTTGCAGTCTGATTGTATTTCAAGAAATAAGATATTTTTACATACAATTTGCCGACTGCAAACTCGGAGCAGAATCTATTTTACAGACACTTGACCGATAGTTATCGGTTAATTTTGAGCTATTTTAAACGATAGCTTATTCCAGGATCAGCTCGGTTTTACCGATGGTAGCTTTGTCGGCAGTAATCTCAATGATATACTTGCCGGGAATGAACTCGTCATCATCTTTCGCTTTCGGACAATAAACGGCTACGGAAAGCGGCGCGTTGTTGTAATCAATCGAGCGTTTGGCCGCATAAAATCCTTTGGCCCCGTCAAATTCAAACATGTGGTCGTTGTCGGCCGACTTGGTCAGTTCGCGGCCGTCGGGTGTAATCACGCGCACAAATACTTCTTTCGGTCCGGCCTTGGTGAGTTTGTTTTCGGCCACATCAAAGGTTACGCGGATTTTGTCGGATTTCGATGCTTTTTTCGTTTCGTTTTCTTTTTTACCGCCGCGGCTGTAGTTTACGCCGGTGGCTTTCACGTTCAGCGTGGTCAGCAGCGAAGCACGGTCAATGCGGTTCTGCAGGCCTTCCTTGTCTTTCAGAAGCGAAGCGCCTTTTTCTTTTTCCATCGAAAGGTCTTTTTCAACACCTTGTTTTGCCACACGCAGGTCGTTGTTCAGCGTGGCCAGTGAATCAATCTGCTTGATATAGCCTTTCATAATTTTGCGCAGCGTTTCGGTTTCGCGGCGGAGCGCAGCAATAATGCTGGCATCGTTTTTATGTTTTTCGGCCTGTTCAATCAGTTCATTGATGTGGGCGCGCTGCTCGTCTAATTTTTTCGAAAGCTCGGCATCGTTGGTTTGCAGCGACGCATATTCCTGCTGCAGGTCCTGCAGTTCTTTTTTCACGTCGTCTTTCTGTTTCATTTCCTGCACCACCTGGATGGTGGTTTTGGAAGCGAGTGTTTTCTGTTCGTTGTATTGCCAGAACAGCACTGCGCACAACCCCAGCAGCAGGGCGATGACGGTTAAATAAATCGTATGTAATTTTTTGTTACCCTTCTCTTCGGTTTTTTGCGTATCCATTTCGCGGATTTTTTATGCGTTCTTTCAAAAAGTATTCCTAAATTTTCAGACAAAATTAGTGTTTTCATCCGCAACGTTATGCACGTGTTCAACGGGTTACGAACAGGCTGGTGTGATTTTCTCGCATTGGTCTATCCAAAGCTGTGTATGGCCTGTGAAGCCCCGCTGTACAAGGGCGAGCACAGTTTCTGCCTGCATTGCCGGGCGGGTTTGCCCCGTACCGGTTATCACCATAAGGCGGATAACCCGGTTTCGCGCCTGTTTTACGGGCGGGTGCGCCTGCATGCCGCTGCTGCTTTTCTTACGTTTCATAAAGCCGGTAAAGTACAACGCCTTATTCACCAGTTAAAGTATAAAGGCCAGCAGGAAGTGGGCGTAGATGCAGGCGTGCTGTATGGCAACGAACTGCGCGAATCGCCCCTGTTTGCCGATGTAGACACCATCGTACCCATTCCGCTGCACCCCTCGCGCGAACGGCAGCGCGGCTACAACCAGGCCACCTGCTTCGGGCGGGGACTTGCGCAGGCCATGCACGCCGAACTGGATACCACCTCGCTCATCCGCGCCAGCGTAACATCCACGCAAACCCGTAAAAGCCGTTTCGACCGCTGGAAAAACGTGGAGGAAGTATTCCTGCTGCGAAACGCCGACACGCTTGCCGGCAAACACATCCTGCTGGTGGATGATGTGGTAACCACCGGGGCCACCCTCGAGGCCTGCGCGCAGGAGCTGTTAAAAATTCCCAATGTGCGCGTAAGTGTGGCTACCATTGCCGTGGCCAATTTCTGAGCGGCAGCTTCCGGGTGGCCGGTTGCAATCATTTTCGCATCTTTGCACTTCGCTGCGGCGAATCCTGATTTATGGCTGAATCACTGGCAGTAAGCGGCACCACCAAAGCCGAACGGTATACTTCCCTGCTTCCGCAGCTCAAAGCGCTGACCGAAGGAGAACCTGATTTTGTGGCCAACCTGGCCAACATCATGAGCGCACTCCGTTACGGCATGGGCTTTTTCTGGGTAGGAGCCTACCGCGTTCAGGGCGACGAACTGGTGCTCGGTCCGTTCCAGGGGCCGCCGGCCTGCACACGCATCCGCAAGGGCAAAGGCGTTTGCGGAACAGCCTGGGCAAATAAAGAAACCATCATCGTTCCCGATGTGGATGCGTTTCCCGGACACATTGCCTGCAGCTCGGCCTCGCGCTCCGAAATTGTGCTGCCTGCATTTGATGAAAACGGAACGGTTTTTATGGTGCTGGACGTGGACAGCGATCAGCTGAACGATTTTGATGAAACCGACCGCCACTACCTCGAAGAACTGATGCGCCACATTGAACACCTGAACCGCCTGCAACCGTGAAGTATATAAACCCGTTTTTTGCCTGTCTCGTGGTGCTGGTGTTTGCCGGGTGTGCCATCATCCAGCAGCCTGCGGGCGGTCCGGCCGACCGTAAACCGCCGTTCGTGGTGCATTACGAACCCGACAGTGCAGCGCGCAATTTTGCCACGAAAAAAATAACCATCCAGTTTGATGAATACGTACAGCTGAGCGATGTGCAGAACCAGCTCCTCATTTCGCCCCCGCTGAATGAACAGCCGGATGTGCAGGTGAAACAGAAAAAAATTGTCATCACCTTTAACGAACAGTTGCGCAGCAATACCACCTATACCATCAATTTCGGAAACGCGGTGCGCGACATCACCGAGGGAAATATAAAAGACAATTTCCGCTACGTGTTTTCTACCGGGCCCGAAATAGATACGCTGCGCATGGGCGGCAAGGTGGTAAATGCGTTCAGCAATGCGCCGCAGAAAAGTGTGATGGTGCTGCTTTACGATCAGCAGGACGATTCCGTACCGTACAAACTGCGCCCGTATTATTTTGCCAAAACGAAAGACGACGGTTCGTTTACGCTCACCAATTTACATCCCGGCAGCTATAAAGTATTTGCACTTACGGATGCAGATGCGGATTATAAATTCAGCAACAACGAAGAGAACATTGCTTTTCTCAGCAGCCCGGTGGAACTGAACGGCAACAGCGATACCATTAAGCTCCGCATGTTCCGCGAAGAACTGAATTCGAATAAACTGAAAAAAGTATCGCAGCCGTTCCCGGGAAAAATACTGCTGGAATTCAGCCAGCCGGTGGCAGATGCAGGGGTGAAAGCGTTGAGTAAACTGCCCGACAACACGCGCCTGCGCACGGAATGGAATTCACGCAACGATTCACTGATCTGCTGGCTGCACAATTACGAACCGGATTCGCTGCTGCTCGAAGTTTCACAAAAAGGACAGCCGTTTGATACCGCCGTGGTGCGTGTGGCCAAGCCGGACAAAAAAGCAAAAAGCAAGGGCGGGGCGGTTGTGCGCAACCTGTTTCAGCTGACAACAAATACCGCAAAAGAAAATAAACTCGGCGTGCGTGAATCGTTTGTGGTTACTTCAACCACACCGATTGAAAAATGCGACATGGATAAAATCATGCTGCGCCGCGGAAAAAAACTGATCCCGTTTAAAGCAACGGTTGACCCGGTGAACAAACGCACGCTTACGTTCAATATGAAGTTTGACGAAGACAGCGCCTACAGCCTGGTGATTCCGGCTGGCACCATGACTGATTTTTTCGATCAGAAAAACGATACGCTGAAACAATCGTTTGTGGTACGGCGCTACAGTGAATATGGCAGCGTGAAACTGATACTGAGCAATGTGGCTCCCGGTAAAAATTACATCCTGCAGTTGCTCGACGACAAGGCCAATGTGCTGAAAGAAGAAAAGGTAACGGCTGATAAACAACTGCAGTTCGACCTGTTGCTGCCGGGTTCGTACAACCTGCGTTTGATCGATGATGCAAACAGCAGCGGCAAATGGGACACCGGCAATTACATGAAACACCTGCAGCCGGAACATGTGTATTATTATTCCGCGCCAATGAAAATCCGTTCGGGCTGGGACATGGAAGTGGAATGGAAACTGAAATAAACCGATGGCCCGAAAAGCAGCAGCTGTAAAACCTTCCGCGAAACGTCCTGTAAAAAAACAGGCGCTTCCGAATATGCTCATCGCCGGTGAAAACCTGCTGGTGCTGCAACAGCTTGCTGCCGACAAACGGTTCAAAGGCAAGATTGACCTGGTGTACATTGATCCGCCTTTTGCGAGTAACCAGGTGTTTACGATGAGCAAACACCGCGTGCGCACCATCAGCCGCAGCGGCACACGCAAAGCCTACAGCGATAAACTGAACCGCGAAGCATTCCTGGAATTTCTGCGCGCCCGCCTCGAAGTGCTGCGCGAACTGCTTTCGGAAAACGGTTCTATTTATGTGCATACCGATTACAAAATCGGGCATTATGTAAAGGTGCTGATGGACGACGTGTTCGGCGAAGACAATTTCCGCAATGACATTACGCGTATCAAATGCAATCCGAAAAATTTTCAGCGGAAGGGCTACGGCAACATCAAAGACATGATTTTGTTTTACTCCCGCTCGGCCACACCGATCTGGAATGAACCGCACCTGCCGTTTGATGAAACACAGAACAAACGCTACAACAAAAAAGAAGCAAACGGCCGCCGTTACACCACGGTGCCGCTGCACGCGCCCGGCGAAACCCGTAACGGTGCAACGTCAGAAGCCTTTAACGGCCTGCTGCCGCCCGAAGGCCGCCACTGGCGCAGCGCTGCAAAAACACTGGAAAAATTAGACAAGGCCGGGCTTATCGCGTGGAGCGCAAACGGGGTGCCACGCAAAAAGATTTACCTCGACGAGCAGAAAGGCAAACGCGTGCAGGATGTGTGGGAATGGAAAGATCCGCAGTACCCGGTGTATCCCACCGAAAAAAACAGCGATCTGCTTTCGTTTATCGTCCGCACATCCAGCAACAAAAACAGCATTGTACTCGATTGTTTCTGCGGCTCGGGTACCACGCTGGCCGCGGCTGAGCGGGAGGGGCGCAAATGGATCGGCATTGACCGTTCGCCCGAAGCACTGAAAGTGGTAAAGAAAAAACTGAGCGTGAAAAATTTCATTATGGTGAAACTGACGAAGGACAAACTGAAGTTCTGAAATATAAAAACAGATGGCTTTTTCCCTGCTCGAATTATCCGTTAAACACAAAGCCGCCATTGCGGCCCTTGGCCACCAGCTCAATCCCGATATTCCAGTTGCCACACTGGAAACGTACCTCGAAGAGATGTTTGCACTGGATACGTATCATTGTTTCGGGTTGTACGAAGGTGAAACGCTCATCGGTATTTCCAGCGGCTGGATTACAGTACGTTTTTATTCCGGCAAACAATTGGAAATTGATAATGTGATTATTGATGCAGCCGCACGTTCAAAAGGCATTGGTGCACAGTTTATGCAGCTGGTCGAAGAATGGGCTGCAGCACACGATTGTAAAACGGTGGAGCTGAATGCATACGTGCAGAACAGTGATGCGCACCGGTTTTATTTCCGTGAAGGGTACCGGATACTGGGGTTTCATTTTCAGAAGAAGATAGTATAAAACCTGTTCTCGACTGCCGCTCGAACTGACGGTGGTATCATATACATTATTAGATTGTGCATTGCGGCTCAAACCGTAGTTTACTATCTTTTGTTTTTTGGTGTAAAAACAATGATCATTTAAAAATCACAACGCGTCAGTTCGAGCGGCAGTTGAGAACAGCGGTAATGCTTTTTTGATCATTGTTCCATGATTTTGTAAAATCTTTTCTCGAAAACGGTTGTATTGACTGTTCTAAAATAAACTGTTTAACTTATATTTATCCATTAGTGTATAATACCTGCGTTTACTAAAAAACACATAGCAGAATATTATGGCAATCCGAAAACTGGCGGTTTATATACTTCGCTGCGCAGATGGCACGTATTATACAGGTGTTACCAATAACCTCGAAAGACGACTAAACGATCATGAAATAGGCAGGGATAACGACTCCTACACATACAGCAGGAGACCGGTTCAACTGGCATTCTATGAAGTGTATGATTCACCTGCTTTAGCAATTGCCTGGGAAAAACGCATCAAAAAATGGAGCAAGGCCAAAAAAGAAGCGTTGATTAACGAAAACTGGGAAAGATTAAAAGAACTGTCGGTTTGCAGAAATGATACACGTTACATTCACAAGAAATAAAAAACAAAAACTACGCGTCAGTTCGAGCGGCAGTCGAAGTAATAAAAGTGTAAAAAAACTACGCGTCAGTTCGAGCGGCAGTCGAAGTAATAAAAGTGTAAAAAAAAACTACGCGTCAGTTCGAGCGGCAGTCGAAGTAATAAAAGTGTAAAAAAAAACTACGCGTCAGTTCGAGCGGCAGTCGAAG
>CALRZN010000016.1:0-128447 GCA_943372645.1 Chitinophaga pinensis | reverse complement strand
ATAAAACCTGTTCTCGACTGACGCTCGAACGGACGGTAATAAAAGATCTTTTAAATCTGACATCTTACAAGCAGTCAGCAGTGGCAGTCATGTATTTGTAAGGAACAGATTCATCTTCTGAAACACCTGCTGCCTGCCACTGCTGCCTGCCACTGCCGACCCGGAGTAGTCTCTATTTTACAAAATCAGAATTTTGATTCTTGTCTGTTTTATAAGATCCTTCCATTCATCCCCTGTTTTCACCGCTTTATCGTTTGAACCGGTCAGCGCATCGTTTTTTATCCTGTTCCGCTGTTTTTGCCCCGACATTTGTATCGTTAAACTATCCCCCTGTACAAACAGGAGGTTTAAAAAACAAGGAGCACATGTTTCCGGTTATGGATGTTAAACCACAGGTAAATAAAAAGATGAGTTCTTCGGAAATCAGTTCGTGGCGTGAACACCGCATTGAACGTATTATCGCGCGTCATGCTGTTTATGCTTCATTCGATTTCGGTATATGCAGCAATGAAAAAATTGCGGAGATGTTCCAGGTTTTGGTGTTGGAGGATGAGCAGGGTGAAGAAAGCGGAAACGCCCAATAAGAGTGTGTAGGGTTATGTTGTTTGCGTTTCCGCCAGGGGCTCCGGTTTTTACCGGGGCCCCGATTTTTTGTACCAAGGCAACATGACAATTCGCCGGAAATTCGTATTTCTTCCGCCAGGAATGACAAAACTTCATTTATACACCAACCACTCATCCGACGTTTACAACCACTCGTCGGAATGTCCTGACAGCGCATCGTTTTGAGGACGCACACGCATAATTTGCCCCGGTTTTTGCTGTTGTATGGGTGTATGCAACATTAACTGCGTACACCATATTCAACCATGAAAAAAGAACCGAATGCTGCTGAGGAAATCCGGAAACGGCGTGCTGAGCGCATTGCGCGAATCAAAGCACTCCACCCGATCTATGAGCAGTTTGATTTTGAAGCATACAGCAATGAAAAAATTGCAGAGATGTTTCAGATTCTTGTGACGGCGAATGAGGCCGATGATATGGGCAGCAACGCACAGTAGTGTGTAGGGTAATGTCAGTTGTGTTGCTGTACCGGCCCCGGAAATTTCCGGGGCCTCTTTTTTGTAATCAGGCCGGGATTGCCTAATTTGGGACGGGATGAACGACCTGTTACGTAAGCTGATCCGCAACAAACGAACGCCGGAGCGGATTATTTTCCTGCTTGCGGCCGTTGCTGTTCCGTTTGACGGGTACATCAGCGGTGCATTTGAACCGGGTTCGGTTGAAAACCCGCTGAACCGTTACATCCTCTGTGCAACCGGTTTTCTTTTTTTCTGCCTCAGTTTCATCCGCCCCCTCCGTCATGATTACCTGCGGCTGCTCGGTATTTTTACCGTTGCGCTTTTTACATTGCAGGTAGGTTACCTCAATTATGTTTATCGCTTCAGTTTCGACGAGGCCCTGCTGCTCACCACACTGATGATGATTTTCAGCCTGTACCTCCAGCGCTTTTTGGTCCTGCTTGTCTATATCATCAGTGCCAACGTGTTTTTCATTACCCTCGCCATGTACACCCCTGATATCCTCATCAACCGCGAAACATTTATCCCGCGCATGATCATGGGTTCGGTGGTGGCGTTCATGCTTTCGTACACCTGGCAGCTGATTAACAAACGCGTGCAGCGGTACAGCGACATCCTGCTCGATAAAAACAAGGAACTGGAAATGACCAAGGCCCAGCTCGAAAGCATGATCAGCGAACAGGAGCAGCTGACCATGGTGGCCAACAAAACAAGCAACGGTGTAATTATCAGCAACGCGGCCGACGAAATTATATGGGTGAACGAAGGCTTTACACGTATGCTGGGTTTCGCCCCGCACGAAGTGAAAGGCCGCAAACCCGACATGTTCCGCGGCCCGCTTACCAGCGCCGAAACCGTTGAACGCATTACACTGCGCGCGCAGTCGGGGCTTCCCTTCAGCGAAGAAATTCTGAACTACCGCAAAGACGGCACACCCGTCTGGATCAACCTGCAGGTAACGCCGCTGCTGGATGAAAAAGGAAATACCGAACGTTTTATTTCCATCCAGCAGGATGTAACCGACCGGAAACGCCTCGAAGAAGAAATCCGGAAAAACCGCGAGGCGCTGAAGAAAGCGCAGAAACTCGCCAAAATCGGAAACTGGGAACTGGATGTTATCAACAACCTGCTTTCATCTTCATCCGAAGTGCTTGAAATTTTTGAAGTACCGCCGGGTAAAATTTTCACCTACGAATTGCTGCAGAGTTACATTCATCCCGATGACCTGGCGGTATTCCGGAATACGATTAAAAACAGCACACAGCGCCGCTCCCAGTTCGAAATTGACATCCGCATCATTATCCGCAACCAGGTGCGCCACATTGTAATCATCGGTGAAAAAGAACAGGCTGCGGATAACGGCAACGGATCGGAAAAACTATTTGGTACCCTGCAGGATATTACCGAACGGAAATACATCGAAAACGAATTGCAGCTTTCGGAACTGCGCTTCCGCAAACTGTTTGAGAATACGCAGCTGATGATTATGTCGCACGGGTACGAAGGCATCATCTACAGCGTAAACTCCTCGGGCGCACACGCGCTCGGGTATGAGCCGGAAGAACTGATCGGGCACAATGTGCGCGACTTTGTGGCGTATGATACGCTGCACCTGTTTGATTTGTACCTGCAGGAAGTAACCACGCAGGGCCAGGCCAACGGCATTATGAAACTGCGGCGGCGCGATGGCAGCAACTGCATCTGGATTTACCGGAACATTATTATGGAAGATGCGGAAGGCAACCCATACATACTCGGCAGTTGCCTCGATATTACCGAACGTTACCACATGGAACGCGAACTGCGGCACGCCAAACAGACTGCAGAAAATGCGCTGGTGGCGAAAGACCGTTTTGTGGCCAACATCAGCCATGAAATTCGCACGCCGATGAATGCGATTATCGGTTTTACTGATGTGCTGCTGGGCACTGAACTCGACCGCGAACAAACCGAAGCCATGGATGCGGTGCGCTCGGCAGGCGAAAACCTGCTGGCCATTATCAACGATATTCTCGACCTCTCGAAAATTGAATCCGGTAAAATTGACTTTGAAGAAAAACCGGTGAACATCCGCGAAATCATGCGCGATGTGCGGCAGCTGCTCTCGTACCGCATGGCCGAACGGGATATTGAATTTACCTGGAAGTGCAACGAAAGTGTTGCGGAATTTGTGCTCGGTGATGCGCTCAAACTCAACCAGGTACTCATCAACCTCGTGGGCAACGCCATCAAGTTTACCGAAAAAGGGTTTGTGCGTTTCGACTGCGCCACGGTGTGGGAAGATGCAGACAGCTGCATGTTGCGTTTCCGGATTGAAGACAGCGGCATCGGTATTTCCGGCGAAAAACTGAACGATGTTTTTGAACCGTTTGTGCAGGCCAGCAGCGAATCGAACCGCAAATACGGCGGCACCGGGCTGGGCCTCAGTATCGCACGCAACCTCGTGGAACTGCAGGGCGGAAGCATCGGCGTGGAAAGTA
Source organism: Chitinophaga pinensis (assembly GCA_943372645.1). Taxonomy (GTDB): domain Bacteria; phylum Bacteroidota; class Bacteroidia; order Palsa-965; family Palsa-965; genus VBWE01. The sequence continues at coordinate 124,885 of CALRZN010000016.1, read as the reverse complement.
CACCGGGAAAAGGGTCGCTGTTTACGTTTACGCTTCCGTTTAAAAAAGTGGACAACAACACACTCCGCGAAATGACGCAGCCGGTATTGCCCGGAGAAATTCCGCCCGGTATACGTGTGCTGCTTGTGGAAGACCACCCGCTCAATCAGCAGCTCGCACGCAAACTCATTGTTGATTTCGGGTTCGCCCTCGATATCGCAAACAACGGCAAAGAAGCCGTTGACATCCTGCGCAGCGAGTCGTTCGATGTTATTCTTATGGACCTGCAGATGCCGGAAATGGATGGGTACGAAGCCACGCGGATTATCCGTAATGAACTCAAAATCGGTACACCCATTGTTGCGCTTACCGCACATTCCATCGCCGGTGAAAAAGACAAGTGCATTAAAATGGGCATGACCGATTACCTGTCGAAACCCTTCCGTGCACGCGACCTGCAGTTTAAAATTACCGGCAACGCGGTGAACTGGCGCAACCAGCAGAACGGCGGAACACCGCAGCAACCGGCGGCAGCACCGGAAATAACCACCAGCGGAACGCCCCTGCACGAACTATCGGGCGGCGACAAAATTTTTGAAAAAGAAATACTCACGCTGATGCAGCAGAACCTGCCGGCCGATTTTGCAACAATGGAAAATGCATTCCGCGCATTTGAGCTCGGCAATATCTGCAGCACGGCCCACCGCATGAAATCGGCTGTGGCGCTTGCAGGTGCAAAAACCTACGCTGCACTGCTCGAAGAACTGGAGAAACACTGCAACGCCGGCCTCGGTCCCGAAGCACGCGCGGTGTTTGAACAACTTATTCCCGAACAGGAAAAACTGATGCGCGGGATTGCGGCGGAGCTGGAGCAACTGGGCGACACTGATCAATAAATACATTTGCCCGATTTACAACCCACACGAAAGAAACCGCATTACCAAACCGAACAATGCTTTTTACAGAAAATATCATCCTTGAAAATAATTTTGTGCTGCTCAGGCCGCTTGCGGAAACGGACGTTAAGTACCTGGAACATTTTGTAACAGCCGAACCTGAAATTTGGAAATACAGCCTGGTGCCGGTAAGCAATCCGGCTGAATTACAACGTTACATTTCCCAGGCAATAACAAACAGGACCGCTGAAAAAGAATACCCGTTTATTGTTTACGATAAAATTAAAAACAAATATGCAGGCAGTACCCGGTTTTATGACATACAACTTGCTTACCAGTCGCTCCAGCTTGGTTACACCTGGTACGGAAACGATTTCCGGGGAACGCATGTGAACAAAAACTGCAAATTGCTTTTATTGGAATACGCCTTTGAAACATTAAAAATGGAGCGCGTTGAATTTCGCGCCGACAACCGGAACGAACAAAGCAAGGCCGCCATGAAGCGCATTGGCTGTGTGGTGGAAGGCGTGCTCCGAAACCACCTGCCGGCAAACGAGGGCGGCCGGAGAGACAGCATTGTGCTGAGTATCCTGAAAAACGAATGGTTTGATCACGTTAAAGAAAAACTCGTAAGAACTAGTAATGCTATAAAATGAGCCGACGCTAACTTTTTTCAAACAAATGCCGCTTATTTCCCGCCCGCGCGAATCAAATGCAGAAACCCGGTGTGGTTTGTAATGCCCTGCGAAGGCACCGTTACATCGGCCACGTAATAATACACGCCGTCGGAAGCAGGCATACCGGTTTGCATCACCGTGCCGTCCCAGCCTTTGTACACATCTGTAAATTCGTAGATGCACTGGCCCCAGCGGTTGTAAATGCGCACACGCACATGATCGGCACCGGGGAAATACACCGTCCAGTAATCGTTGTTGCCATCGCCGTCGGGCGAAAAAACGTTCGGCACAAACGGCGGACAATTTTCCATCGTTACATCCACGGCCGATGACGGACTCTGGCACAGGCCATCGTTTACTACAATGTAATATGTGGTGTTGTTGAACAGCGGGCCTGCGGTAAAGTTATTTCCGGAAGCAACCGGTGAACCGCTGAGCGAAGCCGTGCTGTACCAGAACACCGAACCGCCGCTGCCATTTGCAACGAGGTTGGCAAACTGTCCGACACAGATACTCGTGTCGGTTGCAAACGGTGCATTCAAATTGTTCGGCTGAAAGTTTACCTGCACCGTATCCTGCGCGGTACATCCGGCAGCATCGGTAACCGTAAGTGAATAGTTGCCGGAAGTGGTAACAACAACGGTATCGCCCGTTAATGCGCCCGGATTCCAGAGGTACGTAAACGGACCTGTGTTTGCCATCAGCACCGTTGAATCGCCGGCGCATACCGGGTACGGCCCGAGAATAGTGGCCTGCGCACTCACCGATGTTCCTGTTACGGTAATGCTGGTGGGTGTAGTAATTCCACACGCTGTTATAAGACACGTGTAGGTTCCCGGTGTGGTAATGTATTGCGTGGTGGCACTTCCGCTGAGCGGTGCAAGCCACGAAATCTGGCTGCTCGATCCGGAAACCACACTGATGGAAACCGTATCGCCGTTACCACACAAAATGGGCGCGGGCGAGGCCTGCAGGTAGGGCGTGTTGTACTGCCCGATCACGACTGAATTGGAAACGAGCTGGCAACTGTCCGCATCGGTGAGTACACAAAAATACGTTCCCGGTGTGGTGACATAAATGAACGGTGTATTCCCGCCCACCGGTCCGTTCGGGCCCTGCCACTGGTACAGGCCGGTTCCCGAACACAACAGCTGCACCGAATCGCCGGGACAGATAACTCCATCGCCGGGATTGATGATGAGCGTGGGCGGCACTTTAATATTGACGATGACCGAACCGAACCACGATTGCACACCGCTGCATCCGAACGAATTGGTTGTAGTGTCCGCATACGAAACCGTATAACTTCCGGGCTGTGATACCACAATGCTGGCGGTGGTATCGCCAGTACTCCAAAGGAAAAAGGGCGGGCCGCTGGCAGTAAGCACTACACTGTCGCCGGGACAGATTAACGTATCGCCGGTAATCGGAATCACAAAACTGCCGCTCGGCGGTGTGGGCAACACTTCAATGTAATAGTTGTGTGTGATGTAAACCGTATCGGTATCACACGCGCTGCGCCGGATGATTGCGCCGGTGATGGTGTACCAGCCGGTCTGGTTCGGATTCATGTTGTTGATGGTAAACGAACCGCAATTGGTTATTGATGAAAACTGGATCGTGCTTGGCGTTACCGTCCACTGCACCTGGTACAGGTCGTCAATACACGTGTTCTGGTCCGGTGTCGGATTCGTTATACTGTCGAACGCCATGACCCAAAAGTTCTGGTTATCACATATTGAAATACTGTCGTTCAGGTCGGTGTCTTGAATAAGAAACATGCCCGGCGAAATGCTGTCGAACGGATCGGAAATTATTACCTGCACCGTGGTGAGGTTGGAACAGCCATATTGGTTTGTAACCATGATGGAGTAATAACCCGACGTATCAACCACAATTGTAGTGGAGGTATCATTCAGGTTTGTACCGATCCACTGGTGCGGGTTGCCGCCGAAGTTGCCGCCGGTAAGAATCACCGAATCGCCGCAGATATTAATGATTTGCGGGGTGGAATCATTGATGTTGATGTTGTAGTTATCCGTTACCGTGGGGTTGTTCGGCACGGGGTTGAAATGCAGATAGACTGTATCGGAACTGGTGAAACAACCATCGGCAGAAGTAATGGTAACGGTGTAACTGCCCTGGTTTGGTGTAAAAATATTGATGGTGGTGGCACCTGTACTCCACAAATACGTCCAGTCGGGACCGATACCGTTTGCCGGGCTGTTCTGCGATGTTTGCGAGGCGGCCTGCAGATATGCGTTCGGCTGGGGCTGGCAGATGCGTACCGTGTCGCCGAAACACAAATAGTCGAGTGCGTTGGGAATGATACAAACCGGAACGGTATCGAGATCACAGCCACCGCTCTGGTGGTAATAAAAATCGTAGGGCAGGCGGCTGATGTCCACAATTTTCCCGATGAATGCATCAATACTTCCTGCTGCAGGCAGTTCGGTGTAATCGTTATAATTCAGGTCATTGCAGTTTAATGCAGGCGCAACAATATTGGAAGTAACCTGTGCAGCGGGTGCAATGAGCGAGAAGTTGAGGTTGTCGGTTGGAATAAAAAGATCCTGCTCAAAACTGCCGGCCAGCACCACTTCGCCGCCCGAAAGCGCAACGCCGCCCATGTTGTCGTTCTTTTTGCTGCCGTACTGCCTGCTCCAGATAAAGGAACCGACGTTGTTATACTTGGTTGCAAAAATATCCCAGAAGCCCACGCTGTTGAACGTGGATGCGCCATACTGCGTGTTGTATTCCGTGAACCGGCATTTGAACAAACCGCCGATGAAATAATTTCCGGAGGCATCACTCGTTACCGAACGTGCCGTAACCTGTGATTCGGACGCATCGGATTGCGCCCAGTCGAGCGTGCCGTTGTTATCGTACCGTGCAATAAAAATGCTTTCGGAATAGAGGCCGGAAAGATTGGTATTCGTTGTTCCGAAAAACGTAACGGTACCTGAAAAATCGCCGGCGAGAATTACCTTGTTGTTTACATCTATGGTAATTGAATTACCGAAATTGAACGAAGCACCACCGATGCGGCGGAACCACACTTCGTTGCCGGAAGGATCGTACTTCACCACGAAAATTGCATTCAGCATCGTGTTGTTATGCACCTGGTCAAACGTAATCGTATCGCTGAACTGCCCGGTTATAAAAATGTTTCCGCTGGCATCACAATCCACATCGGTTCCCTGGTCGGTGAGGTGTGCACTTCCTTTTTTGGCCCATAATGCTGTTCCGGTAGAACTGTATTTTACGGTGAACACATCAATGCTGCCGTTCATGCTCGTCAAAGTCTGCGAACCAAACGTGGCTGTTCCTGAAAACTCGCCGGTGATGATGACGTTACCGCTGTTGTCAACCGTAATGCCATGCCCGATATCCGCGCCAGTACCACCGCCACGCACCACCCACTGCAGCACACCGGCCGCATCGTATTTGGCCACAAACACATCCTGCGCACCGGCAGAAGTGATGGATGAAATTCCGAATGTTGCGGTATTATAAAAGAAGCCGGTGATGTAACTGTTGCCCTGCGCATCTACTTTAATGCTTTCTGCCCGGTCGGAGCCGCTGCCGCCGCCGGTAACCGCCCACTGGTAAGCACCGGCCGCATCGGTTTTTGCAAGAAACACATCGGTAATACCGGCCGCACTCAGGTTAAACGTTCCGAACGAAGCACCCGCGCTGTAATAACCCGTGTAATACAGATTTCCGGCAGGATCGTTGTCCACATCCGCTGCTTCATCATTAGCGAACCCGCCGCCCCGCTGCACCCAAAAGGTTTGTGCGCCGAGCTGCGTGCCGATAAGCACGAACAGGAATAACATGATCCGGATCTGGGGAAATCGCATGGAAAAATTGTGTTAGCCACTCAAATGTAATGCTTTGGGTGTCAAAAAGCAAGTACAAAACCCGGAACCGGCAGCAAAAAGAATCAATCCATCATGCGGAACTCCATCGTTTTCGCAACGTGTTCGGGACGAATGATACCCTGTGCGTAAAACGAATTTTCACCGGAATCATATTTCGCAAGATACGCCCTGCTGATGCGTTTATCCAGTTCCGGATCATGTTCAGGCAAATGTGCGGTTATGTTTACAATGGTTTCGCCGCATCGGATCTGTCCGGCCGGTTCGATAATAAAAGTATTGTACCAGCTTTTTTCGCCGAAGCCCCACGAACGGGCAAACACACGGTCGTCCACTACAACCATCCAGATATCGAGAAATGTTTCGCGTTGTGTACCGGCTTTGATGCCGATGAGGCTGTGTGTGCGGATGTAATCCAGGATTTCAGTAGTAAAAGGCATTGCTGTATTTTTAAAGTGTCAGTTCCATGCGTTCATTAAAGTAGCGAAATCCGAAACGGCCGAACAACCCACGTGCCGCATCATTTGCAGTCCAGTGGTTCAGTTCGAGGCGCTGCAGGTTCATTTCCCTGGCCACTTCCCTGCTCTTTTCCAGCAGCAGCGTGGCAATGCCTTTGCGGCGGAAATCGTCGTCCACAAAAAGCTGATCAATCATTAACGTGTTACTCGCTTTGCGGAATGCGTTGCCGGGAAAACGGATCGGGATGAGCAGTACATAACCGGCCACATCTTCCCCATGCACCCCAACAAACGCGCGATTTTCGGGGTTGTCGAGCACCGTTTTCAGAAACCGGGCCACCTCAACTGCATTAAAGGGCTGAAACAGTTCCGGGTACATCTGGTGATGCAGTTCCTGCACATCAGCGCACAACTCGGTGAGCAGAATTATATCGCGGGTTTCTTTTATTTCGGTCATTAGATTGGATTTTCAATTCGTTATAATTCTGGCCTTCGTTACGATACATCTGATTTATCGTCTTTAGTTTCAGGGATATTAATCACCGGCAATTTCAACCCAGATTCTTTAGCAGCCTGGTAATGTGACCATTTTTTAATTTCATCTGCACCATAAATTATCATTCGCACTTCGGTATCTTTTACATCCATATCACCTACAAATTTTCGATTATGAGCCGGTATTTTTTCATATGCAATTCGTAATTCATTCTTAACTGTTGTTGTTGGATTATCACGGTATTTCAGAAGGATGTTCCTGCAGTTTGTTATCGAATCTTTTTCTCCATTGAGTCTTCTTAAAATATCTTCAATTTCCAATACTTTGTCATTAGCTGAAATCCGACTTTGCGTATTATGAACAATGACTTCCCCAAGTCCGTAAATCTGAAGAACGGCATTTTCAGGTAACATGGTACATATTTCACCCGACAACGCCATTTGTTTGAATTCTTCCAGGCCAATAAGTACGGGATTTTCAATGCACGCAATTTCCACCATATAGTCCTTGTAAATATTCAAACGCACTAATTGAAAGGAATTTAGCCCCGTTTTATAAAACAAGTTCAACGTTTCTCCAAAAACCTCCTTAACAGAATGTGCTTGTGAATCTTCAGCAACTTCCCTGTAAACAGCGCCTTTCCCCCATTCTCCATGGATAACACCATCAATTTCGATGGGTTCATAGTGGTAAAGGTTTGTCATATCAGGATTTAAAACCTTGACCAGGTTTTTCATATATTCTACAAATGAAGTTTCATTGAAAGTCCATTTGCCACTGCTTATCAAAACTCTTCCCAGGCCATGAATACTGATTTCATCACCATCAGGAACAGCCAGGCGGATCCAGCCTTCATTCACTTTTTCCACAAAAAAATCGAAATCCCTCATTCCCCAGTGCTCCACACGCCCGTCTTCATACACATAGATATCTACAAAAAAATAATTCCCATTATGAATAAAGGCAGGTACTGCAAACCCTTTCTTACGATTGTAGCGATAGACACGCGTACCAGGTATTATCATTGCACTCTGTTTTGAAATTAATTTATTCGTTCATGAAATTGCAATTGGCATAAACAAGGCCCTTCCTATTGTTATATCTATTCTCCCGGATTATCCAGTTCATAAATCACACACTGTTTCAGCCGCGCATCGTTCACCAGCAGCGGGTGTATGAACGTGCCGGTAAAATGCAGCCCCGCTTTTTTCATCACGTTCACCGAACGCAGGTTGACTTCCGGCGCAAAGGCATACAGCTTTTTAAGATGCAGCGTTTCAAATGCGTATTGCACACACCGTTTCGCGCCTTCGGTTGCGTAGCCTTTGCCCCAGGCGGCGGTGTGCAGGCGCCAGCCGATGTCAATACAGGGCGTGAACGCTGCTTCAAATGTTTGTTCATGCAAACCGATAAATCCGATCAGCGTTTTTGTTTTTAATTCGTCCACGGCAAAATAACAGAAACCTTTTGCGGCCTGCTCCGCCTGCATGCGTTTGATAAAGTCGGCGGTTTTGTCGCGATCCTGCGTGGCCGGAAAAAATTCCATCACCTGCGCATCGGTATTGATGGCCGTCATGGCATCCAGGTCATTATCCGTCCAGCCCCGGAAACCGAGGCGTTCAGACGTAAACAGAAAGTTATCGGAATTATTCATCATCGTTCAGTTATGCAACAGTTACATCATCTTCCCACAGCAGCGACGCAATGCGCCATCCGCTGCCGGTTTTCACAAAGTGAAACAATTTGGTGCCTTGCCCCTGGAAGGGAACGCCGTTCATCTCCCCGCTTTTTTTGTACCGGGAAATGCGCTGCGCGGTTTCGTTTACCTGTTTTGTTTCTGCAGCAATTTCCGATTCGGTAAAACCGGTGAGCGTTCCGTCAAACAATATTTTTTCGCGCGGTGCGATAAATGTTTCGATGCTGTAAACAGTTTGCTGCAGCATTTCCTGTTTGATAATTACCGCCCCGGGAATACACAGGGTATGGATGGTGTGCAGCTGCGGCACTTTCCCGTGCGCATTGGTAAACAAATCATAAAACGCAGTTACCAGTTGCTGCAGTTCCGCTTCGTCCGCTGAAATTGCATACACGCGCAACACATCGCCTTCATTTACAATTTCACGCTGGTAGTGCAATCCGAGTTTTTCAAGCAATCGTATCGAACGCACATTTTCGGGTACGGTGGTCGCCAGTATGGTGGCAAACGTGGTTTCGTGCAGCAGGTAATGCAACACCACCGAAGCGGCTTCTTTCGCAAAACCGTGTCCTTCGCTTCCGGGCAAAAAAGCAAAACCAATATCCGGGTGATCCAGGTAATCGCGCCTGATGCAGGTTACCAGGCCGATGGCGGATGCGTCTGTTTTTAAACACACCACCCAATACTGAATACCGGTATTGCCGTTTACCTTATTAATGTAGGCTTCTGCATCAGCGGCCGAACGTATATTCCGATCACCGATATACGCAATCCATCCCGGCGAATTGAGCAGCGCGATTATAAATGCGTTATCGGAATGCGCAAGTGGCCGCAACGTTAGGCGTTCTGTTTCAAACTGAAGCTGCAGGTTCATCGCGTTTTCTTTTTTTCGCTGAAGCGCCGGAATGCACGGTCGGCTGCAGTATGCAATATGGTACCATGATCTTCTTCGGCGAGGTATTCGAAATAAACCGTGATGTTTTTCTTCCCGGTGCTGCGCAGCAGTTTTGCGAGGCGGCGTGCCGGTTCTTCCATCATTTTGCCTTCTTTACCTACGGCGATGTAAATGTTCACCGGCTTATCCTGCTGCTGTAACAATGCCGTGCTGTTTTTCAGCAGTGATTCATCGTCCCACCACAGGCTCGGGCTCATCAAAATGTAATCATCAAACAGGGTTGGTTTTTTCAGCAGCACTTCCGAAATAAAAAGTGCTGCCAGCGATTGCCCGATCACCGTGCGGTGTTTGTTCGTTTTGTATTTTTTCTCAATGTACGGTTGCAGTTCATTTTCAATAAACGCCATGAACTTGTCTGATCCGCCTGCGGTTGCAAATGATTTTTCATACGCTGCAAAATCAGCAGGCAGTTTGTAACCCGCTTTTGTTTTATATGTCATGTCGCGGCGGCGGTCGGTGTTGGCAATGCCTACCACAATAGAAGGCTGCAGGCGGTTCACCCACGGAAACGATTCGAACTGCACCAGCCCGGCCATGTGAATAAAATCTTCGTCTTTGCCTCCGTCGAGTAAATAAATTACCGGATACGTTGCGGCTGAATCGGGCGAATAACCCTCGGGCAGGTAAATGTTTATGGCGCGTTGTTCGTTTAACACCAACGACGAAATCGTATCGGCAATACCCAGCACCAGCGGGCCGGATTTTGGCAATTTGTTTTTTGCCTGGGCCGGCAATCGCGTTGCAGCAAGGCCAGCAAGGATGAGGAGTAAGCAGATTTTTTTCATGTGTTATTTTTTGGCAGACAGATATTCATCGCGCAGTAATCCAAACACCAGCGAATCTTCATGCACGTTGTTTTTAAAATAATGCTGGCGCAAATGCCCTTCCTGCCGGAAGTTGCATCCCTTCACCAATTGCAGTGAAGGCACATTCTCCGGACTGATAAACGCTTCGATGCGGTTCAATTGCATCACTTCAAATCCGTAGCGGATTACTTCCGCAATTGTTTCACGCATAAGGCCTTTTTTGCGCAGCGACTCATCCGTAAGCATATAAAAGAGTTCGGCGCGGGCATGATCGGTGTACCAGGTATGAAAACCACAACTGCCGATGTTGCGGCCCGTATTTTTTTCGAGCAAATGGAACAGCAGGAAGGTTTTGTTGAACGTGGTAAGCCCATTGCGGAAACGTTCCCCTTCCTTTTTCACCTCTTCACTGCTGGAATGACCGAAAAAATACTGCAGCGCGTCGGCATCATACGTTTCAAAAACGTACGTGTACACCTCCGGCGTTACTTTGCGCAGGTGCATGCGTTCGGTTTCGATGTGTTCGAATTGCATGCTGTAAAGATATTAAAAGCTGCAAAAAATGTCAGCTTTTCACTTTTCCGCTGCGGTACAGCTCCAGCATCTGCTGTAAAATGGTTTTGATTTTTTTACCGGCCGGTCGTGCTGATACTTGCACACACGTTCAACCGGTGAACAGGAATCGGAATCATTGGAAATAAAAACAGAAACGTTGTGAAATCAGTTGCAGTTTTTCTGCCTGTAGCCTGCCGCATTCGGGTCGCCCAGTTCCACTGCACGGGCAAGATCGGCACAGGCTTTTTCTTTTTCGCCTTTGTTCATGTGTGCCACGCCCCGCGCATAATACGCGTTGGCATAACCGGGCTTCAATGCAATTGCGGCATCAAAATAAGCGAAGGCTTTTTCGTCCTGCTTCAGTTTCAGCAATACGATGGCCGCATTGTTGTAGGCTTCCGCAAACTGCGGCGTAAGTTTGATTGCTTTTTCATAATCGGCCAGCGCTTCGTCCCAGGCTTCAATCTGCTGAAACAGGAATCCGCGGGCAAAAAACACATCGGCTCCCTGGTTCGGGTTTTTCTGAATGGCTTTTGAAAAATTGATAAACGCATTCATCTGGTCGCCGGTTTCAAGATAGAGATACCCGCTGAATACAAGCACTTCCAGGTAATTGGAATCGAGCTGCAATGCTTTGTTACAATCGGCAATAGCCCCGGTTTTATCACCAAGCGCATTCCGCACATTGGCCCGTGAAAAATATACCCGTGTGTTCTGGCTGTTAAAACGCAGCGCCTTGTTGTAGTTGTTAAGTGCAGGCTGGTTGCTTCCGGCAAACATATACGCCTGCCCCAGCTTGTAATACAGGTCGCTGTTAAACGAATCGGTACGCAGTGCAGCGTTATATGCAAAAACAGCGTCGGTGAATTTTTCTTCCGTTACCAGTTTGTCGCCCTTTTTAATCAGCTCCGCGGCAGTCTGCGCCGGCAGCACGGACGGGTACAATGCCATTACAGACAGGCACAACAGGCAGAAATGCAGATGCAGTTTTTTCATAGTGTATTCAGCGTAGCTCCCGAAAATCAGGACACCTGTAAAGATACCGGTTAAAAGCGGGTTTGCAAACGGGCATGCGCTTGCTCCTGCAAACTTCCTGCCGCTTTTATACCGTTCCCTTTTTAAATCCGGTCTTCCATTCCTGGTAAAGCAAATAAACAGTAAACGGATACAGCACGGCAAAAACAGGAAGCGCCGGCAATACCAGGCGGTCGCCCTGCCAGAACGAGATGGCACTCGTCAGCAGGATGTAAAAGTTGAACAGGCCCGCAACAGCAAGCAAGAGGAGCGCATCCCGGTTGCGGCTTCGCCGGGAAAGATAAAGCGCCAGCAGCCAGGGCAACACGAACAGCAGGTGCAGGTAATAATAAACCGTGTTCATGTGTTTCATACACGTCGCAAAAAAAGGCTGTTCGTATTGTGCCGGGAACAGCAGGTAAGTGGCATTGGCCGCAATGTTTCCGTGCAGGTTTTCATACAGCAGCGATGTATACATTTTTTTGTGCGACAGCAGGTGACTGCTCACGGCGTCGCCCGGCATGGCCTGCGCTTTTGCCATCGCTTCGTCCCACGTGCCGCCATCGGTTTGCTGCACGCCCTGTGCAAGCAGGTAATTGCGTAAGGTTTTTTCCGTGATGTGCGAAACCGTTACGGTATTGTATTTCACCTTCATCAGCGTAAGCTGATACACGAGCGGCAGCAGCAACAGCACAAGTATGAAAATCCTGCGCGGCTGTTGCCAGTATAAACGGAATGTAAAAAAAGGCAGCGCCGCAAGCACCAGCAACAGCGGAATATAAAAAAGTGGTTTAACCGTGGTAAGCAACACCAGCAATAACAGCACACGGTGAATGGTACGCAATGGCTTTTCAGTATCGCGGGCAGCTATTACATACAACAGGCAACTGAGCAGCAAAATCGTAACCGTTTCGGTTAAGCCATGTAACGTGATTACGATTGCAGAAAGGTTCACTGCATACACCAGGCTGCCCGCAATTGCAAAACCGGTTTTCCGGGTGGCACGCTGCAATGAAAGAAAAATAAAGTTGGCCGAACCCTGCCAGCACAGCAGCTGCACAAACCACAGCGCCCACGCCCCGCCGGTGCCGTGTACCATACGGATGAGCAGCGGGTACAGAAACGGACGCACATCAGAAGCACCGGTTTGGGTGAAATCATAAAACTCGTAACCGGTAGCTAAATACTGCTGCGCATCAGGGGTTGAAAAAAGAACCGAATCACTTACCGGTTGCGGCAAAACAGCAAACACGATAAAATAAAGTGTCAGCCACACGCCGTTCAGCAGCAGCAGGGTGCGGAAAGAAACCGGGAAACGACCTGTTAATTCGGACATGATTTGCAATATAACCTGTTCCTGATTTTCACAACAAAGATGCTGAACTTTTGGATTACACGGATTTGCCGCTGTATGATCCTGATCGCATCGGTTGTAACAGGTATGTTTTATTTTTTCCCGAACAGCCTGCTGAAAAATCTCCCTTTCGGAGGCACACTGGTTGCACCTGTTCTGTTCTTTGCATATAGCTCAACCTACATCAAATCGTTTCGGAAAACCATCCGCTATTTCATCCGGGCTGAAAAATCCGTCAAACTTGTCGGCGGGCGTTTGCTCATAATAATGCAACAGCGCGGCAAGAAACGTTTTCAGATCGGGCGATATAACATTGCGGTCATTGTCTGCATGCCAGAACACAATAAGCTGCCCGGACATCCCGGTAAACAGGCCGCCGCGGTCGTAACAGATGTAGTCGCCGCCGCCGTTATGAAACAGCGGAATCCATTGTGCGTGCCACCAGTTTTCCACATCAAAATCAAAACCGATCATGCCGGTGTTTTCTTTGGCGGTTGAAAGTGCCTCTTGCAGCGGAACGAACATGCTGTTATTTACGAATGACTTGTGACAGCTATCCGCCTGCCCGTTTTTCCAGGCATAGAGTTCCCGCAGATCGGGCGGTAATGTTATACCATATTCCGTTTCAAGTGCAGTGATGGCCTCCGAAGTGAGCGGTTCCTGCAGGTGGGCATAATACTCCGGCCGTTTGGCGGCGATAAGCCGGTCGAGTTGGTGCAGGAGGTTCTTCATCATAAACGAATTAACGCAAACGTTCTTCAATAACCTGTTTCAGTTGTTCGTTTTTGTGGTAATACCCTTCGAGCCAGTCGGTGGTGATAAACAAAACACGATTATTCTGCAAACGCACCCAGAGTTGCTGCATGCCATTGCTGTTGCTGACTTCAATCCGGCGGATGTCTTTTTTCGCAACGCCGCGCAGGCTGTTGTTCATATCCTGAAGCAAGAGGTGCGTGGGTGTAATCCACAATCCGAAACGGATTTCCCCGGCCGAAACGGCTGCGCTGATGCGTTTTGTTTTTTTATAATAAGCACGTGCCCAGAGAAACATTCCACCCATGAGCGCAAAAATTAAAAAAGTGATGATCATGCCTTCGGTCTGAATACCCATATTGGTATCCGGATTCAGAATAGCCACAATTGTTACAAGCAGAAAAACCGCCCCGGTAAGCAGAGCAAGTACCAGCATAATGTAAAATGGCAGTTTTACAAAACCCGAAGCATTATAAATGCCGCGGATGTAAAATACACCGGCGCTGCGGTTCGGATCAAATGTGTTTCCGGCAAGGGCACGCTGTTCGGGCGTAAGGTCCTTTTCTTTCAGAATCATGCGGGGATCATCTTTTTACGAATGTATAAAGCAGGAATGTGACACGCAAACAATTGGATGGAAATAAGCGAAGATGTTACAGCAAAAGGGGATAATGGAGCACCTATAACCCCTGTTGATCGTTTAACATTTTTGATCCTGAATAAAATTTCTCAATATTCAACAATCAATGTTCAATGCTCAAGTATTTTTTTGTTTCAACTTAGTTGAGTTGAGCATTGAGAATTGAACATTGAAAATTGAGCATTCATTTCAAAAGGACCAAAATCTACTCCTGGAAATACACCCGCTTCACCCGCGCACTCACATTCGTGAGTACCTCGTACGGAATCGTTTCGAGGTCTTTGGCCATGCGTGCAATTGTAACTGCATCGCCGAACACAATTACTTCATCGCCTTCGCGCGCAGTGAGCCCGGTGATGTCAATCATACACATATCCATACACACGTTGCCGATGATGGGCGCGGGTTGTCCGTTTACCCACAGCACGCCGCGTCCGTTGCTCAGGCGGCGGTTCAGTCCGTCGGCGTAACCGATGGGCACCGTTGCAATCTGCGTTGCGCGCGTGGCTTTGCCTTTGCGGCTGTAACCAACGGTTTCGCCTTCAGGCACGTTTTTGATTTGTGAGATCGTTGTTTTCAGCGTGCTCACATTTTGCAGCAGCGCCTGTTCTTCGGGGTTAACGCCGATGCCGTACATGCCGATGCCGAGGCGCACCATATCAAACTGCGCATCGGGAAAACGGCTGATGCCGGCCGAGTTGAGAATGTGGCGCAGGAATTTTGTCCCGAGGTGTTCCTGCAGTTTTTCACTCATGGCCGTAAAACGTTCCACCTGCTGTTTGGTAAAACCATCATGCACCGCTTCATCACTTCCTGCAAGGTGCGAAAACACGCTGCGCACCACCAGCTGCCGGTTGTTGCGCAGGCGCACGATGAGTTCGTTCAGGTCGGCTTCTTCAAACCCGAGGCGGCGCATGCCCGTGTCTAATTTAATATGTACCGGCAGGGGCGGAATGTCTTCACCGATGCGGCGTTGCCGTTGTGCAGCTTCATCAAAAAGGCTGAGCACGCGGAACGAATAAATTTCCGGTTCGAGGCGGTACTGAATCATGGCATCGTAACTCTGCTCTTCGGGATTCATTACCATAATGGGCAATGTAATTCCCGCCTTGCGCAGTTCAATGCCTTCGTCGGCATACGCAACCGCTAAATAATCGGCGCGGTGAAACTGCAGCACATTTGCAATTTCGAAGCTGCCGCTGCCATACGAAAGTGCTTTCACCATGGCCATCAGTTTGGTACCGGGCTGCAGGCGCGAGCGAAAATAATTCAGGTTGTGTACGAGCGCGTTCAGGTTTATTTCCAGCACCGTTTCGTGCGTTTTCTGCTGCAGCACTTTGCTGATGGCTTCGAACCCGAAGGCGCGCGCACCTTTCAGCAGGATGGTTTCATCGCGGAACGAAGAGATGCTGAACGACTGGAGAAACGAAGCCGTATCGGTATAAAAATTTTTATCCTGCACCTCAAACACATCGCGGTTGCGGCAGATGGCTTCGCCGATACCGATGAGGCGGTGAATGCCTTTTTTCGAAAGCAGGCTGGCCACTTCGGCATACAGCGCCTGTTCGCTGCGCCCGCTCTGCAGGATGTCGCTGAGGATTAACGTATGCTGTTCGTGCTGGTGCTGCTGGTTGAGAAAATCAAGTGCCACGGCCAGCGAACCGAGATCGGAATTGTAACTGTCGTTAATCACCGAACAGTTGTTAATGCCTTCTTTCAGTTCCAGGCGCATTGCAACCGGTGTGAGCGAAGCCATACGCGCGGTTATGGTTTCCTGCGGAATGCCGAGGTGCAACATCACCGCCCAGCAGTGCATCGCATTTTCTATAGAAGCATCGTCGGTAAACGGGATGCGGATGGTTTCGAAACGCAGGTTGTAAACGGCCTGTATTTCGGTTTCCAGCCCGATGCGCGTAACGCGGGCCTGCTGCAGATCGGCTTTTGTTTTTGCCGACCACGTAAACAGTTTCTTTTTATGCAATGCCGGATCGTGGCCGATGCGGTCGTGCACGCTGCCGAAATCCTTACAATAAATCAAGGTCTCGCAACTGTGAAAGAGCTGCAGTTTCTCATCTACCTTTTCATACTGCCGCGTAAAATTTTCATCGTGCGCCTGCCCGATGTTGGTGATGAGGCCGACGGTAGGTGCAATGATGCGCTGCAGGCGGATCATTTCGCCGGGCTGTGAAATGCCCGCTTCGAAAATACCGAGCTGGTGTTCCGCATTCATCTGCCACACCGAAAGCGGCACACCCACCTGCGAGTTAAAACTTTTCGGGCTGCGCACAATGGAAAACGTTTCGTGCAGCAGCTGGTAGAGCCATTCCTTCACCACGGTTTTGCCGTTACTGCCGGTAATACCGATTACGGGGCAGGTAAACTGTTTGCGGTGAAACGCACACAGGTCCTGTAACGCCTGCAAGGTATCATCAAGCAGCAGGAAATCGGCATCTGCAAATGCGGCAGTGGCGTTTTCAGGAAGATATTCCACCACAAAAGCGCGCAGGCCGCGTGCGTAGAGGTCGGCTATAAACAGGTGTCCGTCGTGCCGGTCGCCGCGCAGTGCAAAAAAAAGTGCATCGCTGATGTGGCCGAGTTTACGGCTGTCAATAAGCAGGTGTGCCACCGGCCGGTTTCCCGCACCGTGCAGTGTTGCTCCTGTAATCTGCGCAATGGCACTGGTGGTATAATTCATACAGGCTGGCTCGTAAATTTAGGCCGGGTTGCGTTTTTCTTCAAAACAGTGACGGCAAAGCGGTTCGTAATGCGCCATTTCGCCCAGCAGCAGCAGCTCTTCGCCCTCGGCCAGACGGTGTGAATGGTTGGCTAAGTTGCCGCAGCGGATGCACACCGCGTGTACTTTGGTAACATATTCGGCAATGGCCATGAGTGCGGGAATGGGACCGAAGGGTTTGCCGAGGTAATCCATATCGAGCCCGGCAATAATTACGCGCACGCCGCTGTTGGCAAGCTGGTTGCATACTTCCACCAGGCCTTCATCAAAAAACTGCGCTTCGTCAATGCCCACCACATCGGTATCACCGGCCATGAGCAGGATGTTTGACGAAGAAGGCACGGGCGTGGAATGGATGGCATTGGCATCGTGCGAAACCACCTGCACCTCGTCGTAACGGGTATCAACGGCCGGTTTGAAAATTTCTACTTTCTGACGGGCAAACTGGGCGCGTTTGAGGCGGCGGATGAGTTCTTCGGTTTTGCCCGAAAACATCGAGCCGCAGATCACTTCTATCCAGCCCCTGCGCCGGTCGGGATTTACGGTATTTTCAAGAAACATAATGGCGTAGTTCGGGCACCTTGCCGGGGGCCGTAAAAAACGTACCTTTGGCAGGAGCTTTGATTACGACAAAGCTAATAAAAACGACCGCATGTTTCCGGAAAAGATGAACAAATACGCCGTCCGAAAAGAAATCGCAGCGCTCATCGACAGTATCAAATCGCATTCCGACACCATCGGAACCCGCAAACAGATTCCGCAGATTGAGCTGGAGCTCATCCTCCACAAAATCGAAAAGCTGTACCAGAAATCCATCGTGTTCAACTACCTCAATTCCATTGATGGCGGTGCCGGACTCGAAAACCCGGAACAGGTAACGCCGGTTGAAACGGTTCAGCCCGTGGTGGTGATTCCCGAAATTATAGAACCGGAGAAAACGGAACCGATCCATACGGAGCCCATCATGCCCACGTTTTCATCGCAACCCATTATATCTGGCCTGGATGAAATCAGCAACCTCATTGATCAGTACAATATAACAACCGAACCGGTTACCATTATCACCCCGGAACCGGAAGTGAAAAACGAACCGGTTGCCCATGTGAATGACGACCTTATCCTGCTTCCTAAAATTACCGTGAAAGCAGAACCGGTTGACAACGTAAATGACGACCTCATACTGCTTCCCAAAAATACCGTGAAAGCGGAACCGGTTGCTGAACTAAAAAAGGAACTGATTCCTGAAGTTAAGCCCGAGCCGGTTATCACCCCGAAAAAAGAAGAAATTAAAAACGAGCCGGTCATCGCCCCGAAAAAAGAAGAAGCTGCACCGCCGGTTGCAAAAGAAACACGCACCTTTCCGCCCATCAAATCGCTGATGGGCTTCAACGATAAAATGATGTTTGCCCGTTCGCTGTTCGGCAATGATAACGCCGTGTTTGAAGAAGCGCTGAAACAGATTGACGGGTGCAGCAGTTATGAAGAAGCGTCGGCATTTGTTTCGGTTCTGAAAACTGAAATGAAATGGAAAGCCGATGATGAAATTGCCGAATCATTTGAAAAAGTTGTCCGTCGCCGTTATTCCTGATCCCCGTTTTATGTACGCAATCCTGCGGCCGTCTTTAGGTGCAACAACCGGTATCTGCCTGTGGCTTTCGGTTACCGCTTCTGCGCAAAGCAGCAGCGACCGCATTACGCAGTTTCCGTATGCGCGCAAGGTGGTGGATACACTCACCTCGCCGGTAATGCACGGCCGCGGCTATGTGCAGCAGGGCGATAAAAAAGCGGCCGCATATCTTGCGGGCGAATTTAAACGGCTCGGGGTACAACCGCTGCAAAAAAACGGTTCGTGGTACCAGTCATTTGCGTTCCGCGTAAATACCTTTCCGGGAAACATGCAGTTGAACCTGCTCGATGCGCAGGGTAAAAAAACACCGGTTGCTGCAGGCGAAGATTTTATCATGCGCAGCAGCTCGCCTTCGGTGAAAGGAAAATTTGAAGTGGTACGCGCCGATATAAAAACGGTGCCCGATGAAAAAAGCTGGAACGAGTTCCGCGCCCGCGATCACCGCAAACAATTTGTGCTGGTTGACACAACAGGCATCACCGACAAACTGCAGCTGCGCCTGCTTATTGATTTTGTGCGCTACCCGCGCGATGTAAAAGGCATTATACTGCCTGTGAAACCGGCACCCATAAGTGTTGACGGGGAACACAACTGCTCGCGCATGCTGCCCTGGGATTTTGCACAGGTGCAGTCGACCATACCCGTAATTGAAGTGGCCGCCCCGCTCGAAAACACCACCGCCATCGAAATAAAAGCCGATGCCAAACTGCTGAAGAAATACGTTTCGCAGAATGTGCTCGGCATGGTGCGCGGGTCGCAGTACCCCGACAGTTTTATTGTTTTCACGGCACATTACGATCACCTCGGGCAGATGGGCCGCGAGGTGTATTTTCCCGGCGCAAACGACAATGCCAGCGGTGTAGCCATGCTGCTGAGCCTGGCGAAACATTATGCGCAGCCCGAAAACAAACCGAAATGTTCCATCCTGTTCCTGGCGTTCACCGCAGAAGAAGTGGGCCTGCTCGGTTCACGTTACTTTGCTGAAAACCCGGTGGTGCCGCTGAAGCAGATCCGTTTCCTGGTGAACATGGATATTCTCGGCACCGGCGATGAAGGCATTACGGTGGTAAACGGATCGGTATTTGATGCACCGTTTAAAGAAATGCAGCGTCTCAATGCACAGGGCAGTTACCTCAAACAGGTGAAACCACGCGGCAAAGCAGCCATCAGCGATCATTACTTTTTTACGGAGAAAGGCGTGCCGTGTTTTTACATTTATACACTCGGCGGCATCAAAGCCTATCACGATGTGTGCGACCGTTCGGCAACGCTGCCGCTCACCGCGTTCGATAATTTGTTTTTGCTGCTCCGCGATTTCACCGCAACAATAGATAACCGGTAAAGGGTGTAAATTACTTTGCGTTACTTTGCGCAAGACTTCGCGCGACTTTGCGGTTAGTTGAAGGCAGTACAGTTCCAAAATCTAAAAAATGGCCAAGTTATATCTCATCCCCACGCCCATCGGCAACCTCGAAGACATCACGCTGCGCGCCCTGCGCCTGCTGAAAGAAGAAGTGGACCTGATACTGGCCGAAGATACGCGCGTAACATCGAAACTGCTGCAACATTACGACATCCGCAAACCGCTGCAGGCGCACCACCAGCACAACGAACATAAAACGGTTGCGTTTATCGCCGATAAAATTGCCGACGGGATAAACGTGGCACTTGTTACCGACGCCGGCACACCCGGCATTTCCGATCCCGGCTTTTTGCTCGTTCGCGAATGCATCCGCGCAGGCGTGGAAGTAGAATGCCTGCCCGGCGCCACCGCGTTTGTGCCCGCGCTCGTTAACTCCGGCCTGCCCTGCGACAGTTTTGTATTCGTCGGCTTCCTGCCGCAGAAAAAAGGAAGGCAAACACGCCTCAAAGAATTAGCCACCGAAAAACGCACCATCGTTTTATATGAATCGCCTTTCCGCTTAGTAAAAGCACTCGAAGAAATGAACACGCATTTCGGCCCGCGCCAGGCCTCGGTTTCGCGCGAACTCAGCAAATTTTACGAAGAAACCCGCCGCGGCACGCTGAAAGAACTGGCCGCCTGGTACACCGCCAAACCGCCGAAGGGCGAGATTGTGATTGTGGTGGAGGGGTTTGATGAGGAGCAGGAAATCCAGGAGGAAGAAGACACACAACCCGATGAAAATTGAGCTTTGAATTGCAAAATTCTGTTGTGCCGGAACGTATACCCGGGATATATTTTAAACTACTTGACTTTCCATATACGATTGCTTATATTTGTTTTGAATTGCAGTTAACCCAAAATGATTGCAGTTTAAAATAACGCCATCACGCTATTTTATTTTTCATTCGCGCAGTTAGTTTGCTGTGCCTGTTTCTATTGTACACTGTTTTGGTACAGCTGCGCAATAAAAAGGCATAGGAAACAATGACTGTGCATTTAAAACTGCAAGGTGATGGCCAACGAAAATGCACCGCTTTCCCGCAAGGAAGAAGAAGAGAAAAAAGCCGCTGAACAGCAAATGAGCAGTGGACTGATTAGTGGAAAAACTAACTCCACTTATGGTAAATGGATGAACAAATATACCCCCGGCGGAACGGGCAGTATGTTCAAAAAGAAAGCAAAAGTTTCACAACCCGGCGATGCTTCCGAGATACAGGCCGATGCAGTAGCCAAAGCCGTAACAGAAGGCAATGCCAATGCCGCACAGGTGGAATTACAGAACGAAGTATGCTCAGGAGAAATCACGGCCAAAGCGAACGATGTATCCATTGAAACACCGCCCGGATTTGAGGAGCAGCTTGAAAAAATGAAAGGCGGCGGGCTGCCGCTGCCGGATGACAAAAAAGCAAACCTGGAAGAGATGCTGGGTGCCGACCTGGATCATGTGCGTTTGCATACGGGTTCGGATGCTGCGGAACTTTCTGATCAGATTAATGCGCTGGCATTTGCAACGGGCGATGATATTTTTTATCCGGGGGATTTGAATGATGAGGAGCTGCTTGCGCATGAGGTGACGCATACGTTACAGGGAGATAACACAGTTTCTGCATCGCAGGTAAACAGGGTACCCGGCGACCAATTGAAAACGTTACATGAAGCAGAACTGTTCCAGCTGAAAAATAACACGATGGTTTCAGCCTTTAAGTTACTCCCTGAAACAAAACTTGTTGAACTCTATTATGAATATACCGATCAGACAAATACCTATTACTATGTATTTGTAAAACTGCCCGATCAGAAAACGGTAACCGGGTTTATTAAACAGGATGATGTGGAGTTGCTTCCCAATGAACCCGTAATTATTGATCCGGAAAAGGACAAAACCATGCGGGAGGGAATCCGTTACAATACCAAATTAACACAGGAACAAAGCGATTACTTCAACTGGCCCGCTGTCAGCGCGGTATTCCGGGCACTTCCTGGACATGCCCGGGTAAACAACTATTATCTTGATCAGTGGGCGCGCAAACAATTAAAAGCAGGATGGAGGCTTACCGATCCTGTACCGGACCTTACGGCATACCGGGCAGAGTTCGGGGAAAAGAAAATTTATGCAATTACCGGGGAGCCGGTACCCACGCTTTATGTTTACTGGTACAGCGAAAACCAGGCGACTATAAGGCATCAGTTGCTGGATAAAAACAAACACAACTATAAAGGATTCTGGGTATTTGTGGATTCGATTACCGGTTATGAATCGGAACTGCAGCAAAATGATTCATTTGGCAAATTTTACCTGGCAAACCCGGTATCGGCTATGGACATGACCAACCTGTTCCTGTACATCGCCGACCGGAAAATTGTGGTGGAGCATACCCAGGCAGATATACAGGTGCTCGGTGTTGACAGTGAAGCATTCCGGATTGTGGTGGAAAAAGTGCAGGATGTACTTTATAATGGCATCCGCATCAGTGGGTATGGCATGTACACGTTGCAGTCGCGGAAACTTGTTAATGATGCGGTGGCATTGATAAAACAAAAGGAACAGGAGGAGTTACAGCGGGAAATCCTGGCTTATAATCAGCAGCCATTGGCAGAAATTCCACTGGCTGATAAAGATCTTGTTATTCTGATGTCCTCACCTCAATCGGAAGCACTTTATACGTTGCGGAACGATCTGAAGTTCATGGAATATATAAACAGCAGATCGGATAATGATGATCCGACATATGGTGATAAAGTAGCGGCAAAGCGAACAGAATATGAGTCTGCACTTGCTGTTTCGCCATTCAAGTCAGCAGATGTATTTGAGAAAAACATAACCAGCCTGCAGAACGCTTTTCAGCGAAGGGCATTAACTGTCGCAAACAACATTCTGAATAATACACAAAACCTAATCGTACAGGAACGTTATAGTTATTTCAGCAAACCTTCTCGTCTCGAAGACATGGCCGTATTGCTTTACGAAGCCAAAGTAGAATACGAGCAATACCTGGCTGATCGCTGGGAAGCCGACAAGATGGATCACGTCATGCAGCAAAACGAAAGTTATTCATTTAAGGGGGAGCTGAATGACAATGATTACATGGCCATTGCCAGTTTACAACGCGCTATGAACGAGGTTGCCAAAGTGCGTGATGCTGGTCATCCCCTGCTGGATTATTTTATACAACCAGGAAGAGCAGATGAACTCGGTCAATTGTTAGGTTACTCCTATTATGCCGGCTACAATTACCTCCAAGCCCGCAATAACCAAAGTTATAAAAACCCATACCGGACGAAATTTGCAGTTAGTATGGGTATGGCCGAAAAAGTGGAAGCGGTAAATACGGCCCCGCTTTATAGTACGATTGCTGCTGCAGTAAGCACCATGAGCGGGAATATAGATATCACCAGGCAGAATCTGCTGGATTCCCCGAAAAAAGTGTGGGATCTGGATAATGTGGTTGCCTTTACTTTTGATGATATGGGTCTGATGGAAGGATCAGCCTCTTATAAAATGGTAAATGAAGAATTGCAGCGGCGGCAATCGATTAAAATGTTCAAGGAAATATTCCTGACCGTTTGTAACATTGGCCTCGGTATTCTTGCCTGTTCAGGTATCGGAACACCATTTGCAATTCTTGCCGGCCTTGGTGCAGCAGCAATAAGCACCTACCAGTATTTTGACCATAAAGCGGATTATGAGTTCCAGAAAGCGGCTTCGGGTACGGGAACTTCCGGCGGCACCTCATTGCTTTCTTCGGAGCCGGATGCATTCTGGCTGTACCTCGATCTGCTTGGCGCAGGTATTGATGTTTTTGCAGCTTTAAAAATAATTGCAGCCGTAGGCAAAACTGCAAAACTGTTTAAGCTGGCCGATGTCACCGAAGAGGCGGCAACCAAAGCCCGGCTGCTTGACGAACTTGACAATGCCCTGCGCACCAATGTGGCCAAACAGGCCGATGAATTAATTATTGCATTGCGCAAACAATTAGATGACATCGAACACGTAGCCGACATCCGTGCAAAAGACTATACCGTAAATGAAATTAAAGGGAAAATAGATGCGGTTGACAAACCAAAAGTGTACGAAAAAGCCGAACTCAATCGCTTTGTTGCAAACGCGGAGCAGATTGGCGATGTAAAAGTATGGCGGGGCAAAGAAGCTGAAAAGTTTCTTGATACCGAAGGCGCCAACGCCATGTACCTGCCCGGTGAAGCCGGACAGCCGGGTGCATTAGTGCTGCGCGATACCGCCTCACGGAATGTGATTATGGAAGAACTGCTGCACCTGGAGCAGCACCGCATGCTCAATTTCAAAGAGATGGAAGTTCCCGAAATGCTCAAACTTGAAATTGAAGCACAGGATGCTTTGCTACGCTACGGTAAAAATAATAACTGGACTGCTGATGAACTGGCGCAGATTGAGCGGAATAAACAGTATTGGCTGGATGAGCAGGTGAAGGTGAATGCGGATAAGGAGTATGCTGCTGATTTTGAAAGCCGGATGAAAGGGTTGAAGAATGTTGATCAACGTGATTATGACCGGATAAGTAAAGCTGCTTATTATTTTGCAGAAGAAGGAAAAACTTCTTTCGATGATTTTTTAACCGACCTGAAAGCTGGTAAAAGAGTAAAAGGTGCAGATAAAATGGATTTGACTGATCCTGATATTGAGAAAGCGTTCAATGATGGTATTGCTGAACATGCGAATAAGGCACCTTTGGTTAATATTAATTCATATTCAGGTAATATTGTACAAAAGTATATTAAACCCAGCGACTTGAATACTAATGTTGGAAGTAAATATCCCTGGACAGGCCCTAATGAAGCCCCACAATGGGAAAACCCATATTCAGTTAAAGCCTATGGACACATTCCTGCGGAGCATGGACCAAGATTGAAATCAGATTATTTCAAAAACAAATTAGGATCTACCAATAAAAATCAAGGACAATTTTATGATGAAATGATATGGATTGAAGCCGAAAAATTAATCGATCCTCAACCGGGTTATTATTTAATTAAATTTGACAAACCAATAGGGCGTATTTACCTTACAGACGGTAACATTGTTTCCGATGTACATCAAATGTTTCTGCGGAGAAATCGTTACGGACTTATTAAATTCGGTTTCCCGGTATTGGATACTCAGACTTTTGACGAACTATTTAAAATAAACAAAATCGATGATTAATATAGAAATTGAAAATTCATTTATTTCTTACTCGCAAGAACCTATTGACCCATTTAACGAACTTGACCCAATAACTTTCGGGTTGCGCCGTTTTATGAGAGAAAATAATCATCAGGTTAAATTAACCCAGGGCAATCTGACTCGGAATCTTAAATTTGACCCTGATATGATTCTTTTCGTAGAAGCCTTTCCCGAAGATTTTTTTGAGGCATTAACATCGAATGAAACTACTATTGATATCGCCAATTGGCCAATTCTGCTTTTTATTCAAAAAAGGGAAGATTTATTTAATTGCAGGTTCGATTTCGCTGAGACATCTGACTTACTGAAAGAAAACGAACTCAAAGCACTGCTTTTGGGCACAGCCGAGAAAATAGCAAACATGGCAAAAGAAAAGGGATACTTAACCGATGAACAAGTAAAACAGTTTTTAACCGGAAAATGGTAGTAAATCAGTTTAAACATGATCAATTATTTCGCAGGACATATAATTCTTGAAACTGAACTACCTCTTCAGGAAGTCGGCACTATATTAGCTGCAAAACTCTTTGCAGAAATTCCCTTTATCGCCTGCGACATCGGCCGTTCTGAAGGCGTCCACACACTTCAGCTATCAAATGAGATGCTTGGCTGCATTGTTTTGCTGCAGGAGGCATTGGAAAATAATGGCAAAAAACAAGTCGTACTGAAAATAAATCCTTCCCGCAATTTAATATCAAAAATGCCTGAAAAACAACAACAAAACATAGATGTTTATTTGCGTTTTTGGGCGAAGGAACAACTAAAAGATGTAGCAGAAATAACGGTTACGGATTTACGTTAAAACAATAGCAGTAAAATGTGATTATGTAAAAACTGCCGCGCCTGAAACAACACCTCAATAAAAACAAAACCGCCCATCTCCCAAAAAAAGGAAACAGGCGGTTTCAGGTTTTATAAGTTAGCCCCGGCTTTTACTTCCCTGTAATCAGGTGCAAAAATCCGGCGGCCTCAATCGGCTTATCCGAATAATCAATCATCTTCACCGCGTAGTAGTACACGCCGTCAACGGCCTGTTTGCCGGTGTTGGTGGTGCCGTTCCAGAAAGCAGTTACGCCGTTCCATTTATACACTTCAACACCCCAGCGGTCGTACAGCGTGCAGGTCATGTCTTTTACACCATTGGTGGTAATGAAAAACACATCGTTGTTGCCGTCGCCGTTCGGTGTGAATACGTTCGGGATGCTGTAGTTTACAATAGCCACTTCAATGCAATAGTCGGCGGAGTCAATACATCCTTCGGTACTCACCACATTGAGGCGTGTACAGAACACACCGGTATCAGTAACCGTGAAACACGGCGAAGGCACAGTATCAATAAACTGCTGCGTGGTGCCGTTGCTGCTGAACCAGCCCCAGTTGTTAGCATTGGTGGAATTGTCGGTGAAACAAAGCTGCGCCGATCCGTTCACTAATGCCATCTGCCCCGTGGGCGCGTTGCTTGTAAATGCGGCAAACGGGATGGAACCGACTTCAACAAACGCGGTAGATGTGGACTGGCAACCGTTCGCATCCGTAACAACAAGCGTGTAAGTGGTGTTTTGTGTGGGCGGCGGATTCAGATACACCTGCTGCGTGGTTTGCCCGCTCGACCATGCAAAGGTGAATGGACCTGTTCCGCCGAATGCACCGGAATTAAGATATACAGGTACATCGGGACAAACCGTATCGCCGTGTGCAATGGATGTGAGTGCCGGCGGCTGTGTAATGTTAATGGTTTGTGTGGCCGGGCAGCCGTTTCCGTCAATAATTGAAATGGTGTATAATCCCGAAGGCAGCCCTGTTGCTGTTGACCCGGTGCCGCCACTCGGCTGCCACAGGTATGTGTAGGTTCCCGTTCCGCCCGAAGCAACTACGGAAGCCGATCCGGTTGAGCCGCCAAAACACAATACGTTGGTAACCGTGCCGGCCGAAAGTGTTACCTGCGGCGGACTGGTGATGCTGATGGTTTGTGTGGATGTACATCCGTTGGCATCGGTAATGTTGCAGGTGTAAAGGCCCGCGCACAGCGACGTGGCCGTAGCTGCATTACCGCCGCTGGGCGACCACAGGTAGGTATACCCCGGTGTGCCGCCGCTGGCAGTTACAGTTGCCGTGCCGTTACACGAACCAAAACAGCTAATGTTTGTTCCCGCGATGGCCGCACTGAGCGCGGCAGACGGACCGCTGATGTTGACCTGCACACTGTCTGTACATCCGTTTCCATCGGTAATGGTGCAGGTGTATGTGCCGGGACACAGACCGGTAATCTGCTGCGTGGTTAAATTGCCCGGCATCCAGTTGTACGTAAATGTTCCTGATCCGCCTGACGGGTTGGCCGTGGCTGTGCCGTTGCAGGCATTAAAACAGGTAACGTTGGTGCTTTGTGATTGTGTGGTGATGGCCGCCGGCTGTGAAATGGTAATGGAATCAACAATTACCTGGCTGTTGGCATCGGTAATGGTGCAGGTATAGGAGCCTGCGCAAAGCGATGAAATGGTATCGGTAGTGAGGTTGCCCGGCATCCACTGGTACGTGTAAGGCGGGGTACCGGTGGTAACCGTTGCCCAGGCCTGCCCGTCGCATGCGTTGTTGCAGCTGGCGGCGGTGCCCTGCACGTTGCCGTTGGCGAGTGTTACGCAGGAAATATTATCCATCATACAATTGATGTAATCGAAACCGGTGCTGCCGCACACGTTAATAAAATACGGTGCAAACGACAGGTAACACCAGTTTTGTGTGGGCGTAAACGTGATGTTGTACGTTTGCCAGTTGGTGTGTGTGAACGAACCGGAAGTCCAGAGTATTTCGGTTTGTGCGCAGGAGGTAGCACCACCATACACAATGAGCGAACTGTAACAACCGTTCGGATCGGCCGTGGTGTAAATGTTGGAGTGCGCAAGGTCAACCGAAAACGTATAGGTTTGCCCGGCCACCATACACGGCACCAGCAGCTGTGTCATGCCTTCGGTGTAACCGTTGGCCGCCCAGCCCGACTGCAGGAAGCTCACATACGTGGCCCCGTCAGAAGGTGCCTGCGTAATGCCCCACTGCCCCGGCTGGGTATCAGGCGATCCGTAACAGGCCACCCACGGTGCCGGCACCACGTGCGGCTGAGAAGTGCCTTCGAGTGAAGGATTCTGGTAACAGGACTGCGCGGTACCGGTGAATACACCGGTAAACAACAGCACACCTGTAAAAAGTAGTGATCGTAGCGTTTGCATCATTTCGGATAGTTTATGGTTTGCCGACGAAAAGATAAGACTTTTAACCGAACGGCTGCAAAAAAGCCCGAAGAAACCGATGGCACAACACACAACCACGGCATTTTACCGCGTGAGGGATTGCAGCGGACGCCGTGCGGAAGCGGAAAGCCCGGTCTCGGCTCAGACGAGACACGCCCGAAACAAAGAAAACTCCTCCTTACCCCGGCACGTAGTTGTTAATCGGCTTATCCCTATATTCGTACCACCAATCCACATGCAGAACGTCTCCGAAAAATCAGGTTTGCCGCCCGGCTCTATTGTTTACTACGGTAAAGAAATAAACGAACCGGTTAACATTACGCTGATCCAGTTTAACGAAAACGAATGTTACGAACATACATTCGATACGTTTCACGAATGCCATAACCACAGCCGCGACAATATGGTGAAGTGGATAAACGTGGACGGCATTCACAACGTGGAGGTGGTGGAAAGCATCGGCAAACACTACAACATTCACCCGCTCACACTCGAAGACATTGTGAACACGGCCCAGCGTGCCAAGGTGGAAGATTTTGACAATTACATTTCGTGCATCATGAAAATGGTGTATGCCGATCCCACTGAAAAAACCGAACTGGTTTCGGAACAGCTTACGATACTGCTGCTGGATAACAACACGGTACTTTCGTTTCAGGAAGCCGACGGCGGCGATGTGTTTGATGTGATACGCAACCGCATACGCGCCGGCAAAGGCCGCGTGCGCCGCAGTGCCGCCGATTACCTGGCCTACACACTGATGGATGCCGTGGTGGATTCGTACTTTACCGTGCTCGAAAAAATAGGCGATGCACTGGAAGTGCTCGAAGACGACCTGCTGAAGGATCCCCGCCCGAACACCATTAACCGCCTGCACCATTTTAAACGCGAACTCATTTTTTTACGTAAAGCCGTGTGGCCCATGCGCGAAATGGTGAACAACATTGAACGCAGCGAAACCAAACTGTTCAGCGACTCCACCAGCCTGTACCTGCGCGATGTGCACGACCACGCCATACGCGTAATTGATACCGTGGAAACCTACCGCGACCTGCAGTCGGGCATGATGGATATTTACCTGTCGAGCGTTAGCAACCGCATGAACCAGGTGATGAAAACGCTCACCATTATTACCACCATATTTGTTCCGCTTACGTTTATCGCCGGCGTGTACGGCATGAACTTCGACAACATGCCCGAACTGCACGAAACCTGGGGATACTATGCCGTGTGGGGGGTAATGATTGCAATTGTAATTGGTCTTATATTTTATTTCCGCAAAAAAAGATGGCTCTGAAAAAATGGATGCTTCCCGCCCTGTTTGTGCTGTTTGCCGGCATGGGCTGCAGCAGTGAAAACGCAGGCGGCAAAAACGACAGCGCAAACGATACCGCACATGCTGACGGACACGAACACGGCGAAAAAGGCCCGGGTATAAAACCATCGTTTGCCGATTCGGTAATCGGTTCGCTGGCCAAAACATCAACCGATACCGTGCAGCTGGAGCCGCTGCCACCGGTGTACGACGGCGACCTGATTTTTCAGACCTGGGATACCGAACGCAGCAAGGCGATTAAAAAAGCCACGAACTCGAAATACAGTCACGTGGGCATTATTTTTCTTCGCCCGCGCGGCAGCGAATACATTGTGTACGAAGCGTGGGACAGCGTGCGTATGGTTCCGCTGCAGCAGTATGTGGACCGCGGCGAAGGCAAACACATACTGATAATGCGGATGAAAGGCGCGAATAAATTTTTTACCGATAAAAAATTAGAGAAGATAAAAGCCGTGGCCAAAAAATTTCGCAAAGTGCCGTACGATCCGTACTTCGGCTGGGGCGACGACCGCATGTACTGTTCGGAGCTGGTGTGGAAAACATTTCACGAAGCCACCAACATGCGACTGAGCGAGCCCAAGGCATTAAAGCTGCTCGACCTGAGCGATCCCCAGCTGAAGAAAAAACTGAAGGAAAAATACGGCGAAAAAATTCCGATGGAGGAGCTGGTGGTTTCGCCCCAGGACCTGATTGATTCGCCGCTTTTAGAGAAAGTATACGAGCGCTGATAAGGATTGTTTTACAAAGCAAAGTTCTTTTTAATAGTGGCAGGAGCAGTTGGCAGTGGCAGTCGTGTATTCGAAAGGAACAGATTCATCTTCTGAAATACCAGCCGACTGCCACTGCTGACTGCTACTGCCACTTAATATAATATCCTCCCCGATTTAAGAAACCATGGAAGCCTACTACCTTATAAAAACCGGCGCCGCCGCCACCGCTTTTGAAAAACGTGCGCTGCAATTACCCGCCCCCGCCGCACACGAAGTGCAGCTGGAAGTGGAAGCATTCGGCCTCAACTTTGCCGATGTGATGGCGCGTTACGGTATGTACAAAGAAGCGCCTCCCCTGCCCAGTGTGCTCGGTTACGAAGTGGTGGGCCGCATTGTGAAAACAGGCGCAGCTGTTTCAAACGTAAAACCCGGGCAGCGCGTGGTGGCCTGCACCCGTTTTGGCGGATACGCCACACACGCCAACACAAATGCAAAAGCAGTAGCCGTAATTCCCGACAGCATGCCCGCTGGTGAAGCCGCCGCATTGGCCACGCAATTCGCCACCGCCTGGTACGCTGCCGAAGAATGTATCAAGCTCCGCGCCGGTGAACATGTGCTCGTGCACGCTGCCGCAGGCGGTGTAGGCACCGCGCTGGTGCAACTGGCCAAACGCCGTGGCTGCATCGTTTACGGAACAACCGGCAGCGACAGCAAATTCGATTACCTGAAAAACAACGGCGTGGATCACCCGATAAATTACAGCACCGGCAACTTTGCGGAACAGATACGCAAGCTGCGCAATGGCAAAGGTGTGGACGTGGTGTTTGATGCCGTGGGCGGAAAAACATTTAAACAAGGCATGCAGCTGCTGGAAGCCGGCGGACGCATGGTAACATTCGGAGCCGCCGAACGCCTGGGCCGAAGAAATATTTTCTCCGCACTCGGACTCGTACTCGGTTTCGGATTTTATCACCCCATTGCGCTGCTGTTTCCCTCCAAATCCATCACCGGAATTAACATGCTGCGCATCGCCGACCACAAACCGGAGATTTTAAAAGCATGTTTGGAACAGGTTGCAAAGCTGACTGCTGCTGGTGAGTTAAAACCGCACTGCGGAAAAACATTTAAAGCAGCAGAAATCGCGGAAGCCCACAGCTGGCTGGAATCGCGGAAGTCGGTTGGGAAAATTGTGTGTGTGTGGTGAGATTGAGGTTCTTTATAAAATTGAATTTTCAATTTTCAGCAACCAATTTTCATCAGAAATATGAATCTGCCAAAAACGATCTTTTACCACGAAGATGATTTCAGACAGGTTGAAATACTACCTGCTGAAAACCGGGAAAGACTCGAATCAGAAAACAAAGAAATCGAAGACCGGTTTTCCGGAAACGCGGATGGCAAGGGTTACTCCGATGTTTATATTCGCAATGATTACGAAAAAACACCGCTGGCTCAGCGTCAAATAAATCCAAATGATCTTGAAAAAATTATCGGCGGCATTGGACTGGAACGCATCGCGCATGTACTGACCGGGTATGGACAGTACCACCGGGTATTGCATAACGATTGTGTTGCTTTCGGGAAAAATTACACGGCTGTTTATTATGATTTTAAAGAACATATAGTACAAAACATCTGGCTGACCAATCAATGGGACATGAATAAGGATGCATTGGCTGTAATGCTTCATGCCCTTGGAATGCAATGGAACTTGCTCCTCCAGGATTGGGAGCTCGGGGTTACTATTGACTTGAAAGACCGAAATTCAATCGAACAGTATCTTCAAACATATAGTAAAGAATAAAGATAACTACGCGTCAGTTCGAGTCCCGCCTGAGGCGGGAAGAACAGCGGAAACGTAACTTAAGTCTTTGGAAAACGATTGTATAAAACCTCTTCTCGACTGCCGCTCGAAGTGACGGTAACCCTTTTTTCAACGATGGCGTGTACTAATGCCGTTGAACATTGAAAATTGAGTGTTGAAAATTGAGTGTTGAAAAATCGGAAATAGGATCTTATTTCTTATTCACCATCTTAATATACTCCTCCAGCGCCATCGTCATGGATGGTGTGCCCTGTTTCGGGGCGTGGATGTCAAGATTGAGGTTCGCTTCTTCGATGGCTTTGGCGGTGCTGGGACCGAAAGCGGCGATGCGCGTTTTGTTCTGTTTGAACTTCGGGAAGTTTTTCAGCAGCGAGGTGATGCTCGACGGGCTGAAGAACACAAGGATATCGTAATACACATCGGCGAGGTCAGACAGATCGCTGCACACCGTACGGTAAAAAATAGCTTTGGAATACTTGATGTTGTGTTTGTCCAGGATTTCCGGGATCTCTTCTTTATGCACATCGGTACACGGGTAGAGGAATTTTTCCTCCTTGTGTTTTTTGATGATGTCCATGAGCTCCGAGAAATTCTGCTTGCCGTGGAAAATTTTCCGTTTGCGGTACTGCACATATTTCTGCAGGTAATACGCCGTTGATTCGGAGATGCAGAAATACTTCATCGTATCGGGAACGGTAACACGCGTTTCCTGGCAGATGCGGAAAAAGTGATCAACCGCATTTCGGCTGGTGAGGATTACCGCCGAATGATCCATAATGTTAACGCGCTGCTGCCGGAACTCCTGCGCAGGTACGCCTTCGACGTGGATAAATTCACGGAAATCAATTTTAACCCCATATTTTTTCATGAGGTCGAAATACGGAGACTTATCCGATTCGGGTTTAGGCTGGGTTACCAGTATACTCTTAACCTTCAGGTCTGTATTTTTCGCGTTGGTTGCCACTCTCTTAGCGCCGTTTCATTGGTTACACCCGGAAGAAAAAATCCCGCAGTGCTTTTGTAATTAGTACAAACGGTAGTATTTCAAGGGTGCAAAGGTATATAAATAAATTGAAAATGGAAACGCCTCCCGCAGAAATCCCGATGAGCACCCCCCTCAGAATTCTGTATATCAGCATAATACCCCATAAACCGAGGCCCGCATACACCAGCCATTCGGCCTTCAGCTGCACCGCAAACGCCAGGGCCACCACCACCGGGAACAGCATGATACCCAGCGCTTTATTAAACAGGAAGACGGTATAACTGTACTCCGCAGCCGGATCTTTTACCTGGAACACCTGCCCCAGCAGCAGCACCCCGAGCCATTTAAGCAGGTAGGTCAGAAACAGCCCGCCCGCCACCAGCAGGAATACAAAAAACGGCTGCAGCGGCAGCGCATTACCTGCATACACCCGCACCAGCTGCGTAATAAACAAGGCCCCGCACAGCAGAAAGTTGAGTGTAAGCAATATAGAAATGCGGTTGGTAAGTGCATATTCCTCGCGGTAATACAGCGAAACCGCCGAAATACGCGTAATGCCCGAAAGCAACTGCCGCATACGCCGCCAGTCGAAAACACGCAGGATAACCAAAACCAGGAACGCCAGGAAAATAACGGCTGACACCCAGGGCTGGAAATTATCGGGACGCACAACCGGTTTCAGTGGTGCCGCGCCTTCCCGCGTGGTGATGTACTCACCGGGAATGGTATCGTATTTTATTGGAGGCGGAGCTACCGTTTTGGGCATATTGCAAAAATACCTCAAATTAAACAACAGCGAAATTTACACGGCTTTTATTCCGAACAGGTTTAAAAACAAAACCGCCCCCGGAATACGGAGACGGCTTTGCTAAATGTGTGTATTAAACCAGTACTACTTTTTCTTCTCCGCCAGGGTTGCATTAAAGCTCACCTTGATGGACTCTGCGATTTTGGTGCCTACAGCTTCCGGAACCGCGATGTTGTGGTCTTTCAGCGGAACATCGAACGAACCGTCAACGGTTACAATGCCGCCTTTGATTACCATTTTGGCTTTTACGGTTTTCGGTTTTTCAACACCGTGGCAGGTAAAGGAACCTACAATGGTGATGTCGTACGAACCGTCTTTGGTGTAATCAATTGTTTCCTGGATTTTGCCTTTGAAGGTGGCCCACTTGTTCGGGTAGGTCACATTTCCTTTGGCGTCTTTCGGACCGGCCTTGTCGGTTTCCATGTAGTTCTCATTGAAGTGTTCCTCCATGAGGCCGTTTTTGAAGTGGAAGCTTTTGATTTCCACTTTGGCAACCACCTGGCCGCTGGCGCTGTTGATCAGGAAATTGCCTTTATCGCTGGTCGCGTCGATGTTTTCCATCGGCGTGTACGAGTAAAAAGTCGTTTTGGAAGCGGTGCTCATGTAAATCTGGGCGTTCATAATGAGGCCGGCAGAAGCACAGAAAGCGGTTAAAATCAGCTTTTTCATAGTATGTGTTTTGTTTAGATGATCCGTTAATGTCAATTTTTGTACCAAACAACCCCGGTGCGCTCGATTCTTCCTTAACACTGTGTTAAATAAAAACCGGAATGCCTCCCGGAGCAGCTTAATTGCAGCAAAGATAACCCACAAACCAAGCGCCCAAGGAAATTGCCGTAAAAATCCCATGCTTTCTGAATTAGGTACAAGCAGATGGTACAAATGAGGTTTGCAAACCAGTGGCAGTGGCAGGCAAAACAGTCCCTGAACCTATTTCGGCAGCAAAGCAGTTGAAATAGGATACAAAAAACGACAAGGCCGTGTAAGCCATAAGACTGCCACTGCTGCCTGCCACTGCCACTGATTTGGTTACTGCGGCAAAGCCGCTTTACACTAAACTAAAAATGCCTATTTTTGCAGCCGCAATTACAAGACATTTCAAAAACGCTTCCACAATGGCTACTGACAATTTCCAGGCTCCGGATTATTACCTGCTCGATGAGCTGCTGACCGATGAACATAAACTCGTACGCGACACCGTGCGTGCCTGGGTGAAAAAAGAACTTTCACCGATTATCGAAGACTACGCCCAGCGCGCCGAGTTTCCGAAACAGATACTGAAAGGACTCGCTGAAATCGGTGCGTTCGGACCTTACATTCCGCAGGAGTATGGCGGACCGGGCCTCGACCAGATCAGTTACGGCCTCATTATGCAGGAACTGGAACGTTGCGATTCGGGCATCCGCTCTACCGCATCGGTGCAGAGCTCGCTGGTGATGTACCCGATTTATTCGTTCGGAACTGAAGAACAGAAACGCAAATACTTACCCAAACTCGCCACCGGCGACCTCATCGGCTGTTTCGGCCTCACCGAACCCGATCACGGTTCCAACCCGGGCGGCATGATTACCAACTTTAAAGACAAAGGTGACCACGTGGTACTGAACGGTGCCAAGATGTGGATTTCGAACGCGCCGTTTGCAGATATCGCCGTAGTGTGGGCGAAAGACGAAGCCGGTGTAATCCGCGGCCTCATCGTGGAACGCGGCATGGAAGGTTTTACCACGCCCGAAACACACGGCAAGTGGAGCCTGCGCGCCAGCGCCACCGGCGAACTGGTATTCGACAACGTAAAAGTGCCGAAAGAAAACCTGTTCCCTGAAATCAAAGGACTGAAAGGCCCGCTGAGCTGCCTCAATTCGGCGCGTTACGGAATCGCCTGGGGTGCCATCGGCGCAGCCATGGATTGTTACGATTCGGCCCTGCGTTACTCCAAAGAGCGTATCCAGTTCGGCAAACCCATCGGCGGTTTCCAGCTTACGCAGAAAAAATTAGCCGAGATGATTACTGAAATCACCAAGGCACAGCTGCTCACCTGGCGCCTCGGCGTTCTGAAAAATGAAAACCGCGCCACCCCCGCGCAGATTTCGATGGCGAAACGCAACAACGTGCACATGGCACTCACCATCGCACGCGAAGCCCGCCAGATTCACGGCGGCATGGGCATCACCGGCGAATACCCGATTATGCGCCACATGATGAACCTGGAATCGGTAATCACCTACGAAGGCACGCACGACATTCACCTGCTTATTACAGGCATGGATGTTACGGGCATCGCCGCGTTTGAGTAAGCGGTTTTGAAGTTTTAATAATGAAGGGCGCAGGGATATTTCTTTGCGCCCTTTGCTTTTGAACTTTTTGTATGCTTTGCGGTTAATTGAGGCAGTAAAGTTATACGATCTTAAAGTTCGTACCTTTAAAGCATGTCAACCATAAAACCGCCCCACCCGCTATCCGCCATCGGCAACCGTTTCTCCGTTTTTCTTGCAGGCTCCATCGAAATGGGCATTGCCGAAAACTGGCAGGAAGAAATTGAAAACGCATTTGCAGATGATGAGCGCATCTGTTTCCTCAACCCGCGCCGGGATGCGTGGGATGCTTCCTGGAAACAGGAAATACACAGCGAACCGTTTAACGAACAGGTGAACTGGGAACTGGACGGCCTCGAACGCGCCGACCTCATCGTGTTTTATTTTGCACCGGGAACAAAATCGCCGGTGAGTTTGCTCGAACTCGGCCTGTTTGCCGAAAGCAAAAAACTGCTCGTGTGCTGCCCCGACGGATTCTGGCGCAAAGGCAATGTGGACATTGTGTGCTGGCGTAAAAATATTCCGCAGGTGGATTCAATTGAACAAGTAATCCGGCAAATCGGCTCGCAATTGGAGACATAATGCGCCGTACACCACCCGTTTTTATTAAACCGATTTAGAAACCCTATTTATCCTTCAGTTCGCTTCCCTTTTTTTATCGTAAAGGATTGTAAAATACTAATTTAGCCTCAGCAAACCATTAAAAATCCAGTCAGGTATAAAATCCGATTGGATTTTATTTTACCCAAACAGCTGAATCGTTTTAGTAACATGACCCACATTTACCGATTATTGGCCCTTTTTCTACTGCTGCAGGTTGATGCAGCCGCACAATGTTCAGGCGGAACCAATGCAGGTGCGTTAAGTCCTGCGCCCAACGCCGGATACCAAAGCATGAATGTAACAACCGGCAACTATTACACTTTTGTGGTGGCATCCGGCTGTATGCCGACGTATGACTTTTCGTTTTGTTCCGCCGATGGCAGCAATGCTACGTTCGATT
This sequence comes from Chitinophaga pinensis, assembly GCA_943372645.1. GTDB lineage: Bacteria > Bacteroidota > Bacteroidia > Palsa-965 > Palsa-965 > VBWE01. The sequence goes on along the minus strand of CALRZN010000016.1, from coordinate 87,538 downwards.
CGCAGATCACGATTCTAGATAATACGGGAGCCGCGGTACCCGGCGGATACAGCGATGATTTTTGCGGTGTACAATCGCGTGTAACATGGACACCCACAGCAGCCGGAACATATCGCGTGCTGGTGAATACCTACTACTGTGGGACGGGCAACACGGCGCTGCTTGTTTACCGCGCAGTAACGCCTGCGAACATGACATACAGCAGCAGCACAAGCACGCAGGCGAGTACAGCCACCGTACAGAAATGCGACCTGGACCAGGCCATTGTAGGTGTGAGCGTGGTTACCACGGGTTCGTGCAATGCACTTGCGCTGAATCAGTTTCAGATTAACATGACCGGCTCCACCATTCCGGGAACGAACACGAATGATGTAACCAAAATCCATATTTATTACACCGGCACCACCAATTCGTTTTCCCCGTCTAATGAATTTTTACCGGGAGGCATCACACCTGCTGCGGGCACCATCACCATTAACGGCAGCCAGGCACTGGCATCGGGCACCAACTATTTCTGGATTGCGTATGACATCAACAGCACATCAGCCACCATTGCCAATCTGCTTGATGCGCAGTGTACCAGTTTCCGGATCGGGGTTACAAATTATACACCGGCTGTAACCAGCCCGGCAGGAACGCGTGCTATTGCAGCCTGCTCAGCATACCCGGGAAGCAGTTCGGCAAATCTGAAAACATGGCTGCGCACAAACACCGGGGTAACCACATCCGGTTCGGCAGTTACGCAATGGAACGACCAGTCGGGTGCAGGCATTACCGGCAATTTTATTGTGCAGCCCGGAACACCGGCACAGACAAGCCCCACGCTGGTAAACAACGCCATTAACTTTAACCCGTATATTTCTTTTAACGGTTCAACAAACAGCTTGTCGAGCACCAATTCATTTACCGGCAATTCGATTTTTAATACGAACAACAACACGCTGTTTATGGTACATAACCTGAAGGCCGGCGTTGTTTATTTTAAATGGGAAACAATCGGTTCGGGTGCTTACCGGGTTGGTTACGAACTTAACGGTACTGCTGCGCGTTTCGATTTTGTAGACGACGGCTCCGGGCAAAACGCGCTCAGCACAACCAACATTCAGAACAAGGATGTGCTGGTTACCACCACGACCACTGCTGCTGCATCAACGATGTATTTTAACAGCAACACAGGTGGTATCCGTTCTTTTTCCGGGCTTAATTTTTCGCCGGGAGCAACCACACGCCCGCTGTGCATCGGCAACAACGATCTTGCTTTTAATAACCTGCCTTCAACCATTGACTACGCGGAGCTGCTGGTGTACAATACACTGCTGAGTGCAAGTGAAATCAGGCGGGTAGAAAGTTACCTTGCTGTCAAGTACGGCATTACGTTAAAAAACAACCAGGGCACCGGTGCCGCTGTTACGTACATGAACAGTTCAGGAGCAAGCACCTGGGGCGCAACGCATGCCGGATATCACAACAACGTAACCGGTATCGGCCGCGATGATGCGTCCACGCTGAACCAGCGCATGTCGCGCGGCATCTTAAGCCTTAATGCATCGGTTGATGCTGTAACACTGGTGAACGGAACATTTGCTACACCGGCTGCCTTTTCATCCAACCTTTCCACGCTGCTCGCCGGACACAACAATGCCAGTCTGCAATCAATCTATGGCGATCCGACGTTCAGCAATTACCCTTCTTCGCTGGGAACAAACGGGGCACGTATTCAGCGCGTGTGGAAAGCACAGGCAACCAATTTCACACAAACGGTTTCAGTCGGTTTTGAATCTACACTGCTTACCGGTTATCTCCCGGTAAGCAACCTGCGCCTGCTGGTGGATGATGACGGTAATTTTGCGAACGGGGGAACAACTATTTATTCCGGTGCGGTATTAAACGGCACACGCATCGAATTCAGCGGCGTTACCAACCTCGGCAATGCGGGCAATTTGTTTTTTACACTGGCTACCATCAATTACACCAACACACCGCTGCCGGTTACCATGCTCGGTTTCAGCGGCCACTGCAGCAGTAACGCCGTTGAACTGAACTGGACCACTGCCACCGAAATCAATAACGATCATTTCACCGTGATGCGAACAACAGGTAGCGCAGCATTTGATACCGTTGCAATAATTGCCGGGGGACATAACACCACCCAGCCCCGTTATTACAGCTGGAAAGACGAAACGCCGGCGCCGGGAATGAACTATTACCGGTTATACCAGACCGATGAAAACGGCACCAGCACTGTTTCCGGTTTTGTTTCTGTCGCATCGTGTGCAACATTTGATATTGTTGTTTATCCCAACCCCGGAAACGGCGAGTTCACCATCGGCCTGAACCTGGAAAACAAATCGGAAATCAGTTACCGCGTAACCGACATTACCGGCCGCATCATCCGGTCGACAAAAAGTATAACTCTTGAAGCGGGTCAGCAGCAGCAACCACTTTATATGCGCGATGTCAATGCCGGTGTATATTTCCTGGAAGTGCTTGTCGGCAATGAATCGCAGATTTTCCGGTTAGTAAAAAACGAATAATCCGGAACTGTAATTCCCATTTCACCACCAGTACATTTTACCACATCAAAAATAAAACAGGCTGCCTTTTTGAGACAGCCTGTTTTATTTTTAATATGGAACCGTATTACCGTACCACAATCTTCTTCGTCATTTTCCCATCCGCATTCGCCACTTCAAGCGTGTAAATACCTTGCGACAAACCGCTCATGTCCACGCTGTTTTTCCCTGCGGGAAGCTGCATGGTTTTTACCGTTTGTCCGAGCGCGTTGCGCAGTGTGAGTGTAACCGCTTCGCGGGTGTTGCCGAGCTGAATGGTAAATGTTCCGTTGTTCGGGTTCGGCAGTATCTGCAGGCTGCCTGTGCTGTTGTTTGCAAACAGGCCGGTGCAGATGTCAACTGTGATACTGTCAACCGCTGAAGCGGAACAGTTATTCGCATCGGTGTACGAATAGGTAATTGCATAAACACCCGGACCAACAGAAGGCGTAAAATCCGTTCCGGTTACACCGGTTCCCGAGAATGATCCGCCCGCAGGCGAAGCTGTTCCGATAAGGGAAAGCAGCGGATCGCTGGAACAGATGGAATCCATTACCAGGCTCATGGTAACAGTTGGAGCAGGCGGATCGGTAAGTGTAATTACGCTGGATGAAATAGAACATCCGTTGGCATCAGTTACCGTTACCGAATAACTTCCGGCAACAAGCCCGCTGATATCTTCTGTCATACCGCCGTTGTTCCACATATACGTGTAACCCGGTGTGCCGCCGCTGAAACTCATGTTGATGGCGCCATCGGCACCGCCGCAGGTTGTCGGATTGGTAACGGTTTCAACCGTAAGTGCAAGTACAGTCGGCTCGGTAATACTTGCCGAAGTGGTGGTGCTGCATCCGTTTGCATCCGTTACTGTGCAGGTATATGATCCCGGGGTGAGTCCGCCGGCTGTTGCCGCAGTTCCGCCCGAAGGTGCCCAGTTGTATGTAAACGGACCGGTACCGCCTGTTTCTGTAACTGTTGCAGATCCATTTGCGTTTCCAAAACAAAGCACGTTTGTTTGCGCGCTTACAGTTGCGTTAAGCACAGCAGGTTCGGTAATGGTAACAGATGCCGTTGATGAACCGCAGCCGGAAGCATCAGTAACTGTAACGGTATAAGTTCCCGGTGCAAGACCCGAGGCTGTTGCTGCCGTTCCGCCCGAAGGCGACCAGCTGTAGGTATAAGGTGTTGAACCGCCCGAAGGTGTTACTGTTGCTGAACCGTTATTCGCTCCGTTGCAGGTAATGTTTGTAACAGCAGGCGTACCAGCCGCAAGTGTTGATACAGATACACCGGCATGAAATCCGACAACCGGATTGGATGTTCCGCTGCCGCCAAGTGTACCATTGTAATCGAGGCGGATGCGGCCGTTGGCGCCATTAGTTCCACCGCCATAATATGGCGAATAATTTACCTGGGAAGCACCACCGGCACCGCCTGTTGCAGCAACAGAACCACTGTTGGTCATTGCCGGTGCAGCCAGCCAGATTGCTCCACCTGATCCGCCGCCACCGCCGCCACAGTTGCCCGTACCGTCGCTGCCGCCGTTTCCGCCGTTGCTGTTAACTGCACCGGTAGCACCGATCGTAATTGATACACCGGCGTTAATAACAATAAGTCCGCCGCCGGCACCGCCGCCGCCCGAACCACAGGAATATCCGCCCGATCCGCCGCCGCCGCCTGAACCCGGTTCAAGGCCGGCAATCTGTGGTGTACCATAAGCTGGTCCGCCAAAACCGCCGGAACCATTCAGTGTACTGGTTGCAGCAACCGAATAGCCTGCACCACCACCACCCGACCAGGCGCCACCCTGGTTAATTGCTCCGCCGCTGCCTGAACCGGCAACACCCGGCAGGGGTCCCAAAGAGGAACTGTAGCTTCCGTCGCCGCCGTTCGCGCCGCCTGCCACACCAACTCCGCCGGTACCGTAAGTTGAGAAGGTAACACCGTTGCCGCCGTTGCCGCCGTTGGCACGAAGCAGTCCGTTAATGGTTGCAGTTCCGGTACAACGGATGATGAGGGGCTGTGTTCCGGTAACCGTTACAATTACACCATTGTTAATCGTGAAATTGGTGTAATTATAGGTTCCACCGGCCAGCGTGGTATTTACGGTTGCCGTGTAGGCACCGTCGAGGCCTGTTCCTGCATCAAAGCAGGGCTGTGCCCCCGCCCGGCCAATGCCGGCAGCGAGAAAAAGCACAGGAAGTAACTTAAACGAAGTAGTTTTTCTTTTCATGGTTCAACTGTTGTGTTTAATCAAATATCCGCATTTTCGGGATAAAACCTAAACACCAGGTCATAATTCCCGGTATTGTGTCCTTTGGATCGTTTTTTGCATTTCTTAAGAAATTATGCGCCCACACACAATAAACCGCATTTACAGGCCGTTAACTATACATGCCTGTTTCCTTTTCCTGTTCCGGCGGAACAAGGGTGTAACCTTTTTCGCCGGTTTGAGTTATAAGGATAACGGACCTTTACCGATAAGAAGTCAAAACAACATTCTCCCGCACATGAAAAGACACTTCTTACGCATACTGCTTTTGCTTTGCCTTCCGGCTATTCTGCCTGCGCAGGATTTCCTGAACGGAAGTTTTGAAAAAAACGGCAACCTCTGCCTCATCAATGCCTCCAACACGGTGTTTAATGCCAATGTGCAGCATACGCGCGCTTTCGGCGATTTCAAAAACCCGGATATTGCCAGCAGCGATTGTGGTGTAGGAAGTGCCAAAGACGGCAACTGGTTTATCGGTATTGCCACCAGTACCACCAATGACGGCCGTTCTGAAGCGGTGGCCCTTGCGCTGACACAGGCGCTGCAGAAAGGCAAACAATACACACTTGTATTTTACACCCGCTCGCGCAAAGTTGCGCCGAACCTGGAAGTGGCCGTTTCCATGAACGACTCCACACAAGGTGCGGTTATTTATACCTGCTCTTCCAAATCCATCGGCACCGAATGGACCGAACAGCTTATCCGTTTCAATGCACCGGTGAACGGCAAGTACATCACCGTGAAAGCACTTGACAACACCGGCAATTCCGGGGCGTGGCTCGACGGGTTTGCGCTGCGCACCATTTTTGTACCGGACAACATTGTGAAAGTGAGTGATGCCAAACCGGCGAACAGCACTTCGGATGTAATGAAAACACCGGCCGAAAGCGGTCCGATCAACGCCAACATTTACCCGAACCCGAGCACCGACGGCAACTTTAAAATTGATGCACACGGCAAGGGCGAAATCAATATTACTGTTTACAACATGCTTGGTACCTCTATCCGCCAGCTCACCTGCCCGGCCGATTCTACCGCGCCCACGCAGCTCGATCTTTCGGGCGAACAGCCGGGGCTTTATTTTGTGGAAATGACTTCGGCGGGAATTAAAGTAACCAAGCGGGTAATGGTGCAGAAATAAAAACATTAAACATACGCGATTCATCTTACAGGCGCGGGAAGCAGGCTTTACAGCAGCTTTCCGCGCTGTTTTTTAGGCGCTCTTTTTCTTCCCGGCTTTTGTTTATCATACGCTGCGCACCGCAACGTATGTGTCCTTATTAAAACCCGATGTACATGAAATCCGCACTGCTGTTGTTTCTCTTTTCGTTTACCGGATTAATTTCGCCTGCACAAACCAGCCAGGCCGATTTTGCATTTCATGCGCCTGACAGTCTCGGTAAATTAACCAGCCTGAAACTCTGGTCAACACAATACTTCATTCACCGGTTTACATCCGGCGGAAAAATTCCGATTGTTTATGCAAACGGAAATCTTTCCGGCCTGTATGCCGACACGTGTGATTTCTGCGAGGCCGCACTGGAAGGAACTGCTTATGTAACCGATTCAACCGGGAAAGTTACCGTGATCAATTTTGCATCAGTGGGCGACAGCTCGTACGTAAACTGCAGGAAATGTAAAAAATACGCATCGAGTAAACTGGCTGTGGAAAGCTGGGGTAAAACGCGCTGGACAGAATCAACCGGCTACGGCGATGGCGTTAAGAATTACAAGTTGCTGCCTTACCGCACCATTGCCGTTGACAAAACCAAAATCCCCTACGGAACAGTCATCTACATTCCGAAAGCAAAAGGAAAAATAATCGAGCTGCCCAACGGAACAAAAGTTACCCACGACGGTTATTTTTTCGCAGGCGACACCGGCGGTGCGATAAAGAAAAACCACATTGACCTGTTTACCGGCATTTATGCGGGCAATCCGTTTCCGGAGGTAATACGCTCCAATGAAAAGAAAACGGTTGATGCGTACATCGTAACGGATCAGGCCATCATACAGTCGCTGACAACGGCACAGACGAAATAACAGGCGCCGGAGACAGGGTTTGCATCGGTTTTCCGACTAGTTTTTGAAAAAAGCGGAGTGCTTATATTTTGAAAAATAAACAATTTTGTTTATTTTTTGTGTGTAAAAAAAATAGACACCATAAAAGGAATTCATCCGGGACTTGTCCTGGAACGCGAGCTGAAACTGCGTAAATTACCCAAAGGTAAATTTGCAGCATCAATCGGTGAATACCCGCAGACGCTGGTTGCAATAATGAAGGGGAGGCGAAAGATGAATACCGCACTGGCCCTTAAAATCGAACACGCGCTGGGTTTCGAAGAAGGGTACTTTATGGTGCTCCAGGTGTTTTATGATATTACTGCCGAAAAAGCGAAACAAAAAATCAACATCCCCGATCTGAAAAAAATAAGGCCTGTACTTTTCTGGGATACCCGCATTGACAAAATAGACTGGGAAAAACAGAAAGCGGCTGTTATTAAACGGGTATTTGAACGGGGCAATGCCATCGAGAAAAAGGAAATCACGCGTTTTTATGGGAAAGCGAAAATTGATTCCGTTCTGAAAAAAACATCTAAGGCCGATTAACCATAGCGATTTCGACCCGATCTGCCTACGCGGCAAACACTGGGAACTGATTAAGCTGGACCTGCTGGATTTTGTGAAGTAATTGCCCTGTGACTACGGCTTTCGCCGTATTTTAAGCCTTCATTTCACTTTTCTCCCCACATTTGCGTTACTTTCAGCGTGTAGCGGGTTTATACTGTCGAACACAGGATAACTATGAAAAAAGAGCTACGTTAATTCAGATTGTTATGGTGGATACCAAATATCACGCTACCAGTGCTCAGATCCTGGACGAAGCCGCTGAGATAAAGGCCGCACAAGGCGACCCGGCGAAGTTTGAACCGCTTTACAACCGGTACTACACACGCATCCTGGGCTTTATTTACCAGCGCGTTGACAGCAAAGACGATGCCTACGACATTACCTCGCAGGTATTCATCAATGCGCTTGAAAACCTGAAAAAGTATAAACACCAGGGGCTGCCCTTTTCGGCATGGCTCTTCCGGATAGCTGCAAACGAACTGAACAAATCGTTCCGCAAACAGAAGGTGCGCCAGGCTGTGAACATTGACGATACGCAGGTGAGCGATGTGCTGCAGGAAATAGGCACAGAAAACACCGCCGAAACCGATGCGCGGCTGATGAATGCCCTGAAGAAACTTGATTCCGACGAACTCCAACTGGTAGAGATGCGTTTTTTTGAAAAAAGGCCGTTCAAAGAAATCAGCGACATCCTCGGAATAAATGAAGCAGCTGTGAAAGCACGGCTCTACCGGTTACTTGAACGCATGAAACAACTGATTTAATAAAAAACAAAAAGCCATGGGCGATTTGAAAATAAACCGGAACAGGCCAAAGCTGACGCCGGAAGAAGAAGCGAAGGGAAAGGATTTTGGTAAAGTACTCAGCGGCTACACCGCCGGCCAGGTACCGTTTTACAAAACCACGAAGTTTTACCTGAGTGTGGCCGTTACCGGCGGACTCATTGCGGTCGGAAGTATGCTGCTCGTTAACAGCGACGACCCCGTGGCGGAAACCCCGCGGCCGTTTATCGACCCCGTGATGCAGCACGTAAACGACACCACGTTTACCGTGGATGCAGCCGAAGGCGGAAAACGCGACTACTTCAACGGTTCGTACATTGATATCCCGGAAGGGGCATTCATCGACAAAAACGGGCAGCCGGTTACCGGTAATGTAGAAATCCGCTACCGCGAGTTTCACGACCCGGCCGATATTATGCTTGCCGGTATCCCGATGACCTACGACTCGGCCGGTGAACGCCGCCACTTCGAATCGGCGGGCATGTTTGAACTTACCGCCTGGAAAGGCAGCGAACCGCTGCGCGTGAACCCGGCACAGCCGATTAAGGTGCACATGGTATCGCACACGGATGATGATAAGTTTAACGTGTACTACCTCGATACCGCGAAGAAAAACTGGGAATACCTGAAAAAAGACAAAGCCGAACTGCTGAGTGTTACACAGGATTCGTCTGTAAATCCGGTTGATCCGAAAGCGCTGGCTGCACTGCTTACCGAGCCTGTAAAACCGGGCAAGGCGAACCTGAAGCACCCGCTGTTTAACATTGACGTGGATCCTTCCGAGTTCCCGGAACTGGCTCTGTACAAAGGCATCCTGTTTGAAGTGGATGAAAAGAAAACGCCGTACGATCCGGAACTGCGCAAGGTGGTGTGGGAAGATGCCGACATCCAGAAAAGCAGCAAAGACAACAGCTACCTCGTAACCTTCCGCAAGGACAATGAAACCCATTCGTTTGTAACGTATGTGGTGGTGAAGGAAGGCGATTACGCGGCCGCGATGAAACAGTACAACGATCGTCACGCCGCCTACCAGGAAGCAAAAAAACTGCGCAAGCTCCAGGAAAAAGGCAAAGAAGAAAAGCTGGCGAAAGAACTGAAAAAGATGGACAGCGAACGCATCGCCCGCAACCTGCAGGCCCTGCAGCAGGCCATGGCCAACCGCAGCAACTACACGCAGACCAGCGAAGACGTGGTGTTCCGCGTGTTCATCATCGAAAAGTTCGGTATCTGGAACAGCGATTATCCCTGTGCCCTGCCGAGCGGTGTGGAAATGGCCGTGTCGCTGAAAAACGCGGCAAGCGGTTACGACATCAAAGCGGCGCACATCTACCTTGTGGAAAAAAGCAGAAACGCTATCTTTACCTATTATGACCGCGACCTGGCACGTTTCCGCTACAACCCGAATGCAGAAAACCTGCTGTGGTGTGTGACCGGTGATAACCGTATTGCTGTGCTGAAGCCGGATGAATTTGAGCAGATTGATACCACCAAAAAAGAAGTGGTACTGAAATTGCACGTAACCGACAAGCAGTTCACCAATACGAACGAAGCAAAAGCATTTCTGAATATCTGATCGTGATGTAATCGTATGGCAATACAGGCGTTAAACCGAACCAAGGTACAACCGCGGGGCTTTATCAAAGCTTTCGCGGTTGCCGCTTTTCTGACCGCTGCGGGTGTGCAGCAGGCACGTGCACAGCAGGATACCTTTGTGGTGAAAACCGCGAAGAGCGTAATCACCGTGCTGCCGGCGACCAACATCCTGTACACCAACGAGGACAACCGCATCACTATCCGTTACAAAAGCAAACACAAGATGACGAAGGTGCAGCTGCTGGGCGGAACGGTTGACAAAAAAACAGATTCCACGTTTGTGCTGAAAGTAACTACCGGCGTGGAAGCCATTCTTTCGGTGTATGAAAAACCAGCCAACGGCGCCGAACGCCTGGCGATGAATAAAAAATACAAAATCTACAGCCGTCCACTGCCCGATATAACGATAGACGGGGTGAAATGCGATTCGGTGGTGGACAAGTTTACGGTAATCGCATCCGGCCGGTTGTATGCGCGCAGCAAGTACACGCGCGACAAATACATCATCAAATCATTCACAATGGAAATGCCCGGCGGCGGCAAAGACACGCTGAATGCCGAAGGCAACCAGATGACACAGGACATGAAAATAGCCGTTGACAAAATGCCAAAAGGCCAGGGCGGCATGCTCATTTTCCGCAACATCATCTGCATTATGCCCAACGGCGAAGAGCGCAAACTGCCGACGTTCCGCGTTTACCTGAGCGAGATTAAGCCGATGAAGGTGGGGATGTGACCACGATCCTGTTGGGTTTTCCAATTTAGATTACATTCCTGGTGTGATTTTACTTTCGCTATGATCGTTCATAGTGGCAGTGGCAGTGGGCAGCGGCAGTCGGAATAGCAAACATTCTTTTTCATCAATCAATTCTAAATGATACCTGTTCGCCGGGGCGAACAGCTAGGCAGTAAACCCCGCAGACTGCCACTGCCTCCTGCCACTGCCACAAAAATCAATTAAGATACAATATCATTAAAGTGTAATACGAACCCGGACGAACCACAAAACAGGACCAGGATCCTATTCCGCCGTTAATATTTGTTAACCCCCCACCGCTATCCAGCCGCGGAAAGTTAAATTTGTTGCCAATGAACAGTTCCTCGGTCCGCTGGATCAGCATTTTTGCCGGTGTCGCGCTTGTGGGTTTGATGGTGATCCAGTATTACTGGATCGGCAGCGCCCTGAAGCTGCGCGAAGACCGCTTTGAGCAGGATGTGCAGCATGCGCTGGTTACGCTGACGGAGAAAATTGACAAGCAGCAGCTCGCACAGCGCATCAAGCGCCGCCTCGAATTCCGCAAGCAGGGCATCCTTTCGCACACGCCGGCCGATACCAGCGCAAACGGTATGCTGAACCCGATGGACAACACCACGCACATTCAATATTTTCAGCAGCTGAATGTGGACTCGAACGGCATCAACCAGAAAAACATGACGAGCTCGGCCGACATTACCGATACGGCGCAGCGCGACATCAATGAACTGGTGAGCCTGCCCGTTTCCATCAGCAACATGCTGCCGAAACAGGAACTACCGGTACGTTCGCAAAAAGACAACATCGAGTGGGTGAACAAACGCACCGACATGATGAACGATATTTTTGATGAGCTGGTGAGTGTTACCGTTTATCACGATTACAAAAATCAGATTGACACCGCGCTTGTTGACAGCCTGCTGCGCAGCGAGCTGAAACTGCACGGCATCGGCGCGAAATACAAGTACGCCATTTACAATTCAAACATGCCGGTGCGCCCGGGACACATTACGGCCACACTGTGGGATAGCGTAATCACCAGTCCGTACCATGTAAACCTTACACCCGACAATCTTTTTATCGAGCCGCAGATGCTCAGCATTTATTTTCCGAACGAACGCTCGTACATCCTTAAAACGATGTGGGTGATGCTGCTGCTTTCGGGTGTGTTTGTGCTGTTCATCATCTTCGCGTTTTATTATACCATTTCCACCATCGTGCGCCAGAAAAAACTGTCGGAAATCAAAAATGATTTTATCAGTAACATGACGCATGAACTGAAGACACCGATTTCCACCATTTCGCTTGCCTGCGAAGTATTAAGTGACAACGATGTAGTGAAAACACCGGAACGCACCGGCAAGTACGTAAACATGATCCGCGACGAAAACAAACGCCTCGGTGTGCTGGTGGAAAGTGTGCTGCAGACGGCCATTCTTGAAAAAGGACGGTTCAAACTGAAGCCGGTGGATACGGACATGCATTTCCTGATTGAACAGGCCGTGAGCAACATCCGCCTGCAGGTGGAGAAAAAAGAAGGCACGCTGGAAACGCATCTTGCTGCCGCACTGCCCATCATCAGCTGCGACAAAACACACGTGCTGAATGTGATTTACAACCTGCTGGACAATGCCATCAAATATTCGCCGGAAAAACCGAAGATCACCATCAGCACAAAAAATACGGCTACCGGCATTGAGTTTATGGTTGCTGATAACGGTATCGGCATCAGCCGCGAAAACCAGAAAAAGATTTTTGATAAAATGTTCCGCGTTCCCACCGGCAACGTACACAATGTAAAAGGTTTTGGCCTTGGACTGAGTTACGTAAAAGCCATTGCCGAAAAACACGGCGGAACAGTATCTGTTGAAAGTGAAATCGGAAAGGGAAGCCGTTTTTCCGTTTATTTACCTTACAAAATCACCACCGAAAACGAATCATCATGGAAGACAACGTAAAAATTCTCCTGGCCGAAGACGATCAGAACCTCGGCAACCTGCTGAAAGAGTACCTCGAAGCAAAAGGATATGAGGTCATGCTTGCCGTGAACGGCAAAGAAGGATTTGAACTGTTCAAGAAAAACAGTTTCGACATCTGCCTGCTCGACGTGATGATGCCCGTGAAAGACGGCCTTACACTGGCCCGTGAAATCCGCAACCTGAACAAAAACATCCCCGTGGTGTTTCTCACCGCCAAGTCGATGAAAGAAGACACCATCGAAGGATTCAATGCCGGTGCAGATGATTACATCACCAAACCGTTCAGCATGGAAGAGCTGCAGCTGCGCCTGAAAGCCATCCTGCGCCGCAGCAAACCGAATGTGAACACCGACCAGAACGAATTTAAAATCGGGCAATATACGTTTGACTTCAACAGGCAGGTACTGAGCCTTGGCACCAACCAGCAGAAACTGACTTCGAAAGAAGCCGATCTGCTGCGCCTGCTGTGCCAGTACCAGAACGATGTGCTCGACCGTTCGTTTGCACTCAACAGCATCTGGCACGACGACAGCTACTACAACTCACGCAGCATGGATGTGTACATTGCGAAACTGCGCAAGTACCTTACCGATGACAAGTCAGTGGAGATCATTAACATTCACGGCAAAGGATTTAAGCTGCTGGCGAAGTAATTGCCACTGTATAAAACTGAAAAATCCCGGCCGTTTAAAACAGCCGGGATTTTTTATGTGTACTTTTTTGATCCTTAAAACTTCGCTGTAAGACCGATACCGAATGTTTGTTTAAACTGCAGGCGCGGGCCCGGTGTTTCGGTGGCGTCAATTACGCCGCTGTTGTCGCGGTCAACCGGTATGTTGATGTCGTTGTCGTAAATCATCTGCGTGGAAAGGCTGGCCGAAATGTATTTGTTTACTTTCATCGCCACTAAGTTTTCCCAGTTCACATCAATGTTTTCCGGGCGGTCAACGTAGTTGCTGAAGAGTTCGAGTTTGCTCTGCAGGTTTACGTTTTTCATAATGTCTTTGCGGTACTGCATTTTGATGTAACCACCAAATTCGTAACGCATGTTTTCGCCGGGTGTAATTACTACGCCGTTGGCATCGCGCACGGCTTTGGTTACACCGAATGCGCCTTCGTTGGCCAGCGTCTGTGCCATCACCATCGTAATTTTGCCGGTTACCGGTGAAATCATGGCCGAGAATTCCGGTTTCGGTTTGTAATCGAGACCGATGGCCAGCAGTGCGTAAGCCGGTGCAGCGAAATCGGAAATCCAGCCGGTGATGGTACCGTCGTTTGCAAACGTGTAACCCGGCGCAAACTGCGATTTGAAACCGAACAGCCCGGAATAGTACCATACTTTTTTAAATGCGTATTTGCCGTACTTCGAGCTGAAGTCAATTTTATCGTCGCTTTTGCGGAAGGCAATTTTCCCCTGCTGCACCATACCGAAATTCAGATCGAGTGTGTTGTCCCAGGTTACAGTTCCTTTTTTATAATTGGCAAACATGGATGTGTAGGCTCCCACCGCAATGGAGTTTTGTCCGCCTGCAGCCCAGTTGGTAAGCGAGGTTTGCGAGAAGTTAAGACCGAACACGCCGCCTTTTTTCCAGCAGGTATCTGCTTTTACCGTTTTGGTGGTGTCCTGTGCGGTTGCTGTTAATGCGAAGCACATAACAACAACAGTCAATACGTTTTTCATTACCTTTTTTTTAAGATGAAATAAAAAAGCACCGGTTATCCTGGAATAACCGATGCTGTATGTTATATAAAATTATTTTTTCAGCAGGTCGCGGATTTCGCCGAGTAATATTTCTTCTTTTGTTGGAGCTGGCGGAGCCGGTGCCGGTGCTTCTGCTTCTGCCTTGCGCTTCATGCGGTTCATCATTTTAATGAACATAAAAACAACAAGTGCTACAAGGGTAAAGTCTATAATCTGGGTGATAAATGCACCGTATTTTATAGAGACAGCTTCCTTGAGTACTTTTCCAGTGGCATCCGTTTCTGCTGCAGAGAGTTCGTAAACCATTTTATTGAAATCTACACCGGATACAACTTTCCCGATGAGCGGCATTACCATGCCATCAATAAACGAAGAAATTACTTTTCCGAAAGCAGTTGCCATGATAACACCGATTGCCATGTCAACAAGGTTGCCACGCATTGCAAATTCTTTGAACTCTTTAACGAATCCCATAGTTTTCTTTTTTAAGTGTGGATATTGATTACCTCCGAAGAGTTGCGGCAAAAATATTAAAAAGCATTTGCCGGCCTCTTAAACTCATCGGGAGTTTTTAACAACTCATCGAATTCGCGCCGCTTTTCAGCATAAGTGCTGCAAAAGAAATAACAACTGCGTTACATGTATTTTACAGGCAGCCGGTGCGCCCGCCATCCACAGGCACGTTGATGCCGGAAATGTATGCAGCAGCCGGCGAAGCCAGGAACGCAACTGCAGCTGCCACTTCAGCCGGTTCGGCAAAACGTGCCATCGGAATTTCGGCTTTCATTTCCTGTTCAAGGCTTTCGATGGAGTGACCTGTTTTTACAGATTTCGCTTCGATGAGGCTGCTGAGGCGTTGTGTTTTGGTGGCGCCCGGCAATACGTTATTTACGGTGATACCGAAAGGCGCCAGTTCGAGTGAAAGTGTTTTGGCCCAGTTGGCTACTGCCGCGCGTATGGTGTTGGAAACGCCCAGTCCTTTGAGCGGCTGTTTCACCGACGTGGAAATGATATTGATGATGCGCCCGTATCCCGATTGTTTCATGCCGGCCATTACCGCCTGCACCAGGATGTGGTTGCACAGCAGGTGATTGTTGAACGCGCTGAGAAATTCGTCGGGCTGCGCCTCGGTGATGGGGCCGCCGGGAGGGCCGCCGGTGTTGTTGACGAGAATATGCACCACGCCTTTGCCGGCGAAATGTTTGTCAATTTTTTCTTTCAGCTGTTGCGGGTTGGCAAAATCGGTGCTGATGTAATCGTGGTCGCCGTTTCCGGGCAATGCTTCGCGGGCGGTTTTCAGGCGGCCTTCGTTGCGGGCTACCAGTGTAACCGATGCACCCAGTGCGGCCAGTTCAATGGCTGCTGCAAGGCCTATTCCCTGCGATCCGCCGCAAACCAGGGCGCGTTTACCTTCAAGGCTTAAATTCATGCGCCAAAGATAGCGCAATTCGGAAAACAGGGCGAAAAATGTATCTTCGTAACATCATTAAAAACAAAACGGACATGGCAGTTACCCGCCCTTTCAATTTCAAAAAATGGATTGATGAAAACCGCCACCTGCTGAAACCGCCGGTGAACAACAAAGTAGTTTACCAGGACACGGAATTTATCGTGATGGTGGTTGGCGGCCCGAACTCGCGGAAAGATTTTCACTACAACGAAAGCGAAGAATTTTTCTACCAGCTCGAAGGCAATGTAACCGTGCGCATCCAGGAAGACGGCAAGGCGGTAGATGTTCCGATTAACGAAGGCGATATTTTCCTCCTCCCGCCCCGCATCCCGCACAACCCCATGCGCGGCCCGAACACCATCGGCCTCGTAATGGAACGCAAACGCCGTGCGGATGAAAAAGACGGGCTGCTGTGGTTCTGCGAAAAATGCAATGCGAAATTATTTGAGAAATATTTTCCGCTCACCAACATCATGACCCAGTTCCAGGAAACCTTCGGCGAATTTTACGGAAGCCTTGACCTGCGCACCTGCAAAAGCTGCGGACATGTGATGGAACCGCCTCCGGTGGTGAAGTAAAAACGCAACCCCAGTTGTTTGAAAAATAAAATCAGATACCGGCAGCAGGCCCCTGCAAATCCCGTTCAAACGAAACAGGGAACGTTTGCTTATTCCGCGGTAAATCCGTTCGGCAGGCAGCAAACGGTGCAACGGGAGATCGTAAGTTACCGGACTACCGACAATGTTGATGCGAAGGCATGCGATCAGTTTGAAAAGGAACTGGATACAGCCACCGACAAAGCTTACAACCATGTAATTGCGGCACCCGATCTTTCCAGGTATAATGATCTTGACGGGTATATCGGAAACTGGAACAAAAGTTTTCAAAAAATTGCAGTGGACGAAGAAGCATCCCGCCAGATGATACCTGCCTATTTTGGATACGCCGTTGAATCCCTCGCAACCAAAGTTTATCCACCCGATGCCCCTACCGGATATGATGCATACCTGCAGGTAACTGCCGAAGGCACACGTCCGGATGTGGTGCTCGCCAGGGGCCGTGAAGAAGTGGCCTGGTATGATCTTACCGCACAAAAAAGCAAAGGACATATCAATAAAAAATCGGCGGCGTGGGAAAATGTGCCACATGTTTCAGAAATACTTTACCCGTCAATAATAGAAGAAACATTGGGGCAGATGATTCTTCAGAAAGATGTCTCCGACTATGAAGGCGTTGATACCACCCGGCTTGAGATGATCAAAGAGGCGACGGCCACCTATGAGCGGCGGAAATTAAGGCGGCTGGCTCGGATTGAAAAGAACCTCAAACCGTTGCTGAACAATGTGCGTATTACACTGAATGGAGATGACGATTACCGTGCACTGAATCCAATGATCTACCAGCAGGGGCCCGCAATGCGCGTACTCAATGAATTCTTCGGCCTGGAACTTGAAATAACGGTAGCTGATATCGATAAAGACATATTCCAGGACGAGCAGGTAAAAGACTCGGATAGCGCTGCAAAACTGCGCAAAGCAGCACCGCATATTCTCGCAGCACTTGGACTTAATCCCGGTTTATTTGGTTTTATAGGTGGCGGTATCGCTACCGGAACAGCGTGGATGGTGCTTAACGATCAGCAAATGCCCAGTTTGTCGGAAATTATGGAGCGGCTATCAAAACCGAAAATTGAGCTTGTCCCGGATGATAATGTGCTGATGGGAGGACAAAACGAAACCGGTGGTCTCAAACGCAAAAATGATTCCCCGTTAGGGAAACTGAAAAAGAAAAAGAATTAAGCAGCAGTCCCTGGTATTAAATTCAAACACCGTTGCATTTCCACTGTTTACCTTGTTTTTTTATATTTTAAGTGCACCCTCCTTGTTTCGCTGCAAAGCCTTTCTTATTTTTAATTAATGAAAACAGCTCCGCGACATAAAAATCATTTGCTGCAGCCGAATGCTGCAACAATACAGCGCAGCGCAGTGGCATACCGGCCGCCGGAGCCGTTTGCACAACAAAAAACGGTGCAACGGGAAGTGCTGGAGTATAATCATACCGATGATGAACATTTAAAAGCAGCTCTGGAATATGAGAAAGACCTTGACAATGCTGTTGATCAATCCTATAAACATGTAATGACCACACCACGGCTGGGAGAAAAACCGGCTGCAATTGACGGGCACACAAAAAAGTGGGTGGAAGACTGGAAAATCGTAATGGAAAATAAAGATCCGGGTAACCTGGCGGCATCTTTTGGTTATGCGATCGAATCCCTTACTACCGGTGTTTATCTACCCAAACCGCCGGGCGGCTACACACTCGCACTGCAGGGCGTGCGTGAAACCACCCGCCCCGACCTCATCCTGATTAAAAACGGGAAAGATGCTGCATGGCTTGATATTACAGCCAAAAAAAGCAGGGGGCATATCTGGGATAAATCACCCAGCTGGAAAAAAGCTGTTCCGCATGCATCCGAAATTCTCTATCCTTCACTTGATAAGAAAGAGGTGTTGTTCATGAAGAGCAATAACGACAACGAGGAAGCAAAAGGATTCGATCCGGAAGCCTTTAAAGTACAACTGGAAATGTCGCGGAAATTAAATATCATGCGGATAGAACACTGGAAGAAGCAGGGCCATTGGATCAACGAGTACTGGAAAATAAAATCCGAGAATTTGCGGACAATGGACAAGAAAAAATTAAACCCAAAATTGTGTTATCAGAATCCGATGATCGATGTTTTGTGCTTTATGTACAACATAGAAAAACCCAAGGGATTAATTGAGTACATGAAAGATCTTTATACAACAGATAATCATGTCAATGCTTTCGAAAAAGGATCAGATGCAGCTGCATTCCGGCTTGAAGCCGGCAATATAGTAGCCGCACTCGGCTTAACGCCTTCCACGTATGGTTTCATTGGTGGAGGCGCAAACCGTGGTATGGCCTGGCTGCAGCAGTTTGATACAAAAATGCCCCAGCTGCAGGACTTGCTTGAGATGGAAAATAAAAATAAAGACAGTATTGATGACTCAAAGGAAGATATAAATAGCCAGGTGCAGAATAAAAACAGCAAACTTGATAAAATGAACATTGATGATGAATAGATTTTACCCCGCAAAAGACTGCCGGTAATCTCTTTTCCGCATCTTTGCACCATGAGCAACCTGCTGACGATAGACATCCACACGCACATCCTGCCCGAACACATTCCGAACTGGAAAGAAAAATTCGGGTACGGCGGTTTTATTCAACTCGATCACCACAAACCCTGCTGCGCGCGGATGATGCGCGACGACGGGAAATTTTTCCGTGAAATAGAAGACAACTGCTGGAGCGCGGAAACACGTATGCACGAATGTGATCACCACCACGTACACGTGCAGGTTTTATCAACCGTGCCGGTCATGTTCAGTTACTGGGCCAAGCCGCACGACTGCCTCGAACTATCGAAATTCCTGAACGATCACATTGCCGACATTGTGCGCCGTTATCCGAAACGCTTCATCGGCCTCGGCACCATTCCCATGCAGGATGCGGCGCTGGCCGTGAAAGAGCTGGAACGCTGCAAAGCCATCGGCCTGCGCGGCATACAGATCGGTACAAACGTGAACCAGGAAAATTTAAACGAACCGCAATACTTTGAAATTTTTGCGGCCTGCGCACAACTCGGCATGGCCGTGTTTGTTCACCCGTGGGAAATGATGGGCGAACAGCACATGCAGAAATACTGGCTGCCCTGGCTCGTGGGCATGCCTGCGGAAACATCGCGCGCCATCTGCTCGATGATCTTCGGTGGCATTTTTGAAAAACTGCCCGACCTGCGCGTGGCCTTTGCACACGGCGGCGGTTCGTTTCCTTCCACTGTGGGACGCGTGCAGCACGGCTTCGACTGCCGCCCCGACCTTGTGGCCATTGACAACAACGTGCCGCCGAAAGACTACATCAGTAAATTCTGGATTGACTCGCTGGTACACGATAAAAACATGCTCGATTTTGTGGTGAACCAGTTCGGTGCAAACCGCGTGGCGCTCGGCAGCGATTATCCTTTTCCGCTCGGTGAAAACAATCCCGGTGAACTCATCCGCAACATGAACTGGGACGATGCCAAAAAAGAACTGCTGCTTTCGGGGGCAGCGCTGGAATGGCTGCAGTTAGAGAAAAAACTGTTTGTGTAAACCCCGTTAAAGGCCATATCGCCGCGGTTGCAGACAAATACAGCTGATTAACCAATTTCATTTCCGGGCAAACAATAAGTGCTCCACTTTTGTTGCTGTAAACGGATTTGCCGTTTACATGCTTTTTAACATTTCAGGAAGCAACTGTAACATCCCCGCTGCGTCACCCGTCACAGGTTGAAAATTAGCGGGAAACAGGCTGTTCCGCTATAAAATGTACCTTTGCCCTGTCCTTTTATGATGCGCGCTTTATTCATTTTCATTTTTTGCAGTATTAACCTGCTGGCTGTAAAGGCCGGTGTGGTAAAAGGCGTGGTAAAAGACACCACCGGTCAGCCCCTGCCCTACGTGGTGGTTCACCTGAAAAGTTCAGCATACGGCGTAAATACCAACCTCGGCGGCGCATACCTGCTCGAACTGAAACCCGGAACGCATACGCTTGTTTATTCCTACATCGGATACCTGCCCCAGGAAAAAACAGTAACGGTTACCGAAGACAAACAGCTCGTGGTAAATGTTACGCTGAAAGTAAATCCGAAGCTGATTGCAGAAGTAGAAGTAGTAGCCAAAGGCGACCGCGACAAGGGCCGCGAGATTATGAAAAAAGTAATTGACAAACGCGACGACTATTATTCCCGCGTTGAAAATTACAAATGCCGCACCTACCAGAAATCATCGCTGGAAAAACTGCGCCTCGAAAAAACGGCTGCCGATTCACTGAAAGCTGCCGAACAGGCACGAAAAGATTCGCTGGAAGCCGCCATCAAAGAAAACGACATTGACACCACATCAAAGAAATACAAGAAACAGAAGAAAAAAGCCGACGAAGAAAAGGCCAGCATGGAATCGGCGCTGCGCGATAAACAACTGAACCTGATTGAATCGGTTTCGGACCTCTATTTTAAACGGCCCAACAAATACAAGGAAGTGGTTTTTGCCTACCACGATTACGCCGACAATAAGCAGTTCGACGGACGCGGCGCATCGGCCACGGTGGAATACGGCGAACACGAAATTGCGCCGGTGTACTACTCCGCAAGCAATCCCTACCTGCTTATCAGCGACGGTGCGAGCATGGATTTTAATTTTTACAAAAACCAGCTCGATGTGCCGGCACTCTGTTCGCGGCCGCTGCTTACACCGGCTTCGGGCAGTGCGTTTCTCAACTACAAGTTCGATTTCCTGTATTCGTTTGTGGAAAACGGGAAAACGATTCACAAAATAAATGTAAACCCGCTGTTTACATCCGACGCGTTGTTTTCCGGTTCGCTGTTTATTGAAGACAGCACCTGGGCCATCGTTTCCGTTAACCTGAACATCAACCGCACCGTGCTGATGTATTGTTACGAGTTCCGCGTGATCCAGGATTACAAAGAAGTCACTCCCGGAATTTATATGCCGGTACGCCGCGAATTTTTGTACACGATTAAAGAGGGCAAACAGGACATCATCTGCAACACACGTATTGATCATTCCGATTACGTAGTGAACGGCGATATTCCGAAAACCGTTTTCAACGACGAGATCAAACGCTACGAGGTGGATGCCTTCGACAAAGACAGCGCGTACTGGCTCACCAACCGCACGATTGAGCTGGAAGACAAAGAAATCAAATACATCAGCGAGGTGGACAGCCTGGCCGCGTATTACGACAGCCCGGAGTATCACCACAAAACCGATTCGATTTACAACCACATTGATGTGTGGAGCTTCCTGCTGAACGGTGTGCCGCACCGCAACCGCGAGAAGGGCTGGGATTTTTACATTGATCCGCTCATTTCGCAGATGGTGTTTTATGGCGTTGGCGGTTACCGCCACCGGCTCGGCGGCAGTTTTAACCAGGAGTTCAAAAACAATTTCCTGCTCGAAACACAGGGCAATATTGATTACGGTTTCCTGAACAAGGATGTACGCGGCAAAGTGGGCGTGGGATTAACGTATTACCCGCTGAAGTTTGTACGCACCTTCGTCCGCTTCGGCGATTATTACGACATGGTGAATAATTTTTCGTCGCTCTCCACACTCTTCAGCCGCAGCAACTACGTCCGTGCCCGCGAAATAAGCGTGGCCCAGCGCATGGAAATTATAAACGGCCTGTTCGGGGAACTGATCCTGGAGCACGTAGATCAGTCGCCGATTACAGGACTCAAACTGGAACAATGGTCGCAGCAGCTGTTCGGTGATCTGAACCAGCCGATGGATTTTCAACGTTACATCAAATCAGAAATCCGCCTCGAACTGAAGTACCGGTTCAAACAGAAATACATCATCAAGAAAAACAAAAAGATCATCGTTGGTACAAAGTTCCCCGAGGTGCGTTTCTTTTACCGCAAGGGCATCCCGAACCTGTTCGACAGTGAAATCAATTTCGACTACATCGAAGCCGGTTCATTGGATGAAATGAAACTGGGGCGCTGGGGCACGAGCAACTGGAATGTGCTGTTCGGCGCGTTTGTAAACAAAAAGAACCTGCGCCTGCTGGAGCATAAATATTTTCGCGGATCGGATTCGTTCATCTTCTCCGACCCGGTGCGTTCGTTCCAGCTGCTGGGTCCGACCGTAAGCACGGCCAACAGTTTTATGCGCCTCAATTACATTCACCATTTCGAAGGCGCGTTTGGCAGCAAGGTGCCGTTTATCAGCAAACTGAAAATTACATCGGCGGTGGGCGGCGGAACACTGATGGTGCCCGATGCCAATTTTTACCACCAGGAATTATTTGTGGGACTCGAACGCGTGGTGCGCATCCGCAAACAATTGTTCCGCCTCGGGGTGTTTGCCGTTACAGCAGACAACAACCTTTCAAAAGCAGCGATTACGTATAAGTTTGGTGTGAGTTTCTACAACTCGTTTACGCGGAGCTGGAGTTATTGATTACGAATTACGCACCACCAGGCCATACGGTCCGTCTATATCATCGTCTTCATCCACATACATCCTGTTCAGTGCAGCGTACCAGCCATCTGAGCCGATACGGTCGTCTGCTTCTTCCTGTGCAGCGTATTGTTCAAACTCATCCTGGTCATCATATTGATCATCAATCAGCCCTTTTAAAACCTGGGCTTCAAACAGGGAGCATCCAAACTCCTGTAACCGTCCCTGTGTAATTTGTGCGGCCGGCAGGTAGTTGTTGTTGTCGCCATCATCCGGATCGTTTTGTGCAAGATGTACATTTCCGCCTGACTGCACCCAGTCATTGCCATCATCATACCCCCATTTTGCATCAATTGTGGAAGGAATACCGGCCGGGTATCCATCATCGTAATCCAGATCTACTTCCACATACGTCCACGTGCTGTCATTCGCATCATCTTCATCTGTTGCGCTGTCTTTGGCATTATCTTCCAGTGTACGCCATCCGCCGTTGTGGTTTAACGCGTGGAGGGTAGGCACCAGGTTATCGGTATCATTTCCCGGTCCGCCAAGCTCTGCATTGATGATGTGAAACCGCACCCAGGTTCCTTTCAGTTTCCCGAATTTTGTTTTCAGCCAGGCCCAGCCGGGCGGATCAACACTCGGCACACCGCCATAATCCGGGTTTCGCATTACTGCAGTAATTTCTTCCGGCACATTACTGCCGTTATGATTTGTACGTGTAACCGTATCCCAATACATTCCGTCGGCATTGGGCGGATCGTCGGCAAACTGCCCGCCGGGAACCCGCTGCACAGGTGTTGCCGGTGTAAACGGTTTCGTATGTGTTTCTGCGGTTTCGTTATAGTCCGTCAGTTTTTCTGCCAGCGGCGGTTCTGTCATTTTCCGCTGCATGGCAGCTGAAGCAAATGCAACCGTTCCTTCTTTTCCGCCCACTTTCTGCGCACTGGCGTGCGTGGTCTTTTTTTCGGAACCGGATTGATTGACTGGCTGCATTTGCATACAATGTACAACACAATCCAAACCCGCTTTAAACCTGTTGAAAAGTAGTTCTTTTGTTTATTCCGATTGGAATCCACATTATGCAGGACAAACCCCGGCAACCTGCATTTTCCATTACTTTCGTCTGCAAACTGGCACAAAACTTGTGCAAAACGCGCAAAACCCAACCGCATGAAAAAAAACATACTCCTCCTCCTGTTTACGGCAACGCTTGCAACAACCTGTTTCGGCCAGGTTTCTTACACCACCTCCTGCGAAATAAAAAACGGAACCGCCTACGGCTTTGTGCATAATCAAAAGGACAACTTTGATATTGACGGCAATGTGTGGTTTCATTTTTACGATTCCACCGGGCATTTTCTTTCCAGCGAAGATGAGTACGAGTCGGAATATGTTTCATCAAAAAGCTCGGAAGAAATCGAACATACCGGCGCGCCGCGGAACGCGTGCAAATGCACATTTGATGTATCTTCTGCCATAAAAGTTCAGAATGTATCGCAGCAGCCCTACGCGCCCCGCGCTGCCGTTCCCAGCCCGATTGTTACACCGTCAAATCTGAAAGGCGTATCCTTCACAACTACCTGCAAAATCACCAATGGAACAGCGTATGGCTATGTAAATAATCTGAATAATTCCTTTGATCTTGACGGTAAGGTCTGGTTTCATTTTTACGATTCCACCGGACGCTTTATGTCGAGCGATGACGAATACGAGTCGGAATATGTATCATCGCAAAGCACGGAGGAAATCGAACACACCAGCGCACCCTACGGGGCCTGCAACTGTTCGTTCGAAGTTAACGAGGCCATCAAAGCGCCACAGGCAGCCACACCTGCACCGGTTCCTGTTCCTGTTCCGACACCCACTCCGGCACCTGCACCCACTCCGGCACCTGCACCAACTCCGGCTCCGGCATTTACCAAAACGCTTAACTACTCCACTTCCTGCGAAATCAGGAACGGAACGGCCTACGGGTATGTGCACAACCTCAGCGACGCTTTCGATATTGACGGGTATGTGTGGTTTTATTTTTATGACAAGGCCGGTAAGCTGCTGGGCAAAGAAGACGAGTACGAATTCGAGTGGGTTTCGTCGCGCAGCACCGAAGAAATCGAACATACTTCTGCCCCTTCAGACGCCTGCAACTGTCAGTTTGATGTGAAAGGTGCCATCAAAAAGTAAAGTACCCGGGCGGGCTGAAAAATCGTTTCAGACCACATTTTTTTCGTAAATTTGCACTCAATCTTCCCGGAGCACGAAATGAGCGACCAGATTAAACACGAGTGCGGCATTGCACTCATCCGCTTACTCAAACCTTATCAATATTACATCGACAAATACGGCACGCCCATGTACGGGCTTAATAAGCTGTACCTGCTGATGCAGAAACAACACAACCGCGGGCAGGACGGTGCGGGCGTGGCCACCATCAAGTTTGACGTGGAACCCGGTCACCGCTACATCAGCCGCTACCGTTCCACCTCGTCAACGGCCATCAAGGAGATTTTTGACAAGATCACGCATAAGTTTGAAGACGTACATAAAAAGAACCCGGAAAAACTGAAAGATGCCGGTTACCTGAAACGCAACGTGGCCTTTACCGGCGAACTGCTGCTCGGGCACCTGCGTTACGGTACGTACGGCAAAAACAGCATTGAAAACTGCCACCCGTTTCTGCGCCAGAACAACTGGATTACACGCAACCTGGTGGTGGCCGGTAATTTCAACCTGACCAATGTGGATGAACTGTTTGACCACCTCGTGGAAATCGGGCAGCATCCGAAAGAAAAAGCCGACACCGTTACGGTGATGGAAAAAATCGGTCACTTCCTCGACCGCGAAGTGGAACGCCTGTTCCAGATCTATAAAGCACAGGACAAACCGAATAAAGAGATTACCGACCTTATTGCCCGTGACCTCGACCTGCAGCAGGTGTTGCGCGATGCGGGCCGCAAGTGGGACGGCGGTTATGCGATGGCCGGTATGGTGGGCCACGGCGATGCGTTTGTGCTGCGCGATCCGAACGGCATCCGCCCGGCGTATTATTTTGCCGACGATGAAATTGTGGTGGTGGCTTCAGAGCGTGCTGCTATTCAGACTGCGTTTAACGTACCGTTTGAATCGGTGAATGAAGTGAAACCCGGTCACGCCATCATCATCAAGAAAAACGGCGAATGGGCCGAGAAACAGGTGCGCACCCCGCGTGAACGCAAAGCATGTTCATTCGAACGCATTTATTTTTCGCGCGGCAGCGACAAGGAAATTTACGAAGAGCGTAAAAACCTCGGCAATCAGCTTACCACTTCGGTGCTGAAAGCGATTGATTACGATATGAAGAACACGGTGTTCTCCTACATCCCCAATACCGCCGAAGTGGCGTTTCACGGGCTGGTGGAAGGACTGCACCATTACCTGAATACGGTGAAGCGCCACAAAATTCTTTCGATGGATAAAGTGGCCGATCCGGAACTCACCGAGATTCTTTCGTTGCAGCCGCGCATCGAAAAAATTCCGATCAAGGATGTGAAGCTGCGCACGTTCATCACCGCCGACGCCCAGCGCGACGATATGGTGGCACACGTGTACGATACCACTTACGGTGTAGTAAAACCAGGCGTGGATAATCTTGTAGTACTTGATGATTCCATTGTGCGCGGCACCACGCTTCGCCAGAGCATCCTGCGCATGCTCGACCGCCTGAGCCCGAAAAAAATTGTGGTGGTTTCCTCCGCCCCGCAGATCCGTTATCCGGACTGTTACGGCATTGACATGGCCAAGATGGGCGATTTTATTGCCTTCCAGGCCTGTGTGGAACTGCTGAAAGAAAATTTCAAAGAGAACCTGCTCGAAGAAGTGTACGAAAAAGCGAAAGCGATGGACGATCTTCCGGCCAGCCAGGTGACCAATGTGGTAAAAGAATTGTACGCACAGTTCACCGCCGAACAGATTTCGAAAAAAATCGGGGAACTGCTTACACCGCCCGGACTGCATGCGGAAGTGGAAATCATTTACCAGTCCATCGAAGGCCTGCACAATGCCTGCCCGCTCAACCTGGGCGACTGGTATTTCAGCGGCAACTACCCGACCAACGGGGGCAACAAGGTGGTGAACCGTTCGTTCATCTATTACATGGAAGGCAAAAACGTGCGGGCGTATTAGGTCATCGTATAAAGTAACCCGTTTTCCAAAATTTTGTTTTTTATAAAACAGTTCTTTGTCCAGTCATTAGTCATCAGGCATTAAGCGCCTGATGACTAATGACTGGAATACGATTTATTGCAAGCGCCCCAGCGATGAAATTTTATACGATCGTATTTGCATGGCATTTACTGAACATTCCGGTTTGGGTTGCCGGATTTTTGCTAAATTGCTTAACGAATAACCAAATAGCACACACATGAAAATTTTTACCGGAATGGTTCTCCTGCTCGGAGCGACCGCGGCTGTTGCGCAACCCTGCGGAACGGGTACTGCAGTGGGCAGTGCATCCAACATGTTTACAAATATTGTGAACTCCACCATGCCCGTAGTGGCCGACAAAAACCTGAACACCATTGCATTTATCCACAGGAACAATGCCACTGCATTCGGCGGCAGTTCGGGTAACCTGCGGTATGATATTTCAACAGACGGAGGAACCACATGGACCAGCAACCTCGGTGTTTTAAATCCGCTGATGACCTTCCAGGCCCGTTATCCGCAGGCTGTGCTTTATAATCCGGCCGGCAATACGGTTCCCAATAACGCTTACATCGGTTACCTCGCTCCAACCATTAACGGTGCATTGTTCCAGGGCTATGTAAACGGGGTGCGCCAGCTGAACGGAACCGGTAATACGGAAAACTACGGGCTGCCGAATACACAAACGGTTATTCCGCATACGATCGTAAAAGGTGCGCCCGGCGTGTTCTGGAGCATTGATGCCATCAACAACGGCACACAAGTCACCGGGTTCCGTGTTTTTAAAGGAACGTGGAACGGAACATCGGATATTACGTGGGCCGTAAACAATACCATTACCCCGACGTTTAATACCGCATACAGCGGGATTCCGCAGGTGGGCGATTACAATATCGCATTTGATCCTACCGGGCAGATTGGCTGGATCAGCGTACTGACGCACCTTACGCCGGGACCTACACCGTATGCATTTTATCCTTCATTCTGGCACACCACGGATGGTGGTTTAACCTGGAGCGGCCCGGAGCAGATTGACCTCGGTCAGTTCAACTGCATTGCGAACAATATGTCACCGGGCAATTTTCCGAGCACCAATTTTGAATCGGACCTGGAAGTGGATGTGAACGGAGAACCGCACCTGTTTTCTGCAATATGCAACGGCAACAATGCGTATGCAATTTTTTACGGGCAATGGCACCACATGCTGGACATTACAAAAACCGCCGGCATCTGGAATGTGATTGATGTGAGCAACGTAAACGCCGGCCGTGGTACGTGGGGCGTTTCTCCGAATGCAACTACCATGGACATGGCTCCGCAACTTGCACGCAGCGCCGACGGCACCAAACTTTTTTACGGCTGGGCCGATAATGCGTCCTATACCCTCGGCGCAGCCAACCAGACACCCAACCTGTTTGTACGCGGACTGAATATTACCACACGCAAACTCACCACCACACGCGATGTTACGTCGTGCCAGGTTGCACTGAACGGGCAGGCGTTTTATCCGAAATTTGCGCAGGAATTGCTTGAACCGGTTTCAGGGCAATATAAAATTGCGGCCGTAACAGGCATCTTCACTTCCAACGATCCGGCACTGGTTGCGAACTTCCGGTTTATTGATAACCTTGTTTTTTCAAACAGCGATTTTTCAGTCAACGTACCTTCGGCTGCTGTTGCCATTGACCAGGGCCTCAGTTACATCCTGTGCAACAACGCACCGGCAGTACTCAGCATCACCGGCACGTATAACCAGATGCTGTGGAGCAACAACTCAACCAACGACAGCATTACGGTAAATACTCCGGGGTCATATACTGTTATTGCGCGCGCGGGTTGTGCCGTTGGCCGCGATACGATTACAGTTACACCACTGTCATACACAACCGCAGGTACCACACAAATCTGCCCCGGCGATTCAACCACACTCAGCGTTACCGGAAACGGAACCGCTTACACCTGGAATCCGGGTAACAGCAGCGGCACTTCGGTTAACGTGAGTCCGGCATTAACATCAACCTATACGCTTACCGTAAATGGTTCGGGTGGTTGTGCTGAAAATACCACGATGACCGTGAACGTAGATACTGCGATGGTTCATGTGGTTTCTGCTGCCGCAATTTGTGCCGGCGATTCGGTAACTGTAACTGCAAACGGTGTAACGAGCTACAACTGGCCTGCACTCGGCAGTTCATCAGCCACAGTAACCGTGAGTCCTGGAACAACCACAACATACGTGGTGAACGGACTTACCGGCAACGGCTGCGCATCATCCGATTCGGTTGCTGTAACGGTTAACCCGATTCCGGTGGTAACATTATCACCTGCATCTTTCGGCCTGTGCCCGACCGATGCACCCGTCAACTGTCCTGCGCCCAACCCGGGCGGCGGTACATTCAGCGGACCTGGCGTTAGCGGCGGAACATTTGATCCGCAGCTTGTGGGTCCGGGCAACTACAGCATCACATACACCTACACCGATCCGAATACCGGTTGTGTTGGTGATACAACTGCACTTGCAACCGTTTATCCCTTCCCGGCAATTGTTGCCTCCATCAGTTCATCCGCCATCTGTCTCGGCGATTCGGTAACCCTTTCGGCAACCGGCGGCACAAGCTACAACTGGCAGCCCACCAACGACAGCACGGCTAACGTAACGGTGTTCCCGGCAGTAACAGGCAGTTACATGGTAACCGGAACAGACAGTAACGGTTGTTTTGCATCAGATACCGTGCAGGTAACAGTGAATGCTTTACCGGATATCGGGATTACAGCTTCGGATACCGTGATCTGCGCGGGCGAGAGCGTTACACTCACCGGCACCGGCGCATTGAACTATGTATGGAATCCGGGCAACTTCAGCATTCAAACGATTACAGTTTCGCCGGTAACAACTTCAACATATACCGTTTCCGGCATCAACGGTGCAGGCTGTACAGCTGATACCAGCGTTACCATTACCGTGAACCCGCTTCCTGCAGTAACGTTTACCGGCAACACCACGGTGTGTGTGGATGACGGCGCGTTTGCCATCAGCGGTGGTTCACCGGCAGGCGGAACCTATTTCGGTGTTGGCGTAAGCGGCGGAACATTTACGCCGGGCGTTGCCGGTGTAGGTAATTACTCCATCGGGTATGCATACACCAATGGCAACGGTTGCTCTGATACGGCAAACGTAACCTACACGGTAAATGCCTGCGTAGGCATTACCGAACAGGCGCTGCTTGCAAACATGCAGCTGTATCCGAATCCGAACAGCGGCAGTTTCCACCTCAGCCTGGGCGCAGGACTTGCACAGGAACTGAACATCACTATTTTTGATCTGCATGGCCGCATGATTTTTGCGCAGCAGTTCAATGCCGATGCACAGGTGTTTGAAAAAGACATCGTGCTTCCGGAAGCAGCGGCAGGCATGTATTATGTGAAACTGCAGTCGGGAAATGCATCACGCATTTTGAAAATGGTGGTGCGCTAATTACCGTCAGTTCGAGCGGCAGGCGAGAACAGGTTTTATACGATCTTACATCACTGTTCTCGACTGCCGCTCGAACTGACGTATGAATTTGTTACTTTATTATCTCGACTGCCGCTCGAACTGACGTATGTATTTGTTACTTTATTATCTCGACTGCCGCTCGAACTGACGTATGTATTTGTTACTTTATTATTTCGACTGCCGCTCGAACTGACGTATGAATTTGTTACTTTATTATCTCGACTGCCGCTCGAACTGACGTATGTATTTGTTACTTTATTATTTCGACTGCCGCTCGAACTGACGTACGTGTTTTATTTCTTGTCGACTTTGAACGATCATTTTCAACATAAAACAAAAAAGGCTTCCCGAAACGGAAGCCTTTTTTATGCTTTGGGCTGTTTGTAAATCGGTACCGTTGAACACGGTTCGCCATACATAATACTTTTTACATGCGGGCGCAGCAGGCGTGTGAGTTCTACATACGCGGCCCGGGGCACGGGCAGGTTGCCGCAGCCTTTGATCACCACGCGGGCGTCTTTGTATTGCTGCACATCCAGGTTGCGGAGCAGTTCATCATACAAAACCGTTTCCAATGTTTCAGCTGAACCGAAAACTACTTTTTTTGCAAACGGTTCGAGCGCCGAAGCAAGCAGCATATACGCCCAGGTAGGAATAATGGCATCGGCCGAACAGGTAACCGCAACATACATGTTGTTGTATTTGCTCCAGTCTTCCTGTTTGATAAATTCACGAAAATCTTTTTCGCGCAGCAGCAGGCCCTGGAATAAATGGTCCTTAATATCGAGCACCACCCGTTCGCCCTTCGGATAAAATTCCTCGAGGTCAATGGTGACGAGTCCGCTGCCGGCTACTTTGTTTACAATTTCGTCCATCGTCGTATTACATGAAACCGAGTTCAAGCTGGGCTACTTCGCTCATCATTTCTTTTTCCCACGGCGGTTCAAACACCACTTCTACTTTTACCACACCAACGCCTTCAATTTCTTTTACGCGGGTTTCCACATCTAAAGGAAGTGATTCAGCCGCGGGGCAGTTGGGCGAAGTAAGCGTCATGCTGATGTTTACATTCTTTTCATCGGACACATTGATTTCGTAAATCAATCCGAGTTCCCAGATATCCACGGGGATTTCGGGATCGTAACAGGTTTTGATCATGTCAATCACCCGTTGTGCAAATGCAGCATCTTTCGAAATAATTATCGCAGGCATGTGTTGCTGTTCTATTCGGTTACGCGCGCTTTGAGTGCAAGCGCATCTAATTTCATTTGTCTGATCATGGCCACCAGCCCGTTTGCGCGGGTGGGTGACAGGTGCTGTTTTAACCCGATGGCATCTACAAAACCAAGATCGGCGCTGAGAATTTCATCGGGTGTATGTTCTGAAAGCACGCGCACCATCAGTGCCACCATGCCCCGGGTAATAATCGCATCACTGTCGGCTGTAAAAACAACATGGCCGTCTTTCAGTTCACTGTGCAGCCACACGCGGCTCTGGCAGCCTTTGATGATGCGGTCGTCTGTTTTTAATGCATCTGCCATCGGCGGCAGGGCTTTGCCCATATCAATCAGGTACTGGTACTTGTCGTCCCACTGATCGAACATGGCGAACTCTTCTGTTATTTCGTTTTCTGTTTCGGCGATCGTCATTACTTCAGCATCTTGATGGCCTTCTGCAGGCCGGTAACCAGTTGATCAATTTCTTCGTGTGTATTGTAAAACGCAAACGAGGCACGCACGGTTCCGGGAATTCCGAAACGTTCCATCAGCGGCTGTGTACAATGGTGACCGGTACGCACCGCAATGCCCTGCTGATCGAGAATGGTACCGATATCAAACGGGTGAATACCTTCCACCACAAATGAAATAACGGCCGCTTTTTCTGCAGCAGTACCGATAATACGCAGGCCAGGAATCTGCAACAGTTTTGCCGTAGCATCCTGCAGCAGTTCATGTTCATAAGCGCGGATATGATCCATGCCGATGTGCGAAACATAATCGAGCGCAGCGCCCAGGCCGATGGCTCCTGCAATGTCGGGTGTACCGGCTTCAAACTTCAGCGGGCCATCTACGTATGTCGTTTTTTCAAACGTCACCGTTTTAATGATGCCGCCCCCGCCCTGGTACGGTGGCATTTCAGAAAGCAGTGCTGCTTTTACATACAGTACACCGATTCCCGTTGGTCCGAAAATTTTGTGGCCCGAAAATGCATAAAAATCAGCATCGAGGTCGGTAACATCCACCGCCATGTGTGGCACAGCCTGCGCGCCATCTACCAGTACGGGAATGTTGAGGCGGTGTGCAATTGCAATCAGTTCCTTCACCGGGTTAACGGTGCCGAGTGTGTTGGAAACGTGCGTTACGGCAATTAATTTCGTAACCGCGGTTATGTTTTTTTCAAAATCGTTTATGGAAAACGCGCCCTGGTCGTCAACCGGAACCACCACCAGCCTTGCCTGTTTTTCTTCGCACAGCAATTGCCAGGGCACAATATTGGAATGGTGCTCCATGCCGGTGATCAGAATTTCATCACCCGCCTGCACGTGCATCCGCCCGAAGGTGGCCGCAACAAGATTTATACTTTCGGTGGTGCCGCGGGTAAAAATAATTTCCTGGTCGCTGCCCGCATGTATAAACGCCGCCACTTTTGCACGCGCCGCTTCGTACGCAGCTGATGCTTCCTGGCTCAGGGTGTGTACGCCGCGGTGAATATTGGCATTGTACGACGAATAATAATTGGAAATCGCATCAATTACTTCAAACGGTTTCTGCGTGGTGGCTCCGTTATCCAGGTACACCAGCGGGCGGGCGTTTACGCTGCGCGAAAGCACGGGGAAATCACTGCGGGTAAACGCAAGATCGGTAACCGTTGCTTTGAGCTGCTTTTCCATGTGAGTTAGTCCAGTGCATCCGCAATGCGGGCGAGCACATAATTTTTTACCGGTTCAATAGTGATGTTGTCAACCACTTCGCCTGCGAAGGCATGTACGAGTAATTTACGCGCACTGTCTTCACCGATGCCACGGGCACGCAGGTAAAACAGTGCTTCTTCGTCCATGCGGCCGGTAGAAGTACCGTGGCTGCATTTCACATCGTCAGCATAAATTTCAAGCTGCGGTTTGGTATTCACTGATGCATCGTCGCTGAGCAGGATGTTTTTGTTCGTCTGGTACGCATTGGTTTTCTGCGCGTCAGGACGAACGAATATTTTTCCGTTGAACACCGCCGTGGCTTTGTCATTTACAACGCCTTTATACAGTTCGTTGCTCATGCAGTTCGGCACCGTATGATCAACAACCGTGTGGTTGTCCACCACCTGGCTGCCTTTCGGCAGGTACAAACCAAACAGGTGTACTTCGCAGCCTTTGCCGGCGAGTACATTGTTCAGGTTGTTACGTACGAGTGCACCGCCGAGGGTGTAGGTGTGCGTGGTGTAGTTGCTCGTGTGATCCACATTGGCCTGCACGGTGCTCACGAGGTTTGCATTTTCGGCCTGTACCTGCAGGCGGTAATGCGCCACGCGGGCAAACGGAGCAACCGCAACTTCAGTAAGTGCATTCGTAAATGATTTTACCGGGCCAATGCTTTCGAATGTTTCAATAATCGTAAGCTGTGCGTTTTCATCGGCCACCACCAGGTTTCGCGGGTGGTTTATCGAAGCCACTTCGTTGTCGGCAATATGTATAATCTGCACCGGTGTTTCATCCACACAGGCTCCTTTTTCGGCATGAATAAAAACACCATCGGCAGCCAGCATGGTGTTTAATGCAATCATGGCATCGGCAGTACCGGCCGTATATTTTCCGAAATGCGCCTGTGCGGTTGCATCAGCTGCAAGTGCATCTACCAACGGTATTATTCGTAAACCGGCAGGCAGTTTATCAAGCCGTGAAAGTGCTGAAGCAAAATGCCCGTTTACAATCACCACCACAATGCCTTCGGGAATAAGTGCAAGGCGGGTAATATCATCCGGACCCAGCCAGCGCATGTTATCGGTGCGGAAGCCGTAGTCTTTTTTAAGCAGCGTTTCGAGCTGCAGGTATTTATAATCTTCGGTGCGGCGGGTGGGAACACCGGCGCTGCTGAATATAGCGGCGGCATCGCGGCGCACCTGCTGACTGCCGGGCAACGTGCCTGCCACTGCCTCGAAATGTGCGAGGAGGCGTTCGTTGATGCCGGTTGTTGTTACTTCTGTACTCATACCGCGGCAGTTTCTGCTTTAATCCAGTCGTATCCTTTTTCTTCCAGTTCGAGCGCGAGTTCTTTCGGGCCCGATTTTACAATGCGTCCGTTGTACAATACATGCACATGATCGGGAACAATATAATCGAGCAGGCGCTGGTAGTGTGTTACCACGATGAACGAACGGCCGGCATCGCGCAGCTGGTTTACACCGTTTGCCACAATGCGCAGCGCATCAATATCAAGTCCGGAATCGGTTTCATCCAGTATCGCCAGTTTCGGTTCGAGCATGGCCATCTGGAAAATTTCGTTGCGTTTTTTCTCACCGCCGGAGAACCCTTCGTTTACCGAACGGTTTGCAAGTTTGCCATCCAGTTCAACGAGTTTCTGTTTTTCTTTTACGAGCGCCAGGAAAGCTTTCGGTTCAATCGGACCGAGGTTGTGATATGCGCGTATTTCGTTGATGGCGGTTTTCAGGAAGTTGATGTTGCTCACGCCCGGAATTTCTACCGGGTACTGAAACGCAAGAAACAGTCCCTCACGCGCACGGTCTTCGGGCGAAAGTTCGAGCAGGTCTTTGCCGTTGAATTTGACTTCGCCTGCAGTTACTTCGTAATCGGCGCGGCCCGCCAGCACCGAGGCCAACGTGCTTTTGCCGGAACCGTTCGGCCCCATGATGGCGTGTACTTCACCGGCTTTCACCTCGAGGTTGAGTCCGCGCAGGATTTCTTTTCCTTCCACCGATGCGTGGAGATTTTTAATGGAGATCATTTGATGTATGCTGTTCGTTATAATGTTTATCCTACACTTCCTTCCAGAGAAACACTCAGCAGTTTCTGCGCTTCCACGGCAAACTCCATGGGCAGCTGGTTGAGCACTTCGCGGCAGTAACCGTTTACGATGAGGCCGATTGCTTTTTCGGTATCAATGCCGCGCTGTTTGCAATAAAAAATCTGGTCTTCCCCGATTTTCGACGTGGTGGCTTCATGCTCCACGATGGCGGATTTGTTGTTGATTTCGATGTACGGAAACGTATGCGCCCCGCACTTGTCGCCCATCAGCAGCGAATCGCACTGCGAAAAGTTGCGTGCGTTGTGTGCACCTTTGCCCACGCGCACCAGGCCGCGGTAACTGTTCTGACTTTTGCCGGCTGAAATTCCTTTTGATACAATGGTGCTGCGCGTGTTTTTACCGATATGCATCATCTTGGTGCCGGTATCGGCCTGCTGCATGTTATTGGTAACAGCAACGGAATAAAATTCGCCGATGGAGTTATCGCCTTTGAGAATTACAGACGGATATTTCCAGGTAATGGCAGAACCGGTTTCGACCTGTGTCCACGAAATTTTCGAATTTTCTTCGAGGCAGATGCCGCGTTTGGTCACAAAATTATAGATGCCGCCTTTGCCTTCTTTATCGCCGGGATACCAGTTCTGTACAGTTGAATATTTTACTTCGGCATTGCGGTGTGCCACAATTTCCACCACGGCGGCGTGCAGCTGGTTTTCGTCGCGCTGCGGTGCGGTACAGCCTTCGAGGTAACTTACATAAGCACCTTCGTCGGCAATGAGCAGCGTGCGTTCGAACTGACCGGTACCGGCCGAGTTGATGCGGAAGTACGTGCTGAGTTCCATCGGGCAGCGTACGCCTTTCGGGATGTAACAGAACGAACCGTCGCTGAACACGGCTGCATTTAAAGCCGCGTAAAAATTATCGGTATGCGGAACCACCATGCCCATGTATTTCTGCACGAGTTCCGGGTGTTCCTGCACGGCTTCGCTGAACGAACAGAAGATGATTCCTTTTTCAGCGAGTACTTCTTTAAATGTTGTTTTTACCGAAACGCTGTCGATCACCGCATCCACCGCAATGCGCGATTCCATGCCCACGAGGCGTTTCTGTTCTTCAAGCGAGATGCCGAGTTTTTCGAACGTTTTCAAAAGTTCCGGATCCACTTCATCGAAACTGGCAACAGTTGCTTTTTTCTTCGGCGCAGCGTAGTACGAGATGCCCTGGAAATCAACCGACTTGTAATGCAGGTTGGGCCAGTATTTCGGCTCCTGCATCGTTTGCCAGTGGCGGAACGCTTTGAGGCGGTATTCGAGCATCCATTCCGGCTCGTTTTTTTTGGCCGAAATAAAACGGACAATTTCTTCACTCAGGCCTTTCGGCGCAAAGTCGGTTTCGATGTCGCTGACGAAACCATATTTGTATTCACTGTTCGTGAAGTCTTCGAGAATCTGATTCTGGTCTGCCATGTTAGTTCTTTTTGTCGCGAAACAGGTTTTTTAGTTTTTCTGCATCATTCAAATCTTTTTCGCGTCCAGATCCTTCCTTTTCTTTTATCAGGTGATTTATTTGAAGTACTTTAATACTGCAATCATCGTTTAACTTATATTCTTCGGCAGCCTGAAGACACATTGCAAAGTCATTTTGTTTTAAAACTATCATTTGTGCCATCAGGTCAACATAAATACCATTGTCAAGTAACACCTCTGCAAATCCTGCAATCAATGGGAACGTATGAAAAGCCTCCGCTCCACTAACACCAAATTCTTTAAGTGCATTAACAAGATTCGATCTGTTTGATGGCGTGTCTTCAAGCCAGAGGTCTACATCACCGGTTGAACGTGAAAATCCATGAAAATTAACTGCAAGTCCACCAACCAGAATGAAACGAACTTCATGCTTGTTTAAAAGAGTAACTATTGCTGTTAATTCTTTTTCGAACAGATTCATTTGCTTTTTCTTAGAACAATTCCTTTTCCTTCTGGCGATTTTATCGGTCCCTTTTTAAAAAGCTGCGATAACTCCATTAGTTTAAAAGCATATTTCATGCGCTCCTCTTTTGTTTTCGCCGCATTTTTCAGAAAACGTTCGTTTTCCACTCGTTCATGGGCATCTTCCCCGGTATGAAAAATCAGTTGTGCCATTACACCGAAAAACTTTCTCCGCAGCCGCAGGTGCGTGAGGCGTTCGGATTGTTAAATACGAAACCTTTTCCGTTAAGGCCGCCGGTGTAGTCGAGCTCGGTACCGATGAGGTACAGGAAACTTTTGCGGTCAACCACAATCTTCAGTCCCTTGTCTTCAAACACCTGGTCGCCGTCGCGCATCACGTTATCGAACTCCAGCTTGTAAGAAAGCCCGGAACATCCGCCGCTGTCAACCCCGACCCGAATAAAACTGTCGGCTGGCTTGTTTTCTTCCTCGATCAGGTGCAAAGCACGGGCTTTGGCATTTTCGCTAACTGTTATCATGTTGATTATCAGTTAATTGTTTGTTAATGCTTATTTAGACTAAATCTAAAAACGGTGCAAATATACCTAACTTTGGGTATTCCGTCAATGATTATCAACAAGTTTTGAGCAGAAAAGTTCCCTGCAAAACGAAAAAGACCCGCCTGCAACCATCAACAAAATGGCGCAGGCGGGTAAGGGATGTATATATAGAACAAACCGGGAATTATCCTTTTACAAAGCGGAGCTGTTTCAGTTTACCTGATTCGCCCTGTAATGTTATAAGGTATAATCCGGGTTGCAGTTGCGTGGTTTGCAGTTCTACAGCAGTTTCAAAAGCGGCGACAGTTCCGCTGAGGCATTTACGGCCTGCGGCATCAAGCACCGTTAACGTATATGATTCGGAAAAGCCCTTTTCACAACCCAGGGTAACCTGTTCACCTGCCGGGTTCGGGAATAAACGGATGGCAGAATCGGTATCTGGATCGGTTACCGAAAGCGGGCTGCAGCTTATATTGTACTGCTGCAGTTCCTGTGTTACGGTTTGCATCCGTTCGCTGATAAACTGTTTGAGGCCTTTGTAGGTAGAAGTTCCGAACTGCCCGTTGACCTGGATGTCGGTATTCAGGCTGTTATCGAAATCCGTTATTGAAAAGAAGGGGCTGGTTTCCTGCAGCAGCGCCGGACGGATCAACGCTCCGGTCTGTGTAATGAAATTATCGAGGCTGGTGTGATTGAACACGGTTTCGAGCAGATCACACACCTGCAGCAGGTATTTCTTTTTCAGCGTATCGTCCTGCTGGCAGTGTTTCACCAGCGGCTTGTCGCTGCCCATCTGCTGGTAATTAATTATCAGCGGAACGGTGCGGTCGGAAAATGCCAGGTTATAATCCCATGGAATCCAGTTAAACTTGTTATTGTCCGGATCATTATACAGCTGGAAATTGCGGCCATGATCGTAATAGGAATCCCAGTTCAGCATCAGCACATCGGCAGCAAGTGTACGCAGGTAGTTGTCGGTTTCCAAAACAGCCTGCAGCGAATCGCGGAAAGCCGGCGAAGACACGTTGTTGGCTACATTCACAAAACGGATAAAGTCAGCCGTATTGGGTGTGGATGTATTTGTTTTCAGTTCCATCTCATCGGTGTACGAACTCCATGCATTGCCCTGCCATGCCAGGTCGGTATTGCTGATGCATTCATACAGGTTTCCGTTGTTGGATGAGAAGTTTTCTTTGAGAAATGTTTTGTCCAATTCTTCCACCACGATGTACAGGCCCCAATACGTATTATTGATAAACAGTTTTGCATACGACGTCCGGGGTGCTTTTATACCTGCATCACGCAGCAGTTTGTAGGCCAGCACATCACGCATTACCGATGGATCTTCGAAACCGTTCTGCAGGTTCAGTTTTTTCAGCAGGTCATACTTCTGCCCGTTTACATATTCGTTCAGCGAAAGTTTCAGTGGCTTTTTTAAAGAAGAGCCCGCACCCCAGTTTGAGAAAAAACCTTTCTGCCGGATACCGATGGAGTCCATCACCGTGCCATCAATGCTGACTTCGGCCATCATGTATTTTTTTTCGGCACCGGTATTCATCACCTGGTCGTAATAATACGTCAGCGAATCCCAGAACGCCGGATAGCTGAGCGCCATGGTAACACGAATTTCGTGCACGTAACTGTTATCGAACATAAGCTGGCCGGAAGTGGTTTGTGCCTTACCGGTTCGAAACGTTAATGCAAATGCAAGCAGAGAAAAGAGTTTAAGGTAGCGCATCGGTTTATCAGTTAATGGTTTGAACAGTGAGTTTATTCGTGCTGCATGTAAGCGAAATAAACAGGCGACATGAAACACGGTTGTCATTTTTCCGTGCAGGCGCAAAAGCAGGCAGCTGAAGCAAAAGGGACCTATAATGTGCTTCCAGCTTTTCATGTGCAATGCCCCGGTATTTTTCAGCAGCGGTTACACGGCCTTCACAATCAATGGTAACCAGGAAAATCATATTTCCTGAAACCGTTGCCAGCAACGCAGAATCAGCACGCTGCTGCAGCCAGCATTCCAGGTCGCCATTAAAAACAGCAGGTTGCGGCGGACGCAAATAAATAGTTTCATCACAGCTACCGGTAAGCTGCTGTGAACGGGCAGAAACAGGAAGCAAAAAAACAAGCAAAAGCAGTGGACAGGCCATACGAAATCGCATAACAGATTTGGAATAAGGTGAGTACGGGGGAGATAAACACTTCCGGAACGGGAGAATAATCCGGCTTTGTTTGATGTATAACGCAGGTTGGTCAGAAAGTGTTACCCTCTTCCGAATTGTTTTGTTTCAGAAATAGCGTTTCCAAAACAAAGTGAGCTTGCTGTTTATTCCGCAGCAGCTGATTTTGATGCTGTCCCGGAATTACCTGCCCGCTTCACCAACCGTCATCCACAACATCGTATCAAATGTTTCCTGCGCCACCGCCGAAGGCAAACGCTCCATGCGGCAGTCGGATGTTTTACCGGTATAGCTACAATGTTCAATATTTGAAAAACCGTTCTCTAAACCCCTGCACACCGGCCGCAGCCAAACCGTTTCTGCAGTTACCAGGCTGTCGCCGGAAATACGGTAAACCATTTTTCCCGAACTGCTGCATGAGTCTCCGAGGTGTATGCCACGGATCTGTTTTGCATTCGGATCGGTAATCATATTTTCTACCGGGTTGCCGTGCAAAGGCACAAGCGTGTTTTTTGCCGGATCATAACGTAGTCCGTAAAATGCAACGTTGCCCGCATCATCATACGTGCGCAGCTCCAAAACAATGTCTTTATAGCCATCCGCATCCAGGTCGGTAACATCAAATGGTGAAAGTCCGCTGACATGAAAATCATTGAACTTTGTTTTCAACGGCATGCACGCAGTGAAGGTAAAACGACCGCGTTCGAAACGATAGATCTTGCATGTATCTTCCGAAATAATGAACCCGAATTTGGTACCATTCATCGCTTCCATTTCATACAACTCCCCACAGTAAAAAAGCCGCAGGTCGTCGAGCGGGGCGTAATAATTGAGCGTGGCTTCCGGGTTGTTGTTTATCACCAGTACCGAATCGCAGTCAATGCCTTTCCACGTGCGGTTGTATTTCGGCGGATCGAAACTGGTTGATGGAATCTGCTCACCGTAATACCAGGTGGTGTCGTTTTTTGTTTTTTTGGGTTGGGGTTTGGTGCAGGTGGTGAGGAGTAATACCGCGAAGACAAATAGCAGGGTTGTGTTTTTCATTCCCCGAAATTGCAACACCGTTTCCACACAAACACACCAACCCGGATAACTGTCGCATTTATGAAATAAATGTCTGCTTCCCCCTGGTTTTATGGCTTCCCGTTTTCAGTTTGTATAAAAAGCAGGCGGTACCTATAACCATTCATGGTTATTGATTTCACCTTCGATATAAAATAGGTTTGCATAAACTAAAATTTGAATCCATGAAAACAACCCACATTCTTTTCAGCTGGCTTTGCCTGTTCTCCGGCATGAGCTTCGCACAGCAGCCTGCTGATTTCAGCCCCGCTGCAAACTACTATCAGATCACGCAAAAAACAGACAGCGCCTGGCTCACACGGCCGAAGACTCGCGGCAGCGGGTTTAACCCCTACCAGCGCTGGGCAGATTATGCCGGTCAGCGTGTATTCCCTTCAGGCAATATGACGTACTCTTCACACCTTGCAGCAGTGGAGGCCTTCCAGGAAAAATACAGTCTTGCCGATCTTGCACCCAATTCAACACGCTCCTATCAAAACGCAAACTGGCAGCCGGTAGGTCCTTTCGGAAATCCGAATGGCGGGCAGGCAGGGCGCGTAAGTTTCCTGCGCATTCATCCCACCAACCTGCAGATCATGTATGCCGGCACACCCAACGGAGGGCTCTGGAAATCAACCGACGGCGGCTCAAACTGGACCTGCCTCACCGATCAGCATGCCGTTATCGGATGCAGTGACCTGGTAATTAACTACAACAACCCGCAAGTACTTTACCTTGCAACCGGCGATGGTACTTCATCGGATTGTTATACACTGGGTGTATTAAAATCAATTGACGGTGGAACAACGTGGACAGCCACCAATTTTACGCGCACGGCCCAGCAACAGGTAATCATCCGCAAGCTGCTGATGCACCCCACCAATCCGCTTGAATTGATTATGGCCACCAACCAGGGGTTTTTCAGAACCATAAACGGAGGGAACAGCTGGCAGCAGTCGCTCAGCAATGAACTGATCAAAGACATAGCCTACAAACCGGGAAGTCCATCCACTATTTACATTGCATCAAGCAATAAGTTTTACGTTTTCAACGGCACATTTAATCAGATTACCAGCGGATTGCCGGCACCTGCACAGGTTAACAAGTATGCTATTGGTGTAACCCCGCATGACCCGAATTATGTCTACCTCATCGCATCCGATGGCGGCGGAGGACCAACCAATGACGGATTGAAAGGGGTATACCGTTCAACAAACGGGGGAATGGATTTTACATTACAAGCCGCATCACCCAACATCCTGTGTCAGAATGCAACCGGAACCGGACCTGACGGGCAGGGATCACGAAACTGTTGTGTGCTCGTGTCGCCATTTAATAAAAATGAACTGATTGTCGGCGGAATAAACACCTGGTACAGCAATACTTCCGGAACAACCTGGACACTGAACACACACGTGGACGCAGGCAATGGTGTGCCTGAAGTACATGCCGATTGTTTTGAAATTATATTGCCTCCGGGTGCAGCTGATTTTTCTACTTATTACCTGATCACCGATGGTGGTATTTACAAAAAAGCCGGAACCAATTTTATCACCCGCAACGGGCAAATGAATATCGCACAGGTGTATCGTGTAGGCGTATCATCATGGTCAACGGCTCTTGTAACAGGACACCAGGACAATGGTTCGTACGTAAAAACCCCGCAGGGTGGTTTTACCAAGACTACAGGAAGCGATGGCACCGATTGTTTTATGAGCCAGCATCACGACAGTGTATGTGTATTTTCCACCCAGAACGGCAACTTTCGTTTATCGCGCGATTATGGTGCAACTACAACCATGCTGCAGAATGGGTTGCCCGCCTCGAAAGGATTATGGGTTTCGCCTATTGCGCAGAATCCATTAAACAATCAGATTCTTTATTGCGGTGGCTGGGAAAAACCCTACATCATGCGCAACCTGCTGGCGGGCAACGACTGGAACAGTTTTTCCGTTAACCCGTTAAACAGCAATGCAAAAATCAATTCTATTGCCGTAGCGTGGGCTGACACATCCGTAGTGTATGCAAGCACCGAAAACAGTATACACCGTACCACCAACAGCGGGCAGAGCTGGAATAATATTTCAACCCCCAACCTGCCCTTCCAGAGCAGCAAACTCACGGATATTGCGGTGAGCCGTGAAAACAGGGACCTCGCATTTATCTGCTTCTCGTCGTATGCCAATCCGAATGAAAAGGTTTTTGTAA
This sequence comes from Chitinophaga pinensis, assembly GCA_943372645.1. GTDB lineage: Bacteria > Bacteroidota > Bacteroidia > Palsa-965 > Palsa-965 > VBWE01. The sequence continues at coordinate 44,179 of CALRZN010000016.1, read as the reverse complement.
CTACCAACGGCGGAAACACCTGGCAGAATCTTACAAAAACCGGTTTGCCCAATCAGCCTTACAATACCATTGTAATTAATTACCATATTGGAACCAACGACATTTACATTGGCGGCGATGTAGGTGTTTATTACACCAACGATACACTCTCGAGCTGGATTTTGTTTTCCGATGGTTTACCAAACACAAGTATAACTGATCTTGAAATTTCATCGGTTGATGGTTCGCTTTGTGCTTCAACCTACGGACGCGGGGTATGGAAAACACCGCAATTTGCCGCAACCAACCGCCAGGCCATTGCTGAAGCGAAACAACCGGTGGGCGTGTATCCCAATCCGGCTCAAAATGAGGTGACGCTTTCGTTCGGAAGTGTGATCAGTGTGAACAACATACGGATTACTGACCTGAACGGTAAAACAGTCATGGAGTTGCAGCCCGGTATCAGCACGCATCTGTATAACCTCAACTGCAGCCCGCTCACTCAGGGCATTTATATGATCGGGGTGAATGATCGCCCACCTGTAAAACTGGTGATCACCAGATAACCGCAAAAAACAAACCCGGTATGCATAAAGCTGCCGGGTTTGTTTTTTAATAATACAAAACCAGTTCCTGCAGCGCGTATGAAATAAACTCCGGCATGCGCGAAATTGCGCCACTCCCCTTACCTTTGCCCCATGCTCGAAAACAAATCGAAAACCGACCTGGCCAGCCTGGGTGAATTTGGACTGATTAAACACCTCACCGGTGGAATTGAACTGCAGCACCCGGCTTCGCTGAAAGGCGTGGGTGATGATGCGGCCGTTATTGCCGGCAGCGACGATAACGTAACGCTGCTCACCACCGACCTGCTGCTCGAAGGCATTCATTTCGACCTGCGGTATGTGCCGCTGAAACACCTCGGATTTAAAGCGGTTGCGGTAAACCTGTCCGACATCTGCGCGATGAACGGCAAACCGAAACAGATTCTTGTCGGCATCGGGTTGTCGAGCCGTTTTCCGCTCGAAGCCGTGGAAGAGCTGTATGAAGGCATTCACGCAGCCTGCAAAAAATTTAATATTGATCTCATCGGTGGTGATACCACTTCGTCGAAAGCCGGTCTTACCATTTCCATCACCGCCATCGGCGAAGCGAAAAAAGAAGACGTGGTGTACCGCAACGGTGCCAACACCGGCGACCTCATCTGCGTAAGCGGCGACCTGGGCGGAGCGTACCTCGGCCTGCTGCTGCTGGAGCGTGAAAAAGAAGTGTTCCTGCAACATCCCGGCGCACAGCCCGACCTTGAAGGCAACGACTACATCCTGGAACGGCAGTTGAAACCCGAACCGCGCACGGACATCGTACAGCTGCTGGCCGACCTCGGCGTACGCCCCACAAGCATGATTGATATTTCTGACGGACTCGGTTCGGAACTGTTTCACATCTGCACACAGTCGGAAAAAGGCTGCCGCATTTACGATGAGAAATTACCGATTGATCCGAGCGCGGCCGACAAGGCGCGGGAGTTCAACCTGGATACCACCACCTGTATGCTCAACGGCGGCGAAGATTACGAACTGCTGTTTACCATTAAACAGGACGACTTCGAAAAACTGAAAGGCCAGCTCGATATTTCCGTAATCGGTCACATCACCGACAACAACACCGGCCTGCAACTCGTTACCCGCGACGGCACACAACACCCGATTGTGGCCCAGGGCTGGGATGCGTTCCAGGGTTAGTACTGCGGAGCTTTAGTTGGCGGAATAGTTTGCAATTTGCAGTTTGCAGTTTTGCCCGATTAAGGGAAAAGACGCTTGCCCCTTCCAGGAATAAAACTGCAAACTGAAAACTGCCAACTGCTGCAGGAACTACAACGCAGTTGTTTTACACAAAACTAAAGTGCTTTTTTCTGGACGATTTCGCGGTACGATTTTTTCGTCACTTTACTTTCTACCCATGCAGGGACATCAAAGTACTCGAACGCGGTTCGTTCAAACGCATCTTTTGAAAGTGCGGTGAGTTCGCGGCGCAGCGATTCGTAAACGGGCTGCAGTTCTTTTTCATTATCAGCACGCGTAATCGTTTCCGTAAAACGCAGGAACGCCGTTTCAAATTTATACGCGCGGTTCCGCGATTTGAGGTAGCGCTGCGTTGACTTTACCGCGTATGCCAGCAGGTCGGTATTTTTCAGCTCGATGTGAATGATGAGGTTAAAAATCTGCGCCATGCAGTGGATGTACTCGTTGTGCGCAATGCCATGATCGTTAAGCAGGCGGTTGATCCATTTCAGCGCGAGGGAATATTTCCCGGCCCCGAAATAGGCCGCAGCGATGTTAAAATAAAAATAGGCTTCACGCAGTTTGCTCAGGCGGCCTTCGTATTGTTCCAGGCCCTCTTCTATTTTTGCAACCAGCGCAATGGCTTTTTCAAAATCGCCGGTGTTGTTGTACAGTGTAATCTCCAGGCTGAACGCGCTTGAAAAAAGTTTGATATCGAGGTCTTCGTTCCTGCTGGTGGCTAACTTTTCAGGCATTTCACGCAGCCTGCGCAGGTATTCCATCACTTCGTCGTACCGCTTCAGCTGGCTGCCCACGTAAATGATGTTGGTGAGCAGCGAGAAATAAATATTGGGTTCATCGCGGAAAATATCGGTGTGCGATTCAATCAGTTTAATGTTGTTCGCCAGGAAACTGAAACACTTTTTGTAATCGCCCACGCCGAAATGGTACGCGCTGTAAATGTGATTGAACAGGTACTGCGCATTTACACTCAGCTTGTTGTTTTTTTCGCGCAGCAGCGTGTTGTCAATAATCTCTTTGAAATCGGAAAGCTCCTGGCTGTTGCGCACGCGGCCGCGTTTGTTGAGCAGCATAAACAGGCGGCTTTTGATGTTCCAGAACGCATTAAACACGCGGATGTTTTCGGCCACCGTTTCGTCTTCATCATGCAGTTCCATAATAGTGGCTTCGGGCAGATCGGAATAGCTGTCTTTTTCCAGCAGGTCCTTTTCCATTTTATGGATCTCCACAAGAATGGCAAACTTCTCGAAACGGGTGGCTAATTTTTTGGCGCTGTGCAGCAGTTTGGCGCACTGGTCGTACAACGTTTTTTTGTAGAGAATTTCTGCGCAATGCAGTTCTTTCCGCAGCTGCGCATCTACCGAACTGTTGTGGTGATAAACATCCAGGCTGCGCAGTACCTGGTCGTACAACCGGTTTTTGGTGATACTGAAATTATTGACAAAGGCTTCTTTCCGGTATTTTTTCAGGAGTTCGGTTTCGTTGTACTCTTTCATCCGCTCCATCTCGTCAAACAGTTTCACATACACGTTCTGTTCGCCCAGCGTATGCCGCGATGCGAATATTTTAAAGTGCCGTTTCTCCGGTTTCGTGAGCGAACGGATGAGTTTATATAACTGGTCAGAACCTTTGTTAGACATGTTAAGAATTTCAATATTTTGTTCGCACTACAAGCCGTCGCGCATACCCGGGATGATTTTGCAGCAATACAATTGCTATTTGCAAAACCGGTAACACGAAAATACCGCTTATGCCTGTTTTTACAGGTAATACCATATAGCGATGCATCGTTTTCAGGGCGCGTTTATTTATTTTAAAGTTAACAGAAAAACCGGCTCACACAACTGATCGCAGTCAGGGCGTGCCGGTTCCTGCGCATTTTGGACATGTTAATAATTAAAGCCCGAAAAAACAGCTTCCTGCTTCTTATTTTACTGCGAAAAAGATTGGACAGAAAAGGAGAACACGTTATTTTTTTGCAGATCCACGTCCTGCAGCAAGCCTGTTTGCTGAAATAAACATGCTTCCGGAATACGTTTGACCTGTTAATTATATGCACCCCCGAAATGCAATGCTGGCAGGGCTTTCAGGCTGTACAGGAATACATTTGCTTCCGCTGGATATGTTTATTCTGCCGGTAATTTGATTTGTTCCCTTGCATGCCTGCGGATAGCTTTGTTCCCGTATTGGTATATTTCATGCGATTAAACTGTGGGGTGCTGGTTTCATGGGGATGTTGACCGGCACCCCCGGTTTTCGAAAATGATTTTTTTCTGACCGTTCGATTCCGCCGCTGTACGTTGTTTATGCAAAGGACTTCGCTGCAGCGGCGGTTCTCTTTTTTGCTGCCGCAGGACGATCGCGTATAAATGAACGAGTCCGAAATCTATAAAAATGATGTTAGCGCGGATTTTGTGAGTGGTTAAGAGCGGATGCTAATATGCTGTCACGGATTAGCCCGCCCACCTGCACCCCGCAAAATCCGCGACAACATCATAAAAGAAAATAGTAGCGGTAGTCCATTTTTTTGATGCGTGCACTTCCCGGATAGCATAAAACAATAACCTTATCTTTGAATTCCGAATAACGCAGCAGGTTATGTTTTCTGTCACCCCGTTTCGTTTTTATTTCAGCCTGGCGCTTTTGCTGCTGGGCGGTGCGCTGCGTGCACAGACATTTCATTTCCGGAATTTTTCTGCGGATGCGGGGCTGCCGTTTGTGCAGGTGTTTACCATTCACCAGGATGAAAAGGGTTACCTGTGGACCGGCGGCTACGGCGGACTGAGCCGTTATGACGGCAGGCGTTTCCTGAACTATTCGCCGCGCAACGGGCTGGCAAACCACTTTGTAAGCTGCGTTACCAGCGACGGCGAAGGCAAACTGTGGATCGGTACAATTAAAGGATTGAACGTTTTTGACGGAAAAAGTTTCCGGCTTTACAATTCCAAAAACGGGTTGCCTGATGATAACGTAAACCAGGTTATCATGGACCAGCACAAAATGATCTGGGTGGGCACCAACCGCGGGCTGGTTTCGTGGAACGGAAAAACATTTCAAACCTACGGGCGCAGCGAAGGCCTGGAAAACGAAAAAATTACCGCACTGTATGAAGACCGCGAAGCCGCAAGCATCTGGATCGGGACCACCAACGGGGCTTACCTGTTCGATGGCAAAAAAATGGTTTACTTCCCGGTTTCGGCCGTACTCAGTAATGCCGTTACTGCGATTACAAAAGACAAAAGCGGTACCATCGTAATCGGAACAGCGGACGGGATTTACAAAAAAGACACCCGTGGATTTACGCTCATTTTAACGCCTTCCGGAATTAATATGCCGGCTGTTAACGCACTGCTTACCGACCGCAAAGGCGTTACGTGGATCGGCGCGGGCGATGGATTGTATGCGTATGACGGAACAACATTCACGTATTACAAACCATCGCGCGATGAAAACGGGCGCAATGTGCGCAGCCTGTTCGAAGACTATGAAGGAAACCTGTGGCTCGGTACGTTTTCCGGTTTGTACCGTTTCCGCGGCCCCGGATTTTCGGCGTACGGCGTGCACGATGGTTTGTTCAACACGTTTATATACGGCATTTACCGCGACCGGAACAACCTGCTGTGGGTGGGCACTTCATCGGGCGGAGCGTATACATACGACGGAAAACAGTTCAAACAATACGCGCGGCGCGAAGGGCTTCCGGCCGACCAGGTCAACTGTTTTCTTGAAGATGAAACCGGTGCGTTGTGGATTGGTGGGGTAGGCGCTCTTGCCCATTTTAACGGATCAACATTTACCACGTACACGACGGCAAACGGTCTTGCAAACGATTCGGTAAACTGCCTCATGCGCGATAAAAAAGGTCGCCTCTGGATCGGCAGCAACCACGTGCTTTCTGTTTTTGAGAACAACCGGTTTACGCATTACAGCCTTCCTCCTTCGCACCAGCGCATTGGCATTTTTTGCCTGGCAGAAGACCGCGACGGGAGCATTTGTGTGGGCACGTACCTCGGCGGAATATACCGGTTCAGTAACGGACAGTTCACCCCGATCGTTGATAACAAATCGAAAAAAACAGATTCGTACCTCGCTATGGTGAAAGACAATGCCGGGCGAATTTTGTTCGGCACACTGGACGGCGTGTATGTTTATGAAAACGGAAAAATCACCGATCATTTCGGTGAAGAAAACGGGCTGAGTTCGAACCTCGTGTATTCGCTCATGGTCAGCCGCAACGGCAGGCAGCTGTGGGTGGGAACCAACCAGGGCATTAACCGCATCAGCTGGGACAAATACATCCGCACAGGCGAAAAAGAAATTCAGAGCTTCGGCAAGGAAGAAGGTTTTTCCGGCGTGGAATGTAACGGCGGCGGTTTTTATGAAGATGCGGATGGTAGCTGCTGGTTTGGTACAGTAAACGGACTCATCCGTTTCGATCCGCAGCAGTGGAACAGCGACACTGCACTCGCACGCACCTCCATCACCAACATCCGTTTGTTTTACAAAGACACGTTGTTCGAAAACAATTCGCGCCTGCCCTGGGATGAAAACAACCTTTCGTTTGAATACATTGGCATATCATTGGCCAACCCGGCGAAAGTGCGGTATCAGTATATGCTCGAAGGCTATGAAAAAAACTGGTCGCTGCCTTCGGATAACAACATCACGACATACTCCAGCCTGCCACCGGGTAAATACACCTTTCGTGTAAAAACCTGCAACAGTGAAGGCCGCTGGAGTGTAATGCCGGCCACGTTTGCGTTTGAAATACGCACCCCGTTCTGGCGGCAGCTCTGGTTCTGGCTCGTACTGCTGAGTGCGTCGGTGGCGTTGCTGTTTATCATTATACGTGTACGCATCGCCAACATCCGCAAACGCGAACGCCACGAAGCGCAGATACGTGTAGAGGTGGCCATGAACCAGCTGAAGGCGCTGCGTGCGCAGATGAATCCGCACTTTGTGTTCAACTCGATGAATTCGATTCAGCACTTCATCATCAACAACAACACGCAGGAAGCAGGCAGGTACCTCAATAAGTTTGCGCGCCTCATCCGGCTCATCCTGTACAATTCGGAAAAAGCAAACATCACCGTCCGCGAAGAAGTGGACCTGATGCGCCTGTACCTGGAACTGGAATCGCTGCGCTTTGAAGGCAAATTCACGTATGAAATGAACATTGCGCCCGATGTGGATATTGACTATTTTGAAATACCGTCCATGCTGCTGCAGCCGTATGTGGAAAATGCGATCCTGCACGGACTGATGCCGCTGAACGGCGGGGGCCGCCTGCTGTTCGATATCCGCCTGCAGGGCGAAATGCTGGTATGCACCATTGAAGACAACGGTATCGGCCGGAAAAAAGCCCGTGAAATGCGCCAGCTTTCGCTTAAGAAAGATCATAAATCATTAGGCATGCGCATTACGCAGGATCGCCTCGAAATCATCAACCGCCTGCACCATTCTAACCTCACGCTCAACATCACCGACCTCGAAAACGAAGCCGGCGAAGCCACCGGCACACGCGTGGAAGTATTTATCCCGCTGGGATAATTATGCTTAATATAAGAACCAAATCCTTAATTTAGGCGAATCAATCCGCACATTATGATCAAAGCCATTATTGTTGAAGACGAAAAGAAAAGCATGGACGTGCTTAAAAACCTCGTACAGCAGCATTGCCCTGACATTGCGCTTGCAGGCACCGCCGATTCGGTTGCTTCGGGCGTTGAGCTGATTCAGAAGGTTACGCCGGACCTCGTGTTCCTCGACATTGAAATGGCAGACGGCAGCGGATTCGACCTGATTGAAAAAGCGAATACATTTACGTTCGATGTGATTTTCACAACCGCATCGGATCAGCACGCCCTGCGCGCCATCAAATACAGCGCGATTGATTACCTGCTGAAACCGATTGACGGTGACGAACTGATACAGGCCGTAGAAAAATTTAAAAAGAAACGCGCCGACAATACCGGAATGGAAAACCTGCGTTTCCTGCTGCAGAATTTCAAAAAGCCGAGTGATAATTACACCAAGATTACACTGCCCACCGGCAACGCGTATGAGATTGTGAATGTAAAAGACATCATCCGCTGCGAAGCCGACGGCAGTTACACCAGCTTTATACTGAACACCGGCCGCAAGCTGCTCGTTTCGGCCAGCCTGAAACATTACGAAGACCTGCTGCCCGAAGCAGATTTCATCCGCGTGCATCACCATCATCTCATTAACATCAACCACGTAGTGCGTTACCTGAAAACAGACGGCGGTTACGCGGTGATGACCGATGGTTCGCAGATTGAAATTTCGCGCCGGAAAAAAGACGCGTTTTTACAGCGCCTCCAGAAAATGTAATTGGTATTCTCCCGCAAATACCCCCAAAGCGTTCCGTTCCGATAGCTATCGGAAAGGGACGCTTTTTTTGTTGGCGCTCCACTTATCGCCCCATTCAAACCACTTACCGGTTGCCCCTGTGCAACGGGCCAGAATCTGTATCGGTTTTGCCGCTGAAACCCGTATAAACACTACGTTCTTTTCGGGCAGAAAACAGTGCAGCAACGCCACCGGTCAGGTTCATTTTCCACTTATGCCGGTTTTTTTTCCAGTTATGCACATGCTTTCTGCCAGATGATAAAAGTGACTATCCTTCGATGTTTGTTCGCCGTAATATTGCTTAAGAAACATCACGGGAGCAGCCGCTAAGAAAACGCAGCGAAAGAAAAGAGAAGTTGGTTTTGGTTTCTGAATGGGTGTTTAGGTGTTTGGAATAAAAAGCTCTCTGACATGTTGATTATTAAGAGCAAAAGGCCGAAAGGTCCTGGGCGATACCGGCCGACCAACACATTGGGGATGTTGTGAAGGTCGGCTGGTTCGCCCGGCTCTTTCTCTCAAAAGTTGTACGTGTTCCGCCAAGGGCGGACCTCTATATAAACAATACGCCCCGCAGCCCGTAAGCCGCGGGGCACCATGAACAAACGAATCTGATTTGCCCGGCAAAACAGATCAAACGATAAATGTTTAACCTTCTAAAAATCATGAGCCATGAAAAAGATCAGTGTAAGGAAAGGCCATGCGTACCATTCCGACGGACTTAATACCGTAGGCATCATACTTGGAGTCGGCTCTGTTGGCTTCATCCTGTATAACGTATTCCTCTTAATTTTTTCCTAAGTGTGTGTGGGAACCCCGTGAAAGCTCAGGCCGTAGCGGGGTTTATTTTTTTGATCATCTTTCAGATTTGCAAATCTCTTCGTTGAACTCCGGCAGAAAATGCTCATTTATACAAATAAACTCCGTTTTTCTGCCGTTCGTTCGCCTCGATCTTTACAAATCTGAAAAATGATCTTTAGTGAAAAGGAATCCCAGCCCCTTTTTAATTCATTTGAATAGCGATTGCCCGGTGTGACTTAAGTTCCTTCAGTTTCGCCAAAGTAAGCTGCCTCCTCCTTGCCTGCCTGACGTTACTGTATCCACCGGGCGATCGCATTTTTTATACCTGTACACATCCCGCCTTCAATGTTCCCAACTCCCGGCTGCAGGAGTTTTTGCAGTCACCAACTTAATTAAATACTTGCGTCATGAAAAAAATGCTACTCTCCCTTTGTATCGTAACACCGTTTGCTTTAACTGCACAATACAGCGTCGGTTCGTTACAGGTTAACCAGGTTCGTCCCGCCGTTGTTTCCAACGGCGATCTGTTCTGGGATTACACCAACGCCCGCTATGAAGTACCTGCGGGAAGCGGCAAACACACCATCTTTTCCGGTGCCATGTGGATCGGCGGGTTGGACGGCGGCGGACAACTGCACATGGCCGGTCAAACCTACCGCCAGGCCGGAAACGATTTTTTTAACGGGCCTGTTTCCAACCCGTCACAATACAACTCCACGTTTGATAATACGTGGGCGGTTACCTGGAACCTGCGCCGCAGTATGATTGACAGTTTCCGCCTCGGTTTATATGGTGTTAATATTCCTGCCCAGATCACAAACTGGCCCGGCAACGGAAATACATCCATCGGCCAGGCCGCACAACTTGCACCGTATATTGATGTAAACACCGACGGCATCTATAATCCGGCAGCCGGCGATTATCCGTGCATCAAAGGCGATGAAGCCACGTTCCTTATTTATAACGACGACCGCAATACACACACCGAAACCGGCGGGCAAAAACTCGGCATCGAGGTACATGCCATGCTGTATGGTTTTAAACGGCCCGGGCAGGTGCTCGACAGCACCGTGTTTATCAACTATAAAATTTACAACCGTTCCTCATCAACGTATCATGATGTCTATCTCGGGCAGTGGCTCGATTTTGACCTGGGGTATTTCGCAGATGATTACGTAGGAACCGATGTTGAAAACAGCATGTTCTACGTTTACAACGGCGATGCCAACGACGGTACAAGTCCGAACCCCGGCCCCGGAACCTACGGTGCAAATCCGCCCGCACAGGGCGCCATGCTCATTCACGGTCCGGATGCAGACACGGCGGATGGATTAGACAACAACCGCAACGGCACTGTTGATGAATCCGGTGAAGACTGGCAGCTTTCCAATTTTATGTATTACAACAATGATTTCACTGTACACGGAAATCCCGCTACAGCAGCTGATCATTATGCGTATCTGAAATCATACTGGCTTGATGGTACGCCGCTCACTTACGGTGGCAATGGTTACACCGGAAGCACCGCATGTACCTTTATGTTCCCGGGCAGCAGCGATCCGCTGGGCTGGGGCACCAACATGGTTCCGCAGGCCGCATGGGATGAAGCTTCCTCCAACAACATACCGGGCGACCGGCGCGGGGTGGGCAGCTGCGGTCCGTTTGAATTTGCTGCCGGTGAAGTACTGTGTGTGGAATACGCGCTGATTTATGCCCGCGGTGCGACACAAAACAATCAGCCTTCCGTAGTTGCCCTGCAAAATGCGGCAGACAGCATCCGCAATTATTACGATCATGGACAGGTATGCAACTGCAGCGCATGGGGCATAACCGGCATCAGCGAAAACACAACGCCTGAACTGCATTTCGGCCTGTACCCCAATCCGGCTGTTGATGTGCTTACAGTTACCGGGCTCACAAGCGGCGAACCTTCCACATTTACGATCAGCGACATGAACGGAAAAACCATTGCTGCCGGCACGCTCAACGGAAGCCGCGCCGTAATTGATGTTGCTTCCCTGCCGCGAGCGGTTTACACCATCCGAGTTGTAAATACCGGCGGCGCAGGTGTGCAGCGGTTTGTAAAATAATTTTTAATTGAATGTGAAGCGGCTATGCTCCCGACCGGGCGTACAGCCGCTTCCGTTTTTATACGCGTAACGACGAATGCGGATAAACTGCTCCTTATTTTTTTTCATCTATGGAATAATATCATTCATCTAATTCAGGAAACCATGCGGGCAGACGCTTCGTTAGTATATTATATCTAAACCGAAACAGGAAGAAACAGGCATGCTCATTCACGTAACAGGAGGGCGATTGGAAGTTGATTTCGTTTGTGAGGCAACACGAACATCATTCTGCATCTGCGATCTGGCAGGCAAAGAATTAAGGGCCGGAAAATTCGAACAGGCTTCGCATCATACCGTTGATCTCAACGGTATCACAGCAGGCATTTATAATCTCTGCATTATTGACGGCGACCAGCTGCACAAAACAAAGTTCCAGGTTACCTGACTTTGCGGCGGAAACAAGCTGCCGCAAAACGGTTCAGCAGGCGCAGCGTTTCGGCGGTGGCTTCGTAAAACCCCATGTGCCCTACACCATCATAGGCTTTGAATTTTCCGAGCGGCGCGTGGGCAGCCTGCTCTTTCAGTGATTCCCAGGGAAGCACATTGTCGCGCTTGCCGGCGATAATGAGTACCGGGTATTCTGCAAATCGTAAAATGGCTTCCCGGTTTTTGCGCACCTTCATGCCTTCGAGCGAAGCCACCATGCCCTGCCGCGAGGTGCGGGCGGCGATGCGGCGCGTTTCTTCAATTTCTTTTTTGTTCCGTTTGTGATTCACCCGGGCAAACAGGTTTTCAACCAACTGCCGGGCATACAATTTCGGATTGCGTTTCACCACGCGGATGGCACGCTCGCGGTCGAGTTTTTTCTCCGGCGAATCGGCCAGCGCGGTGGAATGAAACAGGCACAGGCCGCGCAAATTGTCCGGGTACTTTTCGGCAAACGCCAGCGCCGCGTATCCGCCCATGGAGTGGCCCACCAGCACATAGCGGCGCAGTCCAAGTTCCTCCATCACTTCTTTCACCACATCGGCAATGCGCTCCATCCGGTGGACATAACCCACACACTCGGAACGCCCATGCCCCGGCAGATCAATGCAGATGATACGATAACGTTTGGAAAGTTGCTGTGAAAAATAATCCCACGTTTCCAGCGATCCGAGAAACCCGTGCAGCAGCACCATGACACGGCCTGCGCCGGTATCACTTACCCGTATTTTTGCACCCCGTGAAATAATGGTCCGGATCATATTGCTGATATTCAACCGGATTCAAAGATAATCGCAAAACAATCTGCATGAAAAAATATGCCGGTATAGTTATCCCCGCCTGTTGATAACGAAAAAAGGAGGCTGCTTTTCTTTTAGTTGATCTTATAAAACAAACATCCCGGAATTAGTGGCAGTGGCAGCAGGCAGTGGCAGTCGTGTTATCGTAAGGAACAGATTCATCTTCTGAAATACCTGCCGACTGCCACTGCTGACTGCCGCTGCCAACTGAACCAATATCTGCTTTACGAAAGCCTGGCTTGGTTTGCTGTCTGTTTTAAAAGATCGTTTAATTACGCCATCAGTGCCTCAATGTCATCCGCTTCAATCGGGATATTTTTCATCAGGTCGAAATTGCCGGTGGCGGTAATCACGATGTCGTTTTCAATGCGCACGCCGATTTTTTCTTCCGGGATGTAGATGCCCGGTTCGCAGGTATAAACCATTCCTGCCTCGAAACGGCGGAAGCGGCTGCCTACATCGTGTACATCCAGCCCGAGGAAATGCGACGTGCCGTGCATGAAATACTTTTTGTAGGCCGGCCAGTCCGGATTTTGTTTGGCGATATCTTCTTTGGAAATGAGTCCGAGTTTCAGCAGCTCTTCTTCCATGGCAGCGCCTACTTCTTTGTGGTAATCGGCAATGATGTTGCCCACCACCAGGCGCGACTGTGCAAAACGCATCACACGGAGCACGGCATTATATACGTCTTTCTGGCGGGGTGTAAATTTACCGTTTACCGGTATGGTGCGGGTAAGATCGCTGTGGTAGTTGGCGTAACCGGCTGCAAAATCGAGCAGCAGCACATCACCATCTTTACACTGCTGGTGATTCGTATTATAATGCAGCACGCACGAGCTTCCACCCGAAGCGATGATGGGCTGGTAACCGGCAAAACCGGCACCGGCGCGGATAAATTCGTGGGCCATTTCGGCTTCAATTTCGTATTCCCACACGCCGGGTTTTACAAACCCGAGTATCCGGCGGAAGCCTTTTTCCGTAAGGTCGCAGGCTTTCTGCATCAGCGCAATTTCAATATCATTTTTAATGGCGCGGAGTTCATGCATAATGGGCGCACTGCGCTCGTAGGTGTGCATGGGGTAATGTTTACGGCACCAGTTTACAAAACGGGCATCGCGGGTTTCGGTATGAATTTCGGCACGCACATGCTCATTTGTGTTCAGGTAAATGTTCCGCGCTTCCACCACCAGCCCGAAAAACACTTTTTCAAACTCCTGCAGCCAGTACACTTTCTGAATTCCGGAAACGGTGCGGGCCTCGTCCTTGCTCAGTTTTTCGCCTTCCCACACCGCAATATGGTCGTTGGTTTCGCGCAGAAACAGCACTTCTTTGTGCATTCCGTCAGGCGCATCCGGGAAAATAAGCAGGATGGTTTCTTCCTGGTCAATACCCGAAAGGTAAAACAGGTCGTTGTTCTGGCGGAAGGGCATGGTACCGTCGGCATTGGTCGGCAGCACATCATTGGCGTTAAACACAGCAATGGAGCCCGGTTTCAGGCGGGAAGCAAAGCGTTCCCGGTTTCCGGTAAAAAGTGCGGGATCAATGGGAGCATAGCGAACAGTAGGCATAGTTTGTTTGTTATTAGCGTTAAATAGTGCAGATCGGACGGGTTCTTTGTTAGAACCGGTCTAAATTTGTCCGAAACGTTTTGGTAAAGCGTCGCGGCTTGTTACATTTGCGGTCGTAAAAATAAACATTCCCGGGCTTAAACACATTTACCATTCGTGTAATTTTCCGGGAAAACACACCATATTACTGCATATATCTTATGGCTAACAAAGTTTCACAGTTCCTGCAGTCGTCAATCGGCAAGAAGGCCGTTATGGCTGCAACGGGTCTTTTCCTGTGCATATTCCTGCTGGAGCACCTGTACACGAACGTTTCATTGTTTTTCGGCGACGGCGGGGCAACATTTAATGAAACCTCGCACAGCATGGTACACAGCCTGTTTATCCGCATCGTCGAAATAGTGCTGTTTACAGCAATTGTTGTACACGTATTTCAGGCCGTATACCTGACCGGCCAGAACCGCAAAGCCCGCCCGGTGCGGTATGCTGTTAACGGGGTGTCGAAAACCAGCTCCTGGAATTCGCGCAACATGATTGTAACCGGTGCCATCATTTTCTTCTTTATCGTGGTTCACCTGTACAACTTCTTTGTACCTTACCGCACCCCGCTCGAAATAAACGGTGTTGTTGTATCGCCGGGTGAAAACGGGATGCTGCTTGCGGATAAAGTTTCCGAAGCCCTCGGCAATCCCTGGTACGCCCTGCTGTACCTCGTGTCGGTAATATTCCTCGCGTTTCACCTCAATCACGGCTTTCAGTCGGCATTTCAGACCATCGGCCTGAACAACCGCCGTTATGAAGGATTGCTGAAAAAATTCGGATCCTTCTTCGCCTTCGTTGTGGTTGGTGTTGGCTTTGGTTCATTCCCGGTGATTTTTTACCTCGGTAAAGTCATGGAGTGGGATGTACTCAACTGGGCGAATCATTAATTCATTACAAACGACCTTACGCTTCACGCAATATGAGCAATAAACTGAATGCCAAAGTACCAGAAGGACAACTTGACCAGAAATGGACCAAGTACCGTTCGACCACCGCGCTTGTGAATCCGGCCAACAAACGCAGCCTCGATATTATCGTGGTGGGTTCGGGCCTGGCAGGCGCTTCAGCCGCCGCCTCACTGGCCGAAATGGGTTACAAAGTAAAATGCTTTTGTTTCCAGGATTCGCCGCGCCGCGCTCACTCCATCGCCGCACAGGGTGGTGTGAATGCCGCTAAAAATTACCAGAACGACGGCGACAGCGTTTATCGCCTCTTTTATGATACCATCAAAGGTGGCGATTACCGTGCCCGCGAATCAAACGTACACCGCCTGGCCGAAGTAAGTGCCAGCATTATTGATCAGTGCGTGGCCCAGGGTGTTCCGTTTGCACGTGAATACGGCGGACTGCTTGCCAACCGCTCATTCGGTGGTACACAGGTGCAGCGCACGTTTTATGCTGCGGGACAAACCGGTCAGCAGCTGCTGCTCGGCGCGTACAGCGCACTGCAGCGCCAGGTAGGATTAGGTAACGTTACCATGTACACCCGCCACGAAATGCTGGATGTGGTAGTTATTGAAGATAAATGCCGCGGCATTATTGCACGCAACCTCGTTACCGGCGAAATCAGCCGCCACTCGGGCCATGCGGTACTGCTGTGCACCGGCGGATACGGCAACGTATTTTTCCTTTCCACCAACGCTATGGGCAGCAACGTAACGGCTGCATGGAAAGCGCACCGCAAAGGCGCATTTTTCGGCAACCCGTGCTTCACGCAGATTCACCCGACCTGTATCCCGGTAAGCGGCGACCACCAGTCGAAACTTACACTGATGTCGGAATCGCTGCGTAACGACGGCCGTATCTGGGTACCCAAAAAACAAGGCGATACCCGCAAAGCCAACGAAATTCCGGAAGACGAGCGCGACTATTACCTGGAACGCCGTTACCCGGCTTTCGGTAACCTCGTTCCCCGCGACGTGGCTTCACGTGCTGCCAAAGAACGCTGCGATGCCGGTTACGGTGTAGGTTCTTCGAAAATGGCGGTGTATCTTGATTACAGCGCAGCCATTGAACGTTACGGCAAATCGAAAGCCACACAGCTTAACGAACACAATCCTTCTGCGGCACGCATCAAGGAACTCGGCAAACAGGTGGTAGCTGAAAAATACGGCAACCTGTTCGAGATGTACGAAAAAATTACCGGCGAAAATCCGTACGAAGTACCGATGCGCATTTACCCGGCCGTACACTATACCATGGGCGGACTGTGGGTGGATTATGACCTGATGACCACCGTACCGGGATTGTATGCCCTGGGCGAAGCGAACTTCAGCGATCACGGTGCAAACCGCCTTGGTGCTTCGGCGCTGATGCAGGGCCTTGCAGATGGTTACTTTGTAATTCCGTACACCATCGGTTCGTACCTCAGCAACGAGATCCGCAACAAAGCAGTACCAACAACACACGACGCATTTGTAAAAGCCGAACAGGATGTGCGTGATACCCTCACCCGCCTGATGACCATCAAAGGTTCGAAGACGGTGGATTACTTCCACAAGAAACTCGGCAAAATTATGTGGGACAAATGCGGCATGGCGCGCAACGCCAAAGGCCTGCAGGAAGCCATTGTTGAAATACGCGCACTGCGTGAAGAATTCTGGAAAGACGTGCGCATTCCCGGCGCAGCCGATGAGCTGAACCCGGAACTGGAAAAAGCAGGCCGCGTGGCCGATTTCCTGGAGCTCGGCGAACTGATGTGTATGGACGCACTCAACCGCAACGAATCGTGCGGCGGCCATTTCCGCGAAGAATCGCAGACCGAAGAAGGTGAAGCGATGCGCGATGATGCCAACTACATGTACGTGGCTGCATGGGAATACAAAGCCAATACCCAGTTCGAGCTGCACAAGGAAGCACTGAACTATGAAGTGGTAAAACCTTCACAACGGAGTTATAAATAAAATCCTGCATGGCAGCAGCCAAACAGGAACGTGTATAAAACGACTGACTGATGAAACTGACACTCAAAGTCTGGAGACAGAAAAACGGAAAAGACCGGGGCGGATTTGTTACCTACCCGATGAATGATGTATCGCCCGATATGTCGTTCCTCGAAATGTTCGACGTACTGAACGAAGAACTGGTTGCCAAAGGCGAAGAGCCGGTTGCATTTGACCACGACTGCCGCGAAGGCATCTGCGGGATGTGCAGCATGTACATCAACGGCCGCGCACACGGCCCGATGGACGGCACAACGACCTGCCAGCTGCACATGCGTAAATTTAAAGACGGCGAAACCATCGTGGTGGAACCGTGGCGCTCGTGCGCATTCCCGGTGCTGAAAGACCTTGTGGTAGACCGTTCGTCGTTCGACCGCATTATTGCCGCCGGCGGATTTGTGTCGGTAAACACCGGCAGCGCGCAGGATGCAAATAACATTCCCGTTCCGAAAAACGATGCAGATGCCGCATTTGCAGCAGCAGCATGTATCGGGTGCGGTGCGTGTGTGGCCGCGTGTAAAAATGCTTCGGCCATGCTGTTTGTATCGGCCAAGGTTTCGCAGCTTGCATTGCTTCCGCAGGGCAAAGCCGAAAAAACCGACCGCGTACTGAACATGGTGAAACAGATGGATGCCGAAGGTTTCGGTAACTGCACCAACACCGGTTCGTGCGAAGCCGAATGCCCGAAAGAAATTTCACTGGAAAATATTGCCCGCATGAACCGCGAGTACCTCATTGCCACCGTGGCCAAACAGCCGCCGTTTGGGGGCGGGGGCGGCGCGGGATAATTTTCCTGAACTGCATAAACACAAACGCCCGTATCGGTTCCGATAACTATCGGAAAGCCGATACGGGCGTTTGTCATTCTTCCCCTTACAGTTTAACTTTTCTGAGATAAATCTGCAGGTTATTTATGAAGTGGGGCAGCATGAGCAGATCGGCATAAGCTCCTTTGTCTTCTATATTGTAGTTAGACAGAATGAGTACGTTATTATACTTTTTCCGAAGTGTTGATTCGAACGTAAATGTTGTATTTTCTTTGTTCAGGTTATTGACATGTACCAGGTCATTCTGCATTTCAGTGAATGATGCAAATACCCGTACATTGCTGTAAGGCACTAATCTGTTTACCGTGTTATTGAGCAGTATCAGTGCCTGCGGCAGCATGGGCTGAAACGTTGCTTTCCATTCATTCATCTGCCGCATATTGGTAACCTGCTGCAAACGCATTTGATTATCCTGAAGCTGTGTATTGATTTGTTCAAACATAAAAGGCATTAACCGGTTACAGGTACCTGACTGCCACTTGTAATGTTTGAAAACCTGGAGGTGTTCATTTTCTGCTTCGTGCAGCATTTCTGTATATTTCTTTTTATCCGGCTCAAACGATTCGCGCACCCGCAGGGTAATCGGGTTGAAACCTGTTTTTTTAAAGGTTTCGTGCAGCGACTGATCACCTTTGCCATACATTTCAAAATACAACAGTTTATTCTGATATTCCGGCCCTTCATTCAGCCCGGTGTTCACACTTTCAAGTGCTTCGGCAAGGGCAATCTTCGCATTTTTACTGAGGTCTTTTTTCAGTTGCGGAAGTTCCACAGCCATCCATTGAATAAGTTCTTTGTAAGTACCGGTTCCGTAGCGGATATTGTCTTTCACCGATTCCATTTTTTCCTGCACCAGTTCCCTGAATTCCCCGAAACCGTCAAACAGTTTATGAAATATTTCACGTGTTACGTTTTCATTTTCAACACTGCGGTTATAGTTTTCAAGGGTAACCGAATCGGCACCATCGCGGGCAACTACTGTTGCGAAATGATAGCTCCAGCTGTCGATAAGCGATTGTGCTTCTGCCGACATTTCCTGCTGTGCGATATCAAGACCCGGTTGTAAGTCTTTCAGTTCCTGCATGGCTTTGAAGTAATTTTTGCCCTCTACACCCATCATCATTGCACGACGGTACTCCGGACTTCCCATCGAAGAGGTCATGTATGCTTCACCCGGCTCTGCCATCGCGAATTCATTTAATCCGAATACTTCAGCCTGTTCCTTTCGCAATTCCGGATCGAGGTCATTGTAATTTTTGACTGTTTCCTCCAGTTCGTTTGGGGGCGAATGGAAATAATCCAGGTAGTGTTCGCCTAGTGTTTCAAATGGTGGCCGCTCTTCTTCCGGGGTTGACAGGTAATTCCGTATCCATGTCGGGTCATTGTGTTTCTGTTTCATGGGTACTTCTGTTTCTTCGCGATCTTCCTGCTCCAGTAATGTCCGGGAAAAAACAGCGATCCGCGACGAAGCGCCGATGAGCTGATCAGTTACCTTATTGCAATACGAAGTACTAAGCGAATCGAGTTTTACCCAGTTGCCCTGCGGTATGGGTTGCGACAGTGGCACCGTGCGGAATAACGGATCGCCGCCTTCTGTAAGTTTAAGACTGCCGCCTTCTGTGCCTAGCCGCACATTTGCTGCTGCATCATTGAGCTTGTTATTGCTTTCACCGAGCAATTGCGGGGTTGTAAAAAACTCGTGGTGCTGGGTGCCGTCATCCACCACGGCCATCTGGTTGTTTTCTGAAATTTTCAGTGGTGGCAAACCGGGCAGAAAAACCTGGTGCATTTTTCCGGTAGCGGCTTCGGTACCGACAGCACTGAAATCGCCTGTAGTTCCGATCTGGCTGTAGTTCAGGGTTTCATAAGCCTGTGAAAAATCAGAATCCTTACGGATGCGGTGTGATGCCAGTTCCAGGTCATCACTCACCGCATGTGCCGTATTGGTACGATACAACTGCGCAACACCATTTTTATGCTGCTGCACCGGCTGTACCGCCGGAAATGCTTTCGTTCCGCTGTTCATTGCAGTAACCGGTTGCTCCTCGTTTTTCTTTTTCCGGGAAACGGGTTTTGCCTGGGTTCGCGCACGCATGGGCTGATACGGGTAGTTTACAGAAGTAAAAATAGTGATATATAATCCAGCTGCCCGGGCGCTGTAACTATTTTATCAACAGGTTAATACAACTCGCATGGCTGACTTTCGGAAGCGCCGGAAAACACGTGAACACGTAAGGTTTAAATTTTTTTGCCGCCCACCCAACCTTTAATCCGCCATCTTCGTGCTTATAACCGTACGATCGGATATGCCGACACGTCAGCTATTAATGGGATTAGAAATAGACGAAGCCCTCATCAGGGCCTGTCAGGAACGCGACCGTAAGGCCCAGCACCGGCTTTACCGGGAATGCTATTCCTTTCTCATGAATATCTGTATGCGTTATCAGCATAACCGCGAAGACGGGGAAGCCCTGCTGAACCAGGCTTTTCTGAAAATTCTGAATGGTATTCCGAAATACCGCAGCGAAGTTCCGTTTGCCCTCTGGATCAGGCGCATCATGATCAACACCGTGATTGATGAGTTCCGCAAGAACCGGAAAGCGAGCGAACTGACAGAGCTTGCCGATTTTTCGGAGCCGGATGAGCGTTATGATTCGGCCACCATGAATGCTTACGTGGATAAAATGAATGTGGAACAGCTGGAAACACTGATCAGCAAACTTCCCGATATGAGCCGCAAGGTGTTTAACCTGTATGCGGTGGACGGGTTTGCCCATAAGGAAATAGCTGCACTGCTCGGCATGTCGGAAGGAACTTCGAAGTGGCATGTCAATTTTGCACGCACGAGACTCAAAGAGTGGATTGCCATACATATTCCTGAATTTAAACAGGTGGCTTCATGAAAGACGAAAAAGATTTTGATAACGCCATAAAGGCAAAAATGGAATCGCGGGTTTATACCCCCGATGAAAACAGCTGGGCCGCCGCAGAAAAGCTCATTATGGAGCAGGAGGCAGCAGGACGTTCCGGATTCGGAAAATATTTCCTCGGCCTGTTTGCGGCTTTCAGCGTGCTTGCTGTTACCGGCTGGTTCCTGCTTAATTCACCGGAAGGCAGCAGCACCGGCAAAACAGCCGCTGCAGGCACCGGCCAGGCTGATTCACAAAACAAAACCGGAAACACACTCACTTCAACCGACTCCTACAGTAAGGCAGTAACCGCTTCCCCCGCTACTGCAGAAAACAGTACCCGTCCCAACGGGCAATCCAATGCGCCGCAAAACATGAACAGTACATCCGGATCTGTCAGCCCAACGCCGACAGGTTCGGATGCAAATCCAGAAAATTACACTGCAGGCAGTAAGCCGGGCAGAACAGGAACCGGGAATACGAAGGACAATACGAATCGGGGCAGCAAAAAAACAACAGCGGGAACAACAGCAAATCGCGAAAATAAAAATGCAGGAACAGCAGGTAACATCAACGGAAGTCAGCAGACGTCAGCGGGTACAATCGCTTCCGGTTCTGCAAAAACGGATGCCGGATCTGCTGCAACAAACAACGGCAGTGAAACCATCGTGGTGCAGGAGGTAAACACAAACGGCACGCTAAAAAACAAAACAAAAACTGCTGCAGAAAACGGCACTGGAAACAGCAACGGGGAAGTAATTGCATCAACCGCTGATAAAAAAGATTCATCTGCAGAAACGATTGCGGCAAAACCATTTATTGTTGTTACTACCCAGGAAACCAACGACCAGGAATCGCTTACCGGTTCGGTGAAAACCGGCGGAAGTAATTCCTCCACTTCTACCGTTGTTCCATCCAACGGTTACTGGTTTATAAACGGCGGCATAGCCTATATGCCGGGATTTGAATCTGCAACTACAGTAGGCCGTTCCATCAACCCCGTGCTGGGTGGCGGTTACAGCTACGGCTTTGGTAAACGGTTCCGCATTGAAGGGGCGTTGCATTACACCACGATCGGCAAAGCATCCGACAGCAGCCGCATTTATACGTCGCAGAATTTTGGTTTCGGACTCGAACAGGAACGCACCGAAATTGGTTTACAGCGTTTGCATTATGTGGCCATGCCCATCCAGCTGCGCATAACACTCGGAGAAAAAAACGCCTTACTGGCCGGAGTTACACCGCATTACCTGTTTACCGCTGAAAGCCGTGTGCGCACCTACACGCTTTCACACAGCACCATTACCAATGATAAAACAACGCGTGTGTTTGGTTACAACCAGGGCCTGCGCACCACCGACCTGTTGCTGGGTGCCGGTTATGCACGCCACATCAATGATCGCCTCGATGTATCGGCTATGTTTAATTTCGGATTGACCGATATCAAAGACAATGCGTATTTCCGTTTCGAAAAAACCGAACGGCATAAAAACCTGCAGCTGTTGCTGCGTTATAAATTCTGACCCTATGACACTTCGATTAATTCTCACGCTGGGCATTGCGGGTGTATTAACCGCTACCGGCTGCCGCAAAGAAGAGCCCCAGCCGGTAACCGGCAATCCGGTGTTTTATGTAAACGGAACGCTCAACGGTTCGCCCCTGCTGCTGCGTGCGGGTGTGGATAATTATTACATGTATTCGGAATACAGTGCTGATCAGCAGAACCTGTACTCGTTTGCGGGTCATTTAAAAACAGACGGCAGCAGCAACCCGGCCCCAAACAGCCTGCGCATAAGCATTACCGATTTTCAGTACGCCGCACCGGGATTAACAAATATGGACAGCGCGCTTTTTATCGGCAACTATGCGTTTGCACAGTCGCAGCCTTCGCCCCTGGCGGTGCAGTTTTTTTCAACGGCTTTCGGTGATACGATTCTCAGTTACACCTGGGATTTCGGCGACGGCAATTTCGGCACCGGTGCAAACCCGGTTCACACGTATGGCAATGCGGGCACTTACAATGTGTGCCTGAACACCGCGTTTGTGCACAACAATATTGCACAGGGCGATACGATCTGCAACATGATTAATGTGAGTTTGCCGAACGCATGCAGCAATTCGTTTACCGGGGTCAACCTTTTCGGAAACACCTTCCTGTTCCAGGCCACCGGTTCGGGGGGAACAGCCCCGTACCAGTTCAGCTGGGATTTTGGTGATACGGCCGCAGCAACCGGCGACTCGGTGAATCACCCGTTTACCATGCCACCAAACGACGGCATCTGTAGGGTAACACTGACATCGAACGATGCTGCGAACTGTACTTTTATAACGCAGCGCAATATTCCCCTGCAATCTGCAACCGGCTGTTACGCAAACTTCACCACGCAGGCATTAACCGGCAGCGGGGCTTTTTCCAACGTTACAGTTGAGTGGACGGATGCAAACGGCATTATATACAGTTCAGCAAACGGTGTTGGTTTAAACAACTCGTTCCAGGTGCTTTCGGTGGAAGATTATGCAAACAACGAAAACGGGCAACGCACCAAAAAAATAAAGATGCTGGTCACCTGTACGCTGTTCAACGGCAGCAATACGGTGCAGCTTGATAACGCTGAAATTATTTTTGCGCTGGCGTATCCGTAAAAGCATTTTTTTTTGCGCGTACCCAACCATCTGCGATCCTCTTTCGTGTATAGGTGTGAAGTTCTCCTGCATTGATTTATTAAAACCATACTAACATGAAAGCAATGAAACAATTTATCGTAGCTGGTATGATCAGCCTTTCTGCTTTTACCGCTGCTTCCGCGCAGAACTGCCAGGCCGGGTTTACATATACCGTGAATAACGGAACGGTACAGTTTACAAATACATCTTCCGGTTTCCAGGGCCAGCCCATGTACTACTGGAATTTTGGCAACAATAACTCCTCATTTGCAACAAACCCGACAGAAGTATACAGCAACGGAACTTACATGGTTTGCCTGACCCTGATGGACAGCAATTTTGTAAACAGCTGCACCAGCACATTTTGTGACACCATTGTAATTACGAACTCGCCATGCAACGGGCTTGCAGCCACAACCTCATTTACAAACGAATCTGTTTGCGGCGCATGCGACGGAACAGCTTCGGTTACTGCAACGGGCGGAACAGCACCATACTCCTACCTGTGGTCAACCGGTTCAACTGCAGCTTTATTAAACAACCAGTGCAGCGGCAGTTACAATGTTGTTGTTACGGATGCCAACGGCTGTACTGCAACCGATAACGGTAATGTGAGCTGCACCCCGAATCAGAACTGCCAGGCCAGTTTTGTCTATGCGAATAATAATGGTTCAGTAAGCTTTATGAGCACAACCACTGGTTACCAGGGGCCTTATTCCGGGTATTGGTCAATTAACAACAATTACTTTTCCTCAACAAATGCACCCACAATTACATTACCCAACGGAACGTATGTGGTATGTCTTACAACATCTGACAGTTCCATGTTCGGCGGCTGCACAAGTACATGGTGTGATTCGGTTGTAGTAACGAATTCTCCATGTAACAATATGATGACCGTTGCAATAACAATTACAGATGAATCGGTTTGCGGTTTATGCGACGGATCAGCGGCTGCTGTTGTTAATGGTGGCACTGCACCTTTTACATATAGCTGGACAAACAATGGGACAACACCAACAATAAGTAACCTGTGCAGCGGCTACTACAATGTTTTTGTTACCGATGCGAATGGTTGCCAGGCTGCAACCAGCGGCCCCCCGGTTTCCTGCCCGTCAAACTGCCAGGCTTCGTTCACCTATTCACAAAACGGTAATGTGGTTACCTTCAGTAACACCTCAACCGGTTTGAACAACATCGGATCGAACTATTTCTGGAATTACGGCGACAACACCACGTCATTCGGACCGTTCCCGGCACCACACACTTATACTGCCAACGGCACCTACATGGTTTGCCTCACGCTTTCCGATTCGCTGCAGAACTGTACCAGCACGTATTGTGATACCATTACCATCACCGGGCAGCAGAACAACTGCAGCGTTTACTTCTCGTTGTTCCAGGACAGTGTAAATACATTACTGTGGTACGCCTACCCCGCTGTAACCGGCACTGCGCCGTTTACCTACCTGTGGGATTTCGGCGACGGCAACCAGTCCACCCAGGCTTCGCCCTCGCACACCTACGCTCAGGCCGGCCAGTACACGCTGTGCCTCACCATTACCGATGCGAACGGATGCAGCAGCACGTACTGCGATTCATCCAGCGTACGCGCCATGCAGCTTTCCATGCAGTTCCTTAATGTGATGCCTTTCACAACCGGCATACAGGAACACGAAAATCTTGCAGGCAAAGTGGCACCGAACCCGGCCGACCAGTTTATTGACATTACCCTTGAAAAAGAAACCAAAGGAACCGTACGCATTACCGATATGCTCGGCAATACCCTGCTCGAAAACAACATGCAGAGCCGCAGCCTCCGTATGGACATCAGCATGTTGCCTGCCGGTTATTACACCATTTCGGTAATCACTGCCAATGGCAGCATGAATAAGAAAGTGGCAATTGTCCGGCAGTAAACTCCGGGTTATTGTTTTGTTTGTTTAGCGATTGCAGTTGTGTGATAAAAACATCCTGGTGCCAGCCGGGATGTTTTTTTTGCCTCCCACCCAACCTTCCACGTACCGGCTGCGTGTATCGTAATGAAAGCAGATGCAGCTGGTGCTGCATTTACTATAAAAAACGGGCAGCGGAACAACCTGGTATCTCGTCCGCCTTCCGGTAACATCCGGAAACCCGGCAGCCCTGCCGGTTCGCCTATATCAAAGTGTGTGTGTTTGGTAAAAAACTCCGGTTTCTTATAACCGGAGTTTTTTTATTGACAACTGGCAACCCGCGGCGCATTTGATTGTCTATTTTTGACAGATGAAAAATTACGATCAGCCGGCACCGCCGGGAAGCGTTTACGATATTCCTGCCGAAGGCTCCCTCGGCCTGCTCGCACTCGGCGCAAAAGGCATTGACCTGTGGCGCAAAAAAAGAGACGCCGTAAAACAACAGCTTGCTGAACAAACCCCACCCGCCGATTCAAGCGATGAAAAAAAATAAAGTACTGCTGATCGGCTGGGATGCCGCCGACTGGAAAATTATCAGTCCGCTGGTTGACAGTGGCCGCATGCCCGCGCTGAAACGCATGATTGAAAACGGGGTGATGGGAAATATCGCCACGCTCGATCCGCCGCTTTCGCCCATGCTGTGGACTTCTATCGCCACCGGCACCACTGCCGACCGGCACGGAATTCTTGGTTTTGCAGAACCCGATCCGGCTACCGGGAAAATACGTCCCGTGAGTATTACCTCGCGCAAAGTAAAAGCGGTGTGGAATATTTTAATGCAGGAAGGATACAAAACCCACAGCGTAGGCTGGTGGCCGGGCCATCCCGCAGAACCACTGAACGGTGTAAGTGTGTCCAACTTTTTTGCGCAGGGAAAACCCAAACCGGGCAGCGAAACCATGCGGCCCGAACACGCGGTACATCCGCCCGAACTGCGCGAGACCCTCGAAAAATATATTGTTGATCCGTCAGAAATTACCGCCGCTCACCTCCTGCCCTTTGTGCCGCTCGCTGCGCGTATTGACCAGGAAAAAGACATCGGGCTGCAAAGCATTTCTTCGCTCATTGCCAAAGGCGCGAGTTATCACGCCGTGGCCACATGGATTCTTGAAAACCAGGAGTGGGATTTTCTTGCGCTTTACCTGAACGAGATTGATGTATTCTGTCACACCTTCCTTCGTTTTGCACCGCCGAAGCAGGAACAGGTTGCCGATGACATTTATGAAAACTACAAAGGTGTGGTAGATGCCGCGTACTGTTTTCACGACATGATGCTGGAACGTTTGCTCGAACTGGCCGGCGAAGACACCACGGTCATTCTCGTTTCCGATCACGGATTTTATTCGGGCGAACAACGCAAAACCAGCCTGCCCGATGATCCCGCCGCGCCGGCTTTTGAACATGCGCCGTATGGTGTGTTCTGCATGTGTGGTCCGGGCATTAAAAAAGACGAACGCATTTATGGTGCAACATTGCTTGATATTGCACCAACCATTTTGTCGCTGTTCGGACTGCCTGCCGGAAACGATATGCCGGGGCGTGTACTGCAAACTGCATTTGAAAAACCGGTGATACCTGAACGCATTCCTTCATGGGAAAATGTTGCGGGCAACAGCGGACAACATCCCGGCGAACTGCGCGAAGATCCCTGGGCCGCACGCGAAGCACTTGCACAGCTGGTGGAACTCGGTTACCTCGAAGCACCCGGCGAAGACGAAGCAGCACATGCAATGCGCGTAACCCGCGAATCGCAGTTTTACCTGGCGCGTGTTTTTCTTACCACCGAGCGCCCGGAAGAAGCATTGCCGGTACTGCAAAAAATCTGCGACGAATCGCCGGCTACACTGCGTTACGGCATACGCCTCATCCAGTGTTACAACCGGCTCGGGCGCATCAGCGAAGCGCGGCAGGCCCTGGAGCGGCTGCGCGGCGAACAGACCGGTGAACATAACAATCCGAACCTCGATTACCTCGACGGCATTTTGCTGCTGGCCGAACACAAACCGCGCCGGGCACTGGAAATGCTGCAGCGCGCCGAAGCCGCCGAAGTAAAAGCGCCGGGCCTGCTGATCCAGATCGGGCAAACGTACCTGCGCCTCAAAAACTGGCCGGCTGCCGCACGTGCATTCATACACGCGCTTTCGCTCGATTCCGAAAACCCGCGCGCGCACCACGGCCTTGCACTTGCATCACTGCGGCAGGATGATTATGAAACAGCCATTGATGAAGCACTAACTGCGGTAACATTGCTGCATCATTTCCCCGCAGCGCATTATCACCTCGGTGAAGCATTGCTGCGTTCGGGCGATTATATCAACGCGGTAAAAGCATTTTCGGTTTGCCTCAGCCTGCGGCCGAACATGCGCAAAGCACACCTGTGGCTTGCCGATATTTATGAAACACAACTGAACATGCCCGAAGCGGCTTTGCAGCACCGCGATTTTGTAAAGACCAAATTCCGCGATACGATTTATGTGGTGTCCGGCCTCCCCCGCTCCGGCACCTCCATGATGATGCAGATGCTGCAGGCCGGCGGGCTGGAAATACTTGCTGACGGCAAACGCGAAAGCGACAGCGATAATCCGCAGGGCTACCTCGAAGACGAACGCGTAAAACGCCTGCAGGCCGACAACAGCTGGCTGAACGAAGCCAGCGGCAAAGTGGTGAAAGTGGTGGCGCCGCTTGTGATGAGTTTGCCCCAGCGTTTTAATTACAAAATCATTTTCATGGAGCGCGACATGCACGAGGTACTTACTTCACAGCAGGTGATGCTCGGGCGCAAAAAACAGGTGGAAACCAAAACCTACCCGGCTGCACTGGCCGAGGCTTTTGCAAAACAGCTCGAAAAAACCACCGCATGGCTGGCAACCCAGCCGCAGATTTCCGTCTTATATGTCAGGTATGCTGATATTATCGCTGCACCGGAAGAACAGGCCGAAAACATTGCCAGTTTCCTGGATACCGATATGGATATTGCAGCAATGGCTGCTGCAGTAAATTCGGAATTATACCGGAACAAACGAACGGATATTCACGACAGTACGAATTCATGAAATTTTAGCCAGACAGCCCCGGATTGCACGGACAGCTGTTTTAAGCCCTGCGGTTCAGTCCTTTTTTGTATTTTGACATGCACTTGCCAATGCGCTGCCGGATGAAACTCAGAACAATTATTCCGTTTCAGTACGACCATATCCATTACCTGGATAAAAACACATACAGTGTAATTCTGGATAACAAAGCAGCAATTATTGATCTGCATGGCAATATGCTTGTTCCGTTTCATTCCGACCGTTATGAACTCGCCCGAAAAGCATTGTCTGTGATTCAACCGCTTCACGATAATTTCCCTTTTGTTACTTACTCCTCAAATGGTCCAAATAGCAGTTTCTATCCCGGGGATTATTTTTTTCTGAGGGATGACAGCTGGATCGTGCTGCAGGAAGAAATAAGGAATGGCCGCACCGGGGTTGTTGACAATTCAGGTAACGTAATTGTTCCTTTTGAATATGCGTATGTAGCCATTTTTTCAGATGGAACAATACGGGCATCTGATAACAAAGGCCACGATTTGCTGTTTGATTATCACGGCAAACAGTTGTTTTCAACCCCGTACAGAAATATTTACAAAACCGGCGATTACTTTGCGGTGTGTTCGCAGGATAACTTAAACTATGGTGTGCTGGATGCCAAAGGCAATACGGTTTTGCCATTTGAATTTGATGAGCTTGATAACACGGGCCTTCCGGATGGTTTTGTTATTCCGAAAAATTACAATAAACCTGCTATAGGTGTGTTTTGTGTTAAAGGTGAATGGAAGTGGTTGCATACCGGGCTTCAGGCCATGATGTATGGACTGGAGGATGATACAGCGAACGATCCTCGCCTGTACATCCGGCAGCTTGACAGGCACTGGCTTGCCGATTACGGGGGAAATAAGTGGGAACTCCCTGAAATGTATTATAATGCCTGCCGTTGCGGCAGATTCGTCCAGGTTTCCCGGCCAGAATCATTTGAAGGTTATATCCCTTTTGTATCCAATCCCAAAAGTGGAATCATTGATGTTTTTGGGAATGTGGTTATCCAGGTGATTTACGATAATATTATTGTTTTCGGAGATGACAAACCAATACGTTATTTCCCGGTTTGTATAAATAGTTTATGGGGGTTGATCGATGAACAAAACAACATTGTTATTGCGCCGGGATATGCTGAAATGTTGCCATGTTACAGTGGTACTGTTCCGGTAAGTGATGGTGAGAAGTGGGGGCTTATTCAACCTTCCGGCAAAATAATCCTTGACTGTAAATATGAAATGATAGGCAACAGGAGTTCGTCGCACAGAAGAGGGCCTGAATACTATGCCAACAACCATGTCTTAGCCGGAAAAGTAATTCCTGTTTATCTGGATCGTAATGGTTGTTTTGCGCTTACCGATCTGAACGGCCATTTTCTTTCTGATTTCGGATTTGAAAAAGTTCATCCGTATCGCTCATTACATGAAGACAGGCTCCTGCTTCGCCGCAACGGGAAATGGGGTGTTATTCAGATTACAGCGGATTAAGCGTGGCATTGCAGTATGGCGTTTTCAACGGCTGTTATAATTTTATCTTATTGTTATGTTATGCAGCTTTTGCGCAATACTGTTTTAAAAAAAGACAAAAAAGTAATGACTAGGCTGGCAACCCAGCCGCAGATTTCCGTCTTATATGTAAGGTATGCTGATATTATCGCTGCACCGGAAGAACAGGCCGAAAACATTGCCAGTTTCCTGGATACCGAAATGGATACCGCTGCAATGGCGGCCGCAGTAAATAAATCGCTTTACCGTAACCGTAACTGAAAAAACTTAAATTTGTCCAACAATTCCAAACCATGAACAAAGACTTACAGAAAAAACTCAACGCGTATGCCGCCGCTGCAGGTACACTGGCTGTTGCCGGTGCTGCCAATGCACAGATTGTTTACACGGATATTAATCCCGATACCGTTATCCATGATTCGTTGTTTTACAACCTCGATATGGATAACAACGGCCAGCCGGAACTGCGGTTTGAAACCATTACCTACCAGTTATCATCGGGTTCCGTTCAGATTGCCGGTCTCAGTGTACTCGGCAATGCCAGCAACGCTGTACTCGGCAGCCTCTATTCCAGTTCGTATCCCGTGCCTTTTTCGATGAACAACGGCGATTCGATCAGCAACACATCAACACCCTGGCAGGATCAGACCATGAATAACGGTGTGCAGTACCTTGGCGGTGTGTATGGCAGTTATTCCATCGGCAACTGGCTCGGAGTAAATGACAAATACCTCGGCGTGCGTTTCAAAATCGGCGCCAACACACATTACGGCTGGGTTCGCCTCTCCGTTACAGCGGATGCAGATTCCATCACCATTAAAGATTATGCATATCAGACCTTGCCCGGTGTTGGCATTACAGCCGGCCAGCTGGTGGGCATGCCAAAATACAGCGACAATCAGAACATCAGTATTTTTGCTTCGCAGAATACCGTTGTTATCCGCAACACCGAACACGACAAAGGCGGCATCGTTCGCATTGTAAACACGCTCGGCGAAACGATTTCGGAAACAGCCATCACCGAAGAAAACATGCGCATTTCACTCGAAGGAAAATCATCCGGAATTTATTTCGTGGAAGTGCTGCGCAACGATGAGCGCTTTACCAAAAAGGTGTACATCCACTAAAAATTCTTATAACTAAAAAAGCCCGTCTCCTTCGACTTCCCTCAGGATGACGGGCTTTTTTATTTATAAGATCGAATAAAAAAATCTACTTCTTGTAATTAGTTCGCCGCGGTGAAGCAGCTTTTCAGCTTGCAGTTCTGTTATTAGTCCGGAAACTGAACTTATTCCTTGGAATACAGACAAAACTGCCAACTGCCAAACTGCTAACTGCAAACCCGGATCAGGATTCATTTTATAAATGCCCGGGTTTGTATGCGGTCTGTTTTATACCCTCGTTTATCGAATAAGGCTCACTTTGCCGATGTAGGTATGCCGCGCGCCCAGGATGTCTTTGCATTTGATCTTCCACACATACGTATCAATCTGCGCGAGGGAGTTGCTGCTGCCGCCCTGTACTTTGCCGTCCCATAAATTATACCAGTTGTCGGTATAATAAATCAGGTTACCCCAGCGGTCGAAAATCCAGAACTCGTAGTTCTCCGGATCAACGCCCATGCCTTCCGGGCGGAAGCCCTCGTTAATGCCATCCCCATTCGGCGTGAAACAGTTCGGTACATAAATCGTCCAGTCGGGTGCAATGCATACAAACCCGGTTGTGTCATCGGTACAGCCGCCGGCGTTGGTAACCGTAAGTGTTACCGGGTAACAGCCGCTGTCGGGATACACAAAACTCGGATTCTGCAACGCAGATGTGGAACTGAGCGGATCACCAAATTCCCACAACCATTGTGTTGCTGCAATGGACTGATCGGTAAACCAGATGCCCGGCTCAAGTACCGTAGGCGCTACCGGTGTAAATGAATACGATGCTGTCGGCGAAGGATTCACGGTAATGTAACTTGCAATGGTGAAACTGTTACTGCATCCGTTATTGGAAGTAACCGTTAACGAAACCGTGTACACACCCGGTAAGTTGTAACAATAATTCGGATTCTGTGTAGTTGCTGTTCCGCCGTCGCCAAAATTCCAGCTCCAGCTGCCGATCACATCCGGCGGAGCGATAGTAGAAAGATCACTGAAGTTTACACACAGCGGCGAACATCCCGAAGTTACATCCGCCACAAATCCGGATACCGGTATCGGGCTTACGGTAATCGTTTGCGTGGCCGTGGTGGAACATCCGTTCGCATCGGTAACAGTTGCTGTATACGTTGTTGTTGTTGCCGGTGTAACCGACGGATTGTTGCCTGCTAACGCACCGGGATTCCATACTACTGTGTAAGGTCCCGTACCGCCGCCCGGTGTAACACCCAGGTTGGTGCTGCTGCCGGTACACACACTTGCATTGGCCGCAGCCACTGCCGTTACCGGTGCAGGACCGACGATGTTAAATGTAACCGTGGTAACACATGTCATTGCATCGGTAATGGTGCAGGTGTACGTGCCGCCGCACAGCCCGGTTGCCGTTGCTGCATTTCCGCCCGAAGGCGTCCACGCATACGTGTACGGCCCGGTGCCGGTATTCACAACCACTACGGCCGATCCGTCGCACGCACCGAAACAACTTTCGTTGGTGCTTCCCGCAGGTGATGCGGTTACGCCATTCAGATTGGTAACGGTTGCTGTTACCGTATACGTGCAACTGTTCGCATCCGTAATCGTTACGGTATAAGTACCAACACCCAGGTTGGGTTCGGTAGCAGCCGTTCCGCCGCTTGACCATGAATAGGTATAAGCACCTGTTCCGCCACCAGCTACTACACTTGCAGAACCATCGTTCTGCCCGCAGGTGGCCGGCGTGGTGCTGGTTACACCGGTAAGTGCCGGCGGCTCGTTTACAATAGAAGTACTTGTAGTAGTACATCCGTTTGCATCCGTAATCGTTACCGTATAACTTCCGGCACACATCGAATTACAGCTCGGTGAAGTACAACCGTTGCTCCACATAAAACTGTACGGCTGCACACCGCCCGCCGGTATGGAAGTAACCTGCCCGTTGCACACCCCGTTACAGGTGGCATCAAGACCGGCCGACGAAACGGTGAGTTGCGGCGGTTCTGTAATTGTAACTGAAGTAGTTGATACACATCCGTTCGCATCGGTAATAGTACACGTGTACGTGCCCGGGGGCAGGTTGTTGGCTGTGGATGCATTACCACCAAGCGGTGCCCACACATACGTATAAGGACCGGTACCACCTGCAGGTGTTGCAGTTGCCGTTCCGTTATTGTTCCCGAAACAAAGAATGTTACCGGATGCTGTAATGGATGAAGTAATACCGCCGGTGTTTGCAACGGTTGTAGTTGCAGTTGTCGTACAGCCATTCGCATCGGTAACAGTTACGGTATAAATTCCGGGTGCAAGTCCGGTTGCGGTTATGGTTGTTGCTCCACCCGGCGACCAGGAATACGTGTAAGGGCCAACACCTCCGCCCGGACTCGCCGTTGCCGTTCCGTTATTACTTGTACACGCAGCCGGTGTTGATGATGCTGTACTGGTAAGTGCAGGCGGTTGTGTAATCGTATACGTTGCTGTACCCGTACAGCCGCTGGCGTCGGTAACTGTTACCGTATAACTGCCGGCACACAGGCCGTTAATGGTTTGCGTCGTTTGTCCGCCGGGCGCCCACAGGTACGTATACGGTCCGGTTCCGGAAGTTGGATTGGCCGTTATAGTTCCGTTGCAGCCGCCATTGCAGCTTACGTTGGTGGCCGGTGTACTCACCGTTACAGGCGTGGATGTAGAACCTACAGTAACCGTTTGTGTGGTCGGCGGTGAGCACGAAATTCCATCATCAACGGTTACGGTATACGTACCGGCGCAAAGTCCCGTTGCAGTTGCCGCAGTACCACCCGAAGGTGCCCACGAATAGGTGAACGGACCGGTACCGGTGGCTGTTGCTGTTGCTGTACCCGTGCAGCCGTTGCATCCCGAAGGCGTGCTGGCCGTAGTCACATTGAGTGCCGTACTGCATGAAATAAAATCAATAAATACGCCGGAATCATAAATACAGTCGCCGGCATCGGCAATTGCCATTTTAAAATGATAGGTCTGGCACGGACACAGTGCAATGTTTCGTGTAAGCACCGTTGTAAAACCATCATACTGAATGGTGGCACCGCCGGTATTGTCAACATAATACGCACAATTTGTACACGGTCCTGTGTTGGAAGGTCCGTTGTTTACGTTATCAATACTTACCGGTGTAACGTTGTTGGGTAACGTAGCCACATTGGTATTGTTATAAAAACCGGGCTGGCAGGCAGGGCCGGGGCCGGAGATGAAAAATCCGAAGGCGTCATTAAATGAGAGGCCCACAAACTCCGGGTATTCATCCGATCCGAATACAAACGAAATAGTAAGCGTGTTGCATTGCGGTACAATATCAAATTCAAGAATACATGGATCGTACGTGGCCATCGGTTCAATGGCAACCAGCTGCGGATCGCTTGCAGAAGTGCCGTTGCAGTAGCCCGCACTGGGCAGGTTGTTCGGCCCGAGCGCGCTGGTGAGGTTGCCCGTGGTGAGCATGATGCCGCTGGTAATACCGATGTTGGTGGTGTTGCCGTTGCTGAATGTACCGTAAGCACCTACGGGACAGTTAATCACCACGTTGCTCGTGGTTAAGCCCTGGCCTGCAAACGCAGCCAAAAGCTGGGTAGGTGTTACCGCCGAATTAACCACCAGCTGGGCATGTGCAGCGCGGGGCAGCAGCATACCGGCCAATGCAAAAAGCAGCAAAAGCAACGTATGGTTATAGGGAGAAAATCGCATTTTTTGTTTCATGTGTTCCGAAAAATAGGCCATTCAGGCCTGAAAAACAAATGTTTACGGGCTTAAAGCGGTCATCTTTCCTGATTTTCATCAAAAAATCAGCATAAAATCACCCGTTTTTATGCAAATAATGTTGCTGCTTTTTGCAGCAACCGTGCCGTTATTTTTTCTCTGGTTTTAAAACCCTAATTTAGTCCCCACAATACCAGTTTATGGCCGACCGGAACGCCTATACCGAAAAAATTAAAACATCGTATGCCACGCAGGGACAGAGCATGTTTCTCGGCTGCGGCGTATTGAATAACGAAGTAATTGCCGATGCCCGCGTGCAACTGCCACTACGCATGATGAACCGCCACGGCCTTATTGCCGGTGCCACCGGAACGGGCAAAACCCGCACACTGCAGGTACTGGCCGAACACCTTTCGGATAACGGGGTGCCGGTTTTCCTGCTTGATGTGAAAGGCGATCTTTCCGGTATTTCCAAAGCGGCAGAGAAAAACCCGAAAATAGACGAACGCATTGCGCTGCTCGGCACAGCCTGGGAAGGAACCGGGTTCCCAGTTGAAATTTACTCCCTCTCCGGAAAAACCGGCGCACAGATGCGGGCCACGGTTACCGAATTTGGTCCCATCCTGCTTTCGAAAATCCTGGAACTGAACGAAACGCAGACCGGCGTAATGGCCGTGCTGTTCAAATACGCCGACGATCACAAGATGCCGATTGTTGATTTCAACGATCTGAAAAAAATACTCAGCTACCTTTCCGAAGGCGATGGTGCCAAAGAAATTAAGGACGATTACGGTAAAATTTCTTCGTCCACATCAGGAACCATCCTGCGGAAAATTGTGGCGCTCGAACAACAGGGCGTTGGCCATATTTTCGGGGAAACCTCGTTTGATATTGACGACCTGTTTGAGAAAGTAGATGGCAAAGGGGTAATCAGTTTGCTCAACATCAGCGATACGCAGGATAAACCGGCGCTGTATTCCACCTTCCTGCTGAGCCTGCTGGTTGAAATTTACCAGGCCATGCCCGAAGCCGGTGACTTAGACAAACCGAAACTCGTTTTCTTTTTCGATGAAGCACACCTGCTGTTTAAAGATGCGCCGAAAGCGTTTCTCGAACAGATTGAGCAGATTGTACGCCTCATCCGTTCGAAAGGCGTGGGCGTTTTTTTCTGCACGCAGTCGCCGCTTGATGTACCTGACACGGTGCTCGGCCAGCTGGGCACACGCATACAGCATGCACTCCGTGCCTTTACACCGAACGATGCCGACAACCTGAAAAAAACGGCACGCACCTATCCGAAATCGGAGTTTTATGAAATTGAAACGGTGCTCACCTCGCTCGGTATCGGGCAGGCCATGATTACCACGCTTACCGAAAAAGGTATTCCGACCGAACCCGCAGCGGTGCATTTGTATCCGCCGCGTTCGGTGATGGGCCCGGTAACACCGGCCGAACACCAGCAACTGCTGGAAGCATCGGAATACTATAAAAAATACAAAGAAGCCGTTGATCCTGAAAGTGCAGCAGAAATGCTGACCAAACGCGTGGAAGAAGCCCAGGCCGAACAGGCCAAAGCAGCCGAAGCTGCCGCCGAAGAAAAAGCGGAAGCCGAAGCAAACAAACCACGCAAAAACGAAAAGTCAACCATCGAAAAAGTGGTCTCCAACCCCGTTACCCAGCAGCTCGGTAAATCGCTGGTACGCGGATTGATGGGCATGCTGTTCGGGGGCTCTTCTTCGGGACGGAAATCAACGCGCCGGAAAAAAAGTTCCTTTTTTTAAATTGTGATAATTGATTTTTTATGCTGAAGCAAGGGCTATTTCAGAAGCAACTCCAGAAGTTATCGCCGCAACAGATTCAACTCATGAAACTGCTGCAGCTTCCGACTGTTGCGCTTGAACAACGCATCAAAGAAGAAATTGAAACCAACCCCGCCCTCGAGGAAGGACGTGAAGAAGACGAGGACGATCGTAAAGACGATATTTCGGAAGACGATGACGGACTGTTCAAAGACGACGATACCGGCAGTGATGAGGAGAAAGAACCGAAACAGGAAAAAGAAGAGTTCAGCCTGGATGAGTACATGGACGAAGACGAAGGCTATTCGTACCGTGAACAGGTAAACAACAGCAGTCCCGACGACGAACGCCGCGAATCGCCGCTGAGCCAGGGACCGGGTTTCCAGGAACTGCTGCTTTCGCAGCTTGGACTGCACGACCTGGATGATAACGAATACCAGATTACCGCATACCTCATCGGCAGCTTAGACGAAGACGGCTACCTGCGCCGCGACCTGGATGCGATTATTGATGACATTGCGTTTACGATTAACATTACCACCACGCACGAAGAGCTGGAAAAACTGCTGAAAGTAATCCAGCAGTTTGATCCTGCCGGTGTGGGTGCACGCGACCTGCAGGAATGCCTGCTGCTGCAGCTCCGCCGCAAACGGCCGCGCACCGAGTTTACCATTCTCGCCATCCGTGTGATTGAAGAACACATGGAAGAGTTTTCGAAAAAACATTACGAAAAAATTTCACGCCGCCTCGCCATTACGGACGATTCGCTGAAAATGGTGATCAAGGAAGTGACCAAACTCAATCCGCGCCCGGGCAACTCGGCGGCCGATTCGCAGCGCATGGTGCAGGACATTGTTCCTGACTTTTATATCTACAACCAGGACGGCAAACTGGAGCTTACCGTAAACGGGCGCAACGTGCCGGAACTGCGCGTGAGCAACATGTACCAGAGCATGCTGCGCGAATATGCGAAAAGCAAAGACCGCTCGGGCAAAGAAGCCGTTACGTTTGTAAAATCGAAAATTGATTCGGCGAAATGGTTTATTGATGCGCTGCGCCAGCGTCAGAATACACTGCTGCTTACCATGCAGTCCATTATGGAATTCCAGCAGGAGTTTTTTATGGAAGGCGATGAAACCAAGCTGCACCCGATGATCCTGAAAGACATTGCTGACCGTGTAGGCCTTGATATTTCTACCGTTTCGCGGGTGGCAAACAGCAAATATGTGCAGACGCCTTATGGCACCTATCTGCTTAAATTTTTCTTCTCCGAGTCGCTTTCTACCGACAGCGGCGAAGAAGTTTCGACCCGCGAAGTGAAAAAAATCCTGAGCGACTGCATTGAAGCGGAAGACAAAAAAAATCCGCTCACCGACGATGCGCTGGCCAAAATCTTAAAAGACAAAGGCTACAACATTGCACGACGTACCGTTGCCAAGTACCGCGAACAGATGGATGTTCCGGTTGCACGTATGCGCAAGCAACTGTAACGGATCATGCCGCACCGCCTCGCTGTTTTTCTTTCGTACCTCTTTCACCCGTTATTAATGGTTACGTATGCGGTGCTGTTTTATTACACCGCTTTTGCGCATGTGTTTATGGTAACCGCCCCGGCGCGGATGCTGTTTATAACCGGTATGTTTTTCCTGCTCACGTTTGTTATTCCTGCACTTTCCGCTTTTACAATGCAACGCGCCGGTGCCATCCGCAACCTGGAAATGACCGAGCGCAGCGACCGCCTCATGCCGCAGGTGTTTACGGCCGCCATGTACCTCGTGGTGTTTTTTATGCTCGGTGATAAAGGCATTCCGCCCTTCATCAGCCTGTTTATTCTCGGCTCGGTGGTGGCGCAGCTGGTTGCTGCTGCAGTAACACTGTGGTGGAAAATAAGCCTGCACCTGGTCGGCCTCGGCGGACTGTGCGGGGGCATGCTCGGTGCCATGCTTACCGAAAATCACGCGGCTTCCTGGCCCATCGCACTCGCCTTTTTTGTAAGCGGACTCGTTGGCGCTGCCCGGATACAGCTGGAAGCACATGATTTTAAACAGCTGTATATCGGATACTTAGCCGGTTTTGCGATCCTTTTTGCGGCAATTTTTTTCTTCAATACTTGACAATATGATTTTCTTATCGTAATATTGCGATGGATTTGAGACCAGGTTCCGAAATTGTCATGGAACGTAACCGCGATCCGTTGTGCTGAGCGGCAGCAGCAAACAACGGAAAAGGTTTACGGGGGCTGCCGCCCGAAAAGGCAACCGACGAACCGACATCCCGATCGCAGAAAAAATTTAAATTTTCAAAACACAAGAAACAAATGGGTGTTTCCAAAACCGAAGAGTTTACCGTAAAAGATGTGCGTGTTGCGGCGTATGCCAAAGCGCTTGCGCATCCGGCACGCATTGCGATACTGCAGGTACTGCTGAGAAAACAGTCCTGCGTATGCGGTGACATTGTGGATGAACTGCCGCTCTCCCAGTCAACGGTTTCGCAGCACCTGAAAGAATTAAAAACAGCCGGTCTCATCAAAGGTGATATTGACGGCCCGCGGGTGTGTTACTGCATTGATGAAACCGAATGGAACAAAGCAAAAAATTATTTCCAGCAGCTTTTTGAAGCGTTCAAAGCGAATACCTGCTGCTGATTTTTTTTAAACTAATCCATCGTAATTTAACGATATAAAAAGAAAAACAAAATGGAATCTCCCGAAAAAATCAAAGAAATGGTGCGTGAAAAATACAGCGCCATTGCCACCCAGAACAAAACCGAAAATGCAGCATCGTGCTGCGGCGCCACTGGTTGCTGCGACACCATTGATTATGCTGTGTTCGCTGAAAAATACGATGCGCTCGGCGGCTATGTTTCCGATGCAGACCTCGGTCTCGGCTGCGGTATTCCCACGGAATATGCGAAAATTAAAACCGGCGACACCGTAATTGATCTCGGCTCCGGCGCAGGCAACGATTGTTTTGTGGCCCGCGCACTGGTAGGCGAACACGGCAAAGTAATCGGCATTGACATGACAGCCGCCATGATTACAAAGGCGCGCGACAATGCCGAAAAACTGAATTTCAATAACGTGGAATTCCGCCTCGGTGAAATTGAAGTGATGCCGGTGGGCGGCAACCGTGCCGATGTGATCATCAGCAACTGCGTGCTTAACCTGGTGCCGAACAAAGCCGCTGCGTTTAAAGAAATGTTCCGCGTATTAAAACCGCAGGGCCATTTCAGCATCAGCGATGTGGTACTTGCCGGTGAACTTCCCGAAGGCATCCGCCAGGCCGCAGAAATGTATGCCGGCTGTGTGAGCGGTGCACTGCAGAAAGACGAATACCTGAAACACATTACCGATGCAGGTTTCGAAAACGTGCAGGTGATGAAAGAAAAAGCCATCGTTATTCCCGATGAAATTCTTGCCGGGTACCTCGATGCCGCAGCCATTGAAAAATTCCGCGCAGGCGGTACAAGTATTTACAGCATTACCGTGTATGGCGAAAAACCAAAAGCGGAAGCGTGTTGCGATCCGTCAACCGGTTGTTGTAATTAAATCTTTTGGGAACGCTGCTTTGTGTGAATGATTCATCCAGGGCAGCGTTTCTTTTATTTGTATAAATTGCCCGTCATGAAAATTGCTTTATTCAGCGACATCCACGCCAACCTGCCCGCGCTCGATGCGGTGCTTGCCGACATGGATCAGCGCCGCCCCGATGCCGTGTATTGCCTCGGAGATCTTGTAGGCTACTGCACCTGGCCCAATGAAGTTACTGCGCGCATCCGCGAACGCAACATCCCAACCATTGCCGGCAACTACGACCAGGGCATCGGTTTGAACAGCGACGAATGCGGCTGCGCGTATAAAACCGATACCGACAAAGCGATGGGCAAAGTTTCCATCCGTCTCAGCAACCAGTGGATCAGCGACGACAACCGCGCCTACCTGCGCACACTGCCTGCACACATCGGTATTGATTTTCAGTTCGGCGAAGAAAAGATGCGCCTGTTGCTCGTACACGGAAGCCCGCGGAAAATAAACGAATACCTGTTTGAAGACCGCGACGAAAAAAGTTTGCTGCGCATCATGCGCGATGCACAGGCCGACATCATGGCGTTCGGGCACACGCACAAACCGTGGCACCGGGCGTTAAACGATGAAGGCCATTTCCGTCACGCCATCAACACCGGCTCGGTGGGCAAACCCAAAGACGGTGATGTACGTGCGTGTTATGTGTTGTTAACCATTGATGAAAACGCATCGGTAAAAAACAGCGAAAGCATCCGCGTGGAATTTGTGCGCGTTGCATACGATGTGGAAAAAGCCGCGCAGGCCATTGAAAAAACTG
Organism: Chitinophaga pinensis; assembly: GCA_943372645.1. Classification (GTDB taxonomy): domain Bacteria; phylum Bacteroidota; class Bacteroidia; order Palsa-965; family Palsa-965; genus VBWE01. Next base: position 3,390 of record CALRZN010000016.1, on the reverse strand, counting down.
AACTCCCGGCGGCCTACGCCGATATGCTCCGCAAAGCCTACTGATGATGCTGCTCAAAAAATTACTTGCCGAATTTGCCGGCACGTTTCTCATCGTTTTTATCGGTACCGGCGCGGTGGCGGTTGATCAGACCTTTGACGGAATAGTAACACACCTCGGTATTTCGGCCGCATTCGGTATTGCGGTTACCGGTTCCATCCTGCTGCTGGCCGCCATTTCGGGCGCGCATTTTAATCCTGCAGTTACCATTACGTTAACCGCGTTTAAACAATTTCCGCTGCAGCCTGCGTTCTTTTACATCCTTGCGCAGCTGGCCGGTGCGGTGGCAGCCAGCGGATTACTTCGCCTGCTGTTTCCCGAGAACGAATTGCTCGGCGCAACCCTTCCCGCGGGCAGCGTAACAGAATCGTTCATCTATGAGTTTGTGCTCACACTGCTGCTCATGGCTATGATTCTGACTGTGATCCGCAATAAAAAAAGTTTATGGATTTCGGCCACGCTCATTGGCCTTGTCGTTGGGTTCGAAGCGTATTTTGCCGGACCGGTATGCGGTGCATCCATGAATCCCGCGCGTTCGTTTTCGCCTGCGCTGGTAAGCGGGCACTGGGAACACCTGTGGCTGTACCTTGTGGCCCCGGTGGCCGGTGCACTTTTCGCCGCTCTGATTGAACGGTTTATCCCGCAAAAAACCGCCGCTGCCGAAAAAGCGCCTGGAAAACAGGGCGATGCTTAAAAAGTAATAAACCTTTTGGCGCGAATACAGTCAAAAAATTAACTTTGTACAGTTAAGGGGCGATCCAATGTCAACGAAAGAGGAATTACTTAAAAAATATTTTGCCAAAGCCGATATCGGTGGCACGGTCAGCATAAACGACCTGCGCGATAAAGACTTTAACGGCGAAAAACTCACTACCGAAGAACGGCAGGCGTTGCGCAATTTCGATCACTACCGCCTGGAAGAACTGAACAAGCAGCAAAACGACATGGCCTTTCACGAGTGCTACCGCAAACTGCAGGTACTGGCCAACCTGGCCGATTTTAAAGAATTCCTGGATGCCGGTTATTTTTACGGCGACGAGAAATAATATTCCGCACGAATAGCATAATACCACGAACCGTCCCGGCTAAGCCGAGACGGTTTTTTTGTTTAGATACGTTTTGAAAATGGCTGTTTTGTGTTTCTTGGTGTCTTTGTGACTTCGTGGCAAAAAAGTATACAAACCACGAAGTAGCAAAGGCAAAAATGTTCCAAAACGTTTCTTACCGAAGGGTTTTTTTGTTTCAAATCATCCCTAAAAAGGTTTTCGTACCTTTGCCCCCGCATGCAGATACAGGTCATGAAATCGAAAATCCATCGCGTAACAGTTACGCAGGCGGATCTGAATTATATCGGAAGTATTACCATTGACGAAGCGCTGATGAACGCCGCCAATCTCATTGAAAATGAGAAAGTGCAGGTGGTAAACATCAACAACGGCGAACGCCTCGAAACCTACGTAATCAAAGGTCCACGCAATTCGGGCATGATCTGCCTCAACGGGCCGGCGGCACGCAAAGTGGCGGTTGGTGATATTGTGCTGGTAATTTCGTACGCGTCAATGGATTTTGAATTGGCCAAAACACACACGCCCGTCGTGGTGTTTCCCGACGAAAAAACGAACACCCTCAAATCCTGAGTTTTGAACCGCAAAAAACTGTTTTCCATAGCGAAGGTGCTGCTGTTTCTCGGACTCGGCATATTGCTGCTGTGGCTGCTCTACCGGCAGTTCGGAGAAGAAGAAAAAAAACAGTTTGTGGAAGCGCTGCAGAAAGCGGATTACCTGTGGGCCATTCTCGCTATTCTGATCAATACCGTTGCACACTGGAGCCGGGCCGTGCGCTGGCGCATGCTTATGCAGCCGCTCGGGCATAACCCGAAAGTGAGTAATACGTTTTTTGCGGTAATGATTGGTTACATGGCCAACTACGCCGTGCCGCGCCTCGGCGAAATTACACGCTGTACCTTACTCAACCGTTACGAAAAAGTACCGTTTGCCGAAAGCTTCGGTACCGTAATCGTTGAACGCATTTTCGATTTCTTTTCATTGCTGCTGGTGTTTATCGGCACCATCGTTTTCCAGTTCACCGAACTGAAAAAAGCAATCAGCGAATACATCACCGAACCGGCTTCCCGCAAATTCGGCCCGCTGATGCAGAACACCACGTTTGTAATAGTTGCCGCAGTTATTTTTATCGGCGGCATTGTGTCGTGGTGGATGCTGCGCAAACGCATCTACAAAATGCTCGGCCCGAAATTCGCCAACATCATCAAAGGATTTACCGAAGGCATGAAAGCGGTTCGCCGCATCGAAAAACCGTGGCTGTTTGCATTTCACTCCATTTTCATCTGGGCCTGTTACTGGCTGGCGCTGTACGTGGTGTTCTTCAGCTTCGGCGGTACCTCGCACCTCGGCCTGAATGCCGCACTCGTGTTACTGCTCTTCGGCACGTTTGGTGTAATTTTCACACCGGGCGGAATCGGTGCCTACCAGGCACTGGTGATGGGCATTTTACTTTCGGTTTACGGCATCAGCAAAGACATCGGTTTCGCGTTCGCCTGGGTAACCTGGGGTTCGCAGCTGGGCTGTGTGCTTATCTTCGGCATTATTTCGCTCATCCTGCTTCCTGCACTTAACCGCGCAAAAATATAGTTGCCATGCTCACGCATCCGGAAATTATCGCACAAAAAATCTACACGCTCGACCGCCTCGAAAAACAGGTGGCGCTTTGGCGTATGTTTTCGAAAAAAGTAGTATTCACCAACGGCTGTTTCGACATCCTGCACCGCGGACATATTGATACGCTTGCCAAAGCAGCCGACTGCGGCGATGCACTCATTGTAGGTGTGAATGCCGATGCCTCTGTAAAAATGCTGCAGAAAGGCGATTCGCGTCCGCTCCAGGACGAACAATCGCGCGCGCTGATTATTGCTTCGCTCGCATTCGTAAGCGCGGTTATCATTTTTGAAGAAGAAACACCCTACAACCTCATCAAAGCCATTCAGCCCGATGTGCTCGTAAAAGGCGGCGACTATAAAGTAGAACAGATTGCCGGTCACGATATCGTGCTCGCACGCGGCGGCGAAGTGAAACTTATTCCGCTGGTGGAGGGTTTTTCTACTACGGCGATTGAGAAGAAGATTAAGGGGTAAAGTTGTTTTGTGGAATTTGGGGATACTGGAAATTAAGATACGTTACCGCTGTTCTCGACTGCCGCTCGAACTGACGCGAAGTTTTTTTTACACTTTTATTACTTCGACTGCCGCTCGAACTGACGCGTAGTTTTTTTTACACTTTTATTACTTCGACTGCCGCTCGAACTGACGCGTAGTTTTTTTTTAAACTTTTATTA
>CALRZN010000015.1:0-128989 GCA_943372645.1 Chitinophaga pinensis | reverse complement strand
GCGTGAGCGCCATGCTTACCGAGTTACGTAATCTTCCCGTTGAACAGTTTGAACAGGAAGTATCGCTTATCGAAAACGACCTGAAAGGCTACGCGCTGAGTAAGTTCAAATTCGATCCGTATCAGAACAGCACGATTGAACGTGTTGGTCCTGAAACCTGGGCACGTCTCGGTGCAAAATTCGCCGATTCACTGCGTAACGGTGATGAAATCGAACCGGCTCCTGCTGCAAAAGGCAAATGCCCGGTGAAAATTACAATCACTATCAGTTTCTAACTGGTAATGCTGTAAAAAGCTGCGCAGCTTAACCCCGCCCCGTTGTTGAAAAACAGCGGGGCTTTTTTTGTGGATAACAAATTGCTTTTAAAACACACCTTTCCCAAGATACGCTTTCAGGCGCGGCGAAACTTTGCGCTGGATGAGGGCCTGCTGCAGTTTCCATTTTTCTGCTTCATCGGCTTCGGCCAGGAACAAAATTTCTTTTCCTTCTTTCACCGCAACGGGCACACCATCAATAAATAAAATGCGGTTGGAAAAGATGCCGGAAATTTTTCGTCCGGGTGTAATAATTCCCGTAAGGTTAAGCGGATCGGCGGCTGAAATGGTAACCATCTTCCCGTTTTTCGGTTCTTTACGCACCACGCGCAGTTCGGCAATGGCATCGGCCAGTGCAAACTGTTCGCCCCACACGCCGGTAACAAATCGCCCGCCGCGTATTTCGCCCCGCGCTTCCATCAGGCGCAGCACACGCACCAGGTCGCGCCAGGCGGGTGCGTAAGGCTCGCGCTCGGTAACGCGGCGGAAAAGTACGCCGTAACGCTGCAGCAAAATGCGCGCAATGTGTTCGAGCCGTTTCTGTTCTTTATCGCGTGTCGGTTCACTGTCGTCGTGGTTTTCTATCAGCGACCAGCGGCCGGCCTGCTCCATGGTAAACGGCATGTTGCGCGAACGGCCCGTATCGTTCTGTTTGTATTTCGCCGGCACCAGCAGCGCGCGCAGCCCGTTAAACGAATCGGAAGTAACCATGCACGAAGCAACGAGTTCACTCAGACCGTCTTCCACCTGCGTTTTAAATAAGCCGCTCTGCTGCACAATATCGTTGAAAAAACACGCGCCGCGTTTGCGCAAACAGTCCAGCACTTTTTTCGCTTCGTTGCTCAGCAGTTGTTCGGTTTCGCCGTTGATGTGAATGCCGTTGCGCCACATCAAACCGTTCTGCCGGTTGATGAGCGATACCGGCGTGGTTTTAATCGGCGATGCCGAAGGTTTATCACCTTTGCCGTTTTGCGGACGGAAACGTCCCCAGCCCGTATTGCCCGATAAACACAGCACATCCAGCCACAGGTAATCGTAATCGCTCACGCGCGATGGCAGCAGATCGCTTTCCCATGCCGCGGCCTGTGCTTCAAAGCCGTCTAATTTTTCCAATGCTTTTTTCAGCGCCTCGGGTCCCTGCGGCGCATTGCCATCGAGGTGGTGGCGGCGGAAGAGGTAACGCATAAAATCGGCGGCCGAAACCGGTTCAATTTCGCTGCGCAGTTTTTGTAACGTATAGCGGTGGATGCGCGCCAGCAGGCGGCGTTCGCACCAGGCCTCGCGCGGCTCGTCGGGGTGGAAGTGACCGCGGAATACAAAACCTTCGTTTTCCAGCAGCAGCAGCGCATGTTTCGCCTGCGATTCGGTAAAACCAATGGCCGCAGCAAGATCGGTTACAACCACCGGCCCAAGCGCTTCCACGCGGCCGCGGATAATTTCCGCCTGCGCATCTTTGCCTTCGTTTTTCAGCAGCAAGCGTTCAGGTGTGCTTATGGCCGGTTCCGGTTTCAGATCGGGAAACACATGCAGCCAGTGGTGCATGCGCTCGGCCGAAACCCACAGCGTTACACCGTTTACATTTATGGATGCAGCGCGTTTTGCAGCGCACAGTTCGTAAAAATAAATTTCCCAGTTGTTTGCTTTGCCCTCGGCTTCGGTAATGCAGCTGCACAGCGTAAGTGCGTCGTGCAGTTCGTCGCAGTTCTGTGCCTGCGGCCACGCTTCGGCCGTAACTGCAGCAATGGCTTCGGGATTGAGTTTGCCAAGCTCTTTTGCATCAGCAGGATCGGTAAACCGGCTCTGCCGCACATTGTTCGTGCGCCGTTCTTCCAGCCCCGCTTCATCCAGGAATGCATACGGACGCGCATTCACAATTTCTGCTGCCAGTGCGGAATGTTCGCGCAGGTCCATCGCGTGCAGGCGGATTTCTTTTTTCTTAATCCGGTGCATCAGCTTTTCCAGCCCTTCAATATCCATCAGCTCCGTGAGGCAGTCGTGGATGGTTTGCTGAATCAGCGGATGATCGGGCACTTCGCGTTCGCCCACAATGTTTTCGAGGCAGGCAAGCTGATCGGGAAATACAAGCGCTACAAGATCTTCGGCCTGTGATCGCTGAATCTGCGGCGGCACCTTGCGGTCAGCGTACCGTTTGGTGATGGCCAGCGCGCGCGTCGCATTCCAGCGCCAGCGTGTGCCGAACATGGGCGCATCGAGCAAAGCCTGGATCAAAATATCGCGCACCTTGTCGGGATGCAGGTACTGAAAAACTTCGTCTAACGGAAAACTGTGCGTGGCCCCGAGCGAAAGAATAATCGCTTCTTCGGTGGCCGCAGCCTGCAGTTCGAAATTAAATTTACGGCAGAAACGTTTGCGCAGCGAAAGTCCCCAGCCTTTGTTCAGGCGGCTTCCGAAGGTGGAATGAATAACAAGGTGCATGTCGCCTGCCTCGTCGAAAAAACGTTCCAGCACAATATCATCCTGCGAGGGAATAACACCAAGTGCGGCTTTTCCCGCGGCGAGGTACATCACCACCTGGTCGGCGGCATCGTGTTTTACACCGCATTCGCTCATCACAAATTCAACGGCTTCTTTTTTCCATTCTTCGTCGGGCTGTTCGCCTTCGGCCAATGCGCTTAACGGTTTGAGCTCGTCGAGCGAACCGAGTTTTTCCGAAACCATCTGCCGCAGGCGTGAGGCGGAAAACGAAAGTTCGTCGGTACGTCCCGGTGCTTCGCCTTCCCAGAACGGGATGGTGGGCGGCTGCCCGGTGGCGTCTTCTACGAGCATGCGGCCCGTTTCTATTTTCACCACCTTCCACGAATTGTTGCCGAGCTGGAAAATATTTCCCGGCGTGCTGTCAATGGCAAAATCTTCGTTGAGTGTGCCTACAAAAATATTTTCGGGAACAAGAATAATATCATAATCAAACAGATCGGGAATCGCGCCGCCCGAAAGCAACGCGGTGAGGCGTGCACCTTTGCGCGGTTTCAGTTTTTTATTCACCGCATCGTGGTGCAGGTACGCGCCACGCCTTCCACGGCGCGTGGTGTACCCTTCGCCCAGCATCACCACAATTTCGTCGAACTGTTCGCGCGTGAGGTTGCGGTACGGATACGCGGCAGTACACAATTTGTAAAGATCATCTTCGTCGTAATCCTGCGAAGCCACTTCGGCTACAATCTGCTGCGCAAGAATATCAATCGGTTGTTCCGGCATAACGATGCGGTCGAGTTCGCTTTTGCGCACTGCATCAATTAGCGCCACACATTCCACCAGTTCGTCGCGCGTGAGCGGAAACAAAAGTCCTTTCGGCGTGCCTTTTACCGAGTGGCCCGAACGCCCCACGCGCTGCAGAAATGCGGCAATGGAGCGGGGCGAACCCATCTGGCACACGAGGTTCACCGAGCCGATATCAATACCAAGTTCCAGCGAAGCCGTGGCCACCAGCGCGCGCAGCTGCCCGTTTTTTAATCGTTGTTCGGCTTCGTGGCGGTGGTCGCGCGACATGCTGCCGTGATGCGCCATCACCACGTTATCGCCCATGCGCTGCGCCAGCTGAAAGGCCAGGCGTTCGGCCAGGCGGCGTGTGTTTACAAAGATGAGCGTGGTTTCGTGATCTTCAATGAGGTATTGCAGGCGGTCGTAAATTTCGGTCCACACTTCGTTTGCCATCACCGCCTGTAACGGCGATTTTGGAAGTTCGATGGCCAGTTCCATGTGGCGGCGGTGGCCGGTGTTTACAATGCTGCACGGATTGGCGGGCGAGCCGGTTAAAAAGGCGGCCACCTGTTCCATCGGTTTCTGCGTAGCCGAAATGCCGATGCGCAATAATGGTTTTTGCACGAGCGCCTGCAAGCGTTCCACCGTAAGCGCAAAGTGCGAGCCGCGTTTGCTGCCGATGAGCGCGTGGATTTCATCCACAATCAACGTATGTACGTTCCCGAGCATCTGCCGTCCGCCCTTGCTGGTGAGCAGCAGGTACAATGATTCGGGTGTAGTGACAATAATGTGCGGTGGATTTTTCAGCATCTCGGTGCGTTCGCTGGCAGGGGTATCGCCGGTGCGCACCATGGCTTCAATGGTTATTTCGGGCAGGCCGTGCTGCTTCAGTTTTTCGCGTATGCCGTGCAGGGGCAGGCGCAGGTTGCGTTCAATATCGTTGCTCAGTGCCTTCAGCGGCGAAACATACACTACCTGCACACCGGGCTGCAGCCGGCCTTCGAGGCCCTGGATAACCAGGTCGTTAATAACAGCGAGAAAACCCGCCAGTGTTTTCCCCGAACCGGTTGGGGCGGCAATAAGCGTATGCACGCGCGAGGCAATTTTGTCCCAGGCCTGCACCTGCACCTCGGTAGGTGTGCCCATGGTTTCGGAAAACCATTCGCTGACGGTTGGATGGAAGAAGTTTTGCATGTTTTTTAACAATCAAAAAATATAAAATACGATCAACTAACAAGGGCAGTTCGTGTAATTTTTACCGCAATGTATCGCAAGGCTTTGCGCAAAGTATCGCAATGATCAATCGGACTGCTTAAATAAAGTAATGTGCTTTGGAGGATAAAGTTAGGGAATTTTTTTGGGAGGGTGGGAGGTGGTTTTTGCGGGGGAATTTCGTATTTTTGAGTATCTCTAAAAACGATTGATATGACAAAGGCCACATTGCGCAAAGAAATTGATACGATGCTGGATCAGGTTGATGAGCAACTGCTGCATATTGTACACCAGATACTGGAACGGGAGGTGCAGGCTGCGGAGTTTGAGATGTCTGATGAGGATATGCGCATCTTTGAACAGCGCAAAGCAGAACTTCATTCCGGAAAGGACAAAGGTGTTACACATGAAGAGTTAATAGCCCGGCTCAAAAACAGTATAGCCAAGCACAAAAAATGACTTTCACTTTAATCTATCACTCCCAGGTTGCCAATCAATTGGATGAGATTGCAATATGGTATGCAAAAGCAGGTGAAGGATTAGGTGATTCGTTTATGGATGATTTTCTTCAGACCATCGAAATAATTATACGTTCACCCTATGCATTTGCAGAAAAGCTGAATGGAAGCAGGCAATATTTAATGGATAGATTTCCCTATTATGTGGTTTATTTTATTCGTGAAAACCAAGTTGAAATATTTAATATTGTTCATTCCAGCCGTCATCCGATTAGGCGGATTATGAAGAAGTAAATGCAATTAATCGTTTCCCGCCTCTGTTTTTTTATTTGGTAAGGTATTCGGCAAGTAATACTTCTTCATTGAAAAGATGTGTCGCGCCGTTATCTCTTCTTTGAATAATAAGGGCTTCAAAAAAACGCACTAAACGCTGCTTTTGAGGAATAGACTCAAAAAAACGATCAATGAGATCGAGAATGCGTTTTTGTTCCGACTCGTCAATAACATGATATATCGTAATTGTTAATGGTTTGTCTATTTCTCCGCCGGATATTTTTAACGATTTCCAATAAGGTTCATTCGGGGCACAAGGTTTAAAGGGGTAATTTGTTTCAAGGTATTTTTCTAACTCTTTTGTTGTTTCTCCCCACGCCAGTGTATTATCGAAAACTTCAAACGGATCATTGTGCCCGTTTTTTCTTGCCCAGATTAGCATCCCATCGAGAAAACAATTGTAACAATAGAAATAAAGCTGAACTTTGTTCTCGCTTTCACCATATTGTTTCTCAAGCCTTGCACTGTCTTCTTCAGGCATGCTAAGAAAATCATCTATTGTTATTTTGTGATATTGGGAAAAATTTCCGAGTTCGTAGCATTTTTCACATAGATGTAATTGGAAAATGGCATTGTAATTTGCAACGGCATTAAAAATTCCTTGTTTCCACTCTTCATTGATGTGGTTACAACATTGGAAATATCTGAATGTTCCGCCATGTATTTCGCATATTAAATGGGCTCCCATATTTCAAATGCTATATTATGATTTCACTCCTTCACCACCTTCTTCACACACCGCATCCCATCTGCCTCAAACGAAACGAGATACGTCCCAACCGCACACCGGCTCATATCCACCTCCAAAATCCGCGGCTGCCGCGCTTCGCCTTTGGTGATTTGTTTGCCATTGATGTCATGGATTTCATAAACCACACGATCATGGTTTTTGTAAAAAAGCACACGCAGCTCGTCGTGGATGGGATTGGGCAGCATGATGATATACGGATCGAGCGTGAGCGGCGCGATGCTGGTTACCGTGTTGTTGGCTGAAATAATCCATAACTCCGGATCGAAAATGAGCGAGTCGGCGGCGAAGGGAATGGTTGCTGTAAATGTTTCACCGGAGAAGGTGTGGTTGATGCGTATCGTCGTATCCTGCGTAGCGTTTTTGAATTTAATGGGCAGCGGCAATTCAAAAAACGAAACCGATGGATGCGACTGCACCTGGTTCACGGTAAACGTTACCTGGCTGCCCTGCTGATCCCAGCTGATGAGGTAGGAGGGGAAACCTTCGCCGGTAAACCAGTCGTTAAAGTACCACGTGAGGCTTTGCCCGTATTCCGCTTCCCAGTGTGCTTTGAGGTTGGCCGTGCGCGCGAATCCGTAGGCGTGTGCGGGATCGTTTAAGTAATTGCGTATGCCATTAAAAAACGCGCTGTCGCCGATTACCCAGCGCAGCTGGTTGAGGAACATGCCGCCTTTGGCATAACTGAGGCGGTCGTCGAAAATGCGCGTGTGCGTGGTGGTATCGTCGCACCACACGCTGCCGTCGGGCTGACTGGTGATGTAACTGATGCGTCCCTGTTTGAACGGCATCCACCACGCGGGCTGCAGAAATTCGTAACACAGGCCGCTGAGGTACGTGGCAAAACCTTCGTTGAGCCAGATGTCTTCCCACGAGCCGCAGGTTACTTTATCGCCAAACCAGTGGTGCGCGAGTTCGTGGCACAGCAGTTCGTAATGAAAGCCGCCCACAAACGTAAACGTCTGGTGTTCCATGCCGCCGCCCACGTTAAACTGGCAGTGGCCGTATTTTTCATCGGCAAACGGATACAGCCCAAACAGGCTGTCGTAAAACTGCATCACCGGAACCATAAACGCGGTCTGCCATTCGGCGCTGGCCGAATCTTCGGGATACACGTAATTCAGAATCGTTGTATTTGTATTTCCGAAAGGCACGTTGTGTGTGTACTGCACATAATTAGTCGCGGCCATACAAACGAGGTAGGGCACAATGGGGTAGCGGTGTTTCCAGTGATACGTTTTTAAATTGCCGTTCGTAGTTTCATTCACCAGCAAACCGTTGCTGGCTGCGCGGTAGGCGGCAGGTGTGGTGATGAGCACATCCAGCGAATCCGCTTTATCGGTAAGCCCGTTTTTGCACGGCCACCAGTCGCTTGAACCGTACGGCTCCGAAAGCGTGGCCAGCACAGGAACTGAATTGTGCACACCGGTCATAAACGAACCAAACCCGGAAGTAGTCGGTGCACCCTGGTAAAACACAGTTACCGAATCGCTCACATTAACGGCAAGCGGGGAAGGAAACGCAGCGCGGATCAGATCGCTGCTGTGTGTAAATGGTATTGCATTGCCTTGATAAAGTACCGAGTCAACCGTAAGCAGGTTGCTGCAGTTAAACAAAATGGTATCGAACCCGGAAGTAAGTGGTTTGAAATATGTGGTAATGTTCCCGGCAATGTATTGCACCGCGGGATCAACCTGCCACACGCAGCGGTGGTAGCTGATGTCGTAATTGTCAATAATGTTTTGTGGAAGGCGTTCCGGGTTACCGGTGCGGGCTTTCATCTCCAATCCGGCCAGTTGCGAAAACTGCTGCGGCGAAAGCGGGGCCTGTGCTTTGACAGAAACAACAAACAGAAAAAACAACAGTACTGTGCAGCTGGTTTTCATACCAGTAAATGTACGAAAATGATTTTGGAACTGTAATCAATCACTTAACCGCAATGTTTCGCAAAGTAATGAGCAATGTCGCGCAAAAAAACATAGCGAAACATTGCGCAAACCATAGCGCGACTTTGCGATAGAATAAATGAAGTACAGTTCTAGGATCGCTCGATGTTCTCAAACGCCTCCTGCATATCCAGCGCCAGTTCCGTTTCTTCGTTTGTGTTAATATCCACAAACCCGAACTGGATCATGCCCACCCCCGTATCATTCGCGGTGCCATGATGAAACACGTTTGCCGTATCCACCAGGTAAATCCATGCATCGTACAGCACCTTGTCCGGGTTGGCGGTTTCCACCACGTCCCACAGTTCCACATACGCATCGGGATCGCCGTCCGTTGATTGGTCCATAAAATCATCCGCTGAAGGATTTTCCGTACCAAAACCAAGCGCTGATGAAATGGTCATCTGCTCCTGGAAAACCGGCGCAAGTGTTTTGTAATTGTCCATGCCGATGTGCCGGCAGTTGGTGAAGGTGAGGCGTGACATAGTTTATATTTTGTTTTTAGAAGCATTTATTCCGGTATCACTTTTTTCAGGAAAAGCTACCAGCGAATCCAGTACCGGTTTCGATTCCGGGCGCAGCGTACTTTTGTTCAGATCGAAATACACATCGGTGCGGAGTGTGCATCCGGCAACTGGTTTGAAATCATGCACAGAGAAAACGAGTTCATTGTTTTGTGCGTTTGCCGTTAATGCAATAAACAGGAGAAAAAAGACGAAGCAGCGGCGTTTCATGCAAGTAAATGTAAGGAATGAACAGCGAATCTGCTGCGCATGTTTGGGGAATTAATTTCCGCCGGTTTACCCTGTTCACACATTGTTCATTATTGCTGCTGTTTTTAAGTGATTGATGACCGGAAATGATATAAATTGCGTTGTTACAGTTTAATTCACAGGCTGTAACTGATATAAAAGAAACAGCCAGTAAACATGTTCTGCTGAAGTATGATCACCGGTAAAGATGGGACGAAAAGCCAGGGAAACACTGCCAGCGCGCAGCATGTTTCAAACGGCAGTGTGGGTTATACTTCGCCGGCACAGCTGGCTGCAAAGGAGCCGGATATGTCGGAGGAGCCATTGGCGTTCGGCGATTACAACGCAGGTCTTTTCAGCCCGAAACAGTTTTCAGCACAGCCTCCCGTCCCGCCAACGGACGAAACACAAACAAACGCCGGCACCGTGCAGCAGCAATTTGCAGCGGTTCAGCGTAAAGAAAATACAACCGGTTTGCCCGATCAGCTGAAGTCGGGTGTGGAAGGCCTCTCCGGGTTGTCGCTCGATGATGTACAGGTTCATTACAATTCCTCCGAACCGGCCCAGTTGCAGGCACACGCATTTGCACAGGGCACGTCCATTCACATCGCACCGGGACAGGAAAAACACCTGCACCATGAGGCCTGGCATGTGGTGCAGCAAAAGCAGGGACGTGTAAAACCAAACGTACAGCTCAAAGGGATAAATGTAAATACGGAAGCAAGTCTTGAACAGGAAGCCGACCTGATGGGCGCAAAAGCCGCTTCATTCGGTGCATCATTTGCGGTTCAGCAGCAGCAACTGCCCGGCACAACCAATGGCACTGTACAACGCATGAGCAGTGCGGCGGTGGTTCAGCGCTCATCCAGTGAAAACCAGGATAACGATGTGGCCGTGGCCAAAGCAGCTATGGAAAAGGCCCGCCGTGAAATTGCAAATCAGCAGGTCGGTAATGTCGGACAGACCGAATTCTCCAATGATCAGAACCTCGGGGGAGCAAAAGATACAGAACGCAAAAGCATCGCGGTTTCAGTAGATATGAATGACGGGAGAGGTAATCAGACGATCTACATCACACCCGGGCAGCGCGGAGCCCTGCATCAGCATGCGCAGAACCACCACTGGGATTACCGCTATTTTTACCAGGCCGTGGAATACCTGGGGCAATATATTGTACGGGATGTGGAGATGGGCGAGATGGGTCAGCTGAAAGCCGTCAATGAAAATGTGAAGGATACCATTCAGCGTGCAGCAACAGTTACCGGTGCACTCAATCCAGGTGCATTAAAAGGGCCGCATCTGCCACTGCCGGTGTTGGCCAATGGTACACTAAACTTTCTTGGTGTGCGGGGAAATAATGTAACAACAGGCGCTACCGGAACTTCGCTGAACCGTCAGCCTACCGGAACCGGCGTAGGTGGAACACGCCCCACGAACTGGGCGCATTTTATTGCGATGATCGGTGCCGTTAATCCATTCAAGCAGGGGCATCACATGCACCAGGACCTGGGCGGTGATGGTACGCACGATAACCTTGCTCCGTTTACAGCTTCACTGAACGGATTGCATTATACCCGCGTTGAACAACACGTACTTGGACAGACCAATGCACCACCGGGTTCCGACCAGTATGCCGATTACTCCTGCATACCGAATTACGGTGTAAATGCAGGAATACGTGCCTGGTCGAAACTGCAGTTTAACGGCATGACCGGGCCGAATCAGCTGGCCGCCATGGTGGTGGCCGGTCTTATGACGCCGCTTGTGGCTGCGGGCAGAGGTGGTGTGCCCCTGGCCGGGGATATTGTAGCGGCAGAAGCATGGATAGATACGTATGTCGATGATACCTTCCCGGTAGATATTGATTGTACAGTTAATTTTATTGATTATGCACCGGGTGGCGGTATGGTTGCGCCGGCTGCCACAGCCACAGGTAACCAGGTGGTGAATATTACCAACGATTTTTAAAAGAGGGAGCGCAACATGATTACTGCACTTGATAAGGTATGGCAGGAAAAAGCACCAGGATCGTATGCTGCGCTGCAGCCTCCTTTTACAGCGGAGCAGTTCCAGGCACTGACCACATTAACCGCAAACGAACTGCCCGCAGCTTACCGGGAATTTTTTGCGTGGAAAGGCGGACAGGATGCGCTAACAGAAAATGGCCTGTTGCCCGGCTGGCGGATCATGCAGTTCACGGAAATTACAATGGAATACCAGCCCATGCTGGAACTTTTTAATATGGGCGAATTTACAACACCCAACTGGTGGAGTCCGCGCTGGCTGCCACTGCTGGTGAATGATTCCGGTGAAACCATTTGTTACGACGGCGAAGGCGTTTTCGGAGGAACAGCCGGCCAGCTCGTTCAGTTTGCGGCCGACAACCCCAACCGTTCCGTATGGTTCCCCGATATGCAGTCACTGCTGGATGCTGCTGCAGAAGCGTTTGAAACAGGTGCTGCGTTGCAGTTCCCGGCCGGCTACCCGGCGGCGCACAAGGCAGGCTGATCCGTTTCCATTTTTAATACACGGGACTCACACCGTAGGCGTATCTTTGTCCCCGTATTTTCTCCATGAACAACTTCGCATCCGTCATCCGCAGCCAGTTTCCGTTTGAACCCACCACGGGCCAGCAGGAACTGATCAACCGCATCGCGGCTTTTGTGCTGCACCCGGATAACGAACGTGTGTTTGTACTCAAAGGCTACGCCGGAACGGGCAAAACATCCACCGTTAGTGCGCTGGTAAAAAGTCTGCCCGCGGTGCGCTGGAAATTTTCGTTGCTGGCGCCTACGGGCCGCGCGGCCAAGGTGCTTTCGGAATATACCAACTGGCCGGCCTTTACCATTCACAAACGCATTTACCACGCCCGTGGTGAAGGTGGCGGCGCAGGAATGTTTACACTGCAGCAGAACAAACACACGAATACGATTTTTATCGTGGACGAAGCCTCCATGATCGGTGAAGGCCAGGCCGACCAGCAACTGCATCCGCACAGCCTGCTCGAAGATCTGTTTCAGTATGTGTACGACGGCGATAACTGCAAACTGCTGCTCATCGGCGATTCGGCCCAGCTGCCGCCCGTGGGCATGAGCGAAAGTCCGGCCCTGAATGTGGAATACCTCAAAGCCACCTTCGGCGTAGAAGTGGAACACATCGAACTGAAAGAAGTGATGCGCCAGGTGCTCGATTCGGGGGTGCTGTACAACGCCACCAAACTGCGCGTAAACATTGCCGAAGCACAAAACGCCCCGCCCGCGTTTGAACTGCAGGGTTATAATGATATTATAAAAGTAGAAGGCACCGACCTCATTGATCTGCTTGAACAATCGTACCGCAACGTGGGGCAGGAAGAAACCATAATCATCTGCCGCTCGAACAAACGCGCGAACATTTACAACCAGCAGATCCGCGCACGCATCCTTTGGCGTGAAGAAGAACTCAGCAGCGGCGATCACCTCATGGTGGTAAAAAACAATTATTTCTGGCTGCCCGAAGAATCGAAAGCCGGTTTTATTGCCAACGGCGACCGCATCGAAATTGTGCGCATCCGCAAACAGTATGAAATGCACGGTTTCCGGTTTGCCGATGTGGAAATGCGATTGCTCGATTATCCCGAAGAACCGGAAATCAGCGCACGTGTAATCCTTGATACGTTGCACAGCGAAGCCCCCGCGCTCAAACGCGAACAGCAGCAGGCGCTGTTTGAAAGTGTAATGGCCGATTACGAACACCTGCCCACCAAACGCGACAAATTCCTGAAACTGCGCAGCGATCCGTTTTTTAATGCACTCCAGGTAAAATATGCGTATGCCGTTACGTGCCACAAAGCGCAGGGCGGACAATGGCAATCGGTGTTTGTGGAGCAAGGCTATTTAACCCCCGAAATGATCAACACCGAATACCTGCGCTGGCTCTATACCGCGCTCACCCGCACCCGCGACAAGGCGTACCTTATCGGTTTCAAGGAAGAGTTTTTTGTGTAATGCTTTTTGGAAGCGTTACATTTAAATTAAATTCATCTTTGTTTTGTGTTTCTTCGTGTCTTGGTGCCTTTGTGGCGAAAAACCGGCACGAACAACCGCGGTTCCGCAAAACAAGAGGATAAGAAATACGCACTTCTAGGCACATTACCTTTTTTTACCCCGCTATTATTCCACTCAAAAAACACTACTTTTGAAAATGCTTCAAAAAGGTGACAAAAAAATCATCCGCGCCTGGACGTTTTACGATTGGGCCAATTCGGTTTATCCGCTCGTTATCAGCTCCGCGATTTTTCCGATCATGTACGAGAAAACAACAAGTATCAAAAATGAAGTTACCGGTGTAACGCTATACGATACGGTTTCGTTTTTCGGCATGGAATTCAAGAACACCGAATTTTACGCCTACCTCGTTTCGCTTTCCTACATCGTGGTGGCGCTGGTGGCTCCGATTCTTTCGGGTATTGCTGACTCCACCGGGAATAAAAAGCGCTTCCTGCAGTTTTTCTGTTTCCTCGGTGCTGGCTCCAGTGCATTGCTGTATTTCTTCCATCCGGATAACGGCGGAACTGATTACACGCCTTACCAGCTTGGGGTTACAGTACTGCCTTTGTTTTTTGCGAGCATCGGTTATTGGGGAAGTCTTGTGTATTACAACGGCTACCTGCCCGAAATTGCGGAACCGGAAGAACACGACCGCATCAGTGCGCGCGGCTTTTCGATGGGCTATTTCGGCAGTGCTTTGTTGCTGATTATTATTCTTGTTCTTACGCAGTTTACAAAAGTACTTCCCATCAAATGGGCCTTCCCGATGGTAGGTGCATGGTGGATTGGTTTTGCGTTTATCACCTTCGTGCGCTTACCGAATAAAGTGTTTGGCGACGAAAAACCGGGCGGAAACGTATTTAAAAAAGGCTACGCCGAACTCGGCAAAGTGTGGGCCGACATCAAAACCCGCATCCAGCTGCGCCGTTACCTCGCCAGTTATTTTATGTTTAACATGGCGGTGCAAACGGTAATGATTATGGCCACGGCATTTGCAAACAAGGAAGTACGCAACATCAAAACGCAGGATCTTATTATCAGCATCCTCATCATCCAGTTTGTGGGCATGCTCGGTGCGTTTATTTTCTCAAAAATGTCGGCTAAAATCGGTAACCTGCGCACGCTTTCCATTGCCATCGGTATCTGGATCTTTTTGTGTACCGGCGTGTATTTCCTCGTGTACGAACCGTGGCAGTTTTACATCGCAGCTGCGGTGGTAGGGCTGGTAATGGGCGGCATACAGGCCATTGCGCGTTCCACTTATTCCAAAATGCTGCCCGAAACGCACGATCACGCCACGTACTTCAGTTTCTTCGATGTATCGGAAAAAATCGGCCTGGCCATCGGTACGTTTTCATTCGGCTTCATCGAACATTTTGCAAACATCCGCACCTCGGTGCTGGCGCTCGTGGTGTTTTTTGTGCTCGGCTTTTTATTGCTGCTCCGTGTTCCGAAAACGGATGCGGTGCGTTAACTGATCAATCCCGGAATAGGAAGGAATTAAGGTTGAATTGCCTCTTTTCATTTAAAGAAAAGTTATTAAATTTATAGTACATAATCAGCATCACATGACCGTAAAAGCCCTCCGGAAACAAACTCACGAACTGATTGACAAAACCGATGATCAGTTTCTGAAAATTGTGCATGAACTTTTGCTGTCGCACCAGGTAAGCGATCAGCCGCTGAACTATTCCCCGGAAGAACGTACAACAATTATGCGTCGCCGCGAGGAGATGATGGGTGACAAGACTAAAAAAATCCCGTTCGATGAAAGTATCCGGAACATAAAAGCGCAGTTGAAGTAAAACATCAATACTTGTTCGCAAAAAAGCATAACGATTTCGATACCGCAAAAAAAAACAGATCAAGTTCCGATGCAGTAATAAAATAAGGTTGAGCGCTGAAAGCTTCTTTTGACATTGAAGCTGTGTTTTTAATCGTTCCTGTTTTGTAGCAGTTTCTCTTCGTGCCTTTGCGCCTTTGTGGCAAAAAAATACAACAAAAGCCACAATGGAAAAGGCACTAAAATTTGCCTACAGATTATAAAAGAACTGGCGCCTGAATTTCCTCCAACCGAAATTACATCCCCCAAACTATTACCTTTGTAAACCAAACGGACCTGGTCCCGCAATTTTAAGCATACCATGATTGTAGAACTCTTTATTCCCTGTTTTGTAGATCAGCTCTACCCCGACACCGCGCTCAACATGGTGAAGGTGCTGGAGCGGGTGGGTTGCGGTGTGAATTACAACCACGAGCAAACCTGTTGCGGGCAGCCGGCATTCAATGGCGGATACTGGGACCACTGCAAAGAAGTAGGCGAGAAGTTCCTGAAAGAATTTCAGAACGACCGCTACATTGTAACGCCATCGGCATCTTGCGCCGGCTTTGTGAAAAACAGCTACGGCGAATTGTTCGACAATACCGTACTCCACAACCAGTGCAAAGGCGTACAGAAAAATATGTACGAGTTCACCGATTTTTTGGTGAACGTGCTTAAAATTTCCGATCTCGGTGCCACGTTAAAAGGCGTCGGTGTGTTCCACGATTCCTGTTCCGGCCTCCGCGAATACGGTATCAAACGCGAACCGCGCCAGCTGCTGGGCAAAGTGCGCGGACTCGAACTGCGCGAGATGAACGATTGTGAAACCTGCTGCGGATTCGGCGGTACGTTTGCCGTAAAACACGAAAACATTTCCGTAGGCATGGCCCGCGAAAAAGTACGCAACGCCGAAGCCGCCGGTGCCGATTACATCATTTCCACCGACCTCTCGTGCCTGCTGCAGCTGGAAGGATATATCAAAAAAGAAGGCAAATCCATCCAGACCAAACACATCATTGATGTACTTGCTTCAGGCTGGGATTGAAACGGGAACGTGTAAAACGGATTTGACTCAAGAAACAGATTTTATAAAGTAGTTCTTTTAACAGTTTGCAATTTGCAGTTTTGCAGTTTGCAGTTCTGTTTGTATTTCAAGAAATAAGATCGTGTTCCTTACGCAGGCAAAAACTGCAAATTGCAAACTAAATTATACGATCTCCTGTTTAATCGTTCCAACACGAAACACACGCATTAAGATGGATACACATCAAAAATACATCGCCTACAACGCCTGGGCAAATAACCAGTTTGCTGACCTGCTTGAAAAACTGCCCGCCGAAGTTCTTGATAAACCGGTGCGTTCCAGTTTTGATACGCTGCGCAAAACACTGTTTCATCTGCTCGATGCCGAAATACTCTGGCTCGAACGCCTGCAGGGCATTGACCGGCCTGGATGGCCAAGCGAAACCATGCAGCCGGAACAGGTATTTTCCGAAATGCGTAAATCGGCCGAAGCGTGGATCGCATTTGCAGCGCAGCAGGATACGGCCGGCTGGTCGAAGTTGTGTGCATATAAAAATGTTAAAGGCGATCCGT
This sequence comes from Chitinophaga pinensis, assembly GCA_943372645.1. Lineage (GTDB taxonomy): Bacteria > Bacteroidota > Bacteroidia > Palsa-965 > Palsa-965 > VBWE01. The sequence continues at coordinate 112,561 of CALRZN010000015.1, read as the reverse complement.
TCGAAACTTCCGTGGGCGATATCGCGCTGCACTGCATGAACCACGCCACCTTCCATCGCGGACAACTTGTTACCATCCTGCGCGAACTGCAGGCCGTTGAAACACTGCCCAAAACCGATTACATCCAGTATTGCCGCGAAACCGATTGAAAACGGATAATTCCGGGGATTCGTTAATAAAAAATTGACTTTATACCTGTTTATTAATTGAAAACAAGGTTGCCTGGTTTTATCTTGCGCGAAAAAAAGCAGCATGGGCAAATTTGTTATCAAAACACGTTCAAACGGCGAATACCAGTTTAACCTGAAAGCAGGAAACGGCGAAATCATATTGACCAGCGAAGGCTACAAGGCAAAAGCAAGTTGCGAAAACGGCATAGCGTCGGTTCGTGTAAATTCACAGGACGACGACCGTTATGAAATGAAAACATCCAAAGACGGCAAACACTATTTTAACCTCAAAGCGGCCAACGGCCAGGTAATAGGCACCAGCGAACAATACGAAAGCAAAAGCGGCTGTGAAAACGGCATGCGCTCGGTTAAAGCCAATGCACCCGATGCTTCTGTAGAAGATTTATCGTAAACGTTTAGTGCTTCAGTGCTTTCAGCACCAAGTGGCTTTCACCGTTCCGGATGTGAATGAAATACATGCCGGGCTGCTGGTTGCGCAGATCAATGGCCTGTTTCTGGGTTGTGCTGCGGAAAAGTGCAATCGTGTTGCCGAGCATATCCGTTACCTGCATATCACAGGGTTCGTTTGTGCCGTTCAGTTGCTGCAGGTTAAAATACCCATCGCCCGGATTTGGATAAATCATCCAGTCGCCGCTTGCGGTCATTTCTTCCACATCGCTCAGCAGGATCAGCGTATCGTTTGACACTACGGTACAACCGAACTGCGTGTTTTCCACCGCATAAAATCCCGACTGCGTAATGGTATATGCCTGTGCTGTTGCACCGGGAATAATTAAATTATTGCGGTACCACTGGTTGCCCGTTGCTGCACTCGATACCAGCGTATTTCCGAAAACCGAAATGGTGGGAACCGGCGGCGCAGCACTCACACCAACCACTGCTGCTGTGCGTATGCTGGTAAAACCGGAAACACTAGTTTCTACAAAATAAACAGCAGAAGCGGTGAGGGGAGGCGTAGTATAAACCGCTCCCGTAAAAAAAGGTGTGCCGCCCGATGCCGTGGTGTACCAATTATAAGTTGTGCCGTTCGTTTGCCAGAATGTGCTGCCACCGGTTGCAGTAAGTGTTGCACTTTCGCCCTGGCATACAAAAACCATCGGAACAGATGGCGGCTGCGGTTTAATGCGCGGCACGTTGGTCAGCATCACAATCATGCTGCCCTGGTTGTACCACGTGTTCAGTGTACCGCCGTCAAGGTTGTGAAAACGCGTATCGTACCACGAATGCGTTTGCAGGTTTAACGTAAATGTATTCAGCACACCGGTTTTTTCACTGATGTCAAGCATGGCACCGTATTCCCAGGTACCCAGTCCGCTCATCGCATATACGCTGGCATTGCCGTTCGTATTGTAAATCATACTGTCGGGCGCATGCCGGTGATGATCCATGATGCAGAGAATTTTGCAGTCGCCGGTTTGAATGTCGTATTGGTGAACGGCGGCATCGTGCAGGTACGGTGCATACGAAGGCGTCCACCATCCGCCCGGATCTTCCTGCACATACACGTAGTCTTCGGTTGCGCATACATTATCCGGGTTAAAAAGCAGTTTACCGGGGTTCAGCAGGTTTTTTCCGTCGCCGTCGAGTACACAGGTAAGCATACCGCTCAGCGGGTTGGCTGAATCCAGTTGCAGGCGGTAGAGGCGCCCGTATAACGTACGGTTAACGGTATCTGCATTGGCGAGCCCGGTAACGGCAAAATAAACTTCACGGGCAGCCTGTGCGTTGCCTTTGCGGTAATCCAGATCTTCAACGCGTTGCAGGTCAATGGTGTGAATACTGTCGCCGCAGAACTGGTCAATCTGCGAACCGGTTTTATTCATGTAATTCGGAATCTCAATAAACTCTACCGGCACCGGAACACCGGGCAGCACGTCGAGTTCACGCTGGTTCTGGTCGGTGCGGCGCATGGCATACAGGCGTCCGTTCTGCAGATCGCCCACGGAATTGGCAATGTACATTCCCAGCTGTCCGCCGTTTGGCCCGGAATCATCATCACCGATAATGACCACGGTTTTATTAAACGTAGCTAAGGGCAGCGGCACTGCATTTTCAATGCGCCAGCGGCCCAGTCCTTTTGCAAGCGTGGTATTGGCAGAAGTAAGCGAATCATGAATCACCGGCCCGTAAAGCGGAACAGCGTGTGCATAATTTTCGAGGTTGCTTTCAGCGCCGGTAATGTAGGTCGGACCGAATCCGTGAATTTCCGGTTCGGCAAGCGTAGCCGAACACAGGCGCCACATGCCGGCATTGGAATTAAGCAGGTACTCGCCGCTGATGGGTTTAAATGTACTGTCGAGTGTAACACGCGAAACCGAGAGCAAATCCTCGTGGTTGGTCACCATCGTGTACGTGCCATTTGTATTTTTCCGGATGCCGCAGCCATCGGCCCCGCCCGCAAAACGAAATCCCGGCGATAGCGGAAACGTATCAGCTGTACTGATAAGGCTAAATGCCTGCACGCCGAGGAAGTCTGTCGGATTTATGGTAACCAGCGGCGGGGTAACCGAACGATTGGTAATAACAGCCTGTGCGTATGTATAAGAAACAAGCAGCGCACTGATCCCGGTAAAAAAAATGCGTTTCATGAAATGGATGCGACTAGGTGTTCATGTAAAGATAATGTAAATATGAATGAATCACCACAAAAAAAACGTTACAGCTTTTCAGCAGCAGTATGGCGTGCAATCGCTTCCTGTATCCAGTTTTCTAATTGCAGCCGCTCGGTACAGTTAAGCGCAGTTATGTGCAATTGCAGCTCATTTAAAGAAGCGCGCAGCATCGGCAGCACATCGGCAAACGAAATATCGCCATTCAGCATTTTGTTGTGCTGTTCCATTTCCGCCTGCCGCAGGATGTGAATGTCCGACTCCGTTTTCGATAACCGGTAATTGTAAATCACACCTTTGATATCGCCGGGCGTGTAAATAATTTCTTTACGGAGGCGCCCCGAGCGGGAACTTTCGGTGTAACGGAAATCGCTTCGCCCGATTGCTAATCCATACACCGTGCGGCTGTCTTTGATAATCTTGTAGATATTGCCGGCAATAACCACGAGAAAAATGGCGGAAATAAAACCGAGTATCACCGCCGGAAACCATTCCCGCTGCCCGCCCGCAAACGGACCGGTAATGGCATACCAGAAAAAAGCCAGTACACTGCCGATAAAAAGAACGATCGGGATAAATAAAAGCAATTGGCCCGGCGCATTATTCTGCCACGAAATACCCGCCGCGCTTCCCGGCGAAGTCTGCTGCAGTTTTTCAGAAAGTGTTTTCACGGGCGGACAGCTGCCGGGCTGCTGCAGATTTACGTTTTGCTGCAGTGCCTCGAGCATTGTTATTGCTTCCCGCTGCGAACGGGTTTCAAGCAACTCCCAGGTGCTGCCGTCTTTTTTCCGGAAGTAAACAATGTATTTGTAACTGGAAGTAGTTGTTACGCGGTCGTTCGAATTGCTCTGGCGTTCTTCGCGGATGCCGAACAAAAGAATGTTGCTGTACGGAATACACGCCACCGTTGCGGCCGCCTTGTCCTGTATTACCGTTAACGTGCCTTTGCTGTTGCTGAACGTCAGCTGCAGCGGATCAAACGCCTGGCGCTTGCGCACAATCAGCGGACCGGCAACCAGCAGAAATGCAGCAATACCGGCAAACACACCGAAAAAAACAAACGTATATCCTTTGCTGTGCCACGTAAAATAAAGCCCGGTCATGCCGATGATAAAAAACACGGAGGCCGCCAGCACAAATACATTCCGGAAACGCGTGGTGCTCCGGTCGCGGAGCAGTACAACATCTTGCGGAGTTACGGATGCGATGTGAAAACCCATGTCAGATCAGGATATAATTTTTGTATTCGCCGATGCGGTAACCGGTGGTGTTTTCAATCCACATCGAAAACCGCGATTTGAGCGATAGTTTTTGCTGCGACGGATCAAATTCAAACGCCCAGTTTTTGGCATTGATGCGTTCCTGCATCACTGCGGGATGTGTGCCGGTAAAGCGCGCCAGCGAATCGATGCCGGTATAATCAAACGCCGTGGTTTTCGGAATGTGTTTTTCCATCCACGCATCGTCGTGCCACATTTTATGAAACGATTCCTGCTTGGCCTGCTGTTTCTCCGGTGGTTTTACCCAGCCGTAATGATGCACCGATGCGCCGCATTTTTTTACGCGCAGTTTGCTGTTATCGGTTTTCCGGAAACCCTGCGCATCGCGGTACGAGCGTATTTCAGGCAGGCGGCGCACAATGCGTATTTCGTTGCGGTACCAGCGCCGCGAATTGCCGGTGTAATCATACGAACCATAAAAATGCACGTAATCGAACAGCAAACCTTCCACTTCCGGTTTGTCTTTCCATTGCTGCATGCTGCGGCGTATGGCGTCGTGGTCTTTTTCGTGAATCACTTCATCGGCCTGGATGTAAAAACACCAGTCGGCTTTTTCTGAAATGGCTGCGTACGCCTTGTCGGTTTCCAGCGCCAGCACACGCCCGCCCTCGCGCATCGTATCGTCCCACACGGTTTCGATGATGCGTATTTTCGGCGAGCCGATATTGCGGATCAGGTTCAGTGTATCGTCATCGGAATTGCCTACGGCCACCACCACTTCATCGCACAGCGGCAGGATGGAGCGTATCGCCTCGGTTACCGGGTAATCGAATTTAACGGCATTGCGTACGATGGTGAAACCGGAGACGAACATGTAAACTATTTCTGAAAACCAGCTGGCCCTTTCCTCCTGGTGTATTTTTTATATTGTGATTCAGGATGCATCCTGAATCGAAATGAACCACTAACCTTAACGAACCTTAAACCCCGGATCTTAATTTGTAAAACTAAATACCGGTATAATTATGCGGCGTAATCACCCGCAGTTCGGCTTTCACCGCTTCACTCACGTCCAGCGTTTCAATAAACTGTTGCATGGTGGCGGCGGTAATGCTTTCGTTGGTGCGTGTTAATCCTTTCAGTGCTTCGTACGGATTCGGATACCCTTCGCGGCGCAGGATGGTTTGCACGGCTTCGGCCACCACGGCCCAGTTGGCTTCGAGGTCGCCGGCAATGGCTTCCGCGTTCAGCAACAGTTTGCCCAGTCCTTTTTCCAGCGACTTCAGCGCAATAAGGCTGTGCGCCACCGGAACACCGATGTTGCGCAGCACGGTCGAATCCGTTAAATCACGCTGCAGGCGCGAAATGGGCAGCTTGGCCGAAAGGTGTTCAAACAGCGCGTTGGCCAGTCCGAGGTTGCCTTCCGAATTTTCAAAATCAATCGGGTTTACCTTGTGCGGCATGGCCGATGAACCCACTTCGCCCGCTTTTATTTTCTGGCGGAAATAGTTCATCGAAATATACGTCCACATATCGCGGTTGAGGTCAGTCAATATGGTGTTCATCCGTTTCAGCCCGTCGAAAAATGCAGCGAGGTTGTCGTAATGTTCAATCTGCGTGGTGTACTGCGAACGCTGCAGGCCCAGTGAAGCCACAAAGCTGTTGCCGAATGCGCGCCAGTCAATGTGCGGATACGCCACATGGTGCGCATTGAAGTTGCCCGTTGCCCCGCCGAACTTGGCCGAAAAAGGCACCGCGCACACCTGCGCCAGCTGCACCGATAAACGTTCGGTATAAACACGGATTTCTTTTCCGAGGCGGGTGGGTGATGCAGGCTGCCCGTGGGTGTGCGCCAGCATAGGAATAGCATCCCAGTCGTTGGCCAGTTCGTTCAACCGCGCGATAATTTTTTCGTAAGCCGGTTTCAATACATTTTCCCAGGCTTCTTTCAGCAGCAGGGGCGTGGCGGTATTGTTCACATCCTGCGATGTCAGTCCGAAATGGATAAACTCGCGCCAGGGCGTAAGCTGCATTTCGTCGAAGCGGGCTTTCATAAAATATTCCACCGCCTTTACATCGTGGTTTGTGGTTTTTTCAATTGTTTTTACCTCTTCCGCATCGGTATCGGAAATCTGTTCGCCCATTCTTTTGCGTAAATCCGAAAAGGAACTTTTCGGAAAACCGGCAAGCTGGGGCAGGGGAATGGTGCAGAGCGCAATAAAATACTCGGTTTCCACCCGGATGCGGTAACGGATCAATGCCGCTTCCGAAAAGTAGGCCGCAAGTTCGTTCGTCTGGTTGGTATAGCGCCCGTCAATGGGCGAAATGGCATGAAGGCTGTTTAACTGCATGTGCTGTTTCTAAAGAAGCGCTAAAGTAACCAAAATCGAAGCACGGCACGCGTTGGAGTTGCTTTTTGTTTAACTCCTGAAGTGGCTTGCCTGCTGAAGGTTCAACATAAAAAAAATTTAAAACAATTTGTGTTTCAATGTTGTTGAGGCTTGTGTAAATTCAATGCGGATTAAGAGCCGAAGATGAAAAATGAATCTCACGTTGTAGTAATCGGTTCCGGCTTTGCCGGGATGTCGGCAGCATGTGCTCTTGCTGCTGCCGGATACCGGGTGGATGTATTTGAAAAAAACGAAGGTCCCGGCGGGCGCGCCCGTTTGCTCCGCGATGCCGGTTTTACATTTGACATGGGGCCCAGCTGGTACTGGATGCCCGATGTGTTCGAATCGTTTTTTGAACGCTTCGGAAAAAAAGTAAGCGATTATTATTCCGTGCAGCGCCTCGATCCCTCGTACCGCGTTTATTTTGACGGGGGCGATAAACTCGATCTGCCTGCCGATGCCGCACAACTCGGTGCCTGTTTCGAAACCTTCGAACCCGGCGCTGCAAAAAAACTCGAACGCTTTCTTGCAGAAGCAAAATACAAATACGAAGTCGGTATAAAAGAACTGGTGTACAAACCCGGACTTTCGCTCGGCGAATTTGCCGACTGGAAACTGATTTCGGGTGCACTTCGCCTGGATGTGTTTAAAAGCATGCACGCGCACGTGCGTCAGTATTTTTCGCATCCGAAAATTCTGCAGATACTCGAGTTCCCTGTTTTGTTTCTCGGCGAAACGCCGCGCAACACCCCGGCCCTGTACAGCCTGATGAATTATGCCGACATCAAACTCGGTACGTGGTACCCGGAAGGCGGCATGTACGCCATCAGCAATGCCATGCACCAGCTTGCGGTTTCACTCGGTGTGCAGTTTCATTTCAACAGCGCGGTTGAAAAAGTACTTGTTGAAAACGGAAACGCAACAGGCGTTCGTGTAAACGGCCAGACAGTTGAAGCCGATGTGGTGATCGGTGCGGCCGACTACCACCACGTGGAGCAGCACCTGCTCGATGCAAAATGGCGGCGCTACGATGAGGCCTACTGGAACAGCCGAAAAATGGCACCTTCGTGCCTCATCTATTTCCTCGGGCTCAATAAAAAGCTGAACGGACTGCAGCACCACAATTTGTTTTTCGACGAATCGTTTGATGCACATGCCCGCGAAATTTATGATGCACCCGCCTGGCCGCAGCGCCCGCTGTTTTATGTCTGCGCGCCTTCGGTAACCGATAAAACCGTTGCGCCCGATGGATGTGAAAATCTGTTTGTACTGATTCCGGTTGCGCCCGGACTCGAAGAAGAGAAAAATACACACGATCATTATTTCAAAATCATAGCCGACCGCATTGAAAAAGCAACCGGCGAAAAAATTACGGAACACGTAATTGTACGTCACGATTACAGCATGCGCGATTTTAAAAACGATTACAATGCGTTCCGCGGCAATGCGTACGGACTTGCAAATACGTTAAAACAAACGGCCATCCTGAAACCGTCCATCAAAAGCAAAAAAGTAAATAACCTGTATTACGCCGGGCAGTTAACAGTTCCCGGGCCGGGTGTCCCCCCGGCTATTATTTCGGGCCTGGTGGCCGGCGATTTAATTATGAAAGAACAACCCATTAAAGCCCACACCGTTATTCTATGAAAGCCAACTTTGATCTGATTTCCATCCAGGCGAGCCGGCAGGTAACGCGCACCTACAGCACCTCGTTTTCGCTGGGCATCCGCTTTCTCGACAAATCACAACGTGATCCGATACATGCCATTTATGGTTTTGTGCGTCTTGCAGATGAAATTGTAGATACGTTTCACGAATACAACAAACAGGAACTGCTCGACGAGTTCCGGCGCGACACTTGGCTGGCCATAGAACGCGGCATCAGCCTGAACCCGGTACTGAACAGTTTTCAGCATACCGTCAATAAATTTAAAATTGATCCCGAACTGATTACTGCATTCCTGCGCAGCATGGAAATGGACCTGGACAAACGCACGTACACCCGCGAAGAATATGAGCATTACATTCTCGGTTCGGCCGAGGTGGTGGGGCTGATGTGCCTGAAAGTGTTTGTCAACGGCGACGAAGAACAATACATTGCGTTAAAACCGCAGGCGATGAAACTCGGTTCGGCGTTTCAGAAAATCAATTTCCTGCGCGACCTCTGCGCCGATTACGAAACGCTCGGCCGCACCTATTTCCCGGGCGTGGATATGAACCAGTGGGACGAACCCACCAAACGCCGCGTGGAAGAAGATATCCGCTTTGATTTTGAGGAAGCCTTCAAAGGCATCAAACGCCTGCCACGTAAATCGCGCCTCGGTGTGTATGTGGCGTACATTTATTATTATGCGCTGTTCCGCAAGATACAGACGCTGCCTTGCAAACAGATCATGGATGAACGTGTGCGCATTCCCAACGGCCGCAAATTCACCTTGTTTTTTACTTCGTATCTTCGTCACAGCTTTAATTTATTGTAGAAACAGGCGCACGGCCTTATGCAGCACGATAACCAGGAGTTTGTAATTCTTGTGGATGAACACGACCGGGAAACCGGGCGGATGGAAAAAATGGAGGCACACCGGCAGGGCGTGCTGCACCGTGCGTTTTCGGTGTTCATTTTCAACAGTGCAGGGGAGTGGCTGCTGCAACAGCGGGCAACCGGTAAATACCATTCGGGCGGCCTGTGGACCAACTCCTGCTGCAGCCACCCGCGTCCGGGCGAAACCGTTGCTGATGCGGCCCTGCGCCGCCTCGGTGAAGAAATGGGCATTGCTGTTCCGCTCATCTGCCGGTTTCAGTTTATCTACAAAGCTGCGCTTGATCAGAACCTCACCGAACATGAGCTTGATCACGTTTTTACAGGACAATTTGACGGAACGCCGGTACTTTCACCAGCCGAAGCCATGGCCTGGAAATGGATGAAAACAGCCGATATCCGGGCGGCAATAGCAGCAAATCCGGAGACTTTCACCGTTTGGTTCCGCGAAGTTTTCGAACAGGTAAGCCACCTGTAACGGATTAGAAATCTCATTTCAGGGCATTATTGGTTGTTTATAAGGAACGCGTTCGTTATATTTGTTGTTCTAACACAAATTATTGCACGAACTTTTAACAACAAACAATCAAAGCAAAATGAAGAAAATTACTCTTGCTTTTGTAGGCGCTGCCATACTTACCGGCGTTGCCGATGTGGCTGCCCAGGCTCCGCGCTTTGTTCTTTTTGAACATTTCACGCAGGCCAGCTGCGGTCCCTGTGCCGCCCAGAATCCGGGTTTCCAGAACACCATTCTGACCCCGAACCCGAACACCGTACGTCATATTGCCTACCATACATCATGGCCGGGAGTTGACCCGATGTACAACCTGAATCCGACTGAACCGACCGACCGCGTTAACTACTATAACGTAACCGGCGTTCCGAACATCCAGATGAACGGTAACCAGAAAACCGGTCAGCCGGGTGCGTTCACCCAGGCCGATGTGGACAACCAGTTTGCCATGGGCAGCCCGATCAAAGTAACCGTTACCGAAGTGGATAACGGAAACAACCGCGACGTTACAGTTAGCGTACTCACTGTAGGAGTAGTTCCTTCAGGTACCTGGAAACTGCGCGTGGCTATTGTGGAAGATCCGATTATTTACGGAACACCTCCCGGTTCAAACGGCGAAACTGATTTCCCGAACGTATTCCGTAAAATGCTGCCGAACACAACCGGCGCGGCTTACACTCCGGCATCGATCGGTAACGCAGTTACATTCACTTACAACTATGCTGAAGATGTAAACTGGGTTGCTGCCAACCTGAAAGTAATTGCATTCATTCAGAACGACGTTACCAAAGAAGTACTGCAGAGCGGTACAGTTAACGACCCGATCATTAACTACACCCTCGCGCAGCCGGCTTCACAGGTTATGGCAGGAACAAACGCCAACCCGTCAACGTTCAGCATGACATCGATGAACACCGGCAACGCTTCGGAAACATTCGTTTACACACTGACCACTGACCTCGGTCCGGGCTGGACTGCAGGTTTCACTGTAAACAGCACACCGTACACCAGCACTGCTGCTGTTGCTACTGCTGCCAACGCCACCAACAACATTACTATCGGTATCGTACCGAGCGCAACACCGTATGTTGGCCGTGCCACACTCACTGTTTCTTCGCAGACCAATCCGAACAGCCCTTCGATGAGCTATTCGGTATATGTAATCGCTAACGTAACTGACCTGATCGTTAACAGCTCGGGCGGACTTGGTGATGGCGTTACAGCAGGTGACGCATCCAACTGGGATTCGTGTTATGTTGCCGGTCTTGCTTACGCAAACGAGCCGGGCACAGCAAAAACCAATGATGTGATTGCTGCACGTGCTATCCAGGACAACGCATTTACAGGTGTACGTAACGTGTACTACAACGTAGGCTGGACTTTCCCGGGTCTGTATGACAACCTGGTAAACCGTTTCACTACCTTCCTGAATGGCGGCGGATGTCTCCTTATTTCGGGACAGGACGTTGCATGGGCCCAGTTTGACCAGACCAACAGCCCGTACTACACCACTACCTGCCAGACCTTCCTGAACAACTACATGGGAACCGGTTTCGTGGCTGACGGAACAACTGCAAACTCGCAGTTCAAAGCCGTAACAACTGATCCTGTTTTCGGTACTGTACCGAACAGCACCATTTCGAACTTCTACGGCGGAACATATTTCTACCCGGATGAACTCGCTCTGTCGGGCAGCGGTATCAAAGTGTTCTCGTACACTGCCACAAACAAAATTGCCGGTATCCGCAACACCAACAGCACCTGGAAAACCGTTTACCTCGGAACAGGTATTGAAATGCTTGCCACACCGAGCGTGAAATACGAAATCCTGAAATGGTCGCACGACTGGTTCTATGGCCTTGTAAGCGCCCAGGAATTTGATGCAGCCATGCTGGCACTCGGTAACAACTACCCGAACCCGTCTGATGCTGTAAACAACATCCCGGTTTCGAACCTGAACAGCGATGCATCGCTGGAAGTACTGGATCTCCAGGGCCGTGTTGTAATGACACAGCCGGTTAGCAAAGGCACCACGCTCATCCAGGTGAACACTGCAAACCTCGAAACAGGTATGTACATGTATCGTCTTACCAGCGAAGAAAAAATCCTCGCTGTGCAGCCGATGCAGGTTATCCGCTAATACAGATTCTTTAACATACTGAAAAGGACGCCCGGTAACGGGCGTCCTTTTCTTTTTCTTTTCTTTGCACCATGGGATTCTGGAAAGACGTCGGCCGCGGGTTCTCATCACATGTTGATGCAATCCCGTTTATTTTTAAAAATGGACTCTGGGTCTATTTTATCTACCCGTTTATACTTGCGGTGCTGCTGTTCATTGCAGGCTTTGCGTCCTACTTTGTAATCAAGGACATGGTGGTTGACTGGGTGATGGATCTTTCCGGGCTGCAGGATGGCGGGCTCGATGATCTCGTCGGCGGCTGGATCAAACCGGTACTCGGTTTCCTCGTTGGCCTGGTGGTAAAAATCCTGTTGTTTTTCCTGTTCAACAGTTTGTATAAATACATTGTACTCATCCTGCTTTCGCCCATTCTTGCATTGCTTTCGGAGCGTGTGGAAGAAATCAAATACGGTGTAAAATACCCGTTCGAATTCAAACAGTTTCTGAAAGATGTAATGCGCGGCATTCTCATCACGCTGCGGAACATGTTTATTGAATACGGCATCCTTTTCCTCTGCCTGTTTGTATTGTGGATACCACTGGTTGGTTGGATCGCATCCATCTTCCTGTATTTCCTTTCAGCGTATTTTGTGGGCTTCAGCATGATCGATTACACCAGCGAACGCCGCCGTTTACGAATCCGGCAGAGTGTGCGTTTTGTGCGCCGCCGCAAAGGCATTGCTATTTCAAATGGTTTTATTTTTAATATCCTGCTGCTTATTCCTTTTGTAGGCATCAGCATCGGTCCGGTGGTTTCTGTTGTTGCAGCTACACTCGCTGCTTCCGAAGCCATTGACGAAGACCTGCAGAGCGGAATAAAAATTTAAGTAAACAAGCCGGATGACACCAACACCTGTCCGCATTTCTGCGGTATCTTATCTCAATACACGGCCGTTTATTTACGGACTGGAGCAGCGCCCGGTTCCGGGGATATCAATTACACGCGACATCCCTTCCGAATGTGCACGTAAACTGCTCGCCGGCGAAACCGATATCGGGCTGGTACCGGTGGCCATTATTCCGCAGTTTGCCGGCGCGCAGATTATTTCGCAATACTGTATTGGAGCAGTTGGACCGGTGCGCAGTGTAAAGCTGTATGCCCGCTGCCCGCTGCATGAAATAAAACGCATCTGGCTCGATTTTCATTCGCGTACATCGGTTAACCTTGCGCGTATTCTTGCCCGTGAAAAATGGAACATCAGCCCGGAATGGCTGCCCGCTTCAGCCGGTTTCGAAAGCACCATCAGCGGTACCGATGCGGCTGTGGTTATCGGTGACCGCACGTTTGCAATGAACGGCATGTTTGAAACGGAAATTGACCTGGCCGGCGACTGGACGATACACACCGGTTTGCCTTTTGTGTTCGCAGCATGGGTAACGCGCAACCACTACCCGGAAGAATTTACAGCGCCGTTTAATGCCGCGCTGGGGTACGGCCTGGCACATATTCCGCAATGCCTCTCCGGCGATTTCGATGGTATTCCACAGGCCGAAGCGCTTGATTACCTGCAAAATGCGATCAGTTACAACCTGGATGAATCCAAAAAAGAAGGACTGAAAACATTTCTCGGAAAGCTGGCAGTTTATGGCCTGAAATAAATCCCGGCCATTCAAAAATTCAGGTTTTGTCGATAATTTCAGGCTGTTCATTATATTTGTTTACGATTCGTAAGCAAACCGATATGAAGAACACCCTTTTTGGAATCACCTTTGGCGCATTGTCCCTGCTGTTTGCAGGTGCGGCCGTTGCACAACCCAATATCCTCGATAAAAGCTCCGACCAGGTAAAACTGTTTAATGCCGGACAGGCATTTAACGGCGGTGACTATGTGAAGGCACTGAACCTGTACAAGGAAGTGCAGGCCAATAAACCAAACGATGCTGCTATCGCATATCATGTGGGCGAATGCCAGTTTGCCATGAAGGATTATGATGATGCATTATCGAGTTTTGAAAAAGCAAAAGGACTTGCGGCCAACGCACATCCCGACCTGAACCTCATGCTCGGTAAATCGTACCAGGTGAAAGGACAAACCGATAAAGCCATCGGAGTATTATCAGAATTTCTCGCTTCAGCACCTTCTGATAATAAACGCAAAGAGGGTGACTGCCACCTGAAACAATGCGAAAATGCAAAAACGCTGAAAGCAAAACCGGTTAATGTTACGGTTACCAATGTAGGGCCTACCATCAACAGCCCGTATGATGATAAACGTCCGTCAATTACCGCTGACGGTCAGACCATGATTTTCAGTTCGCGCCGCCCGGAAGGAAAATCGTCGGAGATTGATAAAGAAGGTGACAGCAATTATTTTGAAGACATTTATCTCTCTGCCTGGAATGCTGAAAAACAGAACTGGGGCGAAGGCGACCTGATCAAAGGTTCGGTTAACAGTCCGGGACACGACGCTGTGTGCAGCATTTCGCCTGACGGCAAACAGATGTTTATTTATCAGAACGATATTGAAACCGGCACGCTTGGCGGTGACATTCTTGTTTCCAAACGCAGTTCATCCGGCAAGTGGGGCAGCCCCCGCAACATGGGCAAAATTATCAACACCAGCTATTTTGAAGATGGCGGTATACTTACCGCCGACGGAAAAAAATTCTACCTCATGAGCGAACGCGGCCAGGATCTGCCATATAACAACCAGCGCGGATTCGGAAACAGCGACATCTGGGTGGCCGATAAGTCGGGTAAAAGCGGCTGGGCCAAACCGAACAACCTCGGCAATGTAATTAACAGCGAATTCGACGAAGGAAGTCCGTACCCGTTTGGTGACGGCAAAACACTTTACTTCTGTTCAAACGGACCGGGAAGTATGGGGGGGTATGATATTTTCAAAACCACGTTTTCAAACGGAAGCTGGAGCGCACCGGTAAACATGGGTTACCCGATAAACACCATCGGCAATGAAACCTCGTTTATTCTTGCACCGGATGGTAAAACAGCCTACATCGCCAGCGACCGCGAAGGCACACTGGGCGAGCGCGACATCTGGGCCGTTGACATGACCGAACTGATGAAACCGAAAGCAGCCCTGCCGATTCCGAAATCAGTACTGCGCGGAACGGTGTTTGATGCAAACGGTGTTCCTGCTGCTGCCGAAATTAGCGTTTACGATGAAAGCGGTGCCAAAGTAACTTCGGTGCAGAGCAACGCTTCGGGCAACTATGAAGTACAACTCGACGGCGGAAAAACATACGAAACACGTATCGAAATTGCCGGCTTCAAAAAAATTGCGGAGAAATTTGAACTCAAAAACGGCGCGGAAGGCGGACCTGCTTTTGAGCTTGTAAAACATTTTATTCTTTACAAAGAGTAAACCGCGTATAAACCAACGTTAACAGCCGCTTCAAGCGGCTGTTTTTTTGAAATGAAAAAAACACTGTACCTGCTGCTTGTATTTTTTTCAGGAATGGCAATGCCTGCGCATGCACAGCAGCAGCTGGTTGACAGTTTGCGTACAGAACTGGCGAAAAACAAAAAAGAGGAAGCCGTACTGTACAGTAAAATCGGGCAGGCGTTTGCTTCTTTCCGTGGCGATTCTGCTGTTTTTTATGACAGTATAGCGCGCAAAACATTGAAACCCGGAGCGGCGAAATCAGTGCAGTATGAAGTTGCTTTCGGCCATGCAATTATTCTTAACAGTACCAGCAAGTACAAAAAGGCAATTGAATCGTTCCTGCTGGCACTGACGTACGCGCAGGAGTTGAACGACTCAACCAAAATAGCGCAGATATACGCATCGCTGGGCAGAACGTATAACAGTATCGGATCGTATGAACCGGCACTGAAATACCTGGAAGAATCGCGCCTGTTAAAACTCCGGCTGAAAGATACCCTGGGCAGTGCCGCTGCTTATTTGCAGATGGGGGTAATCTATAACGAGCGCGGTGACTTTGAAAATTCACAGCGTGTATTATTTCTCGCACTCCGGATTTATGAGAAAAAGAATGACCTCAGTGGCAAATCCAAAGTATATAATAACCTCGGCAGTGTATATATCAACCAGGAGCAGTACCTCGAAGGGCTACGTTATTACCAGCAGGCCCTTGCCATGAAAAAAGCAATCGGGGCCAACAAACGCGAACTGGCAGGTGCTTATTCCAACGTAGGTGTTGCTTTTTTCGGATTAAAAAACCTGGATTCGGCGTTGTTCTATTATTCTACCGCCCTGCGTATGAAGGAGGAAATAAGCGAAGACAAGGGCGTTGCGATTGCGCTGAACAACATTGGCCTGGTATATCGCGAAAAGAAAAATTACCCCGAAGCCGAACGTTACCTTACACGCGCATTACGCATTCGCCGTGAAATTGATGACCGGAGAGGCATTGCATCTACACTCACGTCACTGGCATCCGTCTATTCCCGCCGGGAAATGTACGCTGCTGCAATTCCACTCCTGGAAGAAGCGATCCGGATTTCAGTTGAAATTAAATCAGCCTCGCAGCGGATTGAAATCAGCCGGGAGATGGCTGATGCTTATGCAGGCGCAGGCAACTATGAAAAAGCATACCGGGCCTTCCGCGAATGCAAACGGATGGAAGATTCGATATTTACCCATGAGCGCGAAGACCGGATCAATAACATGAAGAGCAAGTACGAAAAAGAAGTACAGGACCGGAAAATCAAAGAACTCGAACAAAGCAAACGCGAAGACGACCTGCGCACACTTGCGGAAAAAGAGAAAAACAGGAACCAATATTACCTGCTGGGGGCGGGCGGGCTGCTCATGCTTATCGGTATCGGTTTCCTGCTGCTGCGTAACCGTGAAAATCAGCGTTCGCGTATAACACTGCAGAAAGCATACGACGAAATTGAAACCAAGAATAACGACATTACCGCCAGTATCCGTTACGCAAAACGCATCCAGCTTTCGGTGTTGCCCGAAGCCGGGCAAATGGAGGCGCTGTTTCCCGATAGTTTTGTGTTGTACAAACCCAAAGACATTGTGAGCGGCGATTTTTATTGGGTAGCCCGGTCAAGCGAAGAAAATAATTTCAGCATCATTGCCGTTGCCGATTGTACCGGCCATGGCGTACCGGGTGCGTTTATGAGCCTTATCGGGGCCAATTACCTGGAGCAGACTGCAACCGACCCCGATATTAATGATTGCACCATGGCGCTCGATTTTCTCGACCGCAGCATTCAGCAATACCTCAAACAACATGAAACCGGCGAAAGCAAAGACGGGATGGATATTGCGCTCTGTGCATTCAACAAAAACACCAACCAGCTGATGTTTGCCGGCGCTTTTCGTCCGCTGATACTGATTCAGCAGGGTGTAATGACTGAAATAAACGGCTCGCGTTTTTCCATTGGTGGTGGATACACGGCGCAGAAGCATTTTGAAACGCATACAATCCAGTTATCTCCCGGCGATGTGTTCTACATTTTTACGGATGGGTACGCCGATCAGTTTGGCGGTGCTGATGGTAAAAAATTCAAATCGCGGCGCCTGAAAGAATTGCTGATGGACATTCACCTGCTGCCCATGCAGGAGCAGAAAGAAAAACTGGAAACGGTTTACGAAAACTGGCGTGGCAACCTCGAACAGATTGATGATGTTTGTGTGGTAGGTGTGCGTGTGATTTAACAACACACTTCAGTGTTCATCAAACGTACGCACGAGGTCGCGGTTGGCACCCGCCGAATGACAGGAAATACAAACCGGCCCGTTTAACGAAGTGCTGTAGATCACATTTCCGCCCGGGTAATATTCGCCCCACAGCCAGCCGCCTTTGTATTTGTACATTACGGCATAAATTGAAAGCGAGTTGGTATTGTCAAGCGCTTCTTTCACCAGCAACGACGAATCGGGAAACGTTTGGCCCACGGGCAGCTCCAGCGAACCGTCGAGCACCGATGCCGCCTTGCTGTTGAAACGCAAACGGAAATTGCCGTGCGGGCTTCCACCGGCTGGCGGAAGTATGGCGCTGTTCTGGTAATATACCTTTCCGGCTGTATCTGTCGTAATCCGGAAAAGTGCATCATCCGTAAGGTTGGTGTCCGGAAGTCCTTTGTCCCAGGTACACGCATACAATCCGGAAATGCAAAGTGCTGTTACAGCCGGTAGAATAATTTTACGCATCGCAGCTCGTGTTTTTTATGATGTACGGATTTCCGGCACAACCAGTTTGTACAATCAGAGTTCTTTTTTCAGCTCCAGCAAAAACGATTTTATTTTTTCAAGCGAGTGCACCATGTCGGCGGTGTTTACCGTATCGTTTTTGTTCTTGCGCAGTTTTTCTTTGGCACCCTGTAAGGTATAACCGCGTTCTTTCACGAGGTGATAGATGATGCGGATGTTGTCCACATCCTGCTGCGTAAATAAACGGTTGCCTTTTTTGTTTTTGTGCGGCCGCAGGATTTCAAATTCCTTTTCCCAGAAACGGATAAGCGAAGCATTCACATCGAAAAGCCGTGCGACTTCACCGATGGAATAATAGAGTTTACGTGCTTCCGGTTCTTTGTAAGGCACAGGAGATCATTAATTGAACTACGAAAATAGGCCGGAAAACGGAGCGTTTTTAAGTCTGTCGAAAACTTTACAATAATTCCCCGGGGCAGGCGCTTTTCGTTAAAGCTGTTTCAGCTGCGATTCGGCCAGTGGTTTGTATTTGCCGCCTTTTTTCACAATTTCCTGCAGGATGGTTTTGGCTTCCGCTTTTTTATTGAGTTTGATCAGCACTACGGCCTTCTGCCACTGCGCATCAGCGTAGAGCGGGCTGGCGGTGTTGGTTAAGATTTCATTAAGAATCACCAGCGCGCTTTCGTTCCGGTTGCTGTTTATTTCAGTAAGTGCACGGTTGTATTTATCGTTATCCGAAAGCGGTGCGGTTTTCTGCGATTCACCTGAAACCGTTGGTACGGCAGCGGCCTTGCTCTTTTTGGCTGAATTGTCTTTAAATAATTCAAACTTCGTATTCGACCGCGAAGTGGTAACTACTTCCGAAAGGTTTTGATTTTGTGTAACCGTTGTTGCTCCGGTAGAAACGAAACCGACATTGGTGCTGGCCGGTTTCGCAAAACTGTCAGCAGTTCCGCTGCTCCACGTATAGGTGGCTCCGCCGTTGGCCGTTGAAGAAAGTGTAACCGGTGAACCAGATGTTATCATATTATTTGCCGCCAATTTTACGGTATCGGTTTGCGTTTTGTAACTGGCATCAAAATCACCTTTTTCAGCTTCGTTAACGATCGTGGTGTTTTTGGCAAGATCAACTTCGCGATCATTCGCCTGTTCTTTCCTGCGGTCTTCTTTCAGTCGGGCTTCATCACGGTAAACGATATCGTCGGTACCGGGCGCTTTGGCTTCTTCGCTGGCAATCGCTTTTTTACCTGTTGCTACCGGTTCTGTTTTATCGGCAAGCGCATACGTACCGGCTGAAACGGGTGCAGCGGGTTTCGGCAGCGTAGTTGTGTTGTAAAGGTCTTCAGTCTGTTTGTTATCCAGATTGTTGTTTTTTTCAGGTCCGTTTTCTTCCCCGTCAGCAGGAACATAATCCGCAATGCGCTGCTGTTCGTTGGTTGTTGCAATTAATGAATCTGCACTTGTTTGTTTCGCTTCTGCAGCGGCCGGACTTTCTGCTGATTGTACAATTGTATTATCACTCAGTTTGTTGGCCGATTCGCTGCGGGTGGTAGTATTAAAAAACCAGGTAACCGCAACAATGAGTACGAGCGCAGCAGCAGCGGCGTAGGTGCGACCGGAGCGGTAGAACGGGATAATCCGTCCTTTCGTTTTCTTCGTTTCCGGAACCGGCGGGGTTGCCGGTTCTTCAGCAGCAATAAGCGGAATGGCGGCAATGCGGGTGCGGTCGGTCACCAGTTCGAGACCGGCCAGTGCATCGGAACAGAAATCGCAGTCGAGCAGGTGTTTCTCCACGGCATGCTGTTCCGGATGCGACAGCGTGCCGTCCATATAACCGTAAAGCTGCTGCTCACTGAGGCAGGCATCTTCGGGTAACTGACGATATGGAATTTTATCCTTATCCATGTGCGCGTGTCATAAACAGTTTCAGGTTGCGTTTTCCGTTCTGGATATAGCTTTTGACTTCATTCATACTGTAGCCGGTTTCATCTGCAATTTCCTTGTAACACTTTTCTTTCAGGTAGAAAAGTTCCATACAGATACGTTGCGGTTCATTCAACTGGCCCAGGCCTTTTTCCATCAATTGCAATTGGCGTTCCTTTTCGTTTACACCAGTGAGATGCTGGTTCAAATCGGTTTCCATAAACGTTTCGGAATCTTTTTTCAGTTCCTGCTGTTTTTCGAGCCGGCTTTTGCGGCTGCGCAGGTACATCAGGCATTCATTCCGTGAAACGGCATAGAGCCAGCCCTTGAACTGGGCTATTTCGTGGCGGGCGAGGTCGTTCAGCAGCTTTTCAAAAACGTGCATCTGCACATCCTGGCTTTCGTCTTCATCACCGAGGTATTTCATGCAAACCCCGTAAACGAGGTGCCGGTAACGCGCAAACAGCTCCCCGACGCAGACATTCTCGCCCGTCAGCTTATAGTGCGACACCAGTTCGGCATCGCTCATTTTTCGGATATGTTCGGCTGTTACAACCACAATTGGATTCCTGTGTACGAAAGTACAAAATAGATAGTCCGGAAGTTGAAATCAGGACGAAGCCTGTAACGCAATTTCCCGGTATGGAATTGTTTTTTAGCTTTGCAGCATATTTCTATTTTTAGGCAATTTAACATACTGAAAATCAATTACCTAAAAATTCATAAAAAGAAATTTAGTATTCGGCATGATTCCTGCAAATGCGGAATTGTCCTGATAAAACAAACTGACTATGAAACGAATACTTACACATTTCCTGCTGTTAACGGCACTTGTATGCAGTTCAGCAACAGCTTTTGCGCAGGCCCAGCCCGCAAAAAGCATGACCAACCCCTGGTGGTGGGGCGTAAATTTCGGAGCTACCTGGCAAACCAGCGATATGCAAACCAAACCCGGCCTCGGCTGGGGTTTAACCGTTTCCTCCATGTCGCGCTACCGCGAAAACCGCCCGCTGTGGGTGGGTGCCCGGTTCCGTTACCTGCATGGCGTTAACTACGGTTATAATTATCACCGCAATTACGGCCTGGAAAATAACCCGGTGCTGAACGGCACACTCGATTCGACCATGAACTATAACCAGGGCGGAAACGGGTACGTGTTCAGCAACTACAAATCAAAACTCGACGAACTGGCCTTTGAACTGCAGATCGGAAGCAACAGCCTCCGCAAGCAGGGTATTCTGCTTTATGGCTGGGGCGGTCTCGGCATTGCACATGTGCGTACTGCGATCAACCAGCGTGATGCGGGCGGACTGCTGTATAATTATTCGGCCATTGACAGTACCGGAAACAAAGGCATTGTGCACGATCAGTTATATGACCTGTGGGACGATACCTATGAAACAAAAGCAGACGGTAACCAATCTACTGCGTGGAAGTTTATGCCTTCTGCCGGTATCGGTTTCGGAAAAACATTTGGCGATCGTTTTGGGATTGCTCTTGAACACAAAGTTACATTCAGTCTGAACGACATTATTGACGGTCAGCAGTTCGACAATGCCGGACTTGCAACCGGTAACAACGACATTTATCATTACTCCGGTGTAAAACTGATGTTCCGCTTCCGCGATCCGAAAGAACGCGAACTGCCCCCGGTTGTGAACAACACACAAACCAATCCGAACATCTACACCAACAACCCGAACAACAATAACAACACCACGAATCCGAATAACAATACGACTGTTATTACGAATCCGAATAACAACAATACAAACAACAACCAGAACCAGACCGGGCAGCCTCCGCTTGTAACCGTATTGCAGCCCGGCACCAATCCGTACACCACCAACCAGCCGCAGACGCAGGTGCTTGTGGACGTAAAAAACGTTACCTCGCAGAACCAGATTATGCTGACTGTAAATGGTATGCAGAATAACAACTTTGCCTGGAACCAGAGCACCCGTGTAATGACGATCAATTACGTCCTGCAGCCGGGTAATAACGTATTCAACATTACAGCTACCAACCCGTGGGGTTCGCACATGGATTCGGAAACGATTATCCTGCAGAACCAGACCAATCCGAACCAGGTACCGCCGCAGGTAACCATTACCAACCCGGCTGTAACACCGTTTACTTCGCCTTCGGCCAGCATGACCATTAATGCAACTGTGCTGAACGTTGCGGGTGCTTCCAACATTACCGTGCGCAACAACGGTTCGCCGATCAGCAATTTTAACTACAATTCGGCCACACACGTTGTAAGCTTCCCGCTCACCCTTGTAAGCGGTACCAACCTGGTGGAAGTAATCGGCACCAATAATGTAGGCAGTGCAAGTGATAATGCAACCATTCTTTACAACCAGGGCACACCCAGCGGAAACCCGCCGGTAATCACCATCGTTACGCCTGCGGCTTGTCCGTACACCGTAACCCAGGCCGGTTATGTGATCAATGCTACCATTACCAATGTAACTTCTGCATCGCAGATTGCGGTGGTATTTAACGGACAGCCGGTAACCAACTTTACCTGGAACCAGGCTACCAGCCAGCTTTCGTTCCCAGTAACCCTGCAGCCGGGTAACAATACATTCTCGATCACTGCTTCGAACGGTTACGGAAAAGATGTGGCTTCGTGCAGCATCAATTACAAAGTGATTCAGCCCAAGCCCCCGGTAGTTACGATTACCAACCCGGGAACCAATCCGTACACTTCGGCTGTACCGACCCAGAACTTTACTGCTACCGTACTGAATGTTAATTCACAGAATGAAATCACCGTGAAGTACAACAACCAGGTAGTTACCAACTGGGCGTACGATATGAACACCAAGGTGCTCAACTTCAACAATGCGTCCCTGAACACCGGTTCGAACGTATTTGCTGTAACTGCAACAAATGCAGCAGGAACCGATTCGAAAAACACGACGGTGATTTATCGCCCGGTTACTAACCCGGTTGTTCCGCCGGTGGTTACAATCACTTCACCGAACAGCAACCCGTACACTTCGGCAGTGGCTACACAAAACTTTGTTGCAACTGTGCTGAATGTAAATTCACAGAATGAAATTACCGTGAAGTTCAACAACCAGGTAGTAACCAACTGGTCGTACAACATGACTTCGAAAGTGCTGAACTATAACAATGCAGCACTGGTAAGCGGTACAAACGTGTTTGCTGTAACAGCAACCAATACCGCCGGAACTGATTCGAAGAATACAACCGTGATTTACAAGCCGGTTGTTAACCCGGTAGTTCTTCCGCCTGTGGTTACCATTACCTCGCCGAACACCAATCCGTACACTTCGGCCACACCGACGCAGAATTTTACAGCGACTGTGTTGCATGTAAATTCGCAGAACGAAATCACCGTTACCTATAATAACCAGGTGGTAACCGGCTGGTCGTTCAACACGAATTCGAAAGTGCTTACATTTAACAACGCAGCACTGGTAAGCGGGCAGAACGTACTGACTGTATCTGCAACGAATACTGCAGGCACCGATTCGAAAAACACCACGGTAATTTACAAGCCGGTTGTGAACCCGGTTATTCCGCCGGTGGTTACCATTACGCTGCCGAATACCAATCCGTACACTTCAAATACTGCAACGCAGAATTTTAAAGCAACCGTGCTGAATGTAAATTCGCAGAACGAGATTTCGGTAACCTACAACAACCAGCCGGTTTCGAACTGGACCTACAACATGTCAACCAAAGTGCTGATGTTCCAGGCAACACTGATAAGCGGTTCAAACGTGCTGACTGTAACTGCAACCAACACGGCCGGAACCGATTCGAAAAACACCACTGTAATTTACCGCCCGGTAACCAATCCGCAGGCTGACCCGGTAATTACGCTGAAGAACCCGTCATCAGGAACCATGTCAACTACCACCAGTTCAGTTGTTGTTACCGCACAGGTAGCGAATGTGAGCACTGCAGCTGACATCCGTGTCCGTCTGAACGGCACACCGATTACAACGTTTACTTTTGCAAACGGACTGCTCACTGTTAACGCGACTGTAATCAATGGCACCAACACCCTTGAACTGCGCGCTATCAATACCATCGGTTATGCAAACAAAACGGTAACCATTACGTATGCGCAGCCGCAGAAAGGTACATCTGGTTCAACAGGAAGTACCGGCACAACTTCGCCGAAGTCGGGTGGAAATAAATCAACAACAACAACGCCATCATCACCGAAAGGTGGTGCCTCGGGAAGTACCGGCACAACCGGTACAAAACCGAAATCGGGTGGCAACGGCGGCAACTAGAACTGCCTGTATTAAAAAACAAAGGGGCGGAACTGAAAAGTTCCGCCCCTTTTGTTTTGCCCGGTGTCTTAGCTTTTCGCCATTTGAGTTCCCTTATTCGTATTGTAAAATTCGTGGAGGCGTTTTTTGTCGCTTAAAATCGCCTGGTAAATCAGCGTGCCGACATGATCTGCGCCTTTGTTGCTGAAGTGAATGAAATCGTTGTTGGCCATGCCGTTTTTTTTCCAGGTAAGAATGGAATTGGTACCGCCCATTACTTCGTGCAGGTTCCAGAATGCGCAGCCGGTTTTCAGGGCGGCATGCTGCTGGGCTTTCAGCACGCCATCAATGTTTTGATAGGATGCGTATTTCCCTTTTGTTTTGCGGGCCATGTCGGGTACACTTACCACGAGTATGGCGCAGTCGGGGAGGGTGCGGCGGAACAGCTGCAGCTGCCGTGCGAACTGTTTTTCATAATAATCGTAGCTGCTCACTACGTTCGGAATAATGTTGGTTCCGAACTGGAGAATGATCATGCGCGGATTTAATTTGCGGAGTTGTTCCGCAAGAAAAACAGTATCCATATAAATAAACTCAACTGCTGAACTGCCGCGCAGCGAAAGATTATCTACCACAACGCCCGATTTTCCTTCGAGTGAAATGCCAATGATATCGGGGCTTTTGGTGGAGGCAATGGTAACCTGCAACTGGCGGAATGCTGCATTTTTAAGATCGGCTTCGGCAATGCTGAATTTGTTACCTGATTCGAGGTCAGCCTGACTGATGATACTGGTATCATCCTGTATCGTTAAGCTTGCCCCGGCTGCCGCATTGCGATAAAACAACCGCACACGTTCGGCCTGCTGTTCGTTGGCCCGCCCGGCTGTGTTGGGTTTCAGGCGCACCCAGGCTTCACCGTAGTCAGCACCTTCGCCGGGAGTAAAATGTTGTACTGAACAGTTGTACCCGAATGTTTTCGGTTCGCCGGATTTTGGTTTGTGCCCTTTCAGGTCATCATGACTCCAGTTTTTGGAAGCCTGGCGGTACACACATATACGCGCTTCAGAAACTTCTGTAACCGGAATCAGCCCGACACCACAACCGCCGAAGTCGTGCTGCAGCCCCTGCCGCAGTGAACCGGTAATGCGGTCGGCTTCCAGCTGCGAATCGCCGTAGTGGAGTACACGTAATGCTTCCTTCGCTTTCGGCGCATCATCGAGTGCGACATACAGTTTCCGGAAACAGGCCAGCGAAGCAGCCGAATGCCTGATTGCAGCAGCATCCGTGGTATCGTTCAGCAAAAGCAGGCTGTCGGGGCCGGGGATCAGTTCCGCAAGTTGTTTGTTTTTTTCATCAGTACCGGAGTTGCACGAAGTACCAATTACGGCGAGGAAAATGATGGCCGGCAGCGTAATTTTTTTCATAGGAGGAGCAGCGTTTTTTGGTTGTATTGCCTGTTGTTTCTGTTTTTCTGTTTTTCATCCTCCGCCCCGGAATACACTTTTCCCGGGGAAGAGGATGGTCCAAAACAAATACTTAAAATCAGATACAAGGCAAATGTAAACGCACACGATAAAGTTGCCGGGCCGATTGTATAAATGTAAGCAACGGTTGAGCAGTTACACCTTCCGGCAGGAAGTGTGTAAATGCTGTTGCTGAAAAACGAGAAGCAGCGGAGTTGTTTAATCGAGACCGAGGGCCTTCATCAGTTCTTCGCGTTTGCGAACCGAAACAGGCACGTGCGAATTGTCAATCATGAGAGCGTATCCGCCATCTGCTTTTACAAATTCGCGGAGGTGGGCCAGGTTAATGAGGTGCGAATGATGGACACGCACAAAGCCGGAAGGTTCGAGCAGTTCTTCGTATTCTTTCAGAGTACGTGTCACCACAATCTGTTTGCCGCCTTTCAGAAAAAAGATGGTGTAGTTGCGTTCGGAGGTGCAGCGGATAATTTCTTCTACTGTAATTACGTGAACACGGTCGGCACTGTTTAATGCAATACGTTTGGGTGCGGCAGCGTTCTGGCGCAGGTTTTCAGTAAGTAATTGCAGGTTTTCGAGCAGCGATTGTGAGCCGGGTGTTTTGTTTTTCAGTTTTTCTACAGCAGCCACCAGTTCGTCGCTGTCAATTGGTTTCAGCAGGTAATCCAGCGCACTGAATTTGATGGCCTTGATGCCCTGGTTGTCGAGGCCGGTTGTGAAAATTACCTGTGCGTTGGTTTTGCCGATGTACTCAAGAATATCAAACCCGGTTCCGTCGCCCAGCTGGATATCGAGAAAGATCACATCCGGTTTGTTTTCTTTTAATACGGCGATGCCGGAGGCCACACTGTTGGCCTGGGTAATTACGGTGAGTTCCGGGCAGTGGTTTTTTATGTCGTCGAGCAGACTGGCGCGGGCATCGTCTGAATCGTCAATGATAATGGCTTTAAACATGCCCTAAATATAGTTATCATTTTTCGGAGATGAACAGGAAACAACAAAAGCCTCCGGGCGGGAGGCTTTTGTTTAACTTGTGTGGAACATGTTTATCAGTTCTCGTAATCCTTCAGTTCTTCCATCAGTTTTTTGCGGGCGATAAAAATCCGGCTTTTTACTGTTCCGATTGGCAGGTCGAGTTCTTCTGCAATTTCCTTGTATTTAAAGCCATCGTAAAAGCGCTTGAAGGGAACTTTGTATTCATCTTCAAGGGTATCAATGGCATAATTGATTTCCTTGTGTTCAATAGCAGCTTCGGCGGTGTTTTTCTGGTTGTTCTTAGAAATACCCAGGCTGCTCACATCCTTGCTGCGGCTCATGATTTCACGGGTTTTTACCGAACGGCGATAAGCGTTGATAAACGTGTTTTTCATGATCATGTATAACCAGGCCTTCAGGTTTGTTGACTGCACAAACTTGTCTTTATAAAGGAGCGCCTTCATAAAGGTATCCTGTAAAAGATCCTGTGCCTCTTCGCGGTCCGAAGTAAGACTCAGGGCAAAGTTTTTTAACCCTTGTTGCTGGGCTACCAGTGCGGTGTTAAATTCGATGGCGGTCATGGTTCGTGTCTTTGATTTTGTTGAACCAAAGGTATATACTTGTTAAACAAGGCGACTGATCTTGTCTAACTATTTTCTTAAAAAAGTTAAACATAATTGCAAGTGGTTGATTATTAGAAATATGACCAATGTCATAATTATACTATATAGTTAGATATACTAACTATATAATATATAACTATTTGAAATTCAATATAATATTGCCAATAAATTACTGGGCTAATTCGTTGATGACCTGATGGAGATCAGTTATTTCCCTGAAAATACGGATGTTGGAGGGAATACGTATTTCGTCATCAAAAAACTTCCTTCCGGAAGCAATCACGGGGCAATCAATCGGAGAGGCCTCCAGGCGATCGAGATACCCCTGGATTTTGCCTTCTTTGGGGTCGGAAGTAATTACAGTAAGCATCAGATCAGGCTTCTGGCCGGTAAAAACGGAAACAAGATCATCGAACGGAACGGACTGCCCGAGATAGAGGCAACGATACCCGCGGGCCTTAAACAGGTAGTAGTAATATAGGATGGCCAGTTCGTGCAATTCACCGTTTGGGAGAAAAAACACAATTTTGCGGGCATCCGGTTTAATGGGCGTTAAACAAGAATCAATGGCTACGATTATTTTTTGCCGGACCAGGTTGGTTACAAAATGTTCCTGTGCAGGGTTAATAGATCCGGTTACCCACATCACACCGATTTTACGGAGGAAGGGAAGAATTATTTGTTCAATGGTGCGTTCATAACCCAGGCGGAGGATGCAGCCAGAGAATATTTTTTCGAAGCGATCTTCCTCGTATTCCACCATTGCAATAACGAGGCTGGTAACATACTCCGATTCTATGTTTTCGCCACTGATGATTTCATTCACCTTATTGGCAATTTCCTCATTCGACATACCCGCGATATGGGAAATTTTTATGCCGTTCGTATTGAGCAGGCTGATGTTGAGGATTTTTTTCAGCTCATCGGCAGTGTACCAGCGGATGTTGGTGGCAGTACGTTCCGGTTTGAGAATACCATAGCGCTGCTCCCATATCCGCAGGGTATGGGCTTTTATACCGGAGAGCTGCTCCAGGTCGCGTATGGAATATTTCGAGGCCATTTGTTGAACTATGCTATAACAAGACTTTGGATATAATGTTTAACCTTCCACAGAAATTTTTCCTGGAGCGCCTTCGGTAATTACCCCGAATGGTCGCAAAACATGGCCTTCGCCTGCGGCCCAGGTTTCAAATTCCGCCTGCGATTCCGGGGCTACTGCGATCAGCAGTCCGCCACTGGTTTGGGGGTCGCAGAGTACGTTTTTCATTGCTTCTGAGCAGCCCGAAATGTGGTGTCCGTAACTCTCCCAGTTGCGTTTTGTGCCGCCCGGAATGGCCTGCTGAGCGATATAACCGGCAATGCAATCAAACTGCGGAACATCGCTGTAACGAATAACCGCACTTAGTCCGCTGCCTTCACACATTTCCTGCAGGTGGCCGAGTAATCCGAAGCCGGTAACATCGGTCAGTGCCAATACATCGCTGCGTTTTCCAAGCTGCTCGCCGAGGCGGTTGAGGGTGAGCATGGAACGGATTGCGGTATCGAGATCTGTGTTACTGACAATGCCTTTTTTTTGTGCGGTTGTGATTATACCCACACCGAGCGGTTTTGTGAGGTAAAGCAACGCCCCGGGTTGGGCAGTAGCGTTTTTTTTCAGGTGCTTTATTTCCACTTCGCCGGTTACAGCGAGACCGAACAGTGGTTCCTGGTTATCAATACTGTGTCCGCCGGCCAGCATAATACCGGCATCGCGGCAAACCGATCGGCTGCCTTCGAGCACCTGCGCGGCAATTTCAGCAGGAATTTTGTTCACGGGCCAGCCGAGAATGGCGATGGCCAGCAGCGGTTTTCCGCCCATCGCATATATATCGCTGATCGCGTTTACCGATGCAATTCGTCCGAAATCAAAAGCATCATCTACAACCGGCATAAAAAAGTCGGTGGTGCTGATTATGGCTTTCCCGTTACCGAGGTCATAAACAGCGGCGTCGTCTTTTTTATCGTTGCCCACCAGCAGGCGCGGATCGGCAGTAACGGCTATATTGCTTTTCAGCATGGAGTCGAGCACGGCCGGGGCAATTTTGCAGCCGCAGCCTGCGCCGTGGCTGAACTGGGTCAGCCGGAAAGTGTTGGTTGTATTGGTATCCATATTTCAGGTATGCGAATGACGTAATTTTTCGGCGAACGCAAGAACAGCCAGGGCATTTTCCTGCGGATTTTCGGTTTCTGAAGGTATCTGGTAGACATTTTTATACTCGCGCATGGCATGTGTATGATCGTATGCCTTATCGTAGTATTTCAGCACAGTTTCAGCCGTTTCAGCAAAATCGCCCCGTTGCAGTGCAGCTATGGCCTGTCGCGTGGCGAGGTCACCGAGCCGTTTGCGTATGCGCATTACGGCTGCTTCGAGATCGGGCAGCGGGAAGCGGCCGTATTCCTCCACGAGGCGTTGAACGCGGATTGCGCGCGGGATGGAAATACGCAGCACGGGTGATTCCAGCATCTGATTCCAGAAGGCTTCGGGGATGTAAACGCGCCCGATGCTCCGCGATTCATCTTCAAGCCATATCTTTTTTGCCGGATCGAGCTTCGAAAGCGCGTTAAATAATTCATTTTCAAAATGTTCCACGGAGGGTTGTGCCGGCAGGCCAATTGCACCGAACGAGGAGCCGCGATGGCTGGCAATGGCTTCGAGGTCGAGCACCTGTTCGTTTTGTGCAGCAATATGCTTCAGTATGGCGGTTTTACCGCTCCCGGTTTCGCCACCAACAATGCGCAGGTCCCATTTTTTTCCGAACAGGGTATGCAGGTTGTTGCGGTAGGTTTTGTAGCCCCCGTCGAGCACACCCACCTGCATGCCTGCGCTTCGCAGCAACCAGGCCATGCTCCCGCTGCGTTGTCCGCCCCGCCAGCAATACGCCCGGATTTTTCCGTCCGGGGCAATTTTACTGGCTGCAGTAACAAAGCCTGACATTTTGGGCCCCACATAGTCAAGCCCTTTCAGGAAGGCTTTGGCGGGACTCTGCTGTTTAAATATGGTTCCGATCTCGGCCCGTTCGTCGTCGCTGAACAGGGGAACGTTAAACGCCCCCGGGATATGTCCGCCGGCAAATTCGCCGGGCGAGCGCACATCAATGACCGGAATGCCAGCTGAAAGTGCTAAAAAACGGTTTATTGCAAGTTTATCTTCCAAGATAGATTTGTTATTGAAAAAAATCCCTATATTTGCACCCTCAAAATTAAAAATTAACACGTAATGGCTAATCATAAATCGGCGCTGAAGCGCATCCGTTCAAACGATTCGAAACGTCAGCGCAATCGCTATCAGGCCAAGTCAACACGCACTGCCCTGAAGAAACTGCGCGGCGAAGATACCAAGAAAGAAGCTGAGAAGTCAGTTCCTAAAGTAGTTTCTATGCTTGATAAACTTGCCAAGAGCGGAGTGATTCACAAGAACAAGGCTGCCAACCTGAAATCGAAGGTGATGAAGCAGGCTGCAAGCCTGTCGAAATAAAAAATCTGGGTGTATCCAGGTTGAAAGCTGCCGTATGGCGGCTTTTTTTGTTTGGGGGTGTGTGAGATATTAACAAAAGTTGGATGGGGTTATTATAAAACATTATAAGTTATAAATACCCGAAAATGGTTAACAAAAGTGTGGGAGGTGGTGAAAAAAGCCAGGGGGATGGTGGTAAATTTGGGGATGGGGGAAATTTTGGTGGTACCAATAAAGGAGTGGTCGGAAGATGACCGTCCGCGCGAGAAATTGATCAGCAAGGGCAGGCATGTGCTTTCTGATGTGGAACTGCTTGCAACCATAATCCGTTCGGGTACCCGCGATGAATCGGCTGTAGCGCTTTCGAGGCGTATCATGCACAATGCCGGAAGTTTACAGGCGCTGGCTGGTTATTCCATTAATGATTTCCGGCGCATCAAGGGAATCGGGCCGGCGAAGGCTTCGAGTATTATGGCCGCCCTCGAGCTCGGCAAACGCCGTTTTAACATCACCGAATCGCGCTATAAAATCACATCAAGCCGTTCGGCATTCGAATATATGCGTGGTTATTTCTCTGACCTCATCCACGAAGAATTTTGGGTGCTGCTGCTCAATAAGGCTAATTTTATTATTGCCAAGCAGCTCATCAGCCGCGGCGGGCTCGATGCCACCGTAGTAGATCCCAAGCTCGTGTTTCGTGCCGCACTCGATCATGCCGCCACCGGAATCATTCTCTGCCATAATCACCCATCCCGCAATCCGGTACCCAGTTCCTCCGATCTGCAGCTCACCACCAGAATGCACGAAGCCTCCAAACTCCTCCAGATCACCCTCCTCGATCACCTGATTTTTGCAGAACACCAATATTATAGTTTCTCTGACGAAGGGAAACTGTAAATTAGCGGAATTATGCTTCAGCTCGCTACCATTATCGGGGCCCGTCCGCAGTTTATCAAATCAGCCGCAGTGAGCCGCGCGGTGCAGCAGCATTTTAAAACAGCCATACGCGAAATTATCATTCATACCGGGCAGCATTATGACGAATTGATGTCGCAGGTTTTTTTTGATGAACTTGAGTTGAAACAGCCCGATATACGGCTTGATTGTGGCCCCGGACTGCAGGGCGCACAAACTGCCCGCATGCTGGAGGCAATCGAAAAGGTTTTGTTGGAACAGAAACCCGATGCCGTGCTTGTATATGGCGATACGAATACTACGCTTGCCGGTGCACTCGCGGCTTCCAAACTGCAGCTGCCGGTGATACATGTGGAAGCCGGTTTGCGTTCATGGAACAAAAACATGCCGGAAGAAATAAACCGGGTGCTTTGCGATCATGTTTCTTCGCTGCTTTTTACACCTACTGTTGCCGGTTTTGAGAACCTGCGTAAGGAAGGCATTGCTACGGATACTGCTAACCCAATGCAGCAGCTGCCTGCTGTTTTTCATGCCGGCGATGTGATGTATGACAATGCATTGTATTATGCTGCGCGGGCGGCTGCAGTTTCCGACGTACTGCGCCGGAATGCACTGGAACCCGGTGCGTTTTTCCTGGCAACCATTCACCGCAATTACAATACAGATTCGGCTGCACGACTGCGTACGCTTCTCGAAGGTATTGCACAGTCCGCCGCAAAATTCAGCAGGCCGGTTGTATTGCCGCTGCATCCGCGAACCGCCAAACGCATAGCCGCAGATCCGGAACTCGGAAAACGGGTAAAGGAATTAGAATGGCTGCGTATCATACCGCCGGTTTCGTTTCTTGACATGCTGCTGCTTGAACAGTCGGCCCAACTCGTTTTTACAGATTCCGGTGGTGTGCAGAAAGAAGCTTTTTTCTTTCAACGCCCCTGTGTTATCCTGCGGCCGGAAACAGAATGGGTTGAGCTGGTTGATTGCGGAGCTGCCAAACTTGCTGATGCCTCGCCCGAACATATAACTAAAGCAGCGGCTACACTTTTGAACAGTACCATCCAATATCCCGCGTTTTATGGTGATGGTCATGCTGCTGATTTCATCTGCA
Source organism: Chitinophaga pinensis (assembly GCA_943372645.1). Classification (GTDB taxonomy): domain Bacteria; phylum Bacteroidota; class Bacteroidia; order Palsa-965; family Palsa-965; genus VBWE01. The sequence goes on along the minus strand of CALRZN010000015.1, from coordinate 80,050 downwards.
GCAAAATTGTTGAACTGCTTAAGCCGGTAGTTGCATGATGCTCATCTACACGCATAAGATCACCAACCGGGTGCGTTATACGTTTCGTCTTTACATGGACGGGCTGCTCGGTATTCCCTATAAACTTACCGATCAGCAGGATGTTTTCCTGGCGCATACCGGGCCAAAGTTCAGTTATACCCAGCAGCCGCTTGGTGATGAGCTGTTTATTGCATCGCGCAACCTGCTTTTTGAAACCGGTATTTCGGAGCAAACCATAACGGTTTCGCGGCGTGATGACCAGGTGATGTTTTTTTCAACTGCGAAAAATTCGGCGATGCCGTTTGACCTGTTTGCTGCCGGTTTTTATCTTGTAAGCCGTTACGAAGAATACCTCCCGCATATCCGCGACAAACACGACCGGTTTGATGCACACCAGGGGCTGGCGTGGCAGAATGGTTTTCTTGAAATTCCGGTGGTGAATAAATGGGCTGCTACATTCGCGTCCCTGCTTCAGGCCCGTTATCCGGAAGTAGTACCGGCTGTAAAAAACTATCAATACATTTCAACGATTGATATTGATAATGCGTATGCCTACCGGTACAAAGGTTTTGTGCGTATGGCCGGCGGAATCGGGAAAGCATTGTTTGCGTTAAATTTCCAGGAGTTCTGGGAACGCATACGTGTAATACTCCGCATGGAACCTGATCCATACGACACATACGCTTACCAGCAGGCGATTCAGAAAAAATACAGGCTTCGCCCGATTTATTTTTTCCTTGTAGGCGATTATGGTGTGAATGATAAAAACCTTTCGGTTCAGAACCGGAAATTCCGTACGCTTATCAAGCACCTGGCTGATTCTGCAGATGTAGGTGTACACCCGTCGTATGGGTCGAACACCGAGCCTGAGCGGCTGCGAACTGAAATAAACCGGTTGCGGAATATCCTTCACCGCGATATTACGCGGAGCCGGCAGCATTTCCTGATGCTGAAATTTCCGGAAACCTACCGGCACCTGATTGAGCGCGATATCTCTGATGATTATTCGATGGGATTTGCCAATGCCATCGGTTTCCGTGCCGGGATATGCACACCCTTTCACTTTTATGATCTCGACCAGGAAATAGAGACCAACCTGCGTATTCATCCGTTTGCGGTTATGGATGCCACGCTGAAATATTATATGAAGCTGGAGCCCGGGCAATGCATGGAAAAAATAAGGCCGATGATCCGCGAAACACGGGCCGTAAATGGCACTTTTATGAGCCTCTGGCATAATGAAACGCTGAGTGAAGACCGCACCTGGAAAGGCTGGCGCGCCGTGTTCGAAGCCATCATCAGCGAAGCAACACCGGGGGAGAAGGCATGATCCGCCTGCTGAAACATCACGAAATTGACCGGCACCGGTGGGACGAATGCATCCGGCAATCGTTTAACGGAATTATTTATGCCTATTCCTGGTACCTCGATATTGTATGCCCGATGTGGGAGGCGCTTGCCGATGCCGATTACAAGGTGGTGATGCCATTACCGGCAGGCCGCAAGTTTGGAATTGATTACCTCTATCCGCCATTTTTTGTACAGCAGCTCGGGGTTTTTTCAGTCAGCAGGCTTACCGATGCCGATGTGCAGCGTTACCTTGATGCTGTTCCGAAACGCTACCGGTACTGGGAGCTGAACCTGAATACATTTAACAAGTTGGATACCGCACGCTGGCACAGTGTTCCGAATCTGACGCACGAGCTGGATCTGATAGAACCGTATGAAAAGCTTGCAGCAGCGTATTCCGAAAATACGCGCAGGAATATTAAAAAAGCGGCTGCTGCCGGATTTAAGGCTACAGCTGATGTACCCCGCGAAGTAATCATTTCGCTTTTCCGGGAAGGGCGCGGACGCACCATCGAAAAACTGAGTGAACCGCATTACGACCTGCTCCGCAGCCTGCTGCGTACCATTGATGGCCGGGGCAAACTGCATGTACGTGCGGTTACCGATGCAAACGGGGAGGTGATGGCCGGTGCTTTTTTTGTGGATTCGAACGGCAAGGTTATTTTCCTGTTTTCGGGAACAGCTGCCGGGGCCCGCAATACCGGGGCGCTTGCGTTTCTTGTTGATGCATTTATCCGCGAAAATGCGCAGAAAAACCTGGTGCTTGATTTTGAAGGATCGAATGATGTGAACCTCGCGCGATTTTACAAAAGCTTCGGGGCTAAAGAATGTATATATTTGCAGGTCAGGAAAAATGAATTGCCCTGGCCATTCAAGTTGTTTAAAAAGTAATCCAGTTATTCAGCAACACCTATGGTTATTGAACTCGGAAAGCAGCATTCGCTTCTCAGTCAGTTTATCGCCGAGCTCCGCGATGTGGAAATACAGAACGACCGCATGCGGTTCCGCCGCAACCTGGAGCGTATCGGGGAAGTTTTTGCCTACGAAATTTCGAAAAAACTGGAGTGGGAAAACCGGGACATTACAACACCGCTCGGAATTGCCAATATGCCGTTGCTGAAACACCAGCCGGTTATCGGCACCATCCTGCGCGCCGGACTGCCAGTGCACCAGGGGCTGCTCAATTATTTCGACCGTGCTGAAAATGCTTTTATTTCGGCATACCGCAAACACCATAAAGACGGAACGTTTGATGTGCAGGTGGAGTATATGTCAACACCGGAGCTTACCGATAAGGTACTCATCCTCAGCGATCCGATGCTGGCTACCGGTACCTCCATGGTACTTACCTACAATGCCTTGCTTACACGCGGCAAACCGCGGCACACACACATCGTTTCGGTAATCGGCAGCGCTGCCGGCGTAGAATACACCCGCAGCCACATGCCCGAAAACGTTACGATCTGGTGCGGAGCAATTGATGAAGAACTTACCGCACAGTCGTATATTGTTCCCGGACTGGGCGATGCAGGCGATCTTGCTTACGGAAACAAAATCTGACCCGGGTTGTTAGTATAGTATGGAAGCAGAAGAAATCCGAAATATCGCCACCGTTTTCCTGATTTCCGGAATTAAATTTCTGTTTGCCCCGTTTACCGCATCCGAAATTTTCGGTTACAGTTTCTGGCGATCGTTTGCCATCACCACATCGGGTGGTGCTACCGGAATCCTTGTGTTTACTTACGTTGGCGACCTCATCGTACGCTGGTGGGCTCACCTTGTGGCTGTAATCAAAGCCTTTTTCCTGCGCCGCAAAGTGGAAGTTATTGAGCGGAAACAATATGAAAAATTTACCCGCACCAACAAACTGATCGTTCGTGTGAAACGTAAATTCGGAATTGCCGGGCTCGCTTTTTTAACACCCTGCATCCTTTCTATCCCCATCGGCACGTTTGTGATCAACCGTTTTTTCAGAAAGAAAGTTAAAATTCTGTTTGCTCTTTTTGTGTCACTTATTTTCTGGTCGTTTGTTTTAAACGGAATCGCCCAGTACCTGCTGCACCTGCATAACCACAAGCCCATTCTCTGATGCCCGCTTACCGTCACCTGTTTTTTGACCTCGACCGTACGCTGTGGGATATGGACAGGAATTCGCGGGAAACGCTTGAAGAGTTGTATCACCGGCACAAACTGAAAGAACGCGGTATATTATCTTTCGATCAGTTTTCTGAAAAATACAATGCGATAAACAAAGAACTTTGGCAGCGTTACAGTAAAGGACTTGTTGACAAAGATGCGCTGCGCGTACTCCGTTACCGGCAAACCCTCGCTTTTTTCGGTATCAAGGATGATAAGCTTGCACGAAAAATCGGGGAGGAATACATTGTGATGGGCCCGCTGAAACCGCACCTGCTGCCGGGAACCGAGGACGCGCTCAAAAAACTGGCCCCGCACTTTCAGCTGCATATCATTACAAACGGGTTTGAAGAAGTGCAGAAGATAAAGATGAAACACAGCGGCCTGCACGTGTATTTCAAAGAACTGATTACTTCTGAACGCAGCGGCCACAAAAAGCCGGATACGCGCATGTTTGCTTATGCCCTGAAAAAATGCAGGGTGAAGGCGCAGGATTCCATTATGATTGGCGACGATTACGAGGCCGATATAGCCGGTGCACGCCAGGCCGGTATCGACCAGGTGTGGTTTAATATTGATAAGCAGGCAGCAGCAGATGCAACCCACACCATTGCCCGCCTCGATGAGTTGCCTCCGCTGCTGCTGCGCTGATTATAGTTTTGTGAAAACAACTGCACCGGCGGTGTTTTTCCCTTCCACCCGGATGATGTAACTGCCCGGTTTCAGCTGCTGGATGTTTATGGGTTTCCGTTGCCGGTAATTGCCTTTCATTACCGCCCTGCCCGCGGTGTCGCTGATCTGCCAGGTAAAGTCTTTGTCATGCAACTCATTTAATTTTACATTCAGTTCATCGACGGCCGGATTCGGAAAAACGGTAAACGTAAGCCGCTCTTTGGTGGTTTCGTGCACGGCAGCAGCAAGCGTACCGCCTTCCTGCAATTCATAAAACTGCGATACCGGCAGCGATGTAAAATAAGCCGGTGGGGAATTGGGCCAGGTAATAACCAGCGAATCAATTACGGTGGCATCTTTTAACCCGATATGCACACGCAGATCATTCTGGCTCTGGAAACTGTTCTGCGCGTTGACCTCCCGGATCTGCCATACCGGCTGCCCGTTTACAGTAGCTTTTACTTTTACGAATGCACCTATTGCAGAACGGTTGGAAACAACACCGGTGAGCTTTAAACTGAACCAGTTATTACCGGTTGCAAAAGAATCATTCCGGTATAAACCTTTCGCATTGTTCAGCCCGTGCAGAAAAATGTCCAGGTCGCCATCATTGTCAAAATCACCGTTTGTAACACCGGCGGCACCTGCCGGGGCAGCAAGCACATTGGACTGGTAGCTGAAAGTGCCGCTCCCGTTGTTCGCATAAAATTTTGTGAGCTGGTTATCATTTGTAATCAACACATCCAGGTCGCCGTCATTATCAAAATCGCCCCAGTTGTTCGACAGGTTTTGCACATTGACTCCCGTGAAAGGTGCATTTGCCGATGTAAAGATACCGGCCGTGTTTACATAAAAACGTGTTGCAGCACCTGCATAATTGGTGAGGCAGAGGTCGAGGTCGCCGTCGTTATCGGCGTCAATAAAATTGTAACATTGCCCGTCCTGCAGTTGTGTGGCAAACAATTCGGTGGTCATTCGATATAGGGTGTCCAGGCCTGTTTCTATTTTCATGTTGCGGTAACAAAAGTCAGGTCCCAGTGTACCGCCCGGGCCCGAGGCCACAAAAAGATCCATGTCGCCGTCCATATCATAATCCGACCAGTAGGGAACGGTAAATGGCTTCAGACTGTCGGTGAACGCGTAACCATTTAATGCGGTACCTGTAAAACCGCTGCCCGTGCTTTTTACGAGACGCGAGGGGCGGGTGGGTGCATTGGTATGAAATCCGGCCGCGTGTGCATAAACAAGATCTGGTAATGCGTCATTATTCATATTCCCGATGGCGCAGCCCCAGCTTGCATAATTTACCAGGCTGTCCACCTGCGCGGTGAGGTTTGTAAATGTACCGTTGCCGTTGTTTTTATACAGACCGCTCGGGTATTGTGACAGGATGCAGTCAATGTTCCCGTCGTTGTCCAGGTCGGCCCAGCTGCACCCGGACGGATTTTGCTGCGTGGTGCTTCCGATTATTGTTGCTACCTGCGTAAAGGTGGTATTGCCATCATTCCGGAAAAGGAAGCGCGGGGCTGCGAACAGATCAATATCACCGTCGTTGTCGAAATCAATCCATGCAGCGCCTTTATAGATGCCCGGATGTGTAAATGTAACTACCGGGTTATTCGGATCGGTGATGTGTGTCCACCCCGACTGGGCATAGCCGCCGGCAGCAGCCAGCAGCAAAATGGAAATGGTGAGAGCAGTTTTCATGCAGCTGTTTTTTGCGCAAAGTAGCTGCGGCCCCCGTGAAAAGGGCTAATCCCGATAAAGGTTTACACTTTTCCGAGTTTCCGGAAGGCGGTTGGGGTATGTCCGGTATGTTTTTTAAATGCGGTATTGAATGAAACCCGGTTATTGAATCCAACCTTCCATGCAATTTCGCTGATGGTCAGATCGGCCTGCTGTTCATCGCGCAGCAGTTGTCCGGCTTCCCTGATCCGGAGCATGTTGATGTACTCAAAGAAATGGAAGCCCATATTGTCATTGATAACCTGCGAAAGGTGGTGTTTATTCGTACCCAGTTTTTCCGCAAGCATGCCGAGCCGAAGTTCGTTGTTCCGGTAAAGCTGTTCTTCGTTCATCAGTTTATCCAGTTTTTCAGCAAGTTCACGGGCAGCGGTTTCTGTCAGTCCCGAATTGCGGTAGCGTTCAGCCGTTCCCGGAACATACGCCGGGGCTTCCAACACCGAATACCCTTCAAAAATTGCTGGCTGGAGGTAGCCATACACTGCAACCCCCGTAATAAACAGCGTCATGGCACACGAAATCATATAATCCCATTGCGGGCTGAAAAACGAAAAGCGGATCAGGATATAATAGGAAAGGAAAGCAAGTATGAAGCCGGCAAACCAGGATAACATGCCATACGACCAGCTGCGCATGGTTTTGAGGGGCGGCGTATTCCGCAGCAGCCGGGCGATTATTATGGCATAAATAATCATCTGCACAATCTGCAGCCAGGGAATCAGTTTCGTGATCTGAATTTCCAATGCAGAAAACGATTCGCGGTGCCCAAGCATCTGCCTGATTTTTTCATCGTGCGACAAAAAGTAATAGGGCATATTCCAGCCCGTGTGCAGCAGCCAGGGCAGGAGGTGCAGCAGGTCTTTTGTGCGGAACGAAACGCCCAGCAGGCACGAGCGGAAATAAAAATAAAGCAGCGGACCAAAAATGAAAATGAAAGGAAAACTGAATCCTGCCAGCGCCGGAAATTCAAAACAGTAACCGGTCCAGTACTGCACGTAATCGGCAAGGCAAAGCCCGAACAGCAGCAGCAGCACACCGATGTACCGAAATGCCCGGTGTTGCCCCCGTTTCATGAAAAGAAATACGGTACCGGTAAGTATGCCCTGGATTGCAAAAAACAGGAAGATACTGGTCCAGGTATCAAATGATGGCTTGGGCATAATGAATCAGTAAACAAACTACGGCATAAAAAAACCGCCCAGGCATAGCCGGGGCGGTTTTTTGAATTATAAGAGCATTTTATTTTGCTTTTTCTTCGGCTTTGCCTTTGCAGCATGATTTGCCTTCGCCTTTGCCGGCGCACGATTTGCCTGCATCAGCACTGCACGATTTGCCTTTTGCTTTTTTCTTTTCTTTCTTCTTCTCTTTGTCTTTCGAAACGAGAACGGTTACGTTTTTGCCATTAGCTGCAAAAACTGCAGGAGCTGATACTGCCACCATCATGCCGGTAAGGGCGAGAACTGCAAATAACTTTTTCATGATATTGTTTTTAGATGTTTGTTTCTGTTGATAGGTAAAATTACAAAAAAAATACTACAAATACCATTCCGCGAATCATTCCCGGACTTTTTTAACACATTTTTAAGGTTTGAAAGTCGCAATTACGCTTTCGCCGCCGCGCACCACCTGGTTCAGCTGCACATTAATTTCGGTGCCAACCGGCAGAAAAAGATCCACACGTGAACCAAACTTGATGAACCCGAATTCCGTGCCCTGTGTGGCTTTGTCGCCTTCCTTTGCGTAATACACAATGCGGCGGGCAAGTGCGCCGGCAATCTGCCGGAACAGGATGCTGCGGTTTTTATCGTCCTGCACCACAACTGTTGTACGCTCATTATCGGTTGATGATTTCGGATGCCAGGCCACAAGGTACAGGCCCGGGTGGTATTTTACGTATTTCACATCACCGGCAATGGGATAACGGTTTACATGCACATTAAACGGCGACATGAAAATAGAAACCTGTATGCGTTCTTCGCCGTTATAGTATTCATTTTCTTTCACGTTTTCAATTACCACCACTTTGCCGTCGGCCGGGGCAATAATGTGTTCCGCATTAACCGGCGTGCTGCGCTTCGGATGGCGGAAAAACTGCAGGATGATATACAGGAAACCGGCAGAAAGCACATACAGTGCAATGCGGATAATCATATAGTCGTGCAGGAGGAAAAACGCCCCCAGGTTTACGGCCAGCAGAAAAATAAGCGTCCACATTATCGTGGGATAGCCTTCGCGGTGAATAGTCATTACGTGTTTTTATAAGTTGCGTGCAAAGATCGTTTTAAACTGCAAATAAAAAAAACGCGCCGCCCGGAACGAACGACGCGTTTTATATAAATTAAGCAGATTAATAATTGCCTTTGTATTTTACTGCTTTGTCCAGCTTTTTGAGTGCGGTGATGTATGCACCGATACGCATGCTGGTTTTGTACTGCTGGGCATTGTACCACACATTTTCAAATGCCTGGTTCATCGAAGCGTCGTGTTTGGTGTTCACTTCTTCTTCGGTCCAGTAGTGGCCGTATTTGTTCTGTACCCACTCGAAGTAGGATACGGTAACACCGCCGCCGTTTGCAAGCACATCCGGTACAACAACGATCCCTTTTTCATTCAGGATTGCATCGGCATCAGCTTCGGTAGGGCCGTTGGCGCCTTCCACAATCAGTTTTGCCTTGATGTCGTTGGCGTTTGCAGCTGTAATAACACCCTGGATCGCTGCCGGAACAAGTACATCTACCGGTGCAGTAAGAACTTCAGCGTTGGTGATCAGCTGTCCGCCGTCAAATCCTTTAAGGATGTTGCCGTTAGCAGCAACGTATTTGAGGGCTTTGTCAATGTCGATACCGTTTTCATTGTAAAATGCGGCGGTATGGTCAGAGATTGCTACCACTTTAATTTTCTGCGATGACAGGAGGCGTGCAGCATGCGAACCTACGTTACCAAAACCCTGCACCGAGGCAGAAGCGGTTTTGTGGTTGATTCCTGCTTTTTTCATGGCAGCCATAGTGGCCACCATAACACCGCGTCCGGTAGCGGCTTCGCGGCCTTTTGAACCACCCAGTGTGAGGGGTTTGCCGGTTACCACGCCCGGAGAATCTTCGCCGGTATAGCGGTTAAATTCATCCAGCAGCCAGGCCATTTCGCGTTTGCCGGTTCCCATATCGGGAGCGGGAATATCTTTGTTCACACCGAATACATCGGCCATGGAGCGGGTGTAAGCGCGGGTGAGGCGCTCCAGTTCGCCTACCGACATGGTGCGCGGGTCGCATTTGATACCGCCTTTGCCACCACCGTAAGGCAGGTTCGCAATGGCGCATTTAAAGGTCATCCATGCTGCGAGTGCGCGGACTTCATCAGCATTTACATCCATTGCATAACGGATTCCGCCTTTCGACGGGCCGAGGTGCGTGGAGTGAACGGTGCGGAAGCCTTCGAATACTTTTGTACTTCCGTCATCCATCTTAACCGGAAGGCTTACTGCTACTTCCCGTTTCGGGTGGCGCATGATTTCGGCCACATCCGGAGACAGTCCGAATAACTGTGCTGCTTTATCGAGGCGCGCCAGAACGGCATCAAACATACTCGGATGGGCCTGCACGGCTTCAGCTGTCGTTGAATTATTTCCCATATTTCTTCGTTTAGTTTGCGTAATTGATTGGCGAAATTAGGAAAAAAAGTGCTTCGTGTACCGGTTTTTAGCCGGGCACCCTTTTTCGGCAGATTTATCCGTTAACCGGGATTATGAGCAGATAGGTGGCCACAAAAGGCGAAGCCAGCAGTACTGCATCAAAACGGTCGAGAATTCCACCGTGTCCCGGCAGAATGGTGCCTGAATCTTTTACGCCGATACTGCGCTTAAATAATGATTCAGAAAGATCGCCGAGGTTGCCGCATACCACCACGATGGCTGCAATAACCAGCCAGTGCACCAGCGGCAGGTCGGTAAAGTAAATGGAAATGCCCCACGCAGCACCCAGCGCAAACAGGCCGCCGCCGATGGTGCCCTCCCACGTTTTTTTGGGTGATACGCGTTCAAACAGTTTGTGTTTCCCGAACAGGCGTCCGCACACATACGCCATCGTATCGCTGGTCCACATCAAGATAAAAAAGCCGAGCAGCAGGTGCCAGCGGTATTCGAGCAGGTGTGCAATGTAGGCCTGCGGAAAAACAGCTGCATTGAATTTGCCGATTACATCATTATCAATTGGAATGATAACCAGCGCCCAGAGCGAAAAGGGAAGCGCCACGTAAATAACGGCGAGTATGGTGTAGGCAATATTGGTAAAGGGATTTTCTTTTTTACGGTAGAGTTCAATGAAAAAAACAATAAACAGCAGCGGAATAATTCCGAGCAGCAGCATGTTGTTGTCGCTGCGTTTGGCCATAAACGACAACGTAAAGCACAATGCGCCGGCCAGTGTGCCGTAGGTGCGCAGCGGCTGTGCGCCTGCTTTTTCGGCCAGGCCGAGAAATTCCCAGAGGCCGAGCACGGTGATGAGCAGGAACAGGAAACCGAAAGAAAGCGGATGCCACATGATGGCACCAACCAGCACCGCCACGAATATGGTTCCGGTAATGCTGCGCTGGATTAAATTTTTGTCGAGGGCCATACTTATGCGGTAATGCTGTCGTCTATCAGGAACAGGTAAATTTCTTTCGGGCCATGTGCACCCTGCACCAATGTTTTTTCAATATCGGCGGTACGGCTGGGTCCGCTTACAATGGTAAACTGCGAAGGAAGTAATTCCGGGTATTTTGTTTTCATCGCCTTGAGTGCTTCACGCAGGTGATACACCAGCTGCGAGGTGCGTGCAACCACGATGTGATGATCAGGGTACGCATAACCGCGCCGGCCCGATTCCTGTTTCGAAGAAAGGACAATGCTGCCGGTACGTGCCACCAGGAATTCGCAGCCGGTAATGCCGGCCTCCCACGATTTGCCGAACGTAGCCAGCGGCTGAAAATGTAGGCCCGCTTTTTTCAGCAGCAATTGTATCTGCGGTTCGGCACAGGAAACCTGTTCCCATTTGTTTTCTTCCACCAGCGCGCGGATGTTGTAACTGAAATCATCCTCGTTTTCACAGAAAACAAATTGCCCATTCAGTTCGGTGAACTGTTGGGCAAAGTGTATTTCAAGCGGCTCTTCTGTTTCGTGAAAAACAGGACTGTCGAAGTCAACATCGGCAGGCTCACTGTTCGATTTGCGGAGCAGTGCAGCGCGTACCTTTTTCAGGATTTTTTCGCGCGGGGTGCTTTCGTCCATTAATCGAACAGTTTCAGATTACCGTCTTTATTGTTTTTCGGATCTTCCGGTTTGCCGGAATTGTTTTCCTCTTCGTTGTTCTCCGTTTTCGGTTCGGTATTTTCCGGTGTGGTGTTCACTTCCGGTGTTACCGTTTTCTTGGCTGACAGCAACGTGGTGTCGGCCGGTTCGGTATTTTCAGGAGCAGGTGGTGTTACCGGCGGCGTTACAATTTGTTTCGGCTCTTCGGTAATCACTTCAGCTACGGCTTCTTCTTCCTTGTCAAACGGACGTTTACCGAAAATGCGTTCAAGGTCTTCGCGGAAAATTACTTCCTTGTCGAGTAACTGTTTGGCCAGTTGTTCGAGTTTGGTTTTATTTTCCATCAGCAGTTCCTTGGTACGGATGTAGGCCATATCCACAAACTTCTTCACCTCTTCGTCAATAATCTGCGCCGTTTTATCGCTGTACGGTTTCTGCATCATAAATTCCTGGCCGGTAGAGTCGTAGAAACTGATGTTGCCGATTTTTTCGTTGAGGCCGTAAACGGTTACCATGGCGTAAGCCTGTTTGGTAATGCGTTCGAGGTCGGAGAGGGCGCCGGTAGAAACTTTACCGAAAATGATTTCCTCTGCAGCGCGTCCGCCGAGGGCAGCACACACTTCATCCAGCATCTGTTCGGCGGTTGTAATCTGGCGTTCATCCGGCAGGTACCAGGCAGCACCCAGCGAGCGGCCGCGCGGTACGATGGTTACTTTCACCAGCGGTGCGGCGTGTTCGAGCACCCAGCTTACGGTGGCGTGTCCTGCTTCGTGGAACGCGATTACTTTTTTCTCATCCGAAGAGATGATTTTGTTTTTCTTCTCGAGGCCGCCGATAATACGATCTACCGCATCCAGGAAATCCTGCATTTCTACGGTTTTCTTGTCGTGGCGTGCGGCAATGAGGGCCGCCTCGTTACAGATGTTTGCTATATCAGCACCGGAGAAACCGGGCGTCTGTTTGCCGAGGAAATCGATATCCACTTTGTCATCGAGTTTCAGCGGCTTCAGGTGTACTTTGAAAATGGCTTTGCGTTCATTGAAATCGGGCAAATCCACATAAATCTGGCGGTCGAAACGGCCGGCGCGCAGCAGGGCGCGGTCGAGGATGTCGGCGCGGTTGGTAGCGGCAAGAATAATAACACCGCTGTTTGTTCCGAAACCGTCCATCTCGGTGAGGAGCTGGTTCAGCGTGTTTTCACGTTCATCGTTTGCACCCTGCGAGAGGCTGCGGCCACGGGCACGGCCGATGGCATCAATTTCGTCAATGAAGATGATGCACGGCGCTTTTTCTTTGGCCTGGCGGAAGAGATCACGTACACGTGATGCACCTACACCCACAAACATTTCCACGAAATCCGATCCCGAAAGCGAGAAAAACGGCACCTGTGCTTCGCCGGCAACGGCTTTGGCAAGCAGCGTTTTACCGGTTCCCGGAGGTCCAACAAGCAATGCACCTTTCGGAATTTTTGCACCGAGGTCGGTATACTTTTTCGGATGTTTCAGGAAGTCCACAATCTCTTTGATTTCGATTTTGGCTTCTTCCAGTCCGGCCACGTCGTTAAAGGTTACATTCACCTTCGTGTCTTTGTCAAACAGCTGTGCGCGCGATTTCCCGATATTGAAAATCTGGCTGCCGCCGCCTCCGCCCATGCGCCGCATGAGGAAGATCCAGAGCACAATGATAAGCACGATGGGCAGGATAAAGCCGAGTGTATCCCAGATGGATTTGGAATTGCCGCGGGTATGTTCGAACTGATCATTTGCAGGCAGGGTGGCGTTTAACTGGTCAATTTCATTCGAAATGCGTTCGTTGTAAACGCCTTTCAGGATGAGGTGCGGACCATCGCCAACGGGTGTCCAGCGTGTTTTCGGGTACTCTTTCAGTTTCAGGCTGTCAAAAACAGGGGCTTTGGCAAACGCCGGGTTGAGCGTAATTTCCATACGCCCGTTTTCGCTGTTGTTGATCATTACCTTGGTTACGACCTTGTTGCGGGCAAGCATCCGGAACTGTTCCATGCTGATTTCGGGCGTTGGCCCCCACATGGTTGTCATAAATACAAAAGCAAGCCCGACTAAAAGCAGGATGTATATCCAATAAAACCCCATCGGTGAACGGGGAAGCTGCGGTCGTTTAAACGGTCCCGGCTTTCTTTTCTCTTCGTTATTGTTCTGATCACTCATTGTATAAATCCAGTCTTTTTTAAGTAAGGTCGTTTACAGGCGGTATTTATTTTAGATTAACAAAAGTTAACACCACCTTGTTGCGTCGGGGCTTTATTTAATGCCGAGATCAACAACTTCAGCATCGGCCCAGAGGCTTTCGAGGTTGTAGAACAGGCGTGTATCGCGTTCGAAAACATGTACCACTACGTTGATGTAATCCACGAGAATCCACAGTGAATTCTGCCAGCCTTCGGAACGGTAAGGGCGCTCGCCGGAAACTTTTTTTACGTAGTCAACAACTGATTCGCCGATCGCATCTACCTGCGTGGTAGAATCACCTTCGCAGATGATAAAATAATCGAACACGGCGTTTTCAATTTTGCGCAGGTCGAGGCATACCACGTGTTTCCCTTTTTTCTCGAGAATGCCGCGTACGACGTTCTCTGCGAGGATGCGGGTTGCATCTTTGGCGGGAGCTGCTGCTTTCTTTTTGGGAGCTGCTGCTTTGGTTTTTACAGGCTTTGCGGCGACTTTTTTAGCGGCTGCCGCTTTTTTCTTCGGTGCAGCCTTGGCTGTTTTTTTTGCAGCCGCTGCTGCTTTTTTACGGGGTGCTGTTCCGGCCTTAGCCGGTTTGGTTTCCTTTTTGTTGGCCATTACGTGATATAAGCTGCCGTTATGCAGCTCCGCTTGTCTGTTATTTTTTGAAAGCACAAAAATAAGGATTTCTTTTGCACCTTAGAGCCTGCTAAGGAATTAAAAAACAATCCCTCAGCAGGCTCACAGACCTATGGACACATTGTTTACCGGCCGGCACCTCATCCGCCTCGAAGCAGTTGCTTCGACGAATACGTTCCTGCAGGAATATCTGAAAGCGAATACGTTACCGGAAGGCGCTGTGGTTATTTCCGATCAGCAGTTCGACGGGCGCGGGCAGCGGGGCAACACGTGGGAAAGCGAAACCGGTAAAAACCTCACCTTCAGCCTGCTCTGGAAACCGGTATTTCTGCCGATTAATTTCCAGTTCGACCTGAACCGCATTACCGCACTGGCCCTGGCCGAAACACTCCGCTTTTTTATGCCGGATGAAAAAGTCTGCATCAAATGGCCCAACGATATGCTGGTGAACGAGAAAAAAATCGGCGGGGTACTTATTGAAAACAGCCTGCGCGATAGCCAGATTCAGCACAGTATTGTCGGCATCGGGCTGAACGTGAACCAGGAAGCGTTCCGGCTTTCGGCGCGCGCCACCTCGTTTATTGCAGTTACCGGCGAAGAAATGGAACGTGAGCCGGTTATGGAAAAGATGTTTGAATACCTCGAAGCCTGGTATTTACAGGCCCGCAGCGGAAACCTCGAGGAAATCCGGAAACGGTTTGATGCGGAACTGTTCGGGCTGAACAGCCGCCTGCTGTTCAGCATCGGCGGACGCGAGCAGGAAGCACTCGTATGCGGTACCACACCGGAAGGAAAACTGAAACTGGAAGTAAACGGCAAAATGCAGGAGTTTGACCTGCAGGCGGTGAAATGGCTCTGGTAGCCATACATAGTCACTACATTCCTTTTACCTTTGAATTTTCAAAACCAAATTTATGCAGCAGCAGATTGAAGCCGCCTGGAACGACAGGCAACTTTTGAATACCGCGGAAACGCAGGAAGCCATCAATACCGTTATCGAACACCTCGACAAAGGTATTTTACGTGTGGCCGATCCGCCCGCTACCGAAGGCGGGGAGTGGTGCGTGAACGAGTGGGTGAAAAAAGCCGTGATTCTTTATTTCCCCATTCGCAAAATGGAAACGTTACATGCAGGTCCGCTGGAGTTTCATGATAAAATGCAGCTGAAAACAAACTATGCCGCACTCGGTGTGCGCGTGGTGCCGCACGCGGTGGCACGTTACGGCGCATTCCTGGCCAAAGGCGTGATTATGATGCCGAGTTATGTAAATATTGGTGCATACGTTGACAGCGGTACGATGGTAGATACATGGGCAACGGTTGGTTCGTGCGCGCAGATCGGGAAAGACGTACACCTGAGCGGTGGCGTGGGCATAGGCGGTGTGCTGGAGCCGGTGCAGGCTTCGCCGGTAATAATTGAAGACGGTGCTTTTATCGGTTCGCGCTGCATTGTGGTGGAAGGTGTGCGCGTGGGCAAAGAAGCCGTGCTCGGCGCAAATGTTGTACTTACAGCAAGCACAAAAATTATTGATGTGACCGGTGCTGAACCGAAAGAATACAAAGGTTTTGTGCCGCCGCGTTCGGTGGTGATTCCCGGAACGATGGAGAAAAAATTCAATGCCGGAACGTTTGGTGTTCCCTGCGCGCTCATCATCGGGCAGCGCAAACCGAGCACCGATCTGAAAACATCACTGAACCAGGCACTGCGCGAATATGATGTGGCTGTTTAAAAAACATATCACGTTGTTTTTTCTTGCCGGAATTTTTTGTTCCGGAGTTGTTGCGCGTGCGCAGCAGCCTGTTTTTGTTTTTCCCGACTGGGACCAGGTGCAGCCCGGTTTCCGCATAGATACCGTGGCCTGCCCGCTGCAACCGGAAACGGTGGTGCGTGAGAAAATAAAAATGCTCGTGAAGCTGCGCGAAATGCCTTTGCCGAAATCGAAAAATAAAAAAACACAGCCGGATACGATGGCCGTGTGGAAATTTGACAGCGAGGGGCGCGTGATCAGTTACCGCAGTTTTGAATCGGGATGGATTGAAACAACGATTGGTTATACGCAGGGCAATAAAATGAATATGATCCGTACGAACAGCATCGGTAACTGGAAAAAACAGGTGCTGATTTCGTACAACCGTTCGGGATTACCTGCTTTAATTGTTGCTTACCTCTCGCAGGAAGTCGGAGTTAAAAGCCTGGCAGTGGAGGCTGATACCATTTCGCTGCTGTACAATACGGCCGGCCAGCTGGTGGTGAAAAACCGCAAGTCGCGCACGTCGAACATGGGCGATGAAGAAAAAGTAACCGTTACCGAAACCTTCAGTTACGATGCAGCGGGCAACCTGCTCAGCCGTATGGTGCACAATAAAAACGGCGAACGGCAGGCGAGCGACAGCATGGTCATTTACCGAAACAAAGCAGTTACTGAAATCACGCATTACCACCTCGATTTTGTAAACAATCCCGGCGCGGCTTATGGCATTGACCAGGTAACTGTTGATACCGTTTCGAAAAAGGTGACATTGTATGCCTACACCCTCGCTACCGGCAACGGCAACCTCACGCGCAATGTAGGTCCCGGCGAACGCCGCACGTACAATTACGAAGCAGGCAAACTCACCTGGACAGCGTTTATGCAAACCGGCAAAGAACCGCATGAAGAAACCTTTTTCCGGTACGATGAAAAAGGCCACCTGCAGACCGAATTTTTCAAACGCAAAATAAACAGCGGTGCCAAAAAAGGAACGCAATTGTATGATGCGTATCAAATTAATTACGCCTATGATAACCGCGGCGTTCCGGTGATGCAGGAGAAAAAAGTATTTGACAATACACGTATTCTGAACACCAACGGATTTCCGGAAGCGGGCGGAAAAGAAACGGTGAAAGCATACGAACGTTACCGGTTTGTAACCCGCTGAAAACAGTGCAGTAAGGGTATTCGCCAATACATATTTCATTTTTTGATCCATTACATTTTTTTGCGGGCGGTCAGTTCGAGTTTTTCTTGCTGATTTTTCATCAGTAAGAAAAGTATCGAGAACGTGGGCTGATCTTCCTCACACACGTTCTCGATACACCTTCCATGTCGCCTTCCACGCGCACGGTACTCGAACTGACTACCCGCTTTTGATTCGATTCAAAAATTGTTTTTGTCTTCAATCGGGTTAATTCAAGCCGTTAACCGCGGGGCTTTTGTACCTTTGTGCCCGACAGCTATGGGAATTGTTCAACGCGACGGCTTTAAAATAACACTCATTTCCTATCTCGGAATTGTGCTGGGCTACATTAACAAAGCCCTGCTGTTTCCGAAATTCCTGAAACCGGACGAAGTGGGCCTGGCCAACACGCTGCTCAACCTTTCGGTGGTGTACGCGCAGTTTTCGGCGCTGGGTATGACGAGTGTAACGCTCCGTTTCTTCCCGTTTTTCCGTGACCGCGAACGTGCGCATCATGGTTTTCTCACCTGGGCCACACTTATTACCACTGTTGGAGTAATTGTGGTTTCACTGCTGTTTTTCCTGCTCAAGCCCTGGGTTATTGCGGAGTTTTCGGAGAACTCGCCGCTGTTTGTGAAATACTACTATTACTTCATCCCGCTCGGCGCATCGTTTACCTATTTCCTGCTGTTTGATGCGTACCTGCGTTCGCTGCTGAAAACGGTTGTGCCCGTTTTAGCCAATGAAGTTATTATCCGTTTACTGACCACGGTTTCCATTACGCTGTATGCGCTTGACGTAGTGGATTTTCACCAGTTTGTGATCCTGTACACCATTTCCAATTGTGTGCATGCGCTGATGATACTGGTGTACATGCTTTACCTGCGGCAGATGCACCTCGGCCCGAAAATCGGTTACCGCGTACAGAAAATGAAAAAGGGCATGCTGCTGTTCGGGCTCATTGCCATACTGAGCAGCGCGGGCAACAGCCTTATCGCAAACCTCGACAGCCTGCTGCTGGTGGGCCTGATGGAAAACGGACTGTACTGGGCCGGTATTTACACCACGCTGTTTTTTATGACTACGGTAATCTTTGTTCCTTACCGCGCCATGCTGCGTATTGCCACACCGCTGGTGGCCGCGCACTGGAAAGACAATGCGCTGGACAAAATGGAGGAACTGTATAAAAAATTCACCGTAGTGAATCTTGCGCTCGGTGCGTTTATTTTCATCGGCATGTGGGCCAACCTCGATAACCTGCTTTCGTTTATCCCGGATGAATTTGCGGCGGGCAAATATGTGTTCCTGTTCATCGGCATCGGACGTTTGATTGATGCCATGGCGGGACTGAACGGTGTGATTGTAATCACTTCGAATAAGTTCCGGTACGATTTGTTTTTTACCATTGCGCTTATCGTGATTACGATACTGACGTCATATCTATTCATCGTAACATTTGGCTGGGGCATGAACGGGGCCGCAATAGCCACGGGTGTTTCATTGCTGCTGTTTAATGCAGCGCGTCTCATTTTTGTACAGGTCAATTTTAAAATGCAGCCGTTTTCGATGGCCTGCCTGTATGTGTTTCTTATTGCCGGTGCTGTGTTCGGATTAAATTACCTGCTGCCGCAATTGCCGAATGTGTTTCTCGATATGGCCGTACGGTCGGTGCTGATAACGATCGCGTTTTTTGCGCCACTCATATTGCTCCGTATTGTTCCGGATATCAATCAGTTTACGAATAAACTGCTGGCGGCTGCGCGCATCCGCTGGCGGGTGTAATCAATAGCTATGAGTACCCGCAAAAACGTCCTGATTATTTCGTACTACTGGCCGCCGAGTGGTGGAGCCGGTGTGCAGCGCTGGCTGAAGTTTGTAAAATACCTCCGCGATTTCGGTTGGGAGCCGATTGTATATACGCCTTCCAATCCCGAGTTCCCGGTGCTGGATGAAACGCTTGCCAAAGAAGTACCCGAAGGCATTCAGCTGGTGCAGACCCCCATCTGGGAACCGTACACGGCCTACAAAATGTTAACCGGCCGCAAAAAAAGCGAACGCCTTGGTGCGGGTATGCTTTCGGAGAAAAAGAAAAGCGGTTTTTTAGATAAACTTTCGGTGCGCATCCGCGGCAACTTTTTTATTCCTGATGCGCGCAAATTCTGGATCAAACCTTCGGTTAAATTTCTGAAGAAGTACCTGCGCACCAATTCCATTGATGCCATTATTTCCACCGGGCCGCCGCACAGCATGCATATTATTGCGCTCGGGCTGAAAAAGGAGTTTCCGGAACTGCCATGGATTGCTGACTTCCGCGATCCGTGGACGAATATTGATTTTTACCAGGAACTGGGCCTCAGCGGCTGGGCCGACCGCAAACACCACCGCATGGAGCGCGCTGTGCTGGACACAGCCGACCGCGTGGTGTGCGTGGGCAAAACCTGGACGGACGAACTGCGGCAGCTGGCATCGCCGGAAAAACAAGGCAAAGATCGTTTTGCAGTTATCCTGAATGGGTTTGATGATGCGGATGTGTTTAAAGGAGCAATTACCCGCGATGAAAAATTTTCACTGGCACACATCGGCACACTTAACAAGAGCCGCAACCCGCATCTGCTGTGGCAGGTGCTGAAAAAAATGTGCGCGGCAGATGCAGCGTTTGCACAAAAACTGGAAATCAAACTGGTGGGCAAAGTAGATGCAGCTGTGCTTGCCAGTATAGAAGAAGCGGGACTTACATCTTACCTCAAACGCATTGATTACCTGCCGCACGGCGAAGTGCTGCGCATTCAGCAGGAGAGCCGGGTGCTGCTGCTGCTGGTGAACGATACGCCCAATTCGAAAGGCATTATTACGGGCAAATATTTTGAATACATGGCTTCGCGCACACCGGTGCTGACCATCGGTCCGGAAAACGGCGACCTGGCAGAAGTAATGCGCGAAAGCGGTTGCGGACTGCTGGCCGGTTTTAATGATGAAACCAAACTGCAGCAGCACATTCAGCAGTTGTTTGATGCCTTTGCATCGGGAAAAGAAACGCTTTTCAGCGGCGATATAGATGCGTATTCGCGGCGTTCGCTTACGGGTAAGTATGCGGTACTGCTGAATTCAATAATCAAGTCTTAGTTTTTATTCCCGCGACTGTTTTCTCCTGTTTTCATTTGGAGCAGAAGTTAAACTATCTGTCTGCCATCTCTCAAAACAAAGAAGTCCGAGGCGGACGAACGGGGGAAAAGCGGAGTTTACTTATGTAAATGAGCATTTTCACCCGGAGGACAACGAAGAAATTCGCAGTTTTCAGAGATGGCCATTATTTGTTATTTTTGCGCCACTATGATCCGTTCCAGAATTGAAGCATTTTATCAGCAGACGCAGGGGCTCCGCGTGGCACTCATCGGCGAAACCATTATTGATGAATTTGTTGATGTTACCTACGAAGGCCATTCCATGAAATCGGCCTGCCCGGTGTACCAGCTGAAAAGCGATGAAAAGAGTATACAGCAGGGCGGAACGGCAGCAATAGCAGGCCACCTGAAAGGGTTTGTGAAAGAAGTGGACCTGATCACCAACACGAACAACGAAATTGTAAAAACCCGTTTCGTGGATGCGTTTGACAAAAAGAAACACGTTGAGATCAATAAATTCCGCACCGAAAACTTCGGGCATATCAAAATCAATTCGGCCGATTACGACCTGGTGATTGTTGCCGATTTCGGTCACGGCTTTTGCGACGACCTGGATATTGCCAACGGATTTCACCTGATGTGCCAGACCAATTCGAACAATTTCGGGTTCAACCGGATTTCGAAATGGAAAAAGTTCCGCAAAAAAAGTGTTTCACTCGATCTGCGCGAAGCCAGCCTGCAGATGAACAGCAACATGACCGATAATGATAAACAGGTGCATGAACTGTTCAACTACGAACTGAACAGCGAAGGCGTGTATATCACACTCGGCGGAAAAGGTTCTGTATTTACCGACGGCAACAACGTGGTACGCCACCCGGCTTACCCGAGCAAAATTGTGGACACCATTGGTGCAGGCGACACGTACTTTTCGTTTGCGTGCCTGCTTTCGGCCATTTCGCCACAGGTGAATGATCTTACTATTCCGTCGCTGGCGGCAAGTCTTTCCACCACCTGGCTCTGCAACGAAAAATCGGTTACGCCCGAAAGCCTGCTGGCTTACGCGGCAAACTTCGAATAAATTTTAACCATGCTCACGGCCAAACAAAAAGTGTTGTGGATGAAAATCCGGCTGGCTGCGAGCGACCGCCTTTCGGCGATGGCCGATGCGCTGCTGTTTGCACTGCATGTACCCGCCTGTGCAAAAGCAACGCCGGGCGACAAAAAAGCAATTGCATTTACAGGTGAATTTCTTCCTCCCCGCATTCCGCGCATGGCCAAGTGGCTGAAACGCGGCGGGAACTATTACACCATTTTGCTCTGCAAAAAAAACGGATTTGTGCCTGAATTTGCCGGGCACGATTTCGACCGCATTCATTTGTTCCGCAATGCCTGGCACCTGAAACGGCTGCTGCGTTCGCTGGGACAGGTGGATATCATTCACGGGTTTGCACCGAAAAGCCATTACGGCAATGTGGCCCGCAAATTCAGCAGCGCCACATACATCCACGACATGCAGGATGTGTACACGATTTATTACGGTACCAATCCTTCGATGCGCTGGCTGCGCGCCGAGCTGCCGCACGAACGCGAATGCCTGCTGTATGCCGACGGCGTGGTGGCGCACTGCCTCGAAGCAAACGTTGCGCTGCGTGTGCTGAAAGCCGATCCGAAACCGCCCACGCTGTATTTTCCGCTGTACTGCGACGACGATTGTTTTATCCGCGACGCAAAGAAAATTTCAGATACGGAAATTCACCTCGTATATGCGGGCGGAGTAGCGGGCAGCCACCGCGATCCGAAACATTACGGCAACATCCAGTTTCACAAACTGATTGAAACGCTGACTGCGCAGGGTCTGCATTTTCACATCTATCCCAGCCCGTCGAGCAGCCGCACCGATTACGAGGAATACGAAGCGATTGCAAAAACGAATGCGCGTTTTCATTTCCATCAGCCGGTGGCGCAAGGTGATTTATCGCGGGAGTTGTCGCAGTATCATTTCGGGATGCTGCCGTTTTTCCGCTCGCTTTCAGAACAGTCGGAAACAAAACTGAAGTATGCAACCACGCTCAAACTGTTCAATTACCTCGAAGCGGGCCTGCCCGTAATGGTTTCGCGCGACCTCGGTTTCCAGAGCTGGATTGTGGAACGTTTCGGCTGCGGCATCGGTATTGAACTGGAAGACCTGCAACAGCTCGGTAAAAAAATCAATCCCGAAACCACTCCCGCATACATACGCGCCGCACTTATTGCCCGCGAAAAAATGGCGCTCTCGGGCCAGGTGAAACGGCTGGAAGCGTTTTACAATAAAGTCGTTACCTGTTGATCGTGTTTTTTCGACAGCCTGTGGAACTGGGCGAACAACAACCAACCACAATGGGCACAATGGCTTGCACAATGAACTCAATGCATTTTGGTATTCACTTGTGGCCTTCGTGCTAACCTTGGTGTGCGCGTCAGCAGGAGGGCTGGCCTTTGTGGTTAAAGAAGGTGTAGTTCAGTTCCTCGCACTAACTTGCTGAAAACTAACCATCATTTTTTTACAAAAAAGGGGTAGTTTTGTAAATCAATAACCCAATCATGCGAAAAATTTACTCAACTGTCTTGCTGGTTGTTATAAGCATAACAGCATTCGCGCAAAACCTGGTAACCAATTACAGTTTTGAAACGCACAGCAGCTGCCCGAATAATTACGGGCAGGTAACACTGGCAACGGGCTGGTTTCCGTCGTCAAACAACAACAATCCGCAGTTTCATACGGAGTACCTGCATGCCTGTGGTACCAGTTTGTTCAGCGCACCGTCGAATACGTGGGGCAACCAGGCGCCGGCAACCGGGCAGGCCTGCATGGCCACCTGTACCACTGCACCAACCGTACAAACCGACTACCGGGAAAATATTTACACCACGCTTACCAGCCCGCTGGTAATTGGCGTTACGTATAATGTGAGTTTTAAAATTTCACATTGCGACAACAGCCAGAAAGCAACCAATAATTTCGGGGTTAAGTTTGCCACGGTTCCCAATTTTCCGATCAACAATGTATCGCAGGTGTATTCTACAGCCGTTGTAACGGATAAAATAAACTGGACTACAGTTACCGGTTCGTTTATTGCTGACAGCGCATACACCTATATCTGTCTCGGTAATTTTATGACAGATGCAAATACGACGATGACAACGAGCTGCGGGTCCTGCTCATTTAATCTCCATGGTTATTACCTGGATGATGTTGAAGTAACCGCTGCCCAGCCTCCGCCGGTTGCAGCGTTCAGTGTTGACGGGAAAGCGCTGTGTGCAGGTATTCCGGTTGTTTTCAGCAACAGTTCGCAAAATGCAACTTCCGTTTTTTGGGATTTTGGTGACTCGCAGACGAGCACCATAATTAATCCTACGCATATTTATGCAAATGCCGGCACATATACTGTTACACTTATCGCGCAGAACAGCAACGGATCAGATACAACAACCGTAGTTATTACAGTTAATGCCTGTGTTGGTATCGCAACAAACAATCTTCCGGAATTGGAATTTACAGTGCAGCCCAATCCCGGCGATGGCCATTTTGAGCTGTTTATTTCCGGAAACAATGCCGATCAATACACACTGCAGATTTTTGATACACCCGGCAAACTGGTAAAAACGCTATCGGTGAAGGCCGCTAACCGCATGGAAATCAATCTCTCCGGGCTTCCTGCCGGGGTTTATTACCTTAAAATTTCAGGGAACGGTGCTTCCGCTGTAAAACGGCTAATAATCCGCTGATTTTTCGTACTTTCGTGCGATTTTTTCAGCAGTTCCGCACATGAATATTGTAATTGTCGGTGCACGCGCCGATGGTCATGCTAAAGTTGTCCTGGAAATACTTCTTTCCATGAACCGCTATACTATTGCCGGATTTATCGATGATGATCCGTCGAAAAAGGGGCAGACCATCCGCAATTACCCCATCCTGGGCAGCATGGCCGAACTTCCTGAACTGATTAAAGCGCACAACATCACGGGCGGCATGGTGGCCATCGGGCACAACGCGATGCGCCGCAAACTTTCTGCCGATCTTGAACAGCTCGGGCTTGAACTGGTGAACGCCATTCATCCCACCGTGCATTTCGATTCGGATGTGGTTATCGGCAAAGGCTGTTACATCGGGCAGGGTGTTATTGTGGTTACCGGCTCTGTGATCGGCAATGCGGTAAACATTCACACCGGTACCACCATCGATCACGACAATGTGATTGCCGATGGTGCAAATCTCGGTCCGGGCGTGCACACTGCGGGCCGCGTGAAAATCGGGCAGGATGCGTTTCTCGGCATCGGCACGGTTGTTATTCCGGATGGTTCGGTGGGCGAGGGCGCCATTACGGGCGGCGGAACAGTTGTACTTAAACACGTTGAAGCATATACACAAGTGCTGGGCATTCCGGCAAAATTTCATAAACATCTGAAGACCTGATTATGAACGACATTAAATCAGTTTACATCACCGGCGGTGCCGGATACGTGGGTTCGGTGCTCGTGCCGAAACTGCTGGGCAAAGGATACAAGGTGAGCGTGCTCGACCTGATGATTTACGGCGACAACGTGCTGGAAGATCACCCGAACCTGACCAAAATCAAAGGCGATATCCGCGACCAGGAATTGCTGCGCAAAACCATCCCGGGACACGATGCCGTGATTCACCTCGCGTGTATTTCGAACGACCCGAGTTTTGAACTCAACCCGGATCTCGGCAAATCCATCAACCTCGATTCGTTTGAACCGATGGTGAAAATTGCCAAGGAAAACGGCGTGAAACGGTTCATTTATGCTTCGTCTTCGAGCGTTTACGGCATTAAGGAAGAGCCGAATGTAACCGAAGACATGGTGCTGGAACCGCTTACAGATTATTCGAAGTTCAAAGCCATGTGCGAAGAAATTCTTGCGCCGTACCAGTCGGATGATTTCACTACGGTGACCATTCGCCCGGCAACGGTTTGCGGTTACGGCCGCCGCCTGCGCCTCGATCTTTCGGTAAACATTCTGACCAACCTGGCGGTAAACAAAAACGAAATCACCGTTTTCGGTGGCACGCAGAAACGTCCGAACATCCACATCGAGGACATGACAGACCTTTACTGCATGCTGCTGACTTTGCCGAAAGAAAAAATAGCCGGTAAAATTTACAACGCGGGCTACGAAAACTTTTCCATCGGTGAAATTGCGCAGATGGTGAAAAACGTAATCGGTGACCAGGTGAACATTGTTACCACGCCGACCAATGATCTGCGTTCGTATCACATTTCGTCTGAGAAAATCAAAAACGACATCGGCTTTGAAGCGAAACACTCCATTGAAGATGCGGTACGCGATCTGAAAGCGGCGTTTGACAAAGGACTGATTCCGGATTCGCTGAATAACGACCTGTATTTTAACGTAAAACTGATGCAGCGCATCCACCTCGCTTAACTATGCAAGTTCCTTATATCCATCTTGGCCTCCAGCACCGCGACATCAAGGCGCAGATACTGGAACGCGTGGGCGCACTGCTCGACAGCGGCCAGTTTATTCTCGGCGACGAATGCCAGCAATTTGAAAAACGGTTTGCAGCACTGCACGGCGTTAAATATGCGCTGGGCGTGGCCAACGGAACCGACGCGCTGTTTCTTTCGCTGAAAGCGCTGGGCATCGGCCCGGGCGATGAAGTGATTACTTCGCCCAATTCGTACCTCGCGTCGGCTTCGTGCATTGCGATTGTAGGTGCTAAAATTGTGTTCGCCGATGTGCGCGACGATTTTAACCTCGATCCGGAAAAAGTGGCTGCGGCCATTACGCCGAAAACAAAAGCAATCATTGCGGTACACCTCACCGGTCGTCCTGCACCGATGGATGAACTGCTGGAACTTGCGAAAAAACACAACCTGCATGTAATTGAAGATTGCGCGCAGGCGGTTTCTGCAACCTATAAAGGCAAACCTGTTGGTTCACTGGGTACATTGGGTTGTTTCAGCCTGCACCCGCTGAAAAACCTGGCGGCCTGTGGCGACGGTGGCGTAATTACCACCAACGATGAAAACCTCAACGCATGGCTGCTCAAGGCCCGCACACACGGCATGCGCAACCGCGATGAGTGTGAGTTCTGGAGTTACAATTCGCGCCTGGATAATTTGCAGGCCGCGATATTAAATGTGAAGCTGAACGAACTTGAAAAGTGGACCAACCGCCGCCGCGAAATTGCCGCGTATTACCAGCAGCGTTTTGCAGGCCTGCCGATGATTGTGCCGATGGACAAACCGCACGAAAAAGCAGTTTACCACACGTTCATCATTCAAACCGACAAACGCGACGCACTGAAAAAGTTTCTCGAAGAAAAAGGAATTGATACCAAGGTGCATTACCCGGTTGCCATACACATGCAGGAAGCGGCGCGCAGCCTCGGACACAAACCCGGTGATTTTCCGGTAACCGACAAACAGGTGCAGACGATTCTGAGCCTGCCGGTTTTTGCAGAACTCACCGACGAGCAGATTGCTTACGTTGCCGATCAGATCGTTGCTTTTTTTCAAACCACATAAGTTATGAGTAAACCGTATTTTTCGTTTCTGAAATTTTTATTCACTGACTTTGGCGGTATTGCGAAAGTATTGTTCCACTACACGAACAACAAGGTATGCAAGGATCATGTGCAGAAAACCTACCCGGAGTATGCCAACGGTTTACCCGAACTGGATCTGCTCGACCTGTTTCCCGATTTCGATGAAGAAGTGTTTAACTACACGTACCTCGATGGCACTTCGCGTGTGTCGGACGTGGCGCTGCTGCGTGCGCTGGCCAAGCGATACCCGGGCGGGCGCTACCTTGAAATGGGCACCTGGCGCGGCGAAAGTATTTCGAACATTGCACCGCTGGTAGGCGAGGCGCTGGCCATCAGTTTTTCGGAAGCAGATATGCTGCGCGTGGGCACACCGCCTGCAATGATCAAGGCCAATCGTTATTTTTCGAAAAACATTCCGAACCTGAAAAACATTGAAGCCAATTCGCAGACGTACCACTTCGATGGTTTACGTAACAATGTGGATATGGTTTTTGTTGATGCCGATCATAAATATCCGGGTGTAACCATTGACACGCGCAACGCCTTTACGCTGCTGCGCGATGAAAAAAGTGTGATTGTATGGCACGATTACGGCCGCACCTACGAAGAGATTGACTGGGAAGTGTATCGCGGTATTCTCGACGGCACACCTGCTGACAAGCGCGGAAAACTCTATCATGTTTCGAATACCTTGTGTGCGGTTTACATCCCGGAAGCGGTGAAAACCATCAAACCGGAGAAACACGTTCCCAATAAAAAGTTCACCCTTCACGTTAAGGCGTCGCGCATCTGATCCGTTTTATGGCAGCAGCATCCACATCCATTGAACAGTTATTCCTGCAGGCGTTGCAGGCCGACAAGGCATTCACCAAAAAGTGGATTGTGTCGTGGGATTATCAGAAAATTCTGTCGCGCCGTAATGTGAAATACGAATCGTCCATCATTTCCGATTTCTTCGAATTCAAAGGAGCCGCAGAAATTGCAAAATGGATGAACTGGTTTTCTACCGATTACCCGGATTACATGCAGAACGATGCCATACGCGCACTGGTTGCCAAAAGCCGCACCACGGATGAACGCCTGCTGCAAAAGCTCGGACTGGAATACGACTGGACGAATTACGATAACCGCGTAGGCATTAACAACGCGCACGATTTTATTTTGCCGCAGGCGTACCCGGTTCCGGAACGCAACCGCATCAAAGCGGTGCTCGATTTCGGTGCAGGCTACGGACGGCAGGCCAACCTCTGGCACGATCAGCCGGTGGCGTACATTGGTATGGATGCGATCATCAATTCGTACTGCCTGCAAAATATTTATTACAAGACGTTAACCGACAACGTTACCGAGTACATTGACAACCCGGCGGCGTTCCGTTTTGATGCCGGCAAACCGGGCATTTATCACTTGCCCACGTGGCGCCTTGATCTTATTCCGGACAACAGCCTCGACCTCGTGATGTGTGTGCAGGTGCTGCCGGAACTCGGTCCGCGTTTGGTACGTTACCTTGTAACACAGTTTGAACGCATCCTCAAACCGGGCGGCGCGTGGTACATCCGCGATCATGCCTACACGTGGAAACCTACCGGTAACTTTGACCTGGAAGCATACCTGCCCGAACACGGCTTTACGCTGGAGTACAAGGCGCACATCATTAACGACAAAGACATTCATGGCGTGCCCCGCATCTGGCGTAAAACCAACCCGGATGTTGTGCAGTCGCAAAAACGCACATTTAAACACGAACTGCAGCAGCTGATTGTTGATGCAGATACACTGACCGGCGGCGGACTGAAAAAGCTGACCCGGAAAATAAGAGGTAAAAAATGAAAACACTTGTAACAGGAGGCTGCGGCTTCATCGGCAGTCACATGGTTGACCGCCTGCTCGCAGAAGGACACGAAGTTCTTGTAATTGATAACCTGGCATCAGGGCAGGTGCGTAACCTGGAACACCACCGGGAAAACAAAAACCTGCACGTACACATCGCCGACATTTCGCAGTTTGAAAAAATTGTGGACCTGTTCGAAGGCGTGGAGCATGTGTATCACCTTGCAGCACTCGCTGATATCGTGCCTTCGATTGAGAAGCCGATTCAGTACCACAACTCCAATGTAAACGGTACCATCAACGTGCTCGAATCGTGCCGCAAACATGGTGTGAAACGCGTGGTGTATGCCGCTTCGTCATCGTGCTACGGCCTGCCTGATAATTACCCGACCAAAGAAACGGACGAAATCCGCTGCCAGTATCCATACGCGGTTACCAAATACCTCGGCGAAGAATATTGCATGTACTGGGAACAGGTGTACAAAATGAACATCACTTCGGTGCGTTTCTTTAACGTATATGGTCCGCGCGCCCGCACTTCGGGCACGTACGGCGCCGTGTTCGGCGTTTTCCTGGCGCAGAAACTGAACAACAAACCGTTTACCGTAGTAGGCGATGGCAACCAGACGCGCGACTTCACCTACGTTACCGATATTGTAAACGCCTGTTACATGACCGCACAGCGTACCGATGTGAGCGGCGAAATCTTCAACATCGGCAGCGGCAATACGTACAGCATCAACAGCCTGGTGAACTTGCTCGGCGGTGAAATTACCTACATTCCGAAACGTCCGGGCGAACCCGATTGCACGTTTGCGGACACCGCCAAAATCGCGGAACGCATCGGCTGGAAACCGCTCGTAACGTTTGAACAGGGCGTACAGATTATGCTCGACAACATCGAATACTGGCGCGAAGCCCCGCTGTGGGAACCGGCTTCGATTGCGGAAGCGACGAAGGACTGGTTTAAGTATCTCGGGAAATAAACAGCTCCAAAAAAATATTTCAGACCATATTGCTGATGTCAGCAATATGGTCTGTTTTTTTTTAGCGTAGATTTTTTACATCTGATTCTGTTTTTCAGATAAGATCATACACGTCAGTTCGAGTCCCGGCTGGGCCGGGAAGAACAGTGTGTACCGTTGCTAATGTCTTTGGAAAATGATTGTGTAAAACCTGTTCTCGACTGCCGCTCGAACTGACGGTTGTGTTTTTTTATCAATTGCCGCTCGAACTGACGGTTGTATTTACAACAGCGGATTTTATAAAAATGGTTGGCTGTGGTATTTCCCCGACTGGTGATTACTGGTTTTCGCCGAAGCTGAACAGGTACGAAATAATATCTGCCAGGTTCGCATCATCGTCGTTGTTAAACACAATGACACCGATGTTGGTCTGCGGATCAAAATACATTTCGGTGGTTACGCCCATTTCGCCGCCGCTGTGCCCGAGGTATTTATTTGCATTTACAGTTTCGTAATAAAACGAGAGACATTGTTCAGGACTCCCGTTCTGCAACGTTTTCATTTCAGCCATACTGGCCTGCGACAAAATCGCAGTGTTGTTAAACGTGCCGTTTTGGATGATGGCCCGTAAAAAAACAGACAGATCGCGTACGGTGGTGCGCAGGCCGCCGTTCGGATAATCGGGAAAGGTGTAATGCGGACTGCTTTGCGTAAGGTCGTTCGAATAGGGAACAGCCAGTTCTGCAATTGGCGAATTGGCCAGCCGCCACTCCGTTTTATGCATGCCCAGCGGGATAAAAATGTGATCGCGGCAATACACATCAAAAGGCGTTTGCGTAATCCGTTCAACGAGGTAACCCACCAGCGCAGAAGCTAAGTTGCTGTAATCTTCTTTTGTGCCGGGTTGTTCCCTGGTAAAGTTATCCGCATCGTTGTAGGCCCCGCCGGGTAGAAACACATCTCTGAAAAACTGGTCGAGCGTCGTTGCACAATCGCTTCCATAACAATACAGATCGAGTGTGTTCTGAAAATCATCGGAAATGCTTGATGTGTGTGTAAGCAGCATCCGGTACGTAATCGGAACATCCGGAAAATCCGGGTTACGGACTGAAAAAGGAAGAAACCCGTTAATATCATCATCCAATGCAATCCGTTGTTGTTCCACCAGCTGCATGAGGGCAACGGCCGTTATTGTTTTTGAAACCGATGCAACGAGGTAGCGGGTGGTGTCAGTAGCGGCTCTGCCGTTACTTTCATCAGCATATCCCAGCGCATTGCTGTACAGCAGTTGCCCGTTTTTTACAACAGCATACGCCACCGAGGTGAGTTTGTGTTTCTCCAGTTGCTCCTGCAGTTTCGCATCCAGTTCCGCTTTCGTTTTAACAGGAATCATCGGGTCTTTCCGGCAGGCATTGCTGCTGAAGAGCACAAGGGCGAAAACGAGGAGGAGGAGCCTGAAAATCATGAATCAATTGTTGAAGCTGTATATGCGTCTTATTTGCTTTTGGATACGCAAAAATAATTCGAAGGTTATTGATAATACATGAAATGGCAAGTGAATTTTGATTGAATTTCAAATTGGTTAAGTTCAATAAAAGCAAGGGTTAATGCATGCTAATGAGAGTTGTTTATCCCTTTCTCTTTTATATACTTCGTTATATCTTCAGGTGACAGGACTTTATCATATTCGCTTTTTACTTTACCCAGTTTACAATCTTCATTTATGTATTTCAGAAACTCAGAAAAATCAGGATTCTCATTTGCTAAGCGGTTTACTGTATCCCAGTCTATAGTTTGCTTTGTATGTGCCGGTAATAATATTTCACTTTCAAAAATATTTTCTGTGTTAAGTTGGATTATACCAATTCCAAATGCGTTACTCAGACGTCTTAGTTCATCTCTGAAGGCGGTATCTTCATCAATATTTACTGCAACCAGATAGCCTTCGTTTGCCCAACTTGAATTTGATACAGCCTGGAAATAATTACGCCTCAGGTTTGTAAAATTCAGAGAAATTTTAAGTTCAAATGAAAATAGTTTGATCGAACTGATTGTTAAATGAGTTTGAATATCCAGCGTTTCGCGTTTATAGTCCTTAAACGGGAATATACTCCAACAAGATCGGGATGTAACCATTCGTTCTGGCCATTTGATCCTTTATTAGATGATTCGTGAAAAACCGTTTTAAGATTTGCCTTGAAATGCGGGTCTCCGTATGCGAAAGTAGAAACTACGCAATGAAGGTCTCGTTCATTGAACTTTTTTAGTTCTTTCTTTTCTTTTTTCTCTACTTCCTTCTTCAAGCTCAATACTTTTTGCTTTTGAAGCTTGGCTAAATCAACTGTTTTTATTAGGTCACGAAGAAAGAATTGAGCAGGTCGTTCATTTGTTTGAACAATCATCGAATTATCGCCACCCCGATTAATATCAGTATAACAATATGCTCCAATAGTAGCCCATGGTGTTTTTCCTGTTGTAATAAAATCTCCCACTGTTCCCAGTTCATTCGCTTTGTCCCAAATCTCTTTTGGCGTAAGGGGAATGCCGGCTTTCCTTATTGTTTGTTCGATTATATCCCAAAAGGTTGTCTTTGCCATATTTATATCCTCTAATAAATCATTTAATAACGCAACAATTTACAAAGATTCCCTGAAAATAAATAGAGCGTGATAATCCTTCTTATTTATGTACAAATAAACACGAATTACTCCCCCAGCAACCCCTTCCTCACCGCCGACCACTTCTTATACCGTTCCATATCCTCCGCCGGGTTACCCACCATCACACTACCTGAAACAGTATCTTTTACAACCACCGCGCCCAGCCCTGTAAATGTATCGGGAGCGAGGCGGATCTGGTTTTTTATGGTGGAGGTGGGGGCAACCCAGCTGTTGGCGCCTACCACCACGTTGCCGCCGAGCACGGTGTTTGCGATGATGAGTGAGTTGGCTTCGATGGTAACGCCGTGGGCCACGTGTACCTGGTTGTCAATTTTTACGTTTTTGCCGATGTAGGTGTTGCCCATCACGCCGCAATCAATGCAGGTGTTGTTGTGTATTTCCGCATCATCGTCAATAAATACGCCGCCGGTATGCGGCATTACATCCCACGTGCCTTCGGCGTTTTTTTCATATCCGAAACCGTAGTTGCCGATGGTGCAGTTGCTGCCGATGGTAACGCGGTTGCAGATGGTGGTGTTTTGCAAAATAACGGTGTTGTGCAGAATCTGCACATCATCGCCAATGGTTACACCGTCTTCAATAACCACATGATGGCCGATGAAGCAGTTGCTGCCGATTACAGCACCGGGTGCAATCTGTGCAGTACCGGCAATGCCTGCGGGGCGTTTCATGGAAACGAGTTGCTGCAGCAGCAGGGTAAATGTCTGACGCGGGTTTGCGGAATACACGATTCCGGTTTGTTCGTTTATGTCATCCAGCGGAGCGAGTGATTGCGGTACTACAAGTAAACCGATGGCAGGCAATGCGGAAAGATCCGTTTCATTTGCTTTTTTTTCTGAAACCCATGAAAGGGTATCGCTGTAATCGCCGGGTTCCGCAGCAATAATGTGCAGCTGGCAGGCGCGCCGGATAACCAGGTCGCTGTTAAAATGCGATTGCATTTCACTAACCACACCAATAATGTCAATGCCTTTTTTAGGTGTAAATGCCATGCGTTGTCAGTTAATGAGGCGTATCACCTCAAATGTTTCTGCATACGGTGCGCCGATCTGCACGCCGCGGGTAATGGCCAGCGAACGGATAAAACTTTCGTTCAGGTACGAGCGCTGCGCCTGTGAACGGTACTTTGCAAGCGCCGCCACCTTGGTGTTGATGTGACTTTCATCGAGAATTTCAAAGGCGCGCGTGTTAAAGCTGATGTTATTCCACGGCATTTCGTAACCGAGCAGCGAGGTGTTTTTAAACGCGCGCAGCGCTTCGTTTGAAATCACCTGGTGATCCTGGTGAATATCCGTGGGGCTGGGCACAAAAACAAGATCGGGTTTGAGTTCGTTTTTCAGTTTAATCATCACTTCCAAAATCTCCTGCCGGAACTGGTAGAAGTGGCGCACATCGTAATCGTACAAAATCAGGTTGTCCGGTTTTATTCCAAGTACCTGCGTGGCTTCTTTCACTTCCACGGCCAGTGTGTCGGGCGCCCAGTCTTTGGGCAGCGAGCGGGTGCAGATGGAAAACGCGGCGTAATACACGTTGCGGCCTTCCGCACAGTATTTGGCAATGGTGCCGCCGCAGCCGATTTCACCGTCGTCGGTGTGCGGGGCCAGTACAAGGATGTTTTCTTTTCGTGTCATAAAAAAATCAACGGCTTACTTCAGTAACTTTTCCAGTTCCTCGCACTTTTTATAGCCGTCTTTATCATCTGTTGTTTTCTGCTCGCATTTTTTAGCTTCGGCGAGCCAGGTTTTCGCGTTGGCCTTGTCTTCCATGTGGTAATACGTATTTGCCAGTTCGTATTTGTGCAGGATGTAATTGCTTTCGAGGTTGATGGCGGTTTTAAAACATTCGATTGCTTTTTCGTAACTCGCCCCGCTGGGCATGCCGCCGAAAAAGGAATTGACCATTGCTTTTTCCATGGCGTTGAGTTTGGCCAGTTCGCGGTGCCAGCGGCCGAGCAGGTGCCATGCGCCGGCGTGTTTGCTGTTCAGTTCGATGCAGCGGTCGGCTTCGCGTTTGATGAGTTTGGCGTTTGCAATTTTCTGCCGGCTGCCCGCATTTTCGTTGATGCGTCCGAGTGCAAGGGCCCAGGCAAAATGTGCTTCGGCGCTTTTATCGTCAAGTACCACTGCTTTCTTGGCTAATTTAAGCCCGATCTGGTAATAATTCTGTTTGGCCGATTCGGTGGCCTGGCGGTAACCGATGCGGCAGTAGAGCTGCGATGCGCCGTACATGTAATTCACATTCGACGAATCGCTTTTCAGCAGCATCTGGTAAAGCGGGAAGGCCGCCTCGTAGTTGCGCGAGGCAAGCTGTTTGGAGGCGATGCCGTACATCTGGTCGTTTACCGAGCTTTGGGCAAAAAGCGAAACCGCCAGCAACTGGAAGAAGAGTATAATTCCTGTTTTTTTCATGATCGTGTTTTTTTGGTTGATCGGCTCCGGGCGCGTCCGGAATTCCTGTAAATGTAAGCACATCCGGGCAATTTAAAAACCGGGTGCAGTTCGTTCAGAAATGTGTTGCAGGCACTGGGTTAATCAAGCGATTTCTGCAGCGTTTCGCACTTTTCGAATGTGTCTTTATCAATCACCGTTCCGGTGTTCAGACGCATGGCATTGGTGAGGTGGGTGCGGCACTTTTGTTTGTCGCCCATCTGGTAATAGGTGTTGGCCAGTTCGTAATGGTGCAGGATGCAATCGTTTTCGATACTGATGCATTTGTTGAAACATTCGATGGCTTTATCATACGAAGCGCCGGGCGGCATTCCGCCGAAGAAGGTATTGATCATTGCTTTTTCAAACGTACCGATGTTGGCCAGTTCGCGGTGCCAGCGCCCGAGCACGTGCCAGGCTCCGGCGTGTTTCGGATTCAGTTCCACCACGCGTTCGGCTTCCCGTTTAATGAGTTTGGCGTAGCCCAGCTTTTCTTTCGAGGATGCGTTTTCGGTGAGGCGGCCGAGCGCGAGTGCGTAGGCAAAATGTGCGTCCGGACTTTTTTCATCCAGCCCGATGGCTTTTTTGGCAAGGTATTCACCGATGCGGTAATAGCGGGTCTGGCTGGCTACACCTACCTGCTGGTAACCGATGCGCGAGTAGAGGTAGGCTGTGTACTGCACGTAATTCACATTGGCCGAATCCGATTTCAGCAGCAGCTGGAAAATCGGGAATGCCTGCGCATCATTCCGTACTTTCAGCATTTCCACGCCGCGGGCATACAACTGTTCATTTACCGTTTGTGCCTGCAGGGCCGCGGTAACGGAAAAGGCGATAATTAAAAACAGGTTACGTGTCATGTCAGAAAGCGCGGCTGATACCAATCACCCAGCGGAACGCAACATATTCCGGGTCGAGTGCAGGTGTTCGGTTAAGGAATAAAGGCATATCAAAACGGACGGTGAGCGGGTTAGCGGTTTGCAGCATGCCCCATTTTTTAATGGTGAGTGCAGTGCCCACGCCCGCATCGGCCCGGATGCCGTCGAGTTTCAGGTTTTCGTTGGAATAGTTGTAATTGATCACGCCCACATCGCCAAACAGGTACGTTGCGATGTGAATGTAATTCTGTACGCGGCCGGTTTTGCGTGCGATGAAACGGAACAGTTTGTTAAATTCCACTTCGGTATTGAAAGCCGCACCGGTGGTGCCTTTGTAAGTCTGGCGCAGGAAACCGTTTTCATCGTATTTCGGCATCACGTAACCGGCATAGCCGCGCAGGTTGAGTCCCCCGCCGGCCTGGAAGTGATTCGTTACATCGTCGTGTCCGCCCCAGGCTTCGGGAATAATTCCGTCGGAGCGGGTGTATTTGCTGTCCATCAGTTCTTCCGGGTTTGCACCTGCCGCGAATAATTGCGATTCGCTGGCCCACAACGCACCTGTGCCGAACTGGGCAAACAGGCGTGTATTGATGTTAAACAGGCCGAGTGCGTTTTTGTTCACAGAAGTCAGGTTCACATACTGGTAATCATAATCGCTGCCGAGTGCGGTGGAGCGCAGCTGCAGGCGGATGTTACCGTTGCCCTTGCGGTAGCTGTACGGGTGATCGTAACCGAGCGTGAGGCTGTTGTTGTATTTGCGCAGCTGCCATTCGTTCGGGTAAAGCAGGTAAGGCGCATCATACGAAGCCCGGTACATCATTTTGAACTGCACATTAAAAAAGTTTTTCTCCTTTTTGTCTTTCAGTTCAAAACGCCCGAGCGCGCCCTGCATACCGTCAATGTATTTGCCCTGCACGTACACCGACGAGTTTTTAATAAACTTATGCGTATTGGTGCGGTACGATGCGATGAAGGAGAAATAATCGAAGTGATTGAGTTCCGCATTTTCCGGCAGCTGCTGCAGGAAACCGGTATTGATGAGTGCGTTCAGTTCAAATTTGTGGAACATGTCCATGTAATCGCCGCCCATCCAGAAACCGGCTTTCAGCCCGTCGTAAGCATTGTACCAGATGTCCGGGCGCAGTTTCAGGTCATACTCTGTCCACGAAGGCGGGTTGTAAATTTTCGAATCGAAACGTACAGTTACCGGCAGTTTGTGGCTGTTGTTCAGCATATTCACATCGGCGAGGCGCTGCGTGGTATCGATCACTACGTTTTCAATGCCTGCGGGAACAGTAACTGTGGCAGTGTACGTTTTACGGATGTTGTCCCAGCCGATCCAGCGCGGGAGCACGGTGGCTTTGGTGTCTTTCACAAACCAGTTGTTCGGGATATAATAATCTTTTTTGTTGCCTTCTTTATCATACACACTGAAATCGAGCGGCATCTGCATGCGGCCGTAGCGGCGGAAGGTGATTTTGTATTCGTTGGTGGTATCGCCTTTGTGAATGCCTTTCACCGCATAATCAATCGTTTTGCTGGTTTCGAGCCACTGGTCGAAAAACCAGTTCAGGTCAACGTGCGTGTACTGGATGATAGACGCACGGAAATCTTCCACATACGGATGCGCAATTTTCCACTGGCTCACGTAGTGTTTCATGGCCGCCTGGAAAAGCGAATCGCCGAGCACATACTGCAGGTTGTACAGCATGGTGGCCGTTTTCATATACACCTGCCGGTAGCCGCCGCCGTGGCGCAGCGCGCCGCCGAACTGGTCGGAGTGGGTGGTGATTACCGTTTCATCGCCTCGTGCCGCATCAAACATGTAGGCATCATACACTTCACTGTTTTTAAAATAATCCGGTTCGCGGTGTTTCTCCACATAACCAGACTTTGCTTTCGCCGTCGGCCGAATTTCGCCCACGAGTTTGCGGCAGGCCCAGGCGGTGAGAAACTGTGTAAAGCCTTCATCCAGCAGTGCGCGGTACGTTTCGTTTGAACCCACCATACCGAAAAACCAGTTGTGGCCTACTTCATGTGCAATAAGGTCGTAATACTCCGGCGCGCTGCCCCCGTCGAGTGTCAGCATCGGGTATTCCATCCCGTCGCGTGCATCGGCCGCAATAATTTTCGGGTATGCGTACATACCGAAGTCGGTGGAATAACATTCGATCACACGTTTTAAAAATTCTGCGGCGTTTTTCCAGCCGAAGCAGTGGTCTTCCTGGGCCAGCGCTATGCAGCGCACGCCGTTCCAGGTGGTTTCGCCGATGCGGTAACTCGGGTCGGCCGTAAATGCAATATCATGCACATTGATGGCATGAAACTTCCAGGTTTTGGTGGAGCCGTCGGCTTTGATGATTTCGGTATACCCCGGCGTGGGTTTGCCCACGAAGTTAGAGATGTCTAGTTTCTGGCGCAGGTCGGCCGGCATTACTTCGGCTTCGTTCATCAGTTTGCCGGTGGCTTCCACGATGTACTGGTTCGGGAAGGTGAGTTCCACATCATACTGTCCGTAATCGCCGTAAAATTCGCGGGTAAGGTGCTGGTCGGTTTCCCATCCGAATTTGCGGTCGTACACACATATCCGCGGATACCAGTGTACACCGTCGTAATGTTTGTTGTTGCCAACACTCTGGAACATTTTCATGCGGCGGCGGATGGATCCGCCTGCATCCCAATACGTGGAGAAGTTCACCTGCAGGCTCACCGAACTGCCCGGTTTGAGCGGGCGGGGCAGGTTCACCTTCATAATGGTGTTGTCAAACTCGGGTTTTATTTCCTGCCCGTTAATGAGCACGGCTTCTACTTCAGTGCCGAGCCCCTTCGTTTCGTATTTACCGAAGCGGATATTGTAGTTGTTGTTTTTATGCAGGTCTTCGGTATAGGAACCGGGCTGAAAGGCATTCTGGTACAGGTGGAAATAAATGAACTTCAGCGTATCCGGCGAATTATTCGAATACGTAACATTCATCACGGCTGCAATCACATCCGTTTTATCGTTGATGGTTGCATTGATGCGGTAATGCACATCCTGCTGCCAGTAGCCCGGAAACGGCGGGCGGTTTTTCCAGTAAAGCGGATTGTCAGCAGAACGGTATTCGTTTTCCTGCGCATGCATAAACTGCGCGGCAACCAGTAGCACAAAAATGCCGGTAAGACGTTTGATCATAGCCTGTTTCGTAAAGCGACACGAAATTAAGCAATCTTGGGCATTTATAGCGCTTACAGAACGGATAAGTGGTAACTGAAACCGGTAACCGGCAGCCCGCAGTGCTTATGCACAACTGCGGGCTGCCGGCGGGCTGATTATTATGCCTGTTTTTTCTTGAGGAAATGCTTCACAATTTTGCGGATGATGAAATACGCGGCGGCCAGCATAATCCACAGCGGCCAGAGGTTGGCAACAATGATCAGGAAATTGAGGAATCCCTGCCAGCCGTTGCCGAAGGCCGATCCCATGCGGCTTCCGAAACCGGGACCATCAACGGGTTTGTAATCATAATTCTGTGCAACGGATAAGGTAATGGTACTGTACCCCACCTGGTCGCGGAGGTAGCGCAGGCGGCCTTCTTTGGCATCCACTTCTTCCTGGATGGCATCAATTTTCGATTGAACGGCCATTACTTCTTCCACGTTTTTGGCCTGTTTCAGCAGTTCGATGTAGCGGTTTGCGGCGGCCTGCTGCGCTTTTTTGCGTGCGTCGGTATCGTAATATTCTTCCGAAACGTCACTCGTATTTACGTTGCGGTTAAGCACATTGCGGGCAATGCCGCCGATGCTGTTCATCAGCTTCTCGAAATTGGCCGCAGGCACACGGATCACGATGTTGTTGCGTTTCGCCCAGTTGTCGGTGCTTTCGGTTTCCGACTGGATGTAGCCGTTGCTGCCTTTTATTAATGCCTGGATTGAAGGAATTGCTTTTGCGTAATCATCAACTGAAATATCCATGCTGCCGGTTTTGATAATCATGTCCGGGTTTTTCACCTGCGCTTTCAGTTGCAGCGGATCTGTTGCATCGGAAGCAGCATCTGTTTTTGATGAACTGGTAATCGGAGGCGGCGGTGGCGGCGGGGGAAGCGGTTTCTCTGCATCTTTAAATCCGCCCTCGACAATTATTTTACCGGTACCTGTTTCCTGTTCCGAATAAGGTGTAACATCAAAACCACCGTTGGCCGCTTTCGAATAATCGAATCCTTCAACAGCATTGCCGCAGGAGATGAAAAAGAGTGCAAGCGCACTGAAAACGGAAAGACGCATGTAGTAACGCATAGGAGAAAAATATTGGTTTGTAAAGGAGATGTTGGCCGCATTTATTTTCCATAATGCAGCACCCGTTTTAAAGCAACAAAATAATTTGGAGGCAGGGCAATTTTTCCTGCAGCGCAGGCGTTACGCCGCCGGTTCTCTTTTCACAAGGCTCAGTATCCAGCCGGTGGAAATACCCTGGCTGATGATCACATCATCGCCTTCTTTCACCTGTGCGGCATGTGCAGCATCTAATTTTACCTGCTGGTTGCCGATAAAAATGATGTTGCCTTTTTTGCCGTTGATTTTTCCCTGGATTACTTTTTTCTGCCAGTTTTTCGATTCTTTCGTGCTGCTGATGATGTGGTTTACAAACAGGCGCAGCGTAAGTGCGGCCACCACCACGAGGGCTACATTTATAAAGCCGAGCAGGTTTTCGCTGTTGCCCAGTCCGAGGCTGATGCTGTTCGAATTTACATACACCAGTGCGATAATGCTGAGCAGCGCAGGAGGCAGGTAATACACAGCCATGCGGCGCAGAATCTGATTTTTGAGCACCTGAACCTGGTTACGGTCGGCTGCGGTCAGGTCATCGAGGTATGCGGTAGGCTGTGGCTTCATGATTTTACAAAGATAACATGCGTGGGCTTATTTCAAACGTAAATTAAAAACAGCCGTAGCCAGTGATTTTCCGTTGATCAATATTTCCACGGTGTGTTTGCCGGCGTTGTGCTTGCGCGTAGTGAAATCAGCCATGAGCTGCTGTTTGTATATACTGATGCGCTGGCGCGGGGCCAGTTCGGTTTCACGCAGCTTAAAAACTTTGGGAGCCGTTTCGCCGCTTTTTTTTACGTAATGAATGGCGTAATCAATCACCAGTTTCTGCACCGTGCTTTTTTGTGAAACCACATCAAATGCAAACTCAAGCCGTTCGCCTAATTTCAGTTTGGGTTTGGTGATGCGTAAATTTTCAACGGCTACTTTAATGTTTTTGTCAAAGCCAAACAGGGCGAGCGATTGGGTGTTGCCTTTTTTGATGAGTGTGCGGCTGGCGTGTTTGATGATCCAGGCGGTGTGCGCATTTTTTTTATCCCACGCTCCCAGCATGCCAATCATATACTCCGGGTGATCTTTCGAAATATCGTTGAGGTGATTGGCCACCGATTTGCGCACATACAGTTCCGGGTCGGCGTTGAGGCGTTCGAGGATGGGTTGTGTAACGGCCGGATTTTTTATCACGGTATCTAATTTAAAACTCCAGGGCAGGCGCGGGCGGCTGCCTTCGGAGGCGAGGCGGCGCACGTGGTGGTTTTTATCGGCAGCCCAGGTTTTCATTACGCGGATGGTTTTTGCAAAATCACGTTTCAGAAATTCGCGGATGGCAAATTCCGAGGAACCGTACTGCGTAAAAAAATGAAGCGCATCCATGGCCGCCTCAAAATCGGTATGTCCGTAAAGCCCCACATAATCCGGGAACAACAGGTTGGTATACCCCCCGTTCAATTGCGGGATCACTTTTTTCATGATGGCGGTTGCCTTGCGGAAATCGGTCGGAAGCTGCTGCTGCAGCACCACCGACGTATTGCGCATGCGCTGGTTGAGCGAAAGCGGCTCGATGTTTTTCGTTACTGCCTGCACAAATTTCCCGGCATGAAAATTTTTATCGGCACGGGCAAAAGCATCACCCAGTTTTTCATAAAACGGGCGATTAAACATTTCTTTTAAGGGTTCCATCTGAAAAATGCGTTTCCGGAATTGTACATCTTGTGAAGCTGCAAAAGTACCACAATTCGGTTTGCTGTTGCAGCGGTGTGCTGCCGGCCATTTACGGTTCCACAAAATACATGTTCACTTTCCCTTTCCCTTTCGCATCAATTTCGCCGCGGCTGGTGCAGCTGAAGTAACTGCTTACGCGGTTGTATGTACTTTCTGAAATGTTCACTTTGCCGGTTTCGCCGCTGCTTTCCATGCGGGCCGCCATGTTAACGGTATCGCCCCACACATCGTAGGCGAATTTTTTTGCACCCACAATGCCGGCCACCACTTCGCCGCTGTGTATACCGATGCGTATTTCGAAATAAACTTTTCCCTGCTGTAAACGTTCGTGTTTGTATTCCTCCATGAAGTCGCGGATTTCGAGGGCTGCCCGGACGAGATTAGCCGCATGATCGTTATCGGGAACAGGCAAACCGGCCACGGCCATATACGCATCGCCGATTGTTTTTATTTTTTCGATGCCGTGCGCGGTAATGATGGCATCGAATTTCCGGAAGCAGTAATCAATTTCGGCAACCAGTTCTTTCGGGGTCATCTTTTCCGCAAGGGCTGTAAATCCCTTGAAATCGGTGAACAGGATGCTTACCTCCTCATAGTGCCGGGCATCGGCAACGCCGCGGGCTTTCAGTTCTTCCGCAATTTCTTCGGGCAGAATATTGCGCAGCAGTTCGTCGCTTTCTTTTTTGCCCTTGCGGATGCGGTTACGCTGCGAAAGAAAAACAAACGCAAACAGCAGCATAATGGCGAAGCCGAGTACAAAACCGTTGCGGACTATTTTCTGGCGTTGTAGTTCTTCCTGCGCAATCGCGTCTTTTTTATCGAAATCGAACTGCAGCTGCATGGTGACCATGTTCCGGGTGTTCGTTTCATTATAGACTGAATCGCGGGTATCAGCAAACTTTTTGTAATTGGTCAGCGCTCCGTTTTCATCGCCCAGCAGTTGCAGGGTTTCGCTCAGGTACTTGTAATATTTATAACTGCTGTTGAGGTTGCCGAGCTGTTCAAAAACCGCGAGGCCTGTTTCCATGTATTTTTTTGCTTCGAACAGCGCTTTTATACGGTCGCCTTCAAACAAACTGTCGAGCAGGGTTGTGCTGCCGGTATCGCGTGCAATCAGCAGATACGTATTGCCGATGCAGCAGTTATGTGTGGCTCCGAAACTGCGGTTGCCCGTATATTCATTCAGCGACAGCGCGCGGAAATAGGAGGTGAGTGCTTTTCCCGGCAAATGCATTTCATAATACACGCCGCCCAGGTTGCTCGTTGTTGATTCGAGTGCAGCGGTGTCGCCCAGTACTTCGTTCATGCGCAGGGCTTCATTGTAATATTCCAGCGCCCGGGGCAAATCTTTTTTGTCGAGGTAAACGCTGCCGATGTTGTTGAGCACCTTGCCCACCATGTTTTTTTTACCCTGTGCTTTTAAGCGGGTAAGTGCTTCCTGCAGGTAAAATATGGCATTGGCCGAATCGCTTTTGTTCATGTAAACCACACCCATAGAAACCTGTGTTTTGGCCACGCCGTTGTCGTCGTGCAGTTCTTCGTATTTTTTCATGGCGCGCAGGTAATGCTCCAGCGCACGCGGAAAGAGTGACCTTCCGTTGTAATTGATTCCGATATACCTGTTGGCTTCCGCAATTCCACGTCCGAAATTGAGTTTTTCGGCCAGCTGCAACGCCTGTGTACCATAGTGCAGCCCGGTGTCGGGGTTAATATTGGCGGAATAAAAACTGATATCGAGCAGCAGCAGCACTTTGCCGGTATCGGGCTTGCTGCGGGGGAGTTCTGTTTTCAGTGAATCAATAAGTGCCTGCCCGCGTTTCTGCGCACGGAGTTCTCCGGTTACGGCAAACGCACTGCACAGCACCACAAGGAGCAGCTTTAAATTATAGTTCATTTGGTTTGAGTTGGATCGCCTTTACGCGGGCTAAATTACAATTGCATTGTTTTCCGCATTCCCCGAATCGGCGTTTGACCGGTTTGAGCAGGAAAAGAATTGAACCGTAAGCACCGCTGCTTTCGCCGGGGAATAAAAAATCCCGAGAAACTTCCCGGGATTTTTTGCAGTAAAGTAGCCGGAGGAGGAGCTTTTACTGCACTGCAAATATTAACAGTGTGTAGGTGCCGTATTTGCTTTTCAAATATAAGTAACGTACGTATCACTCACCGGATTTATCGGAGTTCATGGCAGAAGTCCCGGAGTTTGAAAAAAGCCCGGCCTTATTTCGCACGTTCCTTTTTCCGCGGACCGGCTTTGGCCGACAGTTCTGCGGGTGCATCGCTGGCAGTTTTGATAATTGTGTTGTTCTGCAGCGTGAGGTTTACCGGGTATTTGCTGTCTAATCCGTTGCCGGTGTGGCAGGGATCATAATAAACCGGGTTCTTCGGCCAATGTGTGAGTGCAGTATCCAGTAAAAAATGAAGCTCCATGTATTCGATCAGGCGGCTTTCGCTCCAGAGGTTCTGCCAGTAATTGCCTTCGTAGCGGATGTCGCCGTAGGTAACACAGCCCCCGATTTCACTGCCATAGGGAAGAATATCGGCAAGGGAAAACAGGGCACCGGTGTAGTTTAACGGATCGGCAATGGACGGCAGCACACCAAAGTACACAGAACCCTGCGGATTATTATACGACACGTTACCGCGAACCGTAACAAAGCGGGTTCCGCCATCGGTATAAAAAATATTGCTGCCCCCGCGCGGAAATTTATCGAAAGCGATGTTGCCTTCAATCAGTAAGCCGTCATCAAACGAAGTCCCCTGGTGACCGGTGGTGTACACCGCGCCAGCATCCCACACCTGCTGCACAAACTTACTGATGAGGTTGTGCGTGATTTTGTTGTGGTGATTGGACGATGCGTTTTTGTAAATGCCCCACATGCCTGGCGTACCACCGGGCACACCGGGAAATGTGGAGCTGTTGCCCTGTGCAGTAACATACGGATCATACAAGCCCCAGCCCCAGCCGATGGCAACACCCGCCCACGGCACTTCGCTGATGATGTTGTAACTGACATCGGTGTTGTTTGTAAAGCCGATCATAATTCCGGCCGCATCCACATAGTCGCGCCCGGTTTTGTAAACGGCATTGTCGGTAATGCTGTTGCAGCTTACCCAAGCTGCGGTATCGGCCGGATGCGCATCAGTATCATTTACACCACCAAGCTGAATGGCTGCCGACGAAATATCACCGAAGTTATTCCACAGGATGCTGTTCGATTTGCAGCCGGTCACAAAATCAATGCCCACGCCGCCAAGGTGTTCAAAGGTGTTGTTCCGGAACACGATGTGATCGGTGTAGGTAAGCGAAATATTTCCGGGTGTGCGCGCAAGGTGTTTGACGTGACCGATTACGTTG
The DNA here is from genome assembly GCA_943372645.1 of Chitinophaga pinensis. GTDB lineage: Bacteria > Bacteroidota > Bacteroidia > Palsa-965 > Palsa-965 > VBWE01. The sequence continues at coordinate 35,212 of CALRZN010000015.1, read as the reverse complement.
GTTTCGTTTTTGTTGCCGGAGAGAAAAAAGCCGCTCTGATCGGCCACATAACCTTCGCCGGTAGACGGATTATTCCAGGTGGCACCGGTAAATGTAATGCCTTCGAAACGGATATTGGAAACGGGTTTGCCCGGCGCACCGGTCAGTTCCAGGAGTTTTTCCAGCAGCGGAAACTCTGCTACGGTATTTTGTTGCGTTTCACCGGGCAGCGGTTTGTAATAAAGCAGGCCGGTATGTTTGTCATAATACCATTCGCCCGCTTTGTCGAGAAACTGCAATGCGTTTTCGAAACGACTGATTTCCCAGAAACTCCAGATTCCGGGGCTGGAGGTGTCGCCGGCAGTACGGAACACATTCGAATTGGTCCAGCCCGGTTCCTGCAGCCTGATCAGGCCCACATTGGTGTTTTTCAGAAAAACCGATTTTGTTGTTTGGGACGAAACAGAAGCAAGCGGTACCCGCATCATTTTCCACTGCGTAATTATAACGGCTTCGATGTCGTCCACGTTTGTCCAGAGTGCCGGATCGAACCAGGTGAGGTTGTTCAGGATGTTCGGAATAAATTCGATTCCGCCGTTGCGCGAAAGCGTGTCGCTGCTGTTTGTGCTGCTCACATACGTGTGCCACGAAGGCCGGAAACCAAGCGGGTAGGCGTTCGTGTCGTTCGACTGCGCGCGGGTGGCACGCACACCGTTTACATACAGTTGCCGGGTACGCAGTCCTTTGTCCAGCTGTGCAACCCATACGCCGGGAAATTCACTGTTCTGCCAGTTTGTAACGGGAACAGCGCCGCTGATAACCATATTGGTGCTGCCGGGTGCGTTGCGGTAAATTACATTGCGCCCGTTGCGTCCGCCGTCTTCCGGCCCGAATGTGATGGTTTTGGTAATACGGTGTGTGCCGCTTTTCAGGTAAACCGCAATGTTGCCGTCGATTTCATTTTTGTCCTGCAGCGCGCGTACCACATCGCGGGCGTGCTGTACTGTTTTAAACGGTTTGTTTTCGGAACCATCGGCCGCATCGTCGCCGGCAGGATCTACCCATACCGCATGGGCAACGGGTAAATCGTCATCGGTACCGTTTACGGGTTTGTCCGCGTCAGAACAGCTGTAATAACACAGCGTTGAACAAACAAGTGCAGCACCGAAAAGCCGGAGCCTGCTGCGGGCGGGAAGGGAAGAAGAGCGCATGTTAAAATAGTGTGTAGGTGAAAACGTTCCCGGCCTGTTCCCGAAAAAAATCGGGCAGTAAACCGGTTGCAGATAAAATTAGAATAATCTGCCGGAGAAAAACAAACCGGGAGCTGAAACGGGCGCTAAACAGGTATTTCCTGCAATGCGTGTATTACCGGACGCGGCTGATTTTTTTTATTCAAAAACGATGTCTTTCGGAACCGCAAACTGGGCTATATCTACTTTTGCGTTTTCTTCAAAGCGGACCAGTTTCGAGGTATGGGTTTCGCCATCCATTTTAATCTGCTCCTGCAGTGTAAGTCCTTTGTAAAGGAAGGTGCGTGTAGAAACATCAAACATGGTGATGTCCCACACTTCGCAATCGTAGCTGCCTACTTTTTCATTGGGCAGTTTTTCTGCACCGGCCATACGCATCTGCCGCCCTTCGCGGAAATCAAACGCTTCGCCGCCGCTGAACTGCCCGAACGGGTTGCTCAGTTTGGTTCCGGTTTTGTCTCCCATATTTACCAGGTACGAATCGGGTCCGATGTTGATTGCTGTTTTCTGATGGACAAAATTTCCTTCCCCGTCGTTGATGTAGGTGTACAGTGCCTCGCGCGTTCCCCAGCGGTCGAAATAACGGATTTCTTTGGTTTCGTTTTCGCCGTGAATCAGTTCAACAATGCCCGATTCAATTCCGTAAATGCGTGCGTCTTTGTCTTTATTTAACTGTTCCGCTTTTTTCTCTTCTTTCGTTTTTGCGCCCCCGCAGGCAGCGAGCAGCAGGAGGGTAATTCCGGCAGTGAGGAGTTTTTTCATACGTGGCTTATTTGCTGATGCAAGGTAATTTAATTTTTCTGTAGCGAAAATCACCGTACGTTATGGAAATAAAAAAAGGTGCCGGAAGACAGCACCTTTTTTTAGCGGGGAAAACAAAACGTTATTTTTTAATCACGCGGGTCAATCCGTTTACACCGGGTGCGGTGAAGCGGATGAGGTACATGCCGCTTGCTTCGGGCAGTTCGATGGTGGTGGTTGTTCCTGATGGAATAACATGCAGCACCAGTTGCCCGGTTGTGTTGAACACATCAAGTGCGGCATCAGCAAACAGTTGCTGCAGCTGCAATGTTACCTGGCCGGAAGTCGGGTTCGGAGAAACCGCGAATGGCAGTTGTGTTGTTTGTGCAATACCGGTAATGATACTTGTACAGCTGCTGGTATCGCTGCAGGCACCCATGGTGATAATTACTGCAAAATCACTGTTGTACTGCGGCAAAAATACCTGGCCGGTTTCTCCATTTACCGGTGCGTTGCTGTTGAGGCAATCAATCCACTGGTAGGTTGCGCCTGCCTGGTTAGCGGTAATGGTATTGCCTGCAACGGTAATGCTGTTGTTAATCGGCGGCGGTTCGGTAATGGTAACCGGTTGTGCATGGCTGCATCCGGCAGCATCTGTAATGGTGCAGGTGTAGGTGAGGGCGCTGAGGTTAAATGCTGCCGGGGATGTTCCGCCCGACGGCGTCCATAAATACGAATAGCCGGGTGTGCCGCCGCTTACGCTTACACCGGCCGAACCATTATTTCCGCCATTGCACAGCACATCGGTCTGTGATGAAACACTGGTGCTCATCGCAGGGCTGAAAGTAACGGTAACTGCGGTGCGCGGTCCTTCGGCGCAGGTGCTGTCCTGCACATAATAAATAGTTGTTGCTGTAATAGCAGGTGTGGTATAACTTGCTCCCCCGCCGAGGTAGGTTCCCCCGGTTGGTGCATCATACCAGCCCAATGTTCCCGCACCGGTTGCGGTGAGTGTGGTAAAACCAGATCCGCATACGCTTAATGCCTGCTGCGAAGTGGTGTTGGCCGGTGCAGCGGGTGGTGCGCACTGCTGTATCTTTTGGATAAACGCATCCGTTTGTCCGCCCGAAGTAAGATTGGTTGTTCCCGAGCCCGGGTCAAAATCAACGGTTCCCTGGTAGTAACCGGTGGTGTAAATGGAAGCGTTCGCATCAACATACATTGCATAGCAGTCATCACCCAGCGAAGCAGAACCAAATACACCGGCCCACATGTAATTTCCGGAAGCATTCAGTTTAAGAATAAAACAATCGCGCTGGTTACCGGCAGATGTAAGTAAAACACTTCCTGAACCCGGATCAAAATCAACAGTTCCTGTGAAATTGCCACACAGGTAAATGTTATTTGAGGCATCTGTTGTGATGCCGTAACCCATGTCATTATAAACATCACCGAAACGTACCGCCCAGTTAAACGAAGCTGTTGCCGGATTAAATTTCGAAACAAAAGCATCTTTAACGGCAACTGCAGTATGATTGGAAACACCCACGGTAGGATCGAGGTCGGCCGTACCCTGGAATTCGCCGGTGATCATTACTTCGCCGTTTGCATCAATGGCAATGGAGCGCCCGTAATCGGCTGCTGTGCCCCCGATGCTTCCGGCCCAGCTGAAATCGCCGTTGGCGAGTAATTTCAGGGTAAAGATGTCGATTAATCCGGCGGAAGTAATCGGGTACGAACCTGCACCCGGATCAAAATCAACGGTACCTTCGTAATAGCCCGTCAGGAACACATTTCCGGAAGGATCGCAGACCAATGCATTTGCGTTATTTGATCCGCCCAGGGCAACCTGTTTGGCCCAGATGTAATCGCCGTTTGCATCCAGTTTGGAAATGTATCCGTCGCTTGTTGTGAGCGCTGTTAGATTTACAGTGCCCGTACCCGGATCGAAATCGGTTGTGCCGGTAAACAAACCGCAGGTTAAAACATTTCCGGCGGCGTCAACGGTAATTGCAGAAGATGCTTCATGGTAAATGCTTCCAAACCGTTTCGACCACACATGGTTTCCGGATGGATCGTATTTCGCGATAAAAATATCCTGTGAACCCAGCGAAGTTATATTTACAACTCCCGGACCCGGATCCATATCAATCGTATTGTTGAAGTTGCCGGTGATGTAAATATTTCCTGCATTATCCAGCGCAAGATCGGCAGCCGATTGCGGTCCTGTTCCGCCCATGCGTATGGCCCATACCAGGTTTCCGGATGCATCCAGTTTCGTAATAAATACATCGGTAGAACCGGCAGATGTTAAAGTTAAAGTACCCGGACCTGGATCGAAATCGCCTGAGCCGGTTAACGAACCGGTGGTATAAACGTTACCGCTTGCATCGGTGGCAATACTGCGCCCTTCTTCGTTACTGCCGCTTCCCAGGCTTTTTGCCCACGAAAAGGTTTGTGCGTTCAGCAGGGTAGAACTGATTAAAATGGTTGTGAAAAGTAAAAGCTTTTTCATAAGAGGTCCTGTTGTATTTTACCCGAAATTAATTTGTCCGCGACGAATGCGGCAGCATATCTTCAGCAACAGCCATTTGGCTTCAGGAACGGATAAAAAAAGGCTGCCTCCCGATCATATTCGGAAGGCAGCCGGTTAAAAAACAAGGTGCAGGTTAGTTTTTTATCACGCGGGTCAATCCGCTTACACCGGGTGCTGTGAAACGGATGAGGTACACACCGGTTGATTCGGGCAGTTCAATGCTGGTGGTGGCTCCGGTCGGAACAACGCGAAGCACCAGTTGCCCGGTAGCGTTGAATACATCAAACGAAGCATCTTCCATCGCCTGCGGCAGTTGCAATGTTACCTGGCCCAATGTCGGGTTCGGATAAACCGCAAAAGCAAGCTGTTCGTTGGTTGTAATTCCTGTTACAAATGAAGTACAGGCGCTGGTGTCGCTGCACGAACCCATGGTTACAATCACAGCGAAGTCACCGTTTACAGAAGGCGAGTAACTCTGGTTTGTTTCCCCGTTAATGGGTGCATTGCTGTTCAGGCAATCAATCCACTGGTAAGTAGCGCCGTTCTGGTTTGCCGTGATGGAACTGCTGTTTGCTGTTAGTGTAACATCAATCGCGGCGGCAACGGTAAGATCAGTTGTAACTGTACTGTCGCATCCTGAAACAGCTGTCAGTACATCGGTATAAATGCCGGTAACTGCATACGTGCTGCTGCCAACAGTTATGGTTTGTCCTGCACAAAGCGTTACTGTTTGCGACGAAACAACTGCTGCCGGTTCTGTAATATTTACGGTTTGTGTACTGCTGCACATATTGGCATCGGTAACGGTGCAGGTATAGGTTCCGGCATTTAATCCCGAAGCCGTTGCCGCAGTGCCGCCTGTTGGTGCCCAGCTGTACGTGTACGGACCAACACCGCCGCTTTCGGAAACGGTTGCAGTTCCATTTGTACTGCCAAAACAGGTTGCGTCGGTTTGTGAAGCAAGGGTTACAACAAGTGCAGTCGGTTCTGTAATAGTTGCAGTTTGTGTCTGCGTACAGCCGTTCGCATCGGTAATGGTGCAGGTGTATATTCCTGCTGTTAAACCGGTAGCTGTTGCGGCTGTTCCACCCGACGGAGCCCAGCTGTATGTAAACGGACTTGTTCCGCCTGTGGCTGCAACAGTTGCCGATCCGTTATTCCCTGCATTGCAGGAAATATTGGTCTGCGATGAAACGGAAGATGTAATTACAGCTGGTTCTGTGATAGTAACTGTTTGTGTATGTGTACAACTGTTTCCATCGGTAATGGTGCAGGTGTATGTATTGGGAGCCAGGCCCGAAGCGGTTGCGGCCGTTCCACCCGATGGCATCCAGGAATAGGTGTAGGATGGTGTTCCACCGCTTACACTGAGTGCTGTAGTTCCGTTATTTGCACCGTTACAGGTAATGTTGGTCTGCGATGAAATAACTGAAGTAATTGCATTCGGTTCTGTGATATTCACTGTGCGGGTAGTGGTGCAACTGTTGGCATCTGTAATTGTACAGGTGTAAACACCGGCAGTCCGGCCGGTAATCGCTGCTGTTGTTCCGCCCGACGGCGCCCAGGAATAGGTGTAACTGCCTGCACCACCTGTTACCGAGATGGAAGCAGATCCGCTGGCGCCTCCGTTGCACAGCACATTGGTTTGTGATGTAACGTTTACAGTCATTCCCGAAGGCTGTGTGAGTGTAACGGTTTGTGTGCGTGTGCAACTGTTGGCATCGGTTATTGTGCAGGTGTAGGTTCCGGCAATGAGACCGCTTGCGGTAGCAGCTGTTCCGCCAGAAGGTGCCCATGCGTAAGTAAATCCGCCCGCTCCGCCACCTGCAAGCACAGTGGCAGAACCATTATTGCCGCCGTTGCACGATGGGTTTGTTTGTGATGTAACCGAAGAAGTGAGTGCTGCGGGTTGTGTAATGTTCACCGTTTGTGTGCGTGTGCAGCCATTTGCATCCGTGATCGTACAGGTGTAAGTACCGGCTGTTCTGCCTGTAACAGCCGCCGCCGTTCCTCCGCTTGGTGCCCACGAATAGGTATAGCCGGGAACGCCTCCGGATACGCTGACAGTTGCAGCTCCGTTTGCTCCGCCGTTGCACGATACATTTGTTTGTGAGGCAACAGAAGAAGTAATAACGGTTGGCTGTGTTAAAGAAACGGTTTGTGTTTGTGTACAACCAAGGGCGTCTGTAATTGTGCAGGTATAAGTTCCTGCGGTACGTCCACTTATTGAAGCAGCTGTTCCGCCACTGGGTGCCCACGAATAGGTGTATCCGGGTGTGCCGCCGGTTACTGCAACTGTTGCTGCGCCATTATTACCGGCATTGCAGGAAATATTGGTCTGCGAAGAAACAGAAGGAGCAATAGCTGTTGGTTGTGTTAAAGAAACTGTTTGTGTACGTGTGCAACTGTTAGCATCAGTGATCGTGCAGGTGTAGGTTCCTGCGGTACGTCCGCTTATTGAAGCAGCTGTTCCGCCACTGGGTGCCCACGAATACGTATAACCCGGTGCTCCACCTGTAACAGCAATTGTTGCGGCCCCGTTTGCTCCGCCGAAACACGAAATGTTTGTTTGCGAAGTGATGGACGAACCTAAAACTGCAGGCTGGGTGAGGTTAACGCTCTGTGTTCGTGTACAGCCGCTTGCATCTGTAATGGTGCAGGTGTAGCCGCCAGCTGTTAGCCCGCTAGCTGTTGCTGCCGTTCCGCCCGAAGGTGCCCAGGAATAGGTATAAGGGGCAGTGCCTCCGCCGGCAACAGCCGTTGCTGCACCATTGGCTCCGCCATTGCAGGAAATGTTGACGATGGATGTTGCAGAAGAGGTGAGTTGCGGATTTACGGTTACCGTAATCTGTGTTCTTGGACTTACTGCGCAACCTGAACTGTCCTGCACATAAAAACTGGTTGTGGCTGTTAATGCTGCTGTGGTGAATGATGTTCCGCCGCCGAGATACGTGCCGCCGGTACTGCTGCTGTACCAGCCCAGTGTTCCGCCACCTGTTGCAGAAAGTGTGGTGGTTGTGTTGTAACAAATAGCAAGATTGGTTGGTGTGGTTGTGTTTGCCGGTGCAGCCGAAGTAGCACAAAAGAAAAACGTTGCAAGGAAACCATCGTTCGATCCGCCATAAGTAGGCTGATGGCTGCCAACTGTTGCGATTTCAGTACCTACATTGGAACCTGTTACTCCAGAAAAAACAATGGTATTGTTAACATCAATCGTTACCGAGTAACCGGATTCGGCGCCTGCTCCTCCGTAGTAAGTTCCCCATTGACGAACGCCGGAGCTGTTAAACTGCACAAGGAACGCTTCGTTACCGCCTCCGCTTGTGGGCTGATGGCTTCCGGCTGTGGAAATCACATTGGCAGTAGTGGTTGTTGACATGCCACAGAAATAAATATTACCAGCAACATCTGTTGCGCAGCCAATTCCCTGGTCAACGCCGCTTCCGCCGTAATAGGTTCCCCACTGGCGTACACCGCTTGTATTAAATTTGGCAAGGAACGCTTCGGCACCGCTTGCAAGGGTTGGCTGATGGCTGCCTACAGTTGCTATGGTTGTTCCGGTGCTTCCTGCCGTGTTTCCGCAAAAGATAACGTTGCCAGAGGCATCAACCGCGCACTCTCCGCCGGTATCATTTCCAACACTTCCATAATAAGTAGCCCACTGTCGTGCACCACTTGCGTTTAATTTAATAAGCATGCAATCCTGCAAACCGCCATTGGCTGCCTGGTGGCTACCTACAGTTGCAATTCCAGCAGTGCTTATCGTATATCCTGAAAGGAAAATATTTCCGCCGGCATCTATTGCGCAGGAAAGAACACGATCGTGCAATCCACCTCCGTAAAAGGTGCCCCACTGCCGTACACCGGAAGCATTAAATTTTGCAACAAATCCGTCTTCCACTCCTCCGCCATAAGTTCCCTGATGGCATCCCGGTGTAGCAAAAACAGCAGGCGCATTACTCGTCGTATAACCTGCAATCACAACATCACCGGTGGCTGTTGTTGCGCAGCTGTACGCAATCTCAGAAGTTGTTCCGCCGTAATGCGTACCCCAGAGTTTTGCACCGGTAGGGCTGAATTTCATCAGGAAGGCGTCAGAAGTACCCCCGCCAAAACTGGCCTGGTGACAGCCGACACTTGCAACCTCTGTACCGGTGGTAAATTCGTCACCACAAATAAACACATTCCCCGAAGCGTCAACTGCGCAACCATACGCCTGTTCGGCAGCATTATTACCTACATAGGTTCCCCACTGCCTTACACCGGCAGCATTGAACTTTGCAACATAAATGTTTGTATTTCCTGCACTGGTTGCCTGGTAACTTCCTACGGTTGCAATTCCGGTGGCTGATGTTGTCCAGCCGGCGATAAAAATATTTCCGCTCCCGTCGGTTCGGGTACGGTAAGCCTGGTCAGCACCGGTGCCGCCATAGTAGGTGCCCCATGTGCGGGTTGCAGGATCAATAATCAGTTCTGCATTCGGATCATAATTATCAATTTCGAATTCCAGCGTGTTGCCTTTAACAATCCAGCGTGCGGTGAGCTGGCGGCCATGCTGAAAAACCACGGGAGTGCCTTCTTCAATATCGCCGAGCGGCGTTTTGTACAGCAGTGAACCATCTTCCTGGATGATGATTGCTGTTGCGCCGTTTATATTCGCCCTGATGTCTTTATAGTTACCTCCCGGAGCTACAATAAAGTCGTATTTCAGCGCACTGTTATGCGAATAATAATGCAGATCAATTTTGTTATAAATATCGCGGTAAGTCACTCCCTCAAACGTGCGTACACCTGTAACGCCATCGGGGCAAACCGGGAAATAGTATGAATTGGTGCCCGGCAATTGTTTTTCAACAGCAACCGGATGAGACGGATTAATTCCTACCCAGTTGAGATCAATACGGTACGTCGTAATCTGATCGGCTGTAAGCGTCTTTTGCGCTTCTTCACCGGCTTCAGGAAAGGGAAGGTTCATCGGTTTCCAGCTATCCACACGATTCAGTTCGTAGCTGATGCCATTATTCCGGAGGTGAAAGGCCATACCGCTGGTTGATCCGCTGAATTCAATATCCGGGCGCGGATTCCCGTGCTGATCGGCAATTTGACCTTTATTTTCGGTGAAGGTTACAACCGGATGTTGTTGAATGTTCGATGGGATCTGACCGATTGCATCTTGCGCCTGCACTATCCGGAGCAGGCTTAACATTGATACGCCGGTGAACAATAATCTTTTCATGTCGGGTGAGTCTATAATTTCAGACAAGATTACTGCTATAACATCTTCGTTTTTGTTTTTCTTCACCAACAGCCAACCGGCTTCAGCAACGGACAAAAAAAGCTGCCTTCCGGTAATTTCCGGCGGCAACCTTTTTGATTATACAACCCGGTTCAGCAGGCTGCATAAGCGGTAACAGGTGTGTAAAAAAATCAGGAACTGAGGGCCAGTTCAAACTCGGCCTTTTTGTATTTGGAGAGTTTGGTGGTGAGGCCGTTGGTAAGTTGGATGGAAAGTTCGGAGCGGGAGTAATTGCTGAGATAATCGCGGTTGATAATCCACGATTTATGTACGCGGAAAAAACGCGGAAGCGGGGAGAGGATGTTTTCGAAATGCTTCAGGTTTTTACTCGCAATGTGTTTTTTCTCCGTGGTGTGAATAATGCAGTACGATTCCATGGCCTCAATGGCAATGATGCGGTCAACCGGGATGATGTGCTGCTGGCCTTTATCACTTACCACGATGTTTTTCAGGTTTTTGTTTTCGAGCGATGAACTGAGCAGGCTGAGGCGTTCGGCCTGCTGCTCGATGCTGCGCTGCTGCTGCACCCGGTTCACCGCCAGTTTCAGACGTTCAATGTCAACCGGTTTCAGCAGGTAATCAATTGCGGCCATTTCAAATGCGCGGATGGCATACTGATCGTAGGCGGTAACAAAAATGATTTCAAATGTAATCGTTTTGAAAAACTGCACGATTTCAAAACCGGCATACTGCGGCATTTCAATATCAAGAAATACAAGGTCCGGATTTTCTTTTTCGATAACTGCAACGGCATCGGTAACGTTTTCGCATTTGGCCAGTACTTCTACTTCCGGGCAGAAACGCAGCAGCAGGTTGTGCAACACATCGCGCGCACTTTCCTCATCATCTACCAGTATGGCTCTTATTTTGGTCACAGCATGCAAAGTTAAGCGCTGATGCGTTCCGGCCACTGCTTTTTCAGCAACCGCCTGTTTTATTTCAGTAACGGACTAAAATTTATGCCTTACAGGGATGGTCAGCGTAACACGCGTGCCGCAGGCATTGCCGTCCAGGTACAGGTCTTCATACGTATAACCAAACGCGCCGTCCATTACATTGCTCAGTATCTCGAAACGGTTGCGGATCGCTTTGCCCGAAAACGATTCATGATCGGAACGCTGCCGCATGCGGATGCTTTTTGCTTTTTCGCGCCCGATGCCGTTGTCTTCGATGATGCATACAAGATCGGCTTTCAGTTCAAAACGGATGATGAGTTTTTTCTCACCTTCTTTATGCAGCAGGCCGTGCACCAATGCGTTTTCGATAAACGGCTGAATCAGCAGCGGGGGAATCATAATGTCCTCCACATTTTCGGCGTGCAGTTCATACACCAGGTCTTTCCGGAACCGCAGTTTTTCGAGCGAGAGGTATAACTCCAGCAGCTTCAGTTCCTGTTCAAAGTCGATAAAATCTTTTTCGGAATAACTCAATGTGCGGCGCACTAAGTTCGAAAACGTAGTAATGTAGGTGTATGATTGTTCCGTATCACCTTTCAGAATCAGGTCCTGGATGGAGTTGAGCGAGTTGAAAATAAAATGCGGATTCATCTGCGACTGGATCGCAATCAGTTTCGATGCGTTCAGTTCGTTTACCTGCTGCGATTTACGTTGCTGTATTTTCAGCTGCCAGCGGTAAATAAAATAAACGATGCCGACAAAAAGCAGGATGCAGAGTGTGATAAACCACCAGCGCGTGTAAAACGGTGATGCAATATGAAAACTATAGGTTACTGCCGGGCTGAAAACGCCCTGGTTTTCGGCTTTCACATAAAACGTATAATCGCCCGGACCCAGCGCGTTGTAGGTTACCTCGTTGTTTTCAAACGCATTGCTGTTCCAGGCCACATCGTATCCTTCCAGCTTCCAGGTGTAGCGGATGGCCTGGTGATTGAGCAGGGTAGGGGAAGAAAACACGAACCGGAATTTCCGCTGGTCGCTTCCGAAACTGCCCCTGCTGTTGGCCTGTACCAGTGAATCGTTGCAGAAAATACGGTTCATCTTTATAACCGGTACTGCCGTGCGCGAATCGGTATGATTCAGATCCACCTGCTGCACACCACCGAGGTGACTGATCCAGAACTGGTTTCCCTGGAAGGTAAAATCAATCACGCGTTTCGACGATATTCCGAAAACGGCATGTATTGCATGCTGCAGGTTGCCCTGCATATCAAAACGGAAAAAGCCGTTGCTTTCGTTGGCAATGATGGTATTGTCGCGGATGATAAATTTTTTCAGCTGTGCCCGCCTGCCCTGGATCACCGGAATGATAGAATCCGTAATGCGATTATCCTGCATTACGAGGATGCCGTTTTTGCGCGTGTTCACATACACACGGCCTGCATGGTACAGCAGGTAATCGGGACTGAGGTCAGCGCCGGCGTAGGTTATTTTTTCAATGGAACCGTCGGGCGAAAGCACTTTGAAACCGGACGAAGTGGATGCATACAGTTTTTTATTCGCCGGGTTGTATTCCATGGTATAGATGCGGCTTTCCATACCGGTTACGCGTTCGTTTTCAAATCCTTTGCCGGGTGTAAACGTCGTGTGGAACAAACCGATATTGGTGCCGATATAAAATGTATTTTCCGAAATAAACGCAGCATCTTTTAACGAACCATCAGCAACAGCCGTAACCTGCCCGGTGCTTTTGTAATATGCACTTACACGTTTGTCGTTGAACAGCACCAGGTCGCTTCCCGGAATGCTGTAAAGTGCTTCAACGGGTAAGCTGCCCTGGTCGTACACCACGCGCAGTTTACCGGCATCGTACTGCAGCAGTTTGCCGCGTGAAGTGCCCAGCAGCAGGGGCTGTTCCGGTTCACCGTAAATGGCTTTTACCGGGTCGGAACGGAAGTCATCAATCACATCGTTTACTTCCAGGTCGGGAATAACGAGTACACCTTTATCAAATGTACTCAGCAGGATGTTGTTTTCGTGATCCCGGTACACATCCGAAATAAAATAATCTTCATATAAAAACGACGTATCGGCTTCCGGCCCGTCAGCAAGCGCTACCCCGCGCAGTGCACCGGCCACCCACAGCAGGTTACCGGTTTCGTAAATGCGTACTTTTGCGTTCCGTGTATACACCGGGTTTGGGGGTAACGTTTCCAGCGTGTATGTTGACGGATTAAAGCGGTAACGTATTTTGGTGCGGTTGTCGAGGGCAGCAACCTGCTGCTGTTCATGAAAAAAAAGCAGTAGCGACGGGTTGCCTGTACCGGGCGGAAGGCCGATGCGGTGAAAGGAGAATTGCCCGGAGGCATACTCCAGTAACGAATCCGTAAACATGATGTGAAAAAGCAGTTCGCCGTTTTCGCCCCGGAAGGCAGGACCGATGTTCCGGTTCCGGGAATCCTGTCGTGCAATTACATTTCCGGCCGCACCGAGTACCACCACTTTGCGCCCGGCAATCACCAGGTTGCCGTTGGTTGTAACAGAAAGGCTGAGGTCGGAACTGCCTTCGTCGGGCTGCAGTTCATAAAACAGGCGGCAGGTTTTATTTTTGATCGCAAATACCTGGTTGCTGAGGTTGTGACAAAAAATGACGCCCTCGCTGTTCTTCACAAAATTGAAAACGGAACTGTTGCGCGCCTGTTCACATTCTATTTTTTCGTAGCGGTAATAATCAAAATAAAAAATGCCTTCGCTGGTTGCAAACAGGTAATTCAGTTCATTATCCTGGATCACATCATAAATCTGTATGCCCCGGAATTGTTCTTCACCCAGCAGGAAGTACGCCGGCTGCCGTGCCGCAAACAGGGCCGATGAAAATAACACCGGCAGCAAAAAAAACAGGCGCAGCACCGTGCAAAGCCGCGTGCGCGGATTCGCTTCGGAACAGATGGTAACAACTGATGGAACTGTTTTTTTTGGAACGGACACGGCCAAAAATACAAAATAAGGAACGCAATGCACGTGCGGGTGAACGATCAATGCCGGGTCGCATTTTGTGGAAGAGAAACGCGCACCGTTGCTTTAATGGTGTAACACCGAATACCGGAGACCCGATTTTTGTGTGTTTTTGAAGGCGGTTTTCAGTGCAGGAATTGGTATATTTGAAGATTCCTAAAAAACGCAGTTCACCATGAAATACAGTCTTATCGCAGTTGCCTGTGCGGCCGGTTTAATTTTTTCATCCTGCAAAAAAGAAACCCCGGAAGATCCGGCAACGCCTTCAACGCCAGCTACCGGATCGGTTACGTTCAGCTTTTCAAATGAAGTAGATGGACAACCGATCGTGCTGCACACGCAGAACTATGTGAATCCGAACAACGACACGTTTGTTGTTGACCTGTTCAAATACTACATCAGCAATGTGCGCCTGTACAAAGCGGACGGTTCGCATTACGATGAGCCGGAAAGTTATCACCTCATCGATCAGAACAATGCTGCTTCGCGCAGCTTCACGCTCGGCAGTGTGCCTTCCGGCGATTATGTGAGCATGTCGTTTATGATTGGTGTTGACAGCACGCGTAACGTTTCCGGCGCACAAACCGGCGCACTCGATCCGGCAAACGGCATGTTCTGGACCTGGAGCACCGGTTACATCATGGCCAAACTGGAAGGTTCTTCACCGCAATCCACCGAACCGGGGCACATCGTTTCGTTTCACATCGGCGGATTTACCGGTGTAAACAAAGGCATCCGCACCGTTACACCTTCGTTTAATTCGGCTGCGCTGAATGTGGGCAGCACGGCACGCACCATTTACATGGACTGTAACCTGAACGAATGGTTCAAAACGCCTACGCTGATTGATTTCGGCACAACCGCAGCCAACATGGCTGTAAATGCAATGAATAAAACGATTGCAGATAATTACATGGATATGTTCACGGTAGATCACATTCAATAAGTAAACGAATGCGCCGCCCTTACTTTATAAAAACGCTTTTTGTAGCAGCATCGCTGTCCACACTCGTGTTCAGTTGCCGCCGCGATCCGGAAATTATTGCACCGGTAAAAGAAACGTATGAATTTAAAGTGCCGGATGGTTTTCCGCAGCCCGTTTATAATTTCCAGGGCAATACAGTAACCGAAGCCGGTTTCAAACTCGGGCGCAAACTGTTTTACGATCCGATTTTATCGCGCGACAATACCATTGCCTGTGCCAGCTGTCACCAGCAGGCTTCCGCATTTGCGCATACGGAACACCGCATCAGTCATGGCATAAACGACCTGCTCGGCAAACGCAACTCGCCGTCGCTGTTTAATATTGCCTGGTATCCGTCGTTCATGTGGGATGGCGGTATCAACCACATCGAGCTGCAGCCTGCGGGCCCCATCGGTAACCCGGTTGAAATGGATGAAACACTGCCGAATGTGGTGGCCAAAATTTCAGCGTTGCAGGCGTACCGCACCATGTTTAAAGATGCGTTCGGATCAGATACCATTACTACGCAGCGCATGTTCCGCGCCATGGCCCAGTTTATGGGCATGATGGTTTCGGCCAATTCAAAATACGATCAATACATGCGCGGCGAAACCACACTTACGCCGGCAGAAAGCAACGGCCTCAGCCTGTTTACCGCCAAATGCAGCACCTGCCACCCCGCGCCGCTGTTTACCGATTACCAGTACCGCAACAACGGCCTGGCGGTTGATCCCACACTCAACGATTCCGGCCGCGCGCACATCACGCTCGATCCGCTCGACCTGCACAAATTCAAAACGCCTTCACTGCGCAACATCGAACTGTCGTCGCCCTACATGCACGATGGTCGTTTCTTCACACTCGAACAGGCGCTCGATCATTACACATCAGGCATCGTGTCCAGTCCCACGCTGGAGCCCCAGCTCACCGGCGGCATTGCCATGACCGCGCAGGAAAAAACAGATATCATTGCGTTTCTGAAAACGCTTACGGATCGTACGTTTACTATTGATCACCGGTTTTCGGAGCATGCGGTTTTTCATGAGCATTGAGTTGTAGGGATTGCGCAAGGATCGCGGGGTGTTGGTTTTTAATTTCGTGTTGGGTTGATTCTTTTTTATTTGTTGGTGTTGGGTATATTATATGCCAGGTCTTCTTTTGCGATTGACTCCCCCATTTGATCGGCTGCAATCAGTGGATTGACGCTATGTCACGAAAACATTATATGTCAATCCCCGTGAATTTGAGTTATTGTTTGTAATTTGTAGTATGAATAAACCAGTTATAGGCAGGGCAGGAACATAGGTAGAACAACTTGTCAGATACAAAAAGTGCATGGAAAAGAATTTATTGAATAATTATGTTCTTGACAGGCTTGGATCCCTTGAGCATAATATTACCACCTATGCGAAAAACAAAAACCCCGAATGTCTCCACCATTTAAGGGTGGATATAAAAAAAATAAAAGCCGTGTTTTCCTTTGCTGAAAATATCTATAAAGAAAAATACGATACAAAAAAACTGAAGCCATTGTTTAGAAGAGCAGGAGAAATAAGGGAGCTGCAAATTAATATCCACCTTTTTAGTACTGATCCTCATCCGCTCAAAAGACTAATTAACCAATTAAGAAAAAAAGAAAATATTCTTGTTGAGCAGTTTATCAAAAATGGTTCACGATTCGAGATGATCGTGAACCATTTTAGCAGAAAAGCTTGTTTTCCAGAATTACTTCCAGGTAAAAAAATAATTATAGAATACTTCAGAAAAGAGAAAAAAAAGGCAAATAAAATACTCCGGCAGAAAGACAGGGAGAGCATGCATACATACAGAAAGAAAATAAAGAGAATGATGTATATCTATAATTTCCTGCCTGAAAGAATGCAAAAAACAATAGCATTGAATCATGAAGAAATCAGCAGGATGCAGAACGAATTAGGTAATTGGCACGATACTTATTCCGCGATTAATTATTTGTCTCATGTACATTTTCCTGTTAAGCTATCAAAGCATATTCTGAAGTTGAAAGAAAAGGAAGAAAGACAATTTAATACTTTGCTCATGAATATGACAAATGATCGTATATGAAAGAGGAATCCGAATCAGCTCCCACAACCAATGAAATCGCTTTAACCCCGAAAAATAATAGCGCATTAACCGGTTTAGTTAAAACCACTTTCCAGTATACCGCCTTTTTCCCTTAAATTAGTACGCCTTTAAACCGTTTTCATGAAACGTATTTTTATTCTCCTGTTCGCAGTACTTGCGGGCAATATATTATCTGCGCAGCACACCGGCGTGATGCAGGAGCAATCCCAATACTACAACCAGTTCGGTAATTTATCCGAAACCGGCTGGGACAGCTTACGTCACGCGCAGGGCGAACCGGCTGTAACCACGCAGCAGCGCAAAAGCCCCAATGTGTGTGCGTTGCAGAAACGCGTGTTCGGCTGGCATCCGTATTGGGTGGGTTCGGTGTACACTAATTACCAGTGGAACCTGCTCTCTGATTTGTGTTATTTCGATTATGCGGTGAGTCCGACTACCGGCAACAATACCAACAGTTCGTTTCAATGGTCCACCAGCGCGGCGGTAACGGCGGCCATCAATAACGGAACGGACGTTCACATCTGCGCTACCTTGTTCGGCAGCCACAGTACGTTCTGGGCGAGTTCAACGGCGCAGCAGACGTTTATCACAAACATTATTTCGCTACTGCAGGCGCGGGGCGGGAAGGGTGTGAACATTGACTTTGAAGGCATGGGTTCGTCGGATCGCATTCCGTTTACGAATTTTATGGCGAACCTCAGTACGCAACTGCACACGGCCATTCCCGGTTCGGAACTGAGCATGGCGCTGTATGCGGTTGACTGGAGCAATACGTTTGATATTCCGAACCTCGTAAACTCCGTTGACCTGTTTGTGATAATGGGTTACGATTATTACTGGAGCGGCAGCACCACCGCAGGCCCGGGCGATCCGCTGTATAATTTCCAGACGAGTTACAACTACACGCTCGAACGTTCCATGACGTTTTACCTCAACCAGGGCATGCCAGTGAACAAACTGCTGCTGGGTTTGCCGTATTATGGCCGCGAATGGCAAACCACGGTGAATACCGTTCCGGGCGCAACTACGGGAAATTATTCCGCCACCAAAACGTATGCAGTGGTACGTAACAATACGAACGGGTATTACAGCACGCAGCAATGGGATGCGAACAGTTACACGCCGTATTATGTGTTTCAGCTGAACAGCAACTGGGTGCAGTGTTTCATCAACAGCAAATACAGTTTGAGTAAACGCTTTGATGCGGTGAATGTGCGCGGCATTGGCGGTATCGGCATCTGGGCGCTGGGATACGATGATGGTTACTCCGATTACTGGGATGCGATTGAAGAAAAATTTACCGACTGTTCCATCGTGGCCTGCACCGATACGCTTTTTGATACCGGCGGACCCAACCGCACGTATTACAGCAACGAAGATTATACGTACACCATTGCGCCCACTGGTGCGTACGGGCTTACGCTGAATTTTTCCGCATTCAATACCGAACTGAATTACGATACGTTGTACCTCTACGATGGCAACTCGGTGAATGCACCGCTCATCGGGGCCTACCACGGCACGGCTTCGCCGGGAACGGTAACTGCTACCGGTAACGCGATCACGCTTCGTTTTGTTTCCGACGGTGCAACCGTAAGCACGGGCTGGAATGCGATATGGACCTGCTCCACCGACGCAACAGCACCCACCACGGTAGTTGGTACACCACCAAACTGGGTTACACAAAACTTTACGGCATCGTTTACCGATGTGGATACGCAAAGCGGCATTGAAAAAAGTTTGTATTCCGTAAACGATTACAACGGCACCGAATGGCGCGGCAACGGCACCAACGGATTTTTCAACGATGCGTTTGTGGCATTAAACCCGGAATGGACTGCGGCAACCGGCACGTGGGGCATTAACAGCGGCGTGCTGGAACAGACCGACCAGAACCTGGCAAATACAAACATTTACGCATCGCTCACGCAGAATTTATCGAACCGCTATTGTTATCACTGGAACGGAAAAATAGAAGGAACGGGTAACAACCGCCGCGCGGGTTTTCATTTTTTCTGCGATAACGGCAGCCTCACCAACCGGGGCAATTCGTATTTCGTCTGGTTCCGCGTTGATCAACAGACGCTGGAGATTTACAAAACAATTAACGATGTGTTTTACCTGCAGTCGTCGGTGGGCATTGCCATACAGCCAGCAACGTGGTACGATTACAAAGTATTTTACGATCGCACTACCGGCAAAGTGGAAGTGTATATGAATGATATTTTTATTCATTCGTGGGTTGATTCATCGCCGTACAGCAACGGTTCGTTCATCTCGTTCCGCAGCGGCAATTGCAACTGGCAGGTGGATGATTTTCGTGTGTACCGTTCGCGCTTGGCAACGGCAAACATCAGTGTCGGCAATTCAGCCAGCGACCTCCGGTATCAGAATCCGAATCCGGCCACACCGGCGGGTGCCATTTTTTCCATTGTAAAAGATGTGGCGGGAAATCTTTCCACGATTGATCAGCAACTGCTTGATGTGGACTGGACTGCACCCTCCGCACCGGCTCCGCTGGCCGATGGAACGGCTTCGGATATTGATACGACGTTTAATCTTACACAACTGCAGGCCAACTGGACAACTGCAACTGATCCGAACTCGGGGCTGGTGGCACACGAATATGCGATCGGAACTACGCCGGGCGATTCAAACGTGGTGGCCTGGACCGGCAACGGGTTAAATACAGCTGTTACACATACCGGTTTATCACTCACGCCGGGGCAGTGGTATTATTTTGCCGTGCGCGCCGAAAACGGTGCAGGGCTGAAATGCAGTGCTGTAACCAACGACGGGCAGGTGGCCGAATTGCAGACGGCGATTGCAGCAACTGAAAACGCTGTTACAGTAACTGCTTCGCCGAATCCGTTCAGCGGGCCGGTGCAGGTACAGGTTACGCTGGCAACAACTTCGGAAGTGGCGATGACCTTATTTGATACACAAGGCCGTAAACTGGCGGAGCAAAAAAACACCTCTCTTGCGCCCGGAACCGTTCGCACTATGCTCGATACCGGCAATGCAACACTTGCGCCTGGGGTGTATCTGCTGCGTGTTACCATAAACGGGCAGGAATTTTTTGTTAATTTGGTGCACTTGTGAGCACTATTTTTCCAAAAAAACAACTCATCCGAAAGCTTTGCAGCAGCATTATTTTGTTGTTGCTGCCCTGTGCATTGCTGTTTGCACAACCCGGCGGTAACGAAAAAACACCGTTTGAATTTATCGGTCCGCCCGATGCGTTTGTACATACCGACCTGAAAGCTGCGCTGAAAGAGGCGCCTACGGTGTATAAAATGGACATCACCGGACAAGTGATTGAACAGAAAGTGTTGCCGAAGCTGGCAAAACTTACCGCATTGCAGGCACTGAAAATAGGCGGTAATAATTTTATCACGCTTCCCGAACCGTTTACCAAAATGACAGCGTTGCAGTTTTTGTCGTCGAAAGACAATGCGCTGGATTCGTTGCCGAAAAGTTTTGTGCAGCTGCAGGAACTGCGTTACCTCGAACTGGTGGGAACATCGTTTGATACGTTTCCGGAACCGATCACGTACCTCGGCCGCCTCAAATCGTTGCAGATCCAGAGCAACAAGGCCGACACGCTGCACATGATACCGGAACTGAAACACATCGGCGGAACGCTGGAACAGTTGCTGCTGTACAACAACCGCATCGACAGCCTGCCGCATGAAACCGGTGAACTGAAAAAACTGAAATCGCTGTACGTGGTGAACTGCAACCTCACCAAACTGCCGCCCGAAATCGGTAACCTGAAAAACCTGGAAACACTGGCGCTTGACAATAACCAGCTCACCGTTATTCCGCGCGACATCGCGAAGCTGAAAAACCTCACGTACCTTTCGTTACAGAACAACAAACTGAAAGCGTTGCCCGACCAGATCTGTTTCCTCACCAACCTGGCAGTGCTGGATCTGCGCGGCAATTTATTTACCGACTACGATATCGCCGTACTTAAAGTGTTGCTTCCCGGCTGCGCGATTTATCATTAGCAAGAGAGATATGCTGAATTTATTTTTGTGCATAACTTAAAATTTAACCACAATGAACACAATGGCATGCACAATGGCCACAATGGAGCGTATTTCCTTTGTGGCCTTCGTGCAAAACTTCGTGCGTGTGATGGCATGTGTGTCCGGCTTTGTGGTTAAACGAAGAGATAGTGGTGTTCCTGTAACTTAATAATTGCAGGATAAATTCAACATACAAAAACCTCCCTCTGAATAAGTATCTTTGCGCCATGAAGCAGCACGACATGGAGCCGGAAGAAGAATCAGAAGCCGGGGAACAGGAACTTTTTGAACATTACCGGTTTACAGTTGACGGCGGGCAGTCGATGCTGCGCATTGATAAATACCTGCTGAACAAAATGGAAGGCGTGTCGCGTACGCGCATCCAGGCGGCTGCTGATGCGGGAAGCATTCTCGTGAACGGTAAACCCGCCAAATCAAGCTACAAGGTAAAACCGTACGATGTAGTTGTAATTGTGCTGCCACATCCGCCGCGTGTTATTGAACTGATTCCGCAGGATATCCCGATTGATATTGTGTTTGAAGATGATGACATCATCCTGGTAAATAAACCGCCCGGACTGGTGGTACATCCCGGCTACGGCAACTATTCCGGCACCCTGATGAATGCGATGCTGTATCATTTTCAGCAACTGCCGAAATACAGCGACGACATGCGCCCGGGCCTGTTGCATCGCATTGATAAAAATACATCCGGGCTGATGATTCTCGCGAAAAGCGAACGGGCACTGAATAAACTCGCCGTCCAGTTTTTCGATCACAGCATCGACCGCGTATATAATGCGCTGGTGTGGGGCGATTTCAAAGAAGATTCCGGAACCATTACCGGCCACCTCGACCGCAGCCGCCACGACCGTAAAATCCGTGCAGTATATCCTGACGGCCTGCAGGGCAAACATGCGGTAACACACTGGAAAGTACTCGAACGTTTTGGTTACGTTACGCTGGTGCAATGCAAACTCGAAACGGGCCGCACACACCAGATCCGTGTACACATGCAGTACATCGGCCACCCGCTGTTTAACGATCATGAATATGGCGGCGACCGCATTGTAAAAGGCACCACGCACCAGAAATACAAACAGTTTATCGAAAACTGTTTCGCGCTCTGCCCGCGCCAGGCGCTGCATGCCCGCACACTCGGTTTTATTCACCCGAACGGACAACGCATGGATTTTGAAGTACCCGTGCCCGATGATATGCTGGCCGTGATGGATAAATGGCGCAAATACACGCAGAACTCCACCTTCAAAAATGTAGAAGAAGAACTCGGCGAAAACGAAGTGGATTTCCCGAACGGGAAGAAGTAAGATGCTGAATTTATTCGATCTTTTAAAATAGACAGGGAATAATTATGCTCAGCGTAAAATAGAACCTGGAAAAGTGGCAGCAGCAGTAGGCAGTGGCAGTCGTGTATTCGTAAGGAACAGATTCATCTTCTGAAATACCTGCAGACTGCCACTGCCCCCTGCCACTGCCTACCTGAAATAGTATTTATTTTATACAAGCCACACCTGCAATAGTGTCTATTTAATAAGGTCTATTATTACTTCCTCATCCGCAGCGCATACACCATCGGCAGTTTCTGTTCCATACCGGCAATATAAAATTTGCCTTCGCCGCCGGGCACTGTTTTGTTGAAACAGTTGTACGGCGAATAGTCAAACTCTTCGAAACGTTCGAGTGTGAGACCATTGCTGAGCAGGGCCTGCAGCACTTCGGCGATGTCGTGGTTCCAGCTGACCGATTTCTTTTTCATCGGTGCGTTGCGGTCGGCGTAGGTGCCTTCCAGTTCTTCCACGATGTCTTCGCGGTTGAAGTAGGAGTAGGCCACTTTTTCGAAATCGTTGTCAAACATCCATACCGCCGGGTGAAACTCTGCAAATACAAATATGCCACCGGGTTTCAGCATTTTTGAAACCACTTCGGCCCAGCGGTTCATATCGGGCAGCCAGCCGATGGTACCGTAGCTGGTAAACACAATATCAAACTGTTGGGAAATATGCTGCGGCACATCATACACGGAGCAGCACACAAATTCGCCTTCGAGGTTGGCTTTAGCAGCCAGCTTTTTCGCTTCGCTGATGGCATTATCGCTGATGTCAATACCCGTAACATGTGCTCCCAGCCGCGCAAAAGCCAGCGTATCCATGCCGAAGTGACACTGAAGGTGCAGCATCGTTTTGCCGGAAACATCACCGAGCAGGTTCAGTTCAATGCTGTTCAGCGGCGATTTGCCTTCGAGAAAATTTTGCATATCATAAAACTCCGACTGCACATGATGCGTGGTGCGGTCATTCCAGAGTTCTTTGTTGATCTGTTCGTAGTTGATGTCCATTACTGTAAGCGATTTTGTTGAGTGACAGATGCAAAGATAGTTGAAGTGTTGTATTTCTTTAACCGCAATGTATCGCGAAGTTTTACGCTAAGTACCGCAAGGTCTGATCGGAATTCCATTGCGTTACTTTGCGCAAAACATGGCGGTGCGCAGTTATGCGGGATGTACTTTGCGGTGAGTAAATTTTTGGACTTACTGGTTCAGTTTCTCCCAGCACGCCGCATCAAACTCCAGCAGCGAGTGCAGTTTCAGGTCGGCGATGGCGAAGCGCGGCTGGTTATAAACACGCATTTCGGGAACGGCCACACATTTCATGCGCGCGGCTTTGGCGGCGAGTACGCCGTTAAACGAATCTTCAAAAACGAGGCAGCGCAGCGGATTGATATGCAGGTGCGAGGCAGTAGTAAGAAACACGGCCGGGTGCGGTTTTCCGTAAGGCTCCGATTCGGCAGAACGCACGAGGTCGAACTGATCGTAAATTCCGTAATGCGTCATCAGTTTTTTAATCAGGCGCAGGGGCGAGGAGGAGGCAAGTGCGACGGGAACGTTTTGTTTTTTACAAAACGCTATGGTTTCGGAAACTCCGGGCAGCAAACCGGCGTTGGTTATTACAAGCCGCGCTACTTCGTCCACAATTTCGTTTTGTGTAACCTCAAAATCCGCATCCGGCCAGGGATGTGAATCGTGCCACTGCCGGATCACTTCCTGGATGCGGTTGCCCATCATCCGCTCAAAATCCGCCTCCGAAGGCGCCACACTCAGCCGCCCGAACACATTCGTTTCCGCCACGCGCCACCAAGGTTCCGAATCCACGAGCAACCCATCCATGTCAAATATTACCGCATCTATCATCGCGCAAAGTTAACCCACGAACCGCCAGCCCCGCTAACTCCCACCGCCATAATTTTTAAACAAATTAAAAGTCCAGAATCAAAGAAGTACCAGTTACACCAAAGCTCGCCGCAGGCGAGCGAGAGTAAATAAAATAAGTGTGTGTAAAGAAAAGATACTGGTACACCAAAGTGCGCCAAAAGCGCGCAAGAGTATATAAAATCAGTGTGTGCAAAGAAAAGATACCGGTACACCAAAGCGCGCCAAAAGCGCGCAAGAGTAAATAAAATCAGTTTGTGCAAAGAAAAGATACTGGTACACCAAAGTGCGCCAAAGGCGCGCAAGATCATAGAAACAGTTTGTGTAAAGAAAAGCAAGAGGTTCGCCAAAGTGCGCCGCAGGCGCACGAGTTCCCGAAAAAAGCGCGTAGGTAAAAGATTTATATGCTATAACAACCGCTCAAAACCAAGCAGAACGAAGATCGGGGAGCCTGAAAACCGGAGCTTACTCACGTAAGTGAGGATTTTCAGGCTCCCCGATCTGAAGTAATGCGCAGCGTTTTCAGCGGTTGTTATAACTGAAAAACCCGGATCACTTTTTTTACCCCGTATCGTGACCCGGGTTTGTTCAGTTGTGTAAAGGATAGACCTTCTAAGTTCGTATTGACAGTTTTGTACGTCAGGACCCCACTGCGTACAAAATAAGAGAGAGTAGAGAGTAAAAGCTTAAGCTGTCAAAAGAACGAACATCACGATACAAATGTAGATTCCCCTTTTACATACGCGAAGTATGCATACCGGATTTTACGACATTCATATTTCTGTAATATTCATTCAATTGATTTAAAATCAATGCTTTGGGAGTCGGAAATAGGACATCCGAAGTCGGTTTAGTTTGCATTAATATTATTTTCAAATACCGTATTTGTGTAGTCTGTAACCACATTATACAGCGTATCGCGCTCAATCGGGCGGCGTCCGACGTTGCGGATCAGCTCCACCAGCTGCTGCGTGGTGAGCTGCGGAACCTGTTCTTCGGCCCCGGCCATGGTGTAAATTTTTGTCGAATCATCAATCGTTCCGTCAATGTCGTCCACACCAAACGAAAGCGAAAGCTGCGCGGTGGTGCGGCCGATCATGGGCCAGTAGGCTTTGATGTGTCCGAAATTATCCATGAAAATGCGCGATACCGCATAGTTCTTCAGGTCTTCAATCACCGAAACTTCCGGTACATCCGACATCTGGTTGTCTTTGTTGCGGAACTTCAGCGGGATAAATGTGTTGAATCCTTTTGTGCGGTCCTGCAGTTCGCGCAGGCGGTTCATGTGATCAATGCGGTGTGCGTAGTTTTCCACGTGGCCGTAAAGCATGGTGGCGTTTGAAGGAATACCGAGCGTATGCGCCGTTTCGTGGATGTGCAGCCATTGTTCAGAAGAACATTTGTCTTCACTGATCTGCGCACGCACCGCTTCATCAAAAATTTCGGCACCGCCGCCCGGCAACGAATCCAGGCCGTGTTCTTTCAGCAACTGCAGACCCTGTGCGGTGGTCAGTTTCGCTTTGCGGAACATATAATCGAGTTCCACCGCGGTAAATGCTTTAATGTGCAGATCGGGCCGCATCGTTTTTATTTTGCGCAGCACATCCGCAAAAAACTGCAGTCCCATTTTCGGATGCACGCCGCCCACAATGTGTACTTCGGTAACCGGCTGCCCGTCGTATTTTTTAACGATATCAAGCATCTGCTGTTCGCTGAGTTCCCACGCGCCATCTTTTTGTTTCAGCAGGCGCGAGTAGGAGCAGAATTTGCAATCGAACACACAGATGTTCGTCGGCTCAATATGAAAATTGCGGTTGAAAAATGTTTTATCACCATGCAGGCGCTGACGCACTTCATTGGCTAAGGAGCCTAGAAAACCGACGGATCCTTTTTCATACAGCAGGATGCCTTCGGCGGGAGTAATGCGTTCGCTGCGGAATACTTTTTCAGCAATGGCTTTCAGGTCGTCCGAAAGCGTGGTATCGTTGAGCCAGGTGTGAATAGATTCCGGCTTCTGGGTGGGTGCTGTTGACATGGGTGCAAAATTACGCATTCCCTGGTAAAACAAGCGGAATTGCAAAAGGTTGATGCGGTGCGGATTTTATTGAATAACCAGTTTGCGCACCGCTGTTTCCGTTGCAGTTCGCACTTCGGCAATGTACATACCCGCCGGAAGCCCATGCACAGTAAGCGGTTCAGCGCCTGCACCGCGCGAAAGTGTGCGTACCAGGCGACCGCTGATATCGCGGATGCTGATTGTTATCACACCGGCTTCCGGGTAATCAAACGTAACCGCATCCGTTGCCGGCACCGGGTACACCAGCAGCCCGTGATCCAGTTTGTTTTCCGGCACACCCACTAAGCAGCCCGGCGAGGTGGTGAGTGAAAGGCGCGGACCGGCAAGCGTGGCCTGCATGCGCAGTTTCTGATCGTTGGTAAACATGTACATGCAGGCATCGTCCACATATTCCATGTAATTCATCCACATAATGCCGGGCGCAGCAGGGGAACAGGCGTCGGTAAGCACCTGGCCTGCATTAAAACAGCCGTAGTGCAGTCCGCCGTGGTTGGGCGTATCGGCAATACTGTCGCTGCCGCTGCACGAACTGCCGTCATCGCCCCAGATGTGAATCAGGTTGAGCCAGTGTGCCACTTCGTGCGTGCCGCTGCGACCTAAATTATATGGACTGGAAGCGCCGGTGGTACCGGTGTAGGCGTAATCAAGCACCACGCCGTCAGTAACGACCGATCCGCCGGGAAACTGCGCGTAACCGAGTGTAAAGCCGGGCAGATCACAAACCCAGATGTTGAGGTAACGTGTCGGATCCCAAATGTCGTGCCCGCCCTGCGATGTAAACTTTACTTCATTGCCGAGTGAAAACACCTGTACAGAAGTAGGCGTGTACGTAATGCCCGTGGTGGGCGCACCCTGCGGATCCTGCAGCGCCAGGCAGAAATTTATTTCACAGTCGGCTGCAATGCCCTGCCACGCAGCAGGAACCAGTGAAGCGTCGCTGTTCAGTTTGCGGTAATCGGAGTTTAATGTATTCAACTGCTCCTGCAGGCGCGCTGCCGAAAGCTGTTCGTTTGCGTTTTTATAAACCACATGAAACACAACCGGTATCGTAACCTGTACGGTTGACTGCCGTCCGGCTTTGCATTCGCTGATGTAATTGCGCGTAAAGGTTTCAATGGCTTCGCGCGATTGCTGTTCTTCCGGGTGCAGTATTTGTTGCTGCTGCTGGTATGGAACGGAACCGCAGCGTTCGGCCGGGGCCTGTGCCAGCGTAGTGAAAACGGGAAAAAGGAATAAAAAGGCGAAACAGAATTTCATCCTGTGAAGTTAACGAAAATCCGTTTAATGAAATGAGCAGCCGTTAATGCACGAACGATCTGTAGACGTAGAATAACTCCTTGGATAACGAAAGGAAAAACGAATCATAAATAATGAACGACCTACCGTTGATGCGCGATGCCTCGCGCATCAATGGTAGCTCAAAATCAACTGCTGGATAACCAACATAATTTCCGAAAATTCATAATCTCAAACTTCTTTCGCAACTTTACCCCATGAAACGCCGCGTGTTTTTGGTCGAAGATGAAGCCAGCCTGCAGAAGGCCATCCGGCTCAATCTCGAAATGGATGATTGTGAAGTGGTAGCTGTGGACAACGGCCTGGCCGCGGTTTCGCAATACAAAAGCGGGAGTTACGACCTCGTTATTCTCGATGTGATGTTGCCCGGACTCAGCGGGTTTGATGTGTGCGAAAGCATCCGCAGCAAAGACAAAGATGTGCCGGTTTTGTTTCTCACCGCCAAAGGTTCGGGTGAAGACAAGGTGCATGGCCTGCGCCTCGGCGCGGATGATTACCTCACCAAGCCGTTTCACCTCGAAGAATTTTTACTGCGTGTGCAGAACCTGATGCGCCGCTCGAAACGGATTCCCGAAAGCAGCACCGGCAGCGAATACACGTTCGGAAAAAACTACGTGAACTTTGTTACCTACGAAGCCCGTGGCTGGAACGGCGAAACCGTTTCGCTGAGCAAACGCGAAGTGGAACTGCTGCGCCTGCTGATTGATAAAAAAGACGAAGTGGTTTCCCGCGACCTCATCCTCGACCTGCTGTGGAAAGAAGACGCGCTGCCCACCGCACGCACCATTGATAATTACATCCTCAATTTCCGGAAATACTTCGAAGAAAATCCGCGCGAACCGCTGCATTTCTACTCCATCCGCGGTGTGGGTTACAAATTTAAAAACGACTAAGAGCCTGTTTAAAAATCATCTCGCAAAACTGTTATGTGCCTTTTTCCGCCATACTTCGTTACTTTTTTCGACCGTCCCGGCTCAGCCGGGATGCTCTTCAAAAAGTGCCTCGTCTGGCGAAAAAATGCACTTATAACAATTTCACGATCCAATTCTTAAACAGACTCTGAGTTTTTTACTGCTTCAGCAGGTGCACCTCCGTACGGCGGTTTTTCTGTTTGCCTTCGGGCGTGCTATTCAGCTCAATCGGTTTGGTTTCGCCGTAGCCTTTGGCGGTAACGCGTTCGGCTTTCACCCCTTTTTTCACGAGATACGCTTTCACCGCATCGGCGCGGTCCTGTGACAGTTTCAGGTTCGCGGCATCGTCGCCCACATCGTCGGTGTGACCGGCAATTTCAATTTCGATGTTCTTTTTATGCAGCAGGAATTCGGCCAGTTCGTTCAGTTCTTTAAACGATTCCGGGCGCAGTGTTGATTTGCCGGTATCGAAAAACACATTGTCAAGCGTATAGTTTTTCTGCAGCGCCTGCACACGGATAGTAAATTCAAAATCAATCACGCCGTCCATCACTGGTATGTCCAGCGGATCGTAGGTTTTATCTTCTGTAAAACTTTTGTATTGCACCTTGTATTTGTCACCTTCAGGAACGAGCACCTGGAATTTCCCGCTGGCATCGGTTACACCGGCATACACTTTTTTGGTTTTCTCGCCGATAAATGTAACGGCTTCACCTTCCATCGGTTTGTCTTTAAAATCAGTTACGAGTACCCAGATGAGTGCTTCGGTTTCCGTGGCCACCAGCGAATCGGGTTTGGCGGTTTGTGCGTTTAAAATACCACTGAAGGCAAAGAGGGAAAGTGCAAAAACAATTTTTTTCATGTGAAGCAGATTGCGTTACGAAGTTACAATTTACAGGCCATATTTTGCAGGTTAATCCCTTTCAGCCGGTGCAGGTAACCCCATGGTGCAGTAATAATGCACAGCCGCCGCGAATGATACATGATGAAGCGCATTAATTTCAAACCGCCTGTTGACAAAAGGCTGACAAAATCACCCGTGCAAGCCGTACTTTTGCGCATGCAATTACAGAATGACCTGCTGCTTCGTGCCGCCCGCGGCGAAAAAACAGAACGTACACCCGTTTGGCTCATGCGCCAGGCCGGCCGTGTTTTACCCGAATACCGTGCTGTACGCGCCAAAATGGGCGGATTTAAAGAACTGGTAGAATCACCGGAATTTGCCTGCGAAGTTACCGTGCAGCCCGTTGATATCCTGGGCGTGGATGCGGCCATTATTTTTTCGGATATTCTCGTAATTCCCGAAGCCATGGGCCTGCCGTACCAGATGGTGGAAAGCAAAGGTCCCTGGTTTGAAAAAACAGTACAGACGCAACACGATATTGACGCCCTGCGTATTGCCGATGGTGCTTCCGATCTGCATTACGTATGCGAAGCCATCCGCCTTACCAAACGCGCACTCAACGGCCGTGTACCGCTCATCGGGTTTGCCGGCGCACCGTGGACCATTTTTGCATACATGATTGAAGGCAGCGGCTCGAAAACATTTTCGAAACCGAAACGCTTTTTATATACGCAGCCGGAAATGGCACACCAGCTGCTCGAAAAAATTACCGCCAGTACCATCAGTTACCTGCACGCGCAGGTGGATGCCGGTGCCGACCTTATCCAGCTGTTCGATTCGTGGGCCGGCGTGCTGAGTCCGGAGCAATACAATACGTTTGCAATTCCGTACATCAGCCGCATCTGCGACGCACTCAGCCCGCGTGTACCGGTTACCGTGTTTGCAAAAGATGCCTGGTTTGCACGAACCGCGTTGTCGAAACTGGCCTGCAACACCATCGGCCTCGACTGGACCATGGACGCCGCCGAATCGCGGCAGCTGGTTGGTCCGGACAAAACGCTTCAGGGCAATATGGACCCGTGTTTGCTGTATGCCGATTACGCCACAATTAAAAAAGAAGCAGAAAACATGCTCCGCGCATTTGGGCCACAGCGCCACATCGCCAACCTCGGCCACGGGCTTTATCCCGATACGGAAAAAGATAAAGTGCGTTGTTTTGTGGATGCGGTGAAAGGATTTGTGCATTCCTGAACGGTGGGCGTTTGTTAATTTACTGCGGTGTTTGCCGTTTGCAAAAAATCCAAAACCGCATTGCCGTTTTTTGCACATTCTGCAACTTTTCCACATTCTGTTGCAAACATTTCCCGCCCCCTTGACTTGCATGTGGTATTGCCTACATTTACGGCAAATCATGGCGTTATGAAGTCAAAAGCATTATTTTTCTTTGCATTAATTTTTGGATTTGCGGCTGTTGCGCAGAACACGCAGACGGTTCGCGGAACAGTACAGGATAAGGAATCGAAATTCGGTCTTGCCGGTGCGGCGGTTGTGCTTTATAAAGACTCCGCGCTCTTTAAAGGAGCAAGTGTGGATGCCAACGGCAATTTCCGCCTCGAAAATGTTCCGGTTGGCCGTTACAATGTGCGTGTGCGCTACATCGGCTACCAGCCGTATGAAATGAAAAACCTGGTGGTGAATGCCGGCAAAGAAACAATCCTGAACATTGAACTGGAAGAGTTGATTGAGACCAAACAGGAAGTGGAAATTGTGGCCAACAAAAAAGAAGGCACCATCAATGAAATGACCACGGTAAGCGGCCGCACGTTTTCGGTAGAAGAAACCAACCGTTATGCCGGCAGCCGCGGCGACCCGGCGCGTATGGCCTCCAACTTTGCGGGTGTGCAGGGCGCTGACGATTCACGCAACGATATTGTGGTGCGTGGCAATTCGCCGATGGGTGTGCTGTGGCGCCTCGAAGGCGTTGATATTCCCAACCCGAACCACTTTGCCATCGAAGGCACCACCGGCGGTCCGGCCAGCATCCTCAACAATAAGGTGCTCGACAATTCTGATTTTATGACCGGCGCATTCCCGGCCGAATATGGTAACGGCGTTGCAGGTGTATTCGATCTGCGTATGCGCAAAGGCAACAACGAAAAACACGAATTCACCGGACAACTTGGTTTTCTCGGAACAGAAATCACTGCCGAAGGGCCATTGAGTAAGGCGCACCAGTCGTCGTACCTGGTGAACTACCGGTATTCCACGCTCAAGTTATTCGAATCGCTGAACATACCGATCGGAACGGATGCTGTTCCGAATTACCAGGACGGTGCGTTCAAACTCAACTTCCCGCTGAAAAACGGCGCCAACCTTTCGCTGTTTGGTGTGGGCGGCACCAGCAACATTGCCATTCTAGTAAGTCAATACACCGAGCCTACGGAAGAACTGTACGGTGTAGGCAACCGCGACCAGTATTTTAAAACAGGCATGGCCGTAGGCGGTGCGGTGTACAGCAAATCGCTCAACGAAAACACGTATGTGCGTTCGGTGCTGGCGGTTTCCACCCGCGCATCGTCGGCGCACCACCTGCTTGTGTGGCGCGACACCACGTTTGCCGTAGATTCGATTACCGAAAAAATGGGGTACAAAAACACGGAGCAGAAATATTCCTTTAACACCACCATCACACACAAACTCAGTTCGCGCAGCACCATCAAGGCGGGTTTGTTTTTGAGCATGCAGCAGTATTTTCTTACCGACAGTGTGCACAGCGAAGTCACCTGGGATTTTTACAACCGCCAGGATTACAGCGGCAGTGCCTTGCTTATACAGCCGTTTGCACAATGGAAGTACAAAGCCACCGATAACCTCGTGTTTAATGCGGGCCTGCATGCGCAATATTTTTCGCTCAACGGCAGTTCGGCCATTGAACCCCGCGCCGGCTTACGCTGGTCGGTAAAACCGAATCACAGCATCAGTGCCGGTTATGGCATGCACAGCCAGATGCTGCCCGCGTACATTTATTTTACGCACCTGCGATCGAACACGAAACCGTATGTGCTGCACAATGAGGGCCTCGGCTTTACACGCAGCAACCATTACGTGGTGGCGTACGACTGGAGCATCAGCCAAAGCATGCGCCTGAAAGTGGAAAGTTATTACCAGCAGATGTGGGATGTGCCGGTGGATGAAGATTCCACTTCGTTTTCGGCCCTCAACCAGGGCAGCGGGTTCAGCCGGTTTTTCCCGGACACACTCGTGAATGAAGGCACCGGCCGCAACATGGGCGTGGAAGTAACGCTGGAGAAATTTTTCGGCAAAGGATTTTTCTTTATGATTACCGGTTCGCTGTATGATGCGAAATACACCGGAAGCGATGGCATTGAACGCAACAGCGATTTCAACGGACGTTATGCAGCCAATTTCCTTGCCGCGAAAGAATTTAAACTCGGTGAACGCCAGAGCCTGCAGATCGGAACCAAGATTACGGCTTCCGGCGGACGCTGGTACACGCCGATTGATACACTGGCTTCGCGCCTGGATAACGACGAGTATTACGTGGATTCGCTGCGCAATACGCTGCAGTACGCGGATTACTTCCGCATTGACGCAAAAATCAACTGGAAACTGAATGCGCGGAATAAAAAGATCACGCACGAAATCGGTCTCGACCTGGTGAACGTAACCAACCGCCGCAACATTCTCGCGATTACGTATTCGCCCAATCCGTTTAATCCGAAAGACAATCCGCTGCGTGAAAAATACCAGCTCGGTTTCCTGCCGTTGTTTTATTACAGTATTGATTTTTAAGAAGAAAAGTCCAAATAATCAGAGCAGAGAAACAGAGCACAGAAACAGAGCACAGAGCGAAATGCATCCATAATACCGCTCTCCGCTCTGTTTTTTAGTAGTGGGACATCGAAACCGATACGGACATCAAAATCTGGGCGTATGATGTAAACCAGTTGCATAATGTACCGGCAACTGCATCGGATTATGAATAGCTTATCTTTACTACAATTTGTTGAATCTGTTATGCCTGAAAAACAAAAACTCAAAAACATTCTCGTGTACTGCGGTGCCAGCATGGGCAGTAAACCGGTGTATAAAGAAACTGCAAAAGCATTTGGTTATTTACTGGCCGAAAAAAACATCGGACTCGTTTACGGAGGCGGCAGCATCGGCCTCATGGGGGTTATTGCGGATGCTGTGCTGGAAAAAGGCGGGCATGTTACCGGTGTAATTCCGCATTTTCTGAATACGGCCGAAGTTGGTCATAACGGCGTAAGTGAACTGATACTTGTGGAGAACATGCACGAACGCAAAGCACTCATGCTCACGCGCTGCGATGCGGTGGTGGCACTGCCGGGCGGATTCGGTACGCTTGATGAATTGTTTGAGGCACTCACCTGGTCGCAGCTGGAGTTGCACCGCAAACCCATCGGGCTGCTCAATGTCGAAGGCTATTATGATCATCTGCTTGCGCTTGCCGCTTCCATGCAGGCCGAAGGATTTCTGCAGCCCGCCACGCGCAACCTGCTGCTGCACGATACCGAAATGGGCAGTTTACTGCAGCGCCTCGATGAACACCTGCCCGCGGCAGATGCACCGGAGCACCTGGAGATTACCTGATTAATGCTGTTCACTGGATCGGCCGCCCGAAAAGGCCGGGCCGGTTATTTCCGTAACAATTCCGAAACAATAACACTGATTTCCTCCCCGCGCGTAAGCACCATCATGTGCGAGCCTTTGCGCACCACCACATCAGCATGAATGCGGCGGAAAGGCAACGTGTGATCTTTGGTGCCGTGTACCTGCAGTAATGTACCATGCAGCGGTTGCTGTGGTCCTTTCCAGCGTACAATCATATTAATGGCACGTTTTACAAACCGTTTGTCCTTGGCCTTCAGCATGGCTTTGAACGTAGCTTTTTCTTTGTTGCGGTCGGGTTCAAAAACAGGCTGCGCAACAAACGCTCCTGCTTTCAGCACACCGGGGGGCAGCGCGCGGTACAGCGGAATTGCTTTCATAAACTTGTAACGGATGGGCAGTTCGCTGCGGCTGTCGGCACTGGAGATGATGATGGTTTTCTGCGGATGCAGAAACGTAGCCATTTCCACTGCCAGCATGCCGCCCATGGATTGCCCCACGAGTATAAACGGGCGCGTGGTATCAAGCTGGACCGCCATGCGCCGCGCAAACTGGTGCATGGATTCGTGTTTTACCGGGATGTCGTAACGCACATGCACCGTATCATACAGCGCCGTATCCAGTTTCAGTTTTGCAAACACACGGCCGTCAGAACCGTGGCCGGGAAGCAGGTACACGCGCATTTTATTTTGCTGCGCATGCAGGGCATGAACGGCAAACAGGCAGAGCAACAGCAGCAGGGCAGGGGTGCGGGGCAATGTGTAATCAGATTTTATAATAATTCATCAGGTCAAGAATCACGCGGCGGGCATTCTGCAGGTTCGGAACATTATCCGTTTTCACGAGCAGGCCGGTAATCTTGTCTTTGTATTGTTTGCGCGAAGTCGTAATCCACTGCGCGGTATAATAAAATGCTTTGATGGTTAAATCATTCTCCTGCATCTTCACCGAAGGTGCAGTGAGTTTTTCATAACGTTTGTAACATTCCTGCACCTTGATGTATTCTTCGAGCATAAAATACGCCATGATGAGCGCTGCGAAAATCGCATCGTACAGGCGCTGAAACGCCACCTGCTGGTAATTGAACAGCGCGCCTTCGAGCAGGTCAATAATGCTCCGCAGGTCTTCGCGCGAACCCAGCAACAGGAAACAGCAGTAAATGTTCAGCGTGTTCATGTACCGCACATGCAGCCCGTCGTTCCAGATGGTGCTGTCGAGAATTTCCTTGCACGATTTTTTGTAAAAATCAATCTGGTCGCGTATTTCCTGCGGCAGCGATTCGTTGTGGTTTTTGCGGTAACCGAACCCGTAATGGCTCACATAAAAACTGGCCTGTATGCTCAGGAATGCCATCTGCGCCGTATTCAGGTAATTGCGCCAGAAACGCG
>CALRZN010000014.1:0-137191 GCA_943372645.1 Chitinophaga pinensis | reverse complement strand
GCCCACGTTCCCGATACATTTCTTGCTGATGAAAAATCAGCAAGAAACACTCGAACTGACTGCCCGCTAACACTATCAAAAGTAAGAGGTCTGCCCGAAAGTCCTGATTATGGGGATATAACAGATGGCATTTTTCAGACGCGATTGCCCTGCATTCCTCCCAAACATACACAGCCGGATGTTCCCGTTTAAAAACAGGTGCATCCGGCTGTGCCGCGCAATCCGTAAAACGTGCGCTTATTCCTTTACAACCATTTTTACAGTTGTGTATGTTGGTGTTACCAGCTGCAATGCGTAAATGCCGGGCGGAAGCTGACCTACCCCGATTGCTGTATCACCCTGCTCCACCTGCCGGCTAAAAACGGCTGCACCGTTCATGTTATATACAACCAGGTATCCCGGTTCATCGCCCTGCGGAATACGGATGTGCAGCTGATCACGAACCGGGTTCGGGTAAAGCTCTATCCTGTTGGCCGCAGCCTGGTCGCTGAACCCAAGCGAGGAAGGCACAAGCACACGAACGGCATGATTGAGGTGATCCGAAAAATAAATGGTATCGTTTTTTCCAACGAGAATTCCGGTGGGGTTATTAAATTGTGCTGTGCTGTCCGGGCCATCTGCAAAACCCACGATCCCGCTTCCGATGCTGCTGATCAAACCGGTGTTGGTTGTGTACTTCCGTATCAGGTGATTGATCGGATCGTTTATAAAAATATTTCCGGCACTGTCCATATCGAGGGTCGTGGGCGTGTCGAACAGTGCGGTCTGTGCCGGACCATCAGCCACCGCGCCATTGCCGGGACCGATTCCCCCGTTGCCGGCGAACGTACTTACAAAACCGGAGGTATCTATTTTACGGATGCGGTGATTGTATGCATCAGCCACGTAACAGTTTCCGGCGGCGTCTCTCGCTATCCAGCATGGCGCATAAAAACGTGCAGCGGTATCGGGCGCATCAATATAATCGCCGACAGAGAGGTAACCTATTACCGACCCGCCACCGGCAATTGTACTTACCATTCCGCCCGGGGTAATTTTGCGCACCCGGTGATTCCACACATCAACAACCAGCAGGTTTGCACTGTCATCGAGCAGGATGCCACGCGGATAACAAAACTGTGCTGTGGCTGCAGGGCCGTCTGCCAAACCCTGCGCACCGGTTCCGGCAACAGTTGAAACAATTCCTGAAGCGGTAATTTTACGTATGCTGTGATTACCCATTTCAGTAACATAAACCGTCCCCGAATCATCCACACACAGTCCGGTCGGCCAGTTAAACTGCGCGGTGGCTGCAGGGCCATCCACAAAACCGGGAGTTGCTGTTCCGGCATAGGTACTTACCGTGCCATCAGGCGCAATTTTCCGGATGCAATGATTAAACAAATCGGCCAGGTATATTGCCCCGCCCTGGTCACGGCACATGCCGTAGGGCCTGTTAAATTCAGCTGCTGATGCCGGTCCGTCAAAATACCCGGGCGAGCCCGTTCCGGCCAGGGTTATTACATTGTATTGTGCTTTTGCAGCATAAACCGTCAGCAGCACCGCGAGCAAAACAATTGCTTTTTTCATCGTATCGTTTTTTAATTAATTCCATTGAACGAATCAAAATTATACGAGCTGATTTACGTGAAATACGGCTACGGATGAACAACCGGTTGGGCAGGACAAACAACAACAGCAGCCATTTGCTCCCGGCTGCTGTTACAAAACAAAAGCGGCTGCTCCTTCCGATAGCTATCGGAACGGAACAGCCGCTTTATCTTTTACGAAAAACGGTTACTTAGTTCTTCACGATTTTGGTGGTGAACACCTGGCCGTTGTACGTTACCTGTGCAAAATAAACACCGGCTTCGTAGTTTGCAATGCTGTAGTAGTTGTTCATAGCAACGTTGTTGCTCGAAGTAACTACGTTGCCCAGCATGTCAACAATGCGGATCTGCATCGCGTCGTTGTTTGTGCGTTTTACGCGGATGTTGATCATGTCGTTCGACGGGTTCGGCGAAACGCTGATCATATCAACCGGTGCAATGTGATCGTTGATACCGATAACACCGGCAACATCATACGAAAACAGCATGTTGGCAGCACCCTGGAGTACACCAACCAGTGCAGTAGTCGGGGTCGGCTGGAAGAAGAGGCCACCTGCGAGATCACCTGCAGTACCCATGTCTGAAGTTACATCGTGCATAGCACCGGTCTGGATACCAGAGTTTACATTTACCTGGATGATGTCAGCTGCGTTGCTGGTTCCGGTCTGGTGGAAAGCCCACACATACGGTCCGCCCGGCGAAGCATTGTCAAATGCAAGGCCATAGCTGGCAGTAAGTGCGTGTGTGCCTGCGCCGATTGCGTTCTGTACGCTGCCGGTCATGTCAACCTGTGTGAAATCAGTTGCCCAGGTACCTACCCAGAAACCGCCTGTTCCGCCGTTGGTGGTCGGATCGTAGGTGCAGTAACGGATGTTCGGAACTGAACTTACGGTAATGGTCGAAACCAGTGTTTTGGTTACCGGGTCAATTTTGTAAATAGCAGAAGTGTTTGCACCTGCGTAAATGTGTGTGCCGTCAGTGGTCATCGAACGGATGCCAGTAACACCGGCAACAGTGAACGAAGAAATCATCGTTCCAAGCAGCGAGAAATTGCTGATGGTATCCGAAGCCCATTTTGAAACCCAGAATTCAGAACCGGCAAGTACTACACCGGCGTTGCCTGTGCCTGCACCACCTGCAGTGATGTCATGGCTGAAAAGCACCTGCCAGGGTGTTTGCGGAGTCGGGTTCGGGTTGTTGCCGTTCAGGTTCGGGGCCTGCTCTGCAGAAGGCACTGAAGGGCTTTGAGCCATTACTGCAGTAGCAGAAATTAAGGCAGCAGAAAAGAGTGTAAAGATTTTGTTCATGTACAAATAGGTTTTGGTTAAAAGTGCAGCCACAATATTACCGAAATATTTAAAGGAAAACTAATTCCCGGGCCATTATTTGAATTCCGGAACTGCCATAAAATAGCACAGAACGCCGCAGTACCGCACTAAAAAAGCGGCTGCACATTGCTGCACAGCCGCCCGGCATCTGTTTTGCCGCATCTTATTTCTGAACGATAACCTGCCTGCGGACGGCCTGTCCGTCGCCGGTCACAAACTGCAACACATACACACCCGATGCTTCCAGCGATACAGGCTCCTGCACGCCAGCTGCCAGTGTACGGGCATTTACAATTTTTCCGTGTATGTCGTAAATCTGAATCGTGATGTTTTCTGCACGATTGTTCCTGATCACAAATGAGCCATTGTTCGGATTCGGATATACGGTCACACCCGTTCCGGCCTGCTGATCGGTAATGCCGATACAGGGATCAACCGTAACGGTTTGCGTGGCTGAACCGATACAACCGTTTACATCTGTATACGTGTATGTGATTACTTCCGGGCCGTTACCCGCAACCGTCGGATCGAAAACCCCACCTGTAACACCGGTTCCGCTCCAGGTTCCGCCGTTCGGTGAACCACCGGTCAGTGCGGCATTTGCATCATCAAAACAGATCGTGCTGAACGGTAATGTAACCGTTACATTCGGCAGGCTGTTCACGGTAACTGTTGCAGTATCCATCGCCTGGCAGCCGTTTATGTCTGTTCCGGTTACAATGTATGAAGCCGTTGCTGTCGGGTAAAAATAAACACCGTCCGTAATGCCGCCGCTCCACGTGTACGAAACAGCACCTGTTCCGCTGAGATTTACCGAATCACCGGCGCAAACCGCCGGTGCACTTGCAGTAAAACCAACAACCGGGGCCGCATTTACCTGGATGAGTACCGAACTGCTGTTACTGCATCCGTTGCCATCAGTACCCGTAACCGTAAATGTAGTTGTAGCTGAAACGTTATAAGGAATACCATCAGTTACGCCGCCGCTCCACACATACGAAGTGGCACCGGTTCCGGCTAATGTAACCGGGCTGTTTTCACAAACCAGCGTATCCGAAGCCGTATAACCAACAGCAGGCAATGCGTTCACGGTAACCATGGCCGTATCGGTTCCAATACATCCGTTGATATCAGTACCTGTTACAATATAATTCCCGGAAGTGGAAGGCACAAAGTAGCTGCCATCGGTTACACCACCCGACCAGGTGTAGGTACTTGCACCGGTTCCGTTCAGCGTTAATGAATCGCCCTGGCACACCGCCGTTGCCGAAGCGGTAAATCCAACCAGCGGAAGCATGTTCACGTTCACAACAACCTGCTGCGTATCGGTACAACCGTTGGCGGTGTCGGTACCGATTACGGTATAGGTAGTTGATACTGTTGGTGAAACAGAAACCGTTGCCCCCGAAAGGTTGCCCGGCATCCAGTTGTATGTATTGGCACCTGCTGCATTCAGCACATCGCTGTTGCCGATACAAACACTTCCTGTGGTAGCCGCTGCGAGTACAGTCGGCTGTGCATTCACAACCACCTGGATGGTGTCGCGGCCATAACATGATCCATCGAACACGGTTACATTATAAGAAGTTGTAAACGTAGCCGCAATTTGTTGTGTGGTTCCACCTGTTGACCAGGTAAATGTTGCACCCGGATTACCGGCATCCAGCAGCAGCGATCCGCAAACGGTTGTATCAGCACCGAGTGCCACAACCGGGTTCGGCAATACCGAAACGGTTACCGGCACACGCACCGGGTTCGGGCAGATTTCTTTGGTGTAATAAACAGTTCCGTTAAAAATACGGCCCGCATTAACACTGGCGAAAAGTGCGCAGAGCCCTGCACCTGTAACCATTGTTGCATCGGTGTTTGCAAATGTTGCACTGCCCGTGGTGTAATCCATGTTGGACGACTGCAGCATGATATAAATACCGTACGTCTGTCCGGCCTGCAACGTTATTCCGCCAACAGGTATCCGCGTCGGCTGCCCGGCACCGCTGCCCACCACACTGGTCTGCCCGAGCAATGTCCAGGCAAGCGCATTCGTTTCGTTACCGAGATAAGTACCGGCACGGTAATACACACGCACCGTTTCATTGGCTGTACTACCGATGTTAACCGCAAACGAATCAAGTACCATATTTACGTTCGGGATGAAGTTGAACATGGCGCCGTCGCACCCGTTACCTCCGTTGTAATGCGAAGTGAGGCTGGAGTCGGCGCGGGTAAGTGATTCCACATAATAGGTGGTTGTTGCTGTAAGCACAGGAGTTACCAAAGTATCGTTACTTACCAGTGCAGTTCCGCCGGTAGGTACATTGTACCAGCTGTGCTGAAAACCATCTGCGTTTACAAACGCCGTTCCTGCAAAACCGCTACACACCGTATCGCCGGTGGCAACTGCACCGGGTGCAAATGCAATTACGCCAAGCTGGGTATGAATGGTATCGTTTGCAGTTACCTGTTCACCTTGCAGTGCGGAATAAACCGTTACGTTTAACGTACCGCCGGGATACGTATTGATGGTTCCAACAGTAACTGTATCGCTCGCACCAAAAAGCAGCGTGTCATTATACGTATAGTTTAATGTACCGGTCATGAATCCCGAAAGCTGCGCCGTAAGCGGCATGGTGAAAATGGTATCTGCTCCCAGGTTTTTAATCACCACAATCACCGGCTGTGTGCTGTCTGTGCAGAAATAATTGGCTGGCTCCAGTAATTCCACTACAACTGCATTGTTCTGAATCACATTGTATTCATCCGCACCGATATCGTAACCGGCAGTAGGAAGCATCGGACGTACGTCACCGTCAATATCCGTTGTAATGCCCCGGTTAACACCTGCATCAAATAATTGGGGTGCTGCGGAATGGAGATCGGTTGCATTGTTATTATAGATCGGATCACCATCGCGTGAATTGAGATTGAATCCGCCCCCGCCGATGTAGTTGGTTGTATTATACGCCGAACCCACAAAAATGAAGTTGGTGGAACCGCCCGCATAATAGTTATTGTAGTTCATACTGGTGATGTAAGCCACACTGCTCACATAAGCTGCATAACCGGTGGTTGAACCAAAAACAGCAAACGAGTTGTTTTCGATATTGTTCCCCGATCCGCTCAGCATATAAAGCGCGCGGCCGTTACCATTATCAAGGCTCACGGAGTTGTGCCAGATATCCAGGTTGCGGCAGTTGGTGGTAAGATACATTCCATAAGGAGTTGTACCTGTAAATCCGCCGCCGATCATATTGTTCACTACACGCGAACGGTATGTGCCGGTTCCGCCCTGGTAGTTGCCATAGGTAAAATAGATGCCGTATGTTCCGGGGTTTTTAACCTGGTTGCGCTGTACCAGCAACGAATCCATATATCCGCAATAAATACCGTAATTGGATACCGTGGCGGCCGGGCGCGGCATTGTGGTGTTGCCATCAATTACAGCCTTGTTTTCCTGGTAACTGTAAATACCATAGAAATAATGATTGCGGACGCTGTTCCCGGCAATCGTATTGCGATGATTAAAAACCGTAGTAGATACTCCACGCATCGAAATGCCATAATAACCACCGCTCACGGTATTGTTCTGAATGAGGTTATTATCACCATTGTCTCCGTTTGTGGTAACAGTTGCACCCGAAAGTGTAATGCCGGCAAAGTTGGACGAAGTGGACGTGCTGTCAACAAACACCCGGCAGTTTTTCACCACGTTACTGTCGGCACTGTTCGTGAGCTGTACGCCATAACCGAACGTTGTACTGGTATTGATAATGGTCAAACTGTCCAGTGTAATGTGTCGTGCCCCGTTAATTTTGAAAACAGAACGCTCGGCAGTTGTTGTTACACCAAACGTAACGGTTTCACGAACCGGCCCGCCGGTAAAACGAACGGTTCGCGTCGTGTTTGTGCCCGGAATGGCAGGAATAATAACCTGTTCGTTAAAAGGGCCTTGTCCCGGATTAAGACGAATGGTAACCGGGCCGGCTGCACCGCCGCACACCAGCTGCGCAACGGCCGCATTGATGGTCGGGAAATCTGCGCCGACACCACCTACTGTATAAGTTCCGTTCAGGCCCACGCACACCTGGAGATTTAAAGTATCATTCAGGGTGTTGTTATCCGGCACCCCGTTCGGGTTTGTTGTCCAGAAACGGAGGTTATAAGTATTGCCTGCTGCAAACGTATACGTTCCGATTGTTACCGGTGCCGAATTCGTAAAGGTGGGCAGGCTGCCGCTCCACGCATACGGTGTTTGCGGAACCGTGTTTACCGTCCAGTTTACCGTTGCACCCGTAAGCGTTGCAGCGCCGTGGTTATACACTGTTACACCAACATTCTGCAGGCCTGCGGCAAAAGGCTGCAGCGGGCTTGTACACGATGAAACACCCGCATCATTCAGCGAAGGGGTGTATTCATCCGCCCCGATATCATACAGCGCAGTCGGAAGCATCGGGCGGGTTTGTCCGTCAAAGTCAGTTGTTACACCCACGTTTGTTCCTGCATCAAACAATTGTGCTGCGGCCGAGTGGAGGTTCGTTACGTTATTGATATAAACCGGGTTGCCGTTTCGCGAATTGGTGTTAAATCCGCCACCGCCGATATAGTTACCGGTGGTAAATGCAGCTCCCACATAAATAAAGTTGGATGATCCCGGTGCCCAGTAGTTGTTGTAATCCATCGCGCTTACAGATGCAGCAGAAGTTATATACGCTGCGTAGCCGGTTGACGATCCGAAAATGGCAAACGAGTTATTCCGCACATCATTACCGTTGCCGCTGAGAATGTAAATACAACGCCCGTTGCCGCTGGTCTGGCTTACCGAGTTGTGCCAGATATCCAGGTTCCGGCAGGTGGAGGTCATATAAATACCGTAAGGTGATGTTCCGAGGCAGGTACCGCCGATCATATTGTTTGCCATGCGTGCGCGGTAAGTTCCGGTTCCGCCCTGGTTATTGACATTGGCGCAATAAATACCATACGTACCCATTACGTTGATGCGATTCCGTTCACAACTCAGGGAATCCACACTGCTTAAAAACATGCCGTAACACGTCGTTGATGCCGAGGTACGGGCCGAAGTGGTGTTGCCGTTTACCTCTGTTTTATTCTGGTAAATACAGTATAGCCCATAAAAATAATAATCCTGCATCACGTTATTTAAAATCTTATTGCGCTGGTTATACACCGTTGTGCTTATGCCGCGCAACGTAATGCTGTAATATCCGCCGCTGATGTTGTTTCCCTGGATGAGGTTGTCGTCGCCCCAGTCGCCGTTGGTTGTTACAGCTGCCCCGGAAATGGTAATGCCTGCAAAGTTGGCTGATGTGGATGCATTGTTAATGTTGACCACACAGTTTGTAACCTGGTTGCTGTCGGCGCTGTTGGTGATATGCACCCCATACCCATACGTTACATCCGTATTCAGCAGCGTGAGGCTGTCGAGCCGGATGTGACGGGCACCGTTTATTTTAACCACGTGCCGGTCGGTGGTCGTTGTTCCCGAAAATGAAATCATTTCCCTGCCCGGGCCGCCTGTAAGCCGGATGGTATTTACTGCAGAAGCTCCTGTAATTGCAGGAAAAGTAATCTGCTCGTTATACGGTCCTGTGCCGGTTACTATACGCAATGTTACCGGGCCCGATACCGCCGGGCCATTTACAGGGCCGCCGTCTGAGCGCGTACCGGCGCTCAGATCGGATACCGCCGCAGAAACCGACTGGTAGTTCGTTGCCGATGCCGGTGATGATGCGTCAATGGTGTATGTTCCCGAAAGCTGGGCAAACATACCGGTGCAGGCCGCCCAGAGCAGCGTGGTGAGTGTACATTTTATGCGCATGTGATTTATGTATAAGTCGCATTAAAATTACATGATTTGGAGGGTGTTACAAAAAAAAACAACCGGAATTAAGGCTTCTTTTAATGTATCGTTGCGTTTGTTTCCCATACACACCCGATTATTGCTTTCGTTACCCTCGTTATTTTTAGAAGAATCAAATGCCGACACAAATGCCCTTTCCGGCGGCAAGTTCGTAATCCTGCTTTATTATGCACGGGCAGATGGTTATCTTTCATGCAGCTATGGATACTGAAAAGCACTTTGCACGCACACAACGTTACTTCCTCCTGTTCATTTCAGGTGCCGTGCTGCTCATCGCGCTGCTCATTTATAACAGCCGCATTTTTTCGGTTACTCCTAAAGCCAAAGGTGGCGTGCTCGACCTTGCGGGTACCGGTACTGCAACTGTTCCGCTGAACGGGACCTGGAATTTTTACTGGAATAAACTGCTCAATCCTGCAACACTGTCCGGCAGCGGATCGCCCGCACCCGATACATACCTTGCCGTGCCCGGAATCTGGAACAATACCGAAATCAACGGTAAGAAAATTCCTGT
This sequence comes from Chitinophaga pinensis, assembly GCA_943372645.1. Taxonomy (GTDB): domain Bacteria; phylum Bacteroidota; class Bacteroidia; order Palsa-965; family Palsa-965; genus VBWE01. The sequence continues at coordinate 127,885 of CALRZN010000014.1, read as the reverse complement.
AGCCGGCTTTGCTACCTACAGCCTCATTGTTAAAAATGCCGACACCGCGCAGCTGTATGCGCTCAACCTGCGCACCATGAGCAACGCCTACCGGCTGTGGATTGACAACAACATGCTTGCAGAAAACGGTAAGGTGGGCGAAATAAAAAGCGAATCGCAGCCGGATTACAAACCGCAGGTTGTTTTTTTCCGGCCCGCGCAATCCACCTTCCGCATGGTGGTGCAGGTTTCCAATTTTCATCACTGCAAAGGCGGTTTCTGGCTCGCGGCTGACCTGGGCACACCGGCAAAAATTATGCATGAACGCGAAATGCGTACACTGCTCGAAATGTTTCTCTTCGGCAGCCTGTTCATTATGGCGCTGTATCATTTCAGCCTCTACTTCCTGCGCCGCAATGATACCGCTGTTTTGTTTTTCGGACTCATGTGCCTCATCATCTGCATCCGCAGTTTGTTCACCGGCGAAATACTCATCGCCGGTATTGTGCCCGACCTCGGCTGGTTTGCATCGCGGCGCATCGAATACATCCTCACGTTTGTAAGTGCGCCGGTGTATGCGGCTTTTTCACGCAAGCTGTATCCGGACGAATGGAACACAGTTGCTTTCCGCGTGGTTACCGGCTTCGGACTGTTGCTGGCGGTTGTTGTGCTGCTTACGCCGAGTGAATTGTTTACCAACCTCTCGTATGTGTTTACCGTGTATGCCTGGCTTACGAGCATGTACACGATCTGGATTTTTTCGCGTGCGGCCTTCCGGAAAAAAGAAGGCGCGGGCATTTTCCTTGCCACTTCGCTCGTGTTCCTGCTCACCATTGTAAACGATACGCTGAACCAGCTCGAAATCATTCACACCGGGTTGTACCTTTCGCTCGGGTTGTTTGTGGTAACGTTTGCGCAATCGTTTTCGCTTTCGTCGCGCTTTGCAAATGCATTCCGCACCACTGAAATTTACGCGAGTACATTCCGCAAGTTTGTGCCGGCGCAGTTTCTCGACAAAATTGCGAAAGACGGCATCAGTTCCATTAAACCCGGTAATGCGGAACACATCAGCGGCACGGTCCTGTTCAGCGATATCCGTTCCTTCACCAGCATTTCCGAAAAACTGAAACCCGGCGAAGTGTTCAGTATGCTCAACAACTACCTCGCGTATGTGGAGCCGCCCATCCGCAGGCACCACGGGTACGTTGACAAATACATGGGCGACGGCATTATGGCGCTGTTTGAAAACACCGGCGAACACGTGGCCGCAGTAAATGCAATACACGCCGCCCTCGAAATGCAGCAGCAGCTCAATGCCTTTAATAAAACACGCACAGCCGCACAGGAATCGGAACTGCAGATGGGCATCGGGCTGCACAGCGGACCCATGATTATCGGTACCGTGGGCGGAACAGAACGTATGGACTCCACCGCGATCGGAGATGCCGTCAATTTAACATCGCGTATTGAAGGCATGACCAAAATGTACGGCGTGCCCCTGCTCGCCAGCGGCGAAACGGTGGCGCAGGAAGCGGTGCAGGAATTATTCCTTTTCCGGTTTATCGACCTGGTTGCCGCCAAAGGCAAAGATGAACCGGTGGCTATCTGGGAAATTATCGGTTACAAAAACGATCCTGCCGCACAGGCCCGCGTGCAGCAGTTACAGCCTTTCCAGCTTGGCCTTGATGCATTCCGCGCACAACGTTTTGCAGAAGCAAAAACACATTTCGAACAAACCCTTGCTGCTGTGCCCGGCGATGCCGTGAGCCAGCTATACATCAGCCGCTGCGCCGCATTCCTTGCAGGCACCGGAACACCCGGGGTGCACCGGCTGGAGGAGAAATAAGTCCGTTGTTCCCCGCTGAACAATCTGCCTTTTGTATTGCACTTTACACAAACTTCATACGCCTGTTTATAAGTGAATGAATATTCATTTATCTTTGCGCCGGATAAAAAAATCCGGGACATGCGTACGCGTGATATCAAAAAGGAAAAACTCGTTAAGGAAAAAGCGATCAGCCTGCTGGTAAAAGAAGGCTTTGAAGGGTTCAGCATGCAGAAGCTGGCCAGAGCCTGCAACATTTCGGTAGCCACGCTGTACATCTATTACAAAAACAAGGAATCACTGCTGCTTGAACTGGGTGCTGAAGAAGGCAAAAAGATGACGGCGGCCACGCTCAAAAACTTTTCGCCCGATCTGCCATTTGCCGAAGGCCTGCGCATCCAGTGGGAAAACCGCGCCAACTTCTGGCTGAAAAATCCGAAATCGGGCGCCTTTTTTGAAGCGCTCAAACATTCGCCGTATGGTGATTGTATGCTTGACGATGCCATGTCCGATTTCCGGAACATCATGAAAGCGTTTGTGCACCACGCAGTGAAACGGAAGGAGCTGAAACCGCTGCCGTTAGAGGTTTACTGGAGCGTGGCATTCGGGCCGCTGTTTACCCTGATCCGTTTTCACCACGAAGGCAAAAGCATGGGCGGCAAACCGTTTAAATTCAATAAAACAACGATGGAACAAACGTTTCAGCTCGTGTTACAAACCCTGCAGCCACGATGAAAGAAACCGCAACCACCCATCCGGAAAATCCGGCCGGCGGCACTCCGCTCACGCTGCTCCTGTTTTGTACGAACATCCGTTCCGATGCTGATTTTTTACGCGCCGCGCCGCACTTCGATGCTCACCCGCACATCCACGAATGGAACATTGACCGCGATGATGTGGATTGTGTGCTGCGCATTTTTACCGGTCAGCTCACACCCGGCGATGTAATTGCCCTCGCCGGAAACCTGGGGTTCGTTTGCACCGAACTCGAATAATTATAAACACACCTTATGAAACCGACAGTCAAACCAGAACCATTTACCAAGTACCAGGTTTTTCTCATTGTTATAATTGCGCTCATTCAGTTTACCGTTGTGCTTGATTTCATGGTGCTTTCGCCGCTGGGTGATGCACTGATGAAAAAACTGTCGCTGGATACGCACCAGTTCGGCATGGTGGTTTCGGGATATGCGTTCAGTGCATTTATATCCGGCATTTTTGCGGCGGGGTTTGCCGACAAGTTCGACCGGAAAAAAATCCTGCTGTTTTTTTACGTCGGTTTTATTGCCGGCACCTTGTTCTGCGGCCTGGCTTTTAATTTTGCGACGCTGCTTGCAGCCCGCATCATTACCGGCATTTTCGGCGGTGTTATCTCTTCAATCAGCATGGCCATCATCACCGATTCGTTTTCTGTTACGCAGCGCGGCCGTGTAATGGGTTTTGTGCAGATGGCCTTTGCAGGCAGCCAGGTGCTGGGCATCCCGATCAGCCTCATGCTTGCGTACCGCTGGGGCTGGCACGCACCGTTTTTTATGATTGTTATTTTCGGTGCGTTACTCGGCGTAATCATCCTGCTGAAAATGAAACCGGTGAACGACCACCTGAAACTGCAGGAAAAGGAAAATGCATTTGTACACCTGTGGCATACACTGACCAATAAAAACTACCAGATCGGATTCCTGGCCATCGCGTTTATGTCCATCGGCGGATTTATGCTCATGCCGTTCAGCAGCGCATTTCTCATCAACAACATTCATGTTTCGGAAGACAACCTGAAATATGTGTTTATGCTCACGGGCATTTCCAGCGTCATCATCATGCCGGTCATCGGGCGCCTCAGCGACCGCATCAACCGCTTCACGCTGTTTGTCGTGGGTTCACTGATGGCTGTTGTAATGGTTATCGTTTATACCAACATGTATGTAATGCCGCTGTGGGAGGTAATCGCCATCAACATGGTTTTGTTTATGGGCATCATGAGCCGCATGGTACCGGCCACCGCACTTTCCACCTCGGTGCCGGAACTGAAAGACCGCGGCGCATACATGAGCATCAACTCGTCGCTGCAGCAACTGGCGGGCGGCGTGGCCGCGCTTATTTCGGGATTGATTGTTACGCAGAAAACCAAAACGAGCCCGATCGAACATTTCGATATTCTCGGCTACGTGGTGGCCGGCGTAATCATCTGCTGCATCTTTTTTGTCTATCGCATGTATGTGTATGTGCAGTCCAAAAAACAGCAGGCCGGTGCAACGCTGTAAGGGCTGACCGGATAAACGGATTTTTTTGCCCGGATCGCAATCCGATTTATATCTTTATTACGTAATTGGTTGAATGCAGCCATTCAACCTGCTGTAAAACGTATGACACCGGCCATAAAATATCCGCCCCTGGTTCCTGATACCGCCCTGCTGGCGCGCATCCGGAAGGGTGATATGGATGCGTTTGCTACGCTGTACGACAGCTGTGCCCCGGTACTTTACGGCATTATCCGGAAAATCGTTTCCGATGACCACACGGCGGAAGACATTCTCCGGAATGTGTTTCTCGAAATACGGAACGAACTCCTGGCAGGCAGCGCTGAAACCCGATCCGGCATGAACTGGATGCTACAGCTGGCCCGCAAAAATGCCCTTGCACGGAAAGAAAACCAAACCATTAAAACAGGAACCCATCCGCCGGTTGCTGTGTTCGATCTTATTTATTTTCACGGGCTGTCTGTACAGGCGGTTGCCGAAAAACTCCACATTTCTGAAAAAGAAGTGCGGGAGTCGGTGCAGCAGGCATTCCGGAATTTCCGAAATTCAACCTCTTCCAGATGAATACCTTGAATGACTATTTCGAATCGGGACTGCTCGAGCTTTATGTGCTCGGGCTTTGCAGCGAAGCAGAAGCTGCAACGGTAAAGCAGCTCGCACTGCAGCATCCCGAAATTGAAACCGAAATACGCAACATTGAAGCTGCGCTGCAGGTGTATGCCGAAAGCCAGGCGGCCTCACCGCCCGACACCGCCCGCGCCCTGCTTATTGCAACTATTGATTATACCACGCGCCTGCAAAACGGCGAACCGGTTACCACACCGCCCCTGCTCCATGCCGGTTCTGTTGCTGCCGATTTCGAACCCTGGCTCAGCCGCACCGATATGGTTCGCACCGATGAACCGGACAACATTTTCCTGAAACTGATCGGTGCAAATGAAAAAGCAACAACGGCTATCCTGTGGCTGGAAAAAGGCGCGCCCGGCGAATCGCATGCCGATGAACACGAACGGTTTCTCATACTCGAAGGTACCTGCGACATTGTGGTGAGCGGCCAATCAAACAAACTGAAAGCCGGCGACTATTTCGAAATTCCGCTGCACGCCGATCACCATGTTACAGTTACTTCGGCGTATCCCTGCAAAATAATTCTGCAGCGGGTTGCAGCATAATCCGTATAGTTTTTTTTGCAGGCCATCTTGCATTTTAAAAAAACCGCGCTACATTTGCCGCATCAATTTTTGAAAACCAACGTTATGAAAACGTACATGTTCAACCAGGTTAATCAGCCCATCGTCTTGTTTACAGGACGGGTGGCCGACTTTTTCCGGATGTGAACGGTACGCGTGACAGTCAGTCGCAGCAGGCCCTTCCGCACCGGAGGGGTTTTTTGTTTTCCTCCCGCACGAATTAAAAATCCTTTTTCTTTTTCAATTATTAACTCACAAACTGCACCACGCAGCATGTTGAAATTGCTTATCAAAACAATTCTGTTTTTATCCGACTGAGTGTCCGGACAGACCGTGCTTTGCATTGTGCAGGCCTTTCGTCTCCGGATGAAAGGCTTTTTTTATTTAAGGGCACCACAAAAAAACACAATCTCTTCGTTGGGCTCATTTCGAAAATGCTCATTTACACAAGCAAACTCCGCTTTTCGAAAGTTTCGCCCGCCTCAATCTTGTGGTTTTTTGAGATGCCCTTTCAAAACAAAAAAATGATTATGAAACGTTTAAAACAAGTCCGCAATATTGGAATCATGGCGCACGTTGACGCCGGTAAAACTACTGTCACCGAGCGTATTCTTTATTACACCGGTTACATCCACAAAATGGGTGACGTTGACAGCGGCAATACCATTACCGATACCGATCCGCAGGAAGCGAAACGCGGTATCACCATTTCGTCAGCAGCCATTACAACGTACTGGAACTATGCCGGCACGTCCTACCAGTTTAACCTGGTGGATACGCCGGGCCACGTTGATTTTACGGCAGAGGTGGAACGTTCGCTGCGTGTGCTCGACGGCGCGGTGGCCGTGTTCTGCGCGCGTGCCGGTGTGCAGCCGCAATCGGAAACGGTGTGGCGGCAGGCCAACCGGTACAAGGTGCCGCGCATTGCGTTCGTAAATAAAATGGACCGGCAGGGTGCTGATTTTTACAACGTGGTGAATGCCATACGCAAACAGCTGGGTGCAAACGCCGTTCCTGTACAGCTGCCCATCGGTGCCGAAGATCAGTTTACCGGCATTGTTGACCTGGTAACGGAACAGGCCTGGATGTGGCTGAGCGACGACGGTTACGAAGCTACTGCAGTGCCCATTCCCGATACACTGGTTGCCGAAACGCGGCAGTGGCGCACGCACCTGCTCGAAACGCTGGCGCTGTATGACGAAGTGTTGTTCGAAAAATGCAGTAGCAATTTTGAAGGTGTAACCGCGGAAGAAATTCATGCTGCGTTACGGAAGGCGACGCTTGCGCTGGAACTTGTTCCTGTGCTGTGCGGAACGGCATTCAAAAAGAAAGCGGTTCAGCCTTTGCTCAATGCGGTGGTGCAATACCTGCCTTCGCCGGCCGACCTTGCTGACCTTGACGGAACTGATCCGGAAACGGAACAGCCCGTTACGCGCCGTCCCGAAACAGACGAAATGCTGAGTGCGCTCGCGTTCAAAATCATTTCCGACGATTTCGGAAAACTGACGATGGTGCGTGTGTATTCCGGCACGCTAAAAACGGGCGACATGGCCTGGAACAGCCGCAGCGGCCGCACGGTGCGCATCAGCCGTTTGCTGCGTGTGCTCTCCGACAAGTTTGAACCGGTGAGCGAAATTGCAGCCGGTGATATCGGCGCGGTGATCGGACTCAAAGAAGTGAAAACCGGCGACACGCTGGCTGCTCCTGAAGCACCGGTGGTGCTCGGCGCCATGCACTTCCCCGAGCCGGTGATCGGTTACGCCATTGAAGCGAAAACTGCCGGTGCGTCGGATAAGTTAGTGGATGCACTCAGCCGGTTGCTCGATGAAGATCCTACGCTCGTTACGGAAGTAGATCCGCAGTCGGGACAAACCATCCTGAAAGGCATGGGCGAACTGCACCTGGAAGTGGTTCTTGAAAAACTCGCGTCGGAATACGACGTGGAAGTGAACAAGGGCGAACCACAGGTGGCGTACCGCGAAGTGCTTACGCAGCCGGTAATTCACCGCGAACTGCTGAAGGAGCAAAACGGCGGCAGCGGCAACTTTGCCGAAATTCATTTCGAAATCGGTCCGCGCACCGATGGAGAAACCGGCCTGCTGTTTGTGAATGAAATCCGCGGCGGTGTTATTCCGGTCGCGTTCATTCCTTCGGTGCAGAAAGGGTTTGAAGCAGCGATGAAAGACGGTATCCTTGCCGGTTACCCGGTTGAAGCGATGCAGGTGCGCCTGTTCGATGGTGATATTCACCAGAAGGATTCGAAAGCGCTCGACTTTGAACGTGTTTCGAAAACCGGTTTCCGCAACGCCGCGAAACAGGCCCGTCCGCGCCTGCTCGAACCGGTGATGCACGTGGAAGTTACCACGCCGGAAGAATTCACCGGGCTCATCACCGGCGATCTGAACCGGCGCCGCAGTATGATCCGCAGCATGGAAATGAACGGCAACGTGCAGGTGATTACGGCGGAAGTGCCGCTGGCGGAACTGTTTGGTTATGTAACCAGGTTACGCACCATCACGCAGGGCCGCGGCAGTGCAACGCTCACCTTCGGCAGTTACCAGCTTGTTCCGGAAGCGCTGGAACAGGAGGTACTGAAGAAGTAAATGGTTAAATAACATGTCAATCCGTTAAAAGGTGTCTCACCGGCTATCGAAGTGGTAATATTCCGAATGTGATATGCTTATATTCATTTCGTAATAACCCAGGTAAGCAGTGAGGCACCTTTTGTTAAAACAGTTAGCCGGTAAAAGGTGAAACTGGCTTGAGGAAATAAACCGCTCTTTCGATGTTGAATACGACAGGTGAAAATGCCCATTCTGACCTGCTGAATGCCTTTTCCGGCAAACAGATCTGGTCAAAAATGGTAACGTGGGGTTTAAAATCTGCGGAATGAAACCTGGTCTGCAAAGGCAGGCTGGTTTTATTATACGCCTGTACCGCCTGCAGATGTTTTCGGAGCAGCGCATCTTCCTGTTTGACTTTGAAATGAATATTGCTGATGTTGTATCCGTCAGAAAAAAATGCAATCTCATCAGCCACAAGCGGAAAGGTGAAATATAATTCCGGCCTGAGCGATGCATAAATTTTTTTTAATGTACTCCCTCTATGATTGCCCAGGAATAAAACGGTAAGGTGGGGCTGCAACTGGAATTCAGGAGGGGCCGGAATTTTTTTTGTCTCCCGGAATTCTATAACCCGGGCGGCAAAATACGCATCAGGCAGGAGCACAAGGGCGCTTTGATACCAGCTTGTATCATCAATGTTGCCGGTGCCGGAATCAATTTCAATGAGAACCGGCTGCATCTTTAACCCTTCGGATCATTTGTTCAAGGTTTGCAAAAGCAAAAGGCGTGTTCTGTTTCGCTGAAAGCTCTTCCGCCAGTTTGGTGAAAAGAGCAGCGATGTTTATCAGTGCACGGAGAACAGCCTGTTTTTCCGGAGCAGCGGGGTAAGTTGTCAGAAGTGCCGAAACCAAAGCCGGGGGGAAGCGTTTCTCGAGGTAACGATGCCCTTCCAATGGCAGACCGTGAAGAAGCTGGGCAAACGGAATAACTGCATAACTCCTCATTACATGCAGTGCGTCTATTGCTTCTGTTATTTCTCCCCGTTCTGTTTTGGTATAGGTGTACCATATCCAGCCTGTAAACTTGGCATAAATGTCACCTGTGTCAGGCGTATTATAGAACAACTGTCCTCCGGCTGTAATTGATTCGGGTATGCTGTTCTGCGGATCTGAAACAAGCAGAAATTCCATTTTAGAAGCGGCCATGCTGCTTAAGGCGATTTCAATATCTACCTTTAATACGGTATCACCGAAATCAAGGAAAAAAATAAGCAAATTCCCCATTCCGATATGGGTCGCCGGAAAAAACGAAAGCAATTTAAACGCTGTTGAAAAGTATTCCTGTATTTGTGTTTTAAGTTTTATTATACCCGATTCCTCTGCAGTAAAAACAACAAGGTCAATATCTGAATATTGGTCAACTGTTCCTTTTATGAGCGAGCCTTTCACTCCAATGGCTTGGATTTCAGGAAATTCCTTCAGTTTATTGATACAGGTGTCATATATTTTTTTCAGTGGCGCATTGGCATTTAAATTAACGGATACAGTCAAATTGTTTTTTTCAATACTAGTCATTTACAAGTATTTTTTATATTAGCACAAATAATCAGGTGTTGTTTATTACTGATTTTAATCAAATCTACTAATTTTTATCTGATATGGCAATACGGATTTTGACTTACAAAGTCGAATATTTAATGCGGAAAGTAGTGAATATCCGCCTGTTTCAATTCATCTGTTACCTGTTTATTTGTATACCGTTTTTTGGCCAGCGGGCAGACAGCATTCCTTCAAAACCGCGTTTCAGCCCGGGTAAGCTGGATATGCTGACCCGATATTCCAAAGCAAGTACCGATCTGAATTTAATATACTGGACACCATTCATCAAGGCGGGTGGCGGTATTATTTTCCGTGAAAACGGGAATTCCAACTACGGCGGCTTTTTTATCCGTCCTACCCAATTTTTACCCACCAGCCATGAATTTATATTCGGAGCAAATTATATATCAAACAACAGCAAAACAGATTTTGACCTCCAGGCAGAGTTCCGTCATAAGTCTGGATTTTGCGCGGGCGGCGGATATATAAAGAGTTCGTTTTTTGAAAGCCCCGCAGGTGCTCCCCGCGACAATAATTATTTTGCGAAAGCTTCTTATCGGAATAAAATAAAAAGCTGGAAATATATCCTTACCGGCTTGTGGCAGGAGTTTGGAAAAAAAGAAACTTCCGGGGGTTTCAGCAAAAAACAATTCCCGGGAGGGTATGCTGCTTTTTATTCAAATACACTGGGGTTCAATGCCGGTTATGAAGGTGAATCGTGGCGTGTTTCTGTAAACTACGTTCAGCAGGAAAAACAGGGCCGCAGAATCCGGTCGGCAGTCGAAGCACTTTACATTGACAAAACAACGGGCAACAATACGGGGCCGAAAATACTCTGGGTCAATGGCACGTTGAAATTCTCAGGCGGTTTTTTAAGCAAGGACGGATGGCTGGGGCGCTCCATGGGTGCAACCGGTCTCGAATTTGGCAACCCGCTTTCCTACATCGTACCGATCAACGACGGCAGTTCGCTTTTCCCCGGTTCGCCGGCGATCTGGAACCGGGCCCTTAACACCTGGGAGTTGGGCGGTATGGTTGACTTTCGTTTGTTTCACCTCGACCTGCCGAATAAAGCAAAATGGGGAATGGCCGACCTGGTAATTTATCCGTTACAATTCGACAAGAAAGAAAGTGTCGTGGAAAATATATTTGTGGGCACCTCCTTTTTTTATAATACAAACCTCCCGTCTAACCAGGCCGACATCACTAATATAATTCCAATGATTGGTTACAGGTACAAATACAAAAAACTGAATACCTGTTTGCAGGGGCAATACAATACCACAACCGAAGACATCAGTGCCACCCTCGGGATTATCTATATGCTCTGACACTTCAAAAGTGGCTACCCAGCAAAAAGGAAAGCGTAGTGCGAAATTTTAAACAGATCCATTTTTTGTCCTGTAATTAAAACCGGGGATTATGTACGATCACATTTTTCTTATATCGCTTGACACATTTCGCAGTGATTGTATGAACCTGAATCCCAACAAACTGTGGGAAAGCAAATACAATATTAATTTCAAGCTTAAAACAGATGCTATTGACAGCCTTGCACGGGAAGGGAAGTTTTTCACGAACTGCATCAGTTCAGCCCCGTACACATCAGCATCGCATGCCTCCTACTTTACCGCGCAATGGCCAATACATAACGGCCTTTATGAATTTTTTAACCGTAAGCTGAAAAGCAAAACACTGTTTTACTACGCACAGAAAAAAGGATATAAAACCAATTTTAAAACAGACTTCCCGATAATACTGGGCCCTTACCTCGGGTTTAACAAAAACCTGGATAACTATATTATTGAGGACGATGATTCGATACTTGATTGCATTTCTCCCTCCGGAAAGTCCTTTAATTTCATTCATTTCGGTGGCATGCATATTCCTTATGGCTTTCACAACCTGCATTACGGGAAGGACGATTACATCCGTACAGTGAAGATGCATGAGGAGCAGATTCCGGCTTCGAAAGGAAACCTTGCAGACAAACTTGTTGAAACGTACCGGAATGAAGCCGATCTTTCGATGCTGCTCCGGTATAAAAAAATCATACAACATTATTACACTGTCGGTGATTACAAAAAGCTTTTCAGTTTGTATCTCGATGGCGTAAACTATTTTATGGAGCACCGGTTTACGCCATTCCTCGAAAAACTAATGAAAACGTACAGGGACAAAAAAACCCTGATCGTTATTTTCGGAGATCACGGGGAAGAGTACGATAAAGACTCTTATGGACATCACAACTCGCTGGCAGAAGGTGTAATCCGGGTTCCGGTTATTTTCTGGGCAAATGATATTTCCGGGGGGATAGATCATACACGCATCCGTTCCATTGACATCGGGGCTACCTTAATGGAAATCCTGGGTTACGACATCAGCAAACTGCATGTTGACGGCGGGTCGTTAAAAACGAGTATATGGGATAACCAGCGCCTGGTTCCCCCGGAGTTTTGTTTTTCACAGGCATATACGTCTGAAACACGCGAGTTTGTTGAGTTTCAGCAGAAAGTGCTGCAGAACGGAAAAAAAACAGGGAACCTGCGCCATTTCCTGTACAAGGAAGCCGCATATATGGGCAATCAGAAACTGCATGTACAGCACTGCGAATATACCGGGAACGGGGGCATATGGGGAATGGTAAAAATTGATCCGAAATATTCGCTCGAAACATTTACCGCAGCCAATAACACCGAAACCGCAAATGATCCCGCTGCAGCCGAAAACCTGAAACGTGTCCTGGAAGCATACAACGCCCGCTGGAAAAAACAGGGCCGGGAAATTGAAAAACCGGAATTCATCCGGGCGCAGTTAATTGCAATGGGATATAATGTTTAAATAAACTAAAATGAAAAAACAACTTCTACTCTTCCTGGCAGGCATCGCGTTTTGCACTTCCTGCTCAAACACTCCTGAAAAAAAAGGGAATACTCCCGCTCCTGTTGTTATGCGCATAGGCTGGCAGATTCCCTGGGCTGTGCAGGGACAGCTTGTACAGACGCTCAAGCATGCCGGAGTATTAGATACTGCAGTAATAAAAGCAGAATATAAAGGCTATCAGTTCGGCGCACCGCTTAATGAAGGCGCGCTGGCAGGTGATGTTGATGTGGTACTCACTGCCGATCAGCCGGCAGCAACACTCATTGCCAAAAATCCGGAATGGGTTATTATTTCACGACTCATGTACAACCGGGTAGGTATTTATGTGCCGATGAAGTCGCCTGTGAATGATATTGCCGGGCTGAAAAACAAAAAAGTGGGCATGCCGTTTGGCGCAGCTGCACAGCGGGCTGCACTTAAATCGGAACAGGAGGCCGGCCTCGATCCTGCCAGTGATGTGGAAAACATCAACCTCGCCATGAATGAACAAAGCGACCTCGCAAAAGATCCGGAAGCGACCATGTGGGGGCAGTTCGATGCTTTTGCCGGGTTTGATCCTATACCGGCTATCCTGGAAGAAAAAAAGCTCGCACGTATGCTCAAGACGGACAAAATTGTTTCTGTTATCCTGATGAAAAAAAGCTACATCACCGCCAATCCGGATGCAGTGGTTTCTTTTTTGCGGTCGTTTGACAAAGCGTATAATTATTACAGGGAAAATATGGAACAGGTGGACAACTGGTATCGGGAAGAATCAAAACTCAACCTTTCTCCTGCAGTTATGGCACTGGCTTATGTGTATGAGCCGAACCTGACAAACAAGAGTTCAGCGATCAGTTTAACACTTGGTGATGCTGATATTGCAATCATGCAGGAAGCTGCCGATTTTCTGCACAGCAAAAAAATGATCGCATCCCCTGTAAAAATGAGTGAGCACATTGATCTGTCATACCTGAATAAAGCACTTGGGAAGTAATATGAAAAATCTGCTTCTGATTTCGCTTGACACGGTAAGGGCTGATGTGGCATACAGCGGACGGTTTCCCTTCCTCAACCGCTTGCTGCCTACCGGTGTTACGTTCCGCAATGTTGTGTCTTCTGCCCCGATTACACCGATAAGCCATGCCAGCGTTTTTACGGGCCTGCAGCCTTACAATCACGGGGTAAGACACCTGTTCCGCGAACAGTTACCGGCATCTGTGCCAACGATTGCATCCGTTCTTAAAAAGAAAAAATACAATACCGGGGCCGTTGTTTCATGTCCGGGTATGAATAAGTGGTACGGGTTTAACCGGGGATTCGATTATTATGATGATTCGATTCCGTTACTGGCTGACGGCAGCGATCCGCTGCAGACCATAGATGTAAAGAAACGGGGCACTGCCCTCAAGAGGGCAAACCTGGTAACCGAAAAAGCAATTCGCTGGATGGAGCAGCAAAAGGGCGCACCATTTTTTCTCTTCATGCATTTTTTCGATGCCCACTGGCCGTATGAGGCTCCTGAAAATCATGGTGGAATTAACGTCTACGAACAGGAAGTGGCCTTCACCCTTCATCACCTCGAACTTTTTTTTCAGAAAGCAGAACAAAGCGGATGGCTTGAAAACACCACGGTAGTTCTTTTCTCCGATCACGGTGAAGACCTTGAAGGGTTCTACGAAAACGACAAAGGAGGTGCCGCACTCGGCCATCCGGAAGAATCCGGACACGGCTGTCTTCTCTACAACCAGACACAAAAAGTAGTGCTGTTTATCCGCGACCCTTCGCTGCCGGTCAACTATGCTGTTGAGCAACAGGTGAGGCTGGTTGATATTGCACCCACCACGTTTAAACTGCTTGGAATAAAATCCGATACCTTGCACTTCGACGGGCAGAACATATTGCCATTTATCGGGCATGAAGTTTCGCAGGGCCAGGTTGCCTATTCGGAAACATGTTATCCGCAGGAACAGTTTGAAAGTACCGGTCTTTACAAAGAGGCTGCCAACAAGATTTCGTACCTCATGGATAATAAATTCAAACTGATTTTGCATGAAGGAAGTGGTTTTCTGGAATTGTATAACCTGGAAAATGATCCCAACGAACTTCACAACCTGGCAAAAAATTAAAATGCAGCATTTAAAAATAAAATACATAAACCTGGCTGCATTTATTCTCCTGGTTGCACTCTGGCAGATTTCATACGTTGCCTGGCCGCACAGTTATACTGTAATGCCCTCCCCGTTTCAAATCCTCGAAGCGTTCAAAGACAATCTGTCCGGTGCGGCATTTTATAAAGACATCGGTTACAGCCTTTTCCGGGTTGGCGGCGGCTTTGCAATCAGCCTTGGCATCGGGCTTCTCATTAGTATAATTACATACTTCTCAAAGGCAGGCAGTTTCATCGCTGCCTTTTTTGATTTTTTTCGTTCCATTTCACCAATTGCCTGGACACCGCTGGCCATCCTGTTTTTCGGATCAGGAGAGGGTGCTGCATTGTTCATTGTATTTTTAGGGGGTGTTTTTCCTGTGTTCACCAGTTGTTATGACTCCCTGAAAACCTTTCCGGAAATGTACCGGAACCTGTGCGGCACATTTGACATCAACGGTTTACGTTTTATCCGGAAGGTACTCCTGCCGTATCTTTATCCTGCACTGTTTACCGGTTGTAAAACCGGGCTGGGGATGTCATGGATGTGCCTGATGGCTGCGGAAATGATCAGTGCACAGAATGGTCTTGGCGCGTTTATCCAGATCAACAGGTTATTGCTCCGGACAGATCATATCATTGCCGGTATGCTGGTTATCGGGCTTATCGGATACCTGCTGATGAAGAGCATAGACCTGATCCGGGTTAAAACAATCCGCTGGAATTATGCTTGAAATATTAAACCTGACCTATAACCGGGACAACAGCGAAAGTGATAAAAAACTCTTCGAAGATTTCTCAATCCGGTTTGAAAAGAAAAAAGTGTATGCCGTTACCGGGCCAAATGGTTGCGGAAAATCTACACTTTCGGCACTGATTATGGGATACATCAAACCGTGGTCAGGCCAGGTTATTCTTGACGGAGTAGTATTAAAAGAGCCTTCATCAGACCGGGTACTCATCACACAGGAATATGATTTGTTCAACTGGCTGACGGTAGCCGGAAACCTGAAACTGGTGCGGGACAATGACCCCGTAATCACGGAACTGCTTGAAGGCTTTGGCCTGACAAATTACAGGAATTCGTTTCCCGGGCAACTATCGGGCGGATTAAAAAAAAGACTATCCGTTGCACGTGCACTGCTGGTCAATTCGAAAGTAATTATTTTTGATGAAGCATTTGCGCCGCTCGATAAAGCTACAGTGGCGGATCTGCATTCGCGCATTCTGAAAATCCGGGAAGAACGCGATGTCTGCATTATCATTATCACGCACAACCTGGAAGATGTTATGCCAGTTGCTGATGTAATACTGACGTTTACAGCGAATCCCTTCCGGCTTGTTGAACGTAAAACTGGTATCCGGTAGCGCCGGCACTATCGCGCAGCTTTCCGCAGTTCAAATTTATTCCCGGCCCAGTCAACCGTAAGCGTTTTGAAATCCGGATCATTCAGCATGTCGAGCACGGGTATCAGCAGTTCATCAATTGTCATTTTTAATCCCCGCAGATTGTAATCCATCGCTGCTGTTTTCCGGGCAAGGTAATCTTTGAATGCAGTTGTAAACTCGAGTGTTTTCCCGTTACTGCTAAAGAGCAGTTTATATTCATCCAGGAAGAGGCTATTTGTATTCAGTAATTTCCTGATCTGTTTTTCCGTGGAGTTCTGCAGGTGAAGCACCGTAGAAAAGCGGGCGATCAGTTCCGGGTAAAACCCGGACTGAACAATTGCCTCCCGGGTAACAGGGGGTTCGCACTGGCTGAATGCACCTGCCGCAATAAAAAGCACGCCGCGTGTATTAACAACAGGAACCTGTTCATCAATCCGGTTGCGTGTAGCTATCTGGGGCATATTTGCAATCGGCACATCTATGCCATCCATTCCTTTCAGTAACGAGTACTGGACTCCCCTGCATGAAACATCCTGCGACTCTTCATCCTTGAAGGCCAGTTTATCAAACTCATCAATAAAAACAACCGCTTTTGAAAACAGGTCCTTCCTTTTCCCTGTAATGTCGTAAACATGCTGGTATATATCTTCCACACTGCGACCCTGGTATCCGCTCTCGGTAAGTGCAGTTGCATCAACGGTAAGAAACGGAAGGTCGAACAATGCGGCAATCGTTTCAATCATATGCGATTTCCCGCTCCCGGTTTGCCCGGTTAAAAGCAGGTGACTCTGCTCATTGTAATCGGGTTTATACGAATGCATGAGTGTATGCTTCAGTAAAACGTTGTAGCAGAACGCAGCTTTATCTGTATTCTGCGGAAACATTTTTTTTACGGTCTCGCGCGTCTTTTTTATGTCTTTCTCATTCATTGTCTAGGGATTGCCGCTTAAAAACTTATTCCATAACGTAAAGGTTTCTTCATCCAATGTTTCTACACAGCTGTAACCAAGCCGTTCATCAAAAATCAGTTTTCGTTTATCCTTGTTAGCCATTTTTTTGAAGCCTTCAAGCAATGTGTATTCAATCCCCGGCAACGAGGTATGCATCATCTGGGCGAGGTAATAGCAGGCTGCACGCCAATACATATTGCTGGGTGAACGGTCATTGTAATTCTCGAGGGAATACTTTGGAAAACAACCGTCGATAATTTTTTTAGGACATTGGTAAAGCGGCAACCAGAGTTTCATCTGGTCTATAGGGCGCACGGGAAAAGGCAGGGGTTTCTCGCCGATCATTAAATCAAGCAGAGACTCTCCCAGTAAGTCTTCCAGGTTCAGCCCGATTACCATCGCCTGCGCATTCACCTTCATAGCAACATGGTAAAGCCCGAGGCGTACCGCATGGGTTACAATCATCTCCTGATCTGCATCTGGAAAAATCCGGACAAAATCTTCCGCCCAGTTCTCATCCGGGGTAGTTCGTTTAAGCAGTTTATTAACTTCGCCTGCTGTTAAAATCGTAAGTTCGAGCCCGAGGTTATTGCAGATGGCCTGGGCCCGCGGAAGGCCTTTTTCCCAGTCGGCAATACCCATTACAATTACAGGTACCAGTTGCTCCTTTTTAACTTTTCCTGTACCCAGGAATGCATTCAGCAGGGAGTTGGAATCTCCGCCGCCGCTGACCCCGATTACAATTTTGGCATCCGGATCCAGTTTAACCTCTTCTTCAAGGAACAACGACACTTTTTCTGTAACGAATTCCATGCAGTCTTCCGGGGTCATTTCGACATGACTGATTACATTGTCATCTTCTTCATGTGAATCAAACGAGTATTCCGTGACTGCATTATTATCAGGGATATATTCAATTTCTTTGTTAAGCAGTACCGGGTAGTTTAAATTACGATCGGTGCAGAGGACAATGTCATCACCCTGGTGAATACTCTGATAGCTTTTATACAGACCGGTAAGTCGCTGGCTTCCTTTTTTTCTCGAATACCGGAACATTGCCACAGCCTGGTAGGGAATCCCGTTGGCTTTCAGTATCTGCAGTATGGTCTGATCCGGATCGGTTACAGGTATTTCAAAGTCGCCATGTGTTGTACGGAAGATTAATGCCATATACTTCTGTGATAGGTGATGATTGTTGGATTACTATAAAATTACATTGCGGGCCTGGCGGTTTATTGTTGTCTTTTCTTTGTCGCAGGATATCCGGAGAAGGGTCCATTCCAGCAATTGCCGGCTTCACCAACGCATCGGGGTGAAATGAAAAAACCCATTTATGCCGGATGGCATAAATGGGGTAATCATGGCAAAGTTAAATTTTAAGCAGAAGCATTTTGAGAACTGGTAAGAAGTTTACCTACCTTCTTACCGCCAAGTTTAGCCTTGGCTCCTTTTGCTTTTTTCACAGCCTTTTTCTTGGAGGCTGCTTTTTTCGGCGCAGCTTTTTTAGCTGCTTTTTTAGGAGCGGCCTTCTTAGCTGCTTTTTTCACAGCCTTTTTCTTGGGAGCTGCCTTTTTTGCTGCTTTTTTAGGAGCTGCTGTTTTCTTTTTTGTTTTAGCCATAGTCATTTGGTTTTTAACAAAAAAAAACCATTTCCAAGAGATATACAATATTATTATTGATTTTTTCTCAACAAACGAAATGTTAATAACATAATATACATGACCTCTTTTCTACTTCATAATTGTAATCGATTACACAATCAGAAATAGTAAAGGGCATATTTTCGCCTGCAGCAATGATTTGGCCGCACAGTTAAAACACATGGAATACAGGCAGGAGAACCGTTATCTGCCCATTGCCATTACACTTTGAATGAATTGTTCGGGAAACCCGATCAGTTTCCGCACTTTTGGATCCCAGCCTCCTTTTCCGAAAACAGGAATATCAATTTTTGCAGATGCCTTTTTAAGTATCCGGTTATATGACCGGGGCGGCTTGTCCTGCAAAAGAAACTGGAGCCACCTGTTCCCGATCCGGGCATGGAGGCCTTCGTCTATATTAAGTACCGTGAATATGTCTGCCCAATCGTTCCGGCCTGCATTTCTGAATAAGCGGATCAACTGAATATTTATTTCTACTGCACTGCCTTCCTGGAGGAGCTGCTGAATCACAAGTGATTCAGCGAGCGATTCCGCTTTCAGGTATCTCCTCAGTACGATGTTTGAATACGTATAATCACCCGGAGCAGCACCAATTTCAAGGAGCATATTCCAGATAATCCGGGCATGTCTTGCTTCATCCCATATCTGGCGGGCCATGTCTGTAATGAATGCAACGGGCATGTGCTGATACCTCAAAATATTATATGCACATATTTCTGTTGCCGAAATTTCGACATCAATCATAACATAATGGAGAAACGGTTTCAGCAACTCCGTATCCCTGATAAGTTCTTTATTTGAACGTGCATGGATTATTTTCTGTTCAGAGAACCGCAACGATTTCGGGCGACCCGGGAAAGGATACGTCTTCAGGATATCCCTGTATGCGGAATTTATTTTCGGTTTCCGCATCCGGGTTGGCAAAAAACAGCGTCGTATTGCAGTTCCTGGCCTGACAGGCGCTAGACCTTCAATAGCAAGCCATGGCTGAATCTGTTTAAGCAGGCTAACATCTTTTTGAAGGAGTATATTTTCCTCGTTCATCAGAATAAATTCTGCAATATCACAAATCAGCCACCTGTGAAGTTTTTGGAATTTGCCACTCTTGCGTGAAAATTCAACCAGCTCCATCAGTACATCGTTACATATCCGCGGCGCCGTTCTATCAAAAATTTCATTGATCCGCATGTTTAGCTGTTCTGCTGCCTGACCAAGCAGGCCAACAGCAATACCCCTGTCTATCTTTTCATTAAGATTCTCCGATGCAATCAGTTTTGTGCAGTTATCTTCAATCAGAGCCAATATGCAATGCAGGTAATTCTGCAATCTTTTCTCTATAAAGTTCATATAACTGGTTTTTGATTTTAAAACTTTACTTTGTGAATCAGGAATCCATAAACAGCTGCAGGGAGCAGAACAGCTACATGGATACTAACTCCTCCACATGTAACCCATCCAGCTTCAGCACACCATACACGCGCACATTTTTGCCGGTTTTTACAATGCTGCCTTTGTTGTCGCGGATTTTTACATCACCGGGGCCCCAGTTTTCTTTCAGTTCTTCCATCATGCTGCTGCCGCTTCCGGTAACGAGTTTAACGGTAAACTTATCGCCTTTTTTAGTGGTGAGGTCAATGGTCATTTCGGTTCCGGTTAATACGAACATCGGAATGCTCAGTTTGCCGTCGAGGTAATACAGGTTGTCGTAGTTTTCTTCTTTTTCCGATTCGGCTTTGGCCAGTTCGGTTGCATTGAGTTTGCTGTAATCCAGCGCCTGCTCGTCCACTTTTTCAATGTTGGTTACATCGAGGTACTGCGTGCGGTTTTCCGGTTTATCCGTGTACAGTTTCGACGAGTGGAACACACCGGTGAGGCGTACGCGTTCGTTGCCGGTAAACTTCGTGCCTTTTACATCGCTGATAACGAGGTCGCCGGGCAGGTACTTGTCAGGCAGTGCGCTCATCTGGTTGTTGCCCGAACCGGTGGGAACGGATGCATAAATATAACGGCCGTTCATCTGGTTGCGGCGCCCGAAAAAGTTCAGGCTCTGTCCGCTGCTGCCACTGGAAGAAAGCTGGGGCAACTGGAAGTATCCTTCGATTGTTACATTGTGATCGAGCTGCAATGTGTCGGCCATGGCTTCTTCAAACGTCATCACTTTTGCGGGCAGTTTAAGCAGGCTGTCTTTCATGCGCTGTTCTTTTTCATACGCGCTTTCGGTATGCGGGCCGGTCTTAATGCTGTCTGTTACCGGTTTGTGATCGCTTCCGCAGGAGGTGAGCACTGCTGCTGCCACAACAGCAGCCCATAAAAAGTGTTGGTTCATGTTCGCGTTTTTGGTTTGGTGGGGTAAAGATAGAAAAGGGAATGATGGATAAAACAATTTCGTTTGTTCATGGCTATCACATCCATACAGTATAAAATCAGAAAAAATGATACTTCTCTTTCAGAAAGGCGTTTCCGATTAAGTAGTGGGGAACTTGAAAGAATTTCTCTTTTCCCCTTTTATCGGGTTGGTTCAGATGAAGATCTGGCTGGGTTCTTTTTTCACTACTTTTTTGCTCGTCCAAAAAAGTAGCCAAAAAAAGACGCCACGGCCAAAAACCAGCACGTGCATTGGCATTGCTTTTTTCTTTTCGCTTACTATTTACCCGATCCACACATCCATGCTTCGTTTTCATTCGCACACGGGCACACGCTGGTTCACACTGGCCGTGGACGATCTCCCCGCGTGGTTCAGCCAGGGATTTGGGTACAGGGATTGAGTTGAACTCTTATGCATGTTAATGATTTTGAATGTCGCAAACGTTCATGCTTTTTACAGAAGAAAATAAACACATTCGATATTTAAGATATAAATAAATACCCGGATTGTTTTATTAGTTTTAGCTTGATTGCTAATCGAAAAACAGGCCTGCGAAAACAAAACACTTCCTTTTCCGGAACACATAATGAGATGAAAACAGCACGCATCAGAAGCCGAAAAGCGTATAAAAAAGCATTGGCCCGCTTTGAAATCATCTTTCATGCAAAGGCCGGAACAAAACGAAGTGATGAGGCTGACAGACTTGCACTTCAAATAGCACAGTATGAGGAAACGCATTTTAATGAATTGCCAACAAATCAAGCCGGGCATATTCAAAAATAAGCTCACGCCAAGCCCGAACATTCCTTATCTTTGCCGCACCTTTAAAAAAAGTATATGTCATCAACACAGTCCCTTTCCGAACAGGAAATTGTCCGCCGCAACAAACTGGCGGAGCTTCGTAAACTCGGTATTGATCCGTACCCGGCTGAACAGTTTCATGTAAACGCCACAGCCAAGGATATTCTTGAAAACTACGAGCGGGACAAAACGAATTATAAAAGCATCAGCATTGCCGGCCGCCTCATGAGCATTGCGGTGATGGGCAATGCCTCGTTCGCCAAACTGCAGGACACCACCGGACGCATCCAGATTTACGTGCGCCGCGACGACCTGTGTCCGGGCGAAGACAAAACATTATACAATACTGTTTTCAAAAAATTAATTGACCACGGCGACATCATCGGCATTGAAGGGTATGTGTTTACCACGCAGGTCGGTGAAATCACCATTCATGTTACGTCGTTCAAACTGCTGTGCAAATCGCTGCGTCCGTTTCCGATTGTTAAAGTAGACGCAGATGGCACTGCACACGATGCCGTTACCGATGCGGAGTTTCGTTACCGCCAGCGTTACGCAGATATGGTAATTAATCCGGCCATCCGCGAAGCGTTTATAAAACGCACGCGCATGGTAAACACCATCCGCGAACACCTGAACGACCTCGGTCTGCTGGAAGTAGATACGCCTGTGCTGCAGAGCATTCCCGGCGGTGCGGCCGCACGTCCGTTTGTTACACACCACAATGCACTCGACGTTCCGTTTTATATGCGTATTGCAAACGAACTGTACCTCAAACGCCTTATTGTGGGCGGGTTCGACGGGGTGTATGAGTTTTCGCGCAACTTCCGCAACGAAGGCATGGACCGCACACACAACCCGGAGTTTACGGTGCTGGAGTTTTACGTGGCCTACAAAGACTACGAGTGGATGATGCAGGTTACCGAAACCATGTTCGAAAAAATTGCCATGGCCCTGCACGGCACCACCGAATTACCGGTAGGTGATAAAATGATCAACTTCTCGGCTCCGTTCAAACGCATCACCATTTACGATGCGATTAAAGAACATACCGGCATTGATGTGGCGGGCATGGATGAAAACCAGTTGCGCGAAGCGTGCAAATCGCTGGGCATTCATACCGACAACACGATGGGACATGGCAAACTGGTGGATGAAATTTTCGGCGCGAAATGCGAAGGCAATTACATTCAGCCCACGTTCATTATTGATTACCCGGTGGAAATGAGTCCGCTCACGAAAAAGCACCGCAGCAAACCCGGACTGGTAGAGCGTTTTGAGCTGATGGTAAACGGCAAGGAATTAGCCAACGCCTACAGCGAGCTGAACGATCCGATTGACCAGCGCGAGCGTTTTGAAGACCAGGTAAAACTGAAAGACCGCGGCGACGACGAAGCGATGTTTATCGATTACGATTTCCTCCGCGCACTGGAATACGGCATGCCGCCCACCGCAGGAATCGGTATCGGCATTGACCGCCTCGCGATGGTGATGACCAACCAGGCTTCTATCCAGGACGTGCTCTTCTTCCCGCAAATGCGCCCTGAGGCGCATTCATGAGCTCCTTAAAAAAACAATTAAGAGCGAACTAAATGCGCCCTGAGGCGCATTCATGAGCACCTTAAAAAATAATTGAGGGCGAACTAAATGCGCCCTGAGGCGCATTCATGAGCACCTTAATAAAATCAAAAAGCGACGTACTGCCAGGCAGCACGTCGCTTTTTCCATTCAAACCAAAACTTATTTTCCGCTCAGTCGCGCAATCGTTGCATCCAGCCGCTTGTGCTGATCTTCCGGTGCTTTTGTGCGTGCAATTTTATAGTTGGTCAGCGCTTCTTTGGTATTGCCGTTCAGCTCTGATGCTTCGGCGAGGCTGTCATAAGCATTCCACGAGTTCGGATACCGTTTTACGTTTTCTTTGAAAATGGCAATCGCTTCAGTTTTTTTGCCTTCGCCCAGCAGGCGGTAACCGTAGGTGTTCACGCCGTTTTCATCGGCCATGGCCAGTGCTTTTTTCGCAAGCGCATCGGCTTCTTCTTTCTTTCCGTCCCTGGCCAGTACATCCGACTTCAGCATCTGGTTGGCATAGGTAGGTTTCGCCTTGATGGATGATTCGAGCCACTTCATCGCTTCTTCTTTGTTCAGGTTCTTGCGCAGGCAGTAGGCTGCTGCCTCGTAACGTGCTTCCGGATTAAATCCGGGCAGACCGTTCATCTGCTGGCGGAAATTTTCAATCACTGTTTGCGAAAGGTCCACTTTTACTTTTACCGGTATGCGCATTTTTTCCCAACGCAGAACCATGGTGGCGGCTCCGTCTTCCAGGTTTTCGAACGTGTAGCTGAGCCATTCCTGCATGTTTACGGTTTCCGGTTTTACAGTTATGCGCAGGGCATCCTGTTCCTTCTTATAAAAGAATGAACCCCAGGAATAATAGTTATTTGAAAAAATAATCGTCCAGTCGCCGGTGGTTGGAATCATGTGCAGGCCGTATTTCCCCGCTTTCAGTTTTTGTCCTTCAACGGTAACATCGGTTGAAAATTCAACCACCGTATTTTCATTGGCACCGGCGCGCCATACCTGGTCGTAGGGAACTACTTCTCCCCAGATTTTGCGCCCTTTTACAAGCGGGCTGTGGTAATTCACCGAAATATCAGTAACCCCGAGGCGTTGCATAACCATGGCCTGCTGGCTTTCGCGCGGCGGAACAAGTTCGAGCGTTTGCTGCGCTGTTGCAGCAAGTCCGCTAACCATTAAAAGTGTAAGCAGTGTATTTTTCATCGTGCAGATTTTTTGTGAAAAGTAATAGCGGAAACAATATCCGACAATTAAACATGCACGAACGGAAACAGAGGCGGATAAGTGGAGCAGATCGCGGAAAAAAATGATTAACGAAATCTTAATCAGTACATGGCCAGCGCCGCATCGAGGTAGTACCACACATCGGTGGGATGGTTGTCGCCTTCCTGTTTCACGCGTTTCTTGCCGAGGCGCACCACAATCATGTCTTTGTCGGGAATTGCAAAAACATATTGCCCCAAAATGCCGCGGGCGTAAAAAACGCGGTGACCTTTATAATCAGGAATGAGCCACCAGCTGTATCCGTATGTCGTGTTCGGCTTTCCGGAAGCATCTACGAGATCGGCAGTGGTAACCGAATTGATTGCATAATCAACCGGAACAATTTGCTGCCCGTTCCATTTGCCGCTGTCGAGATACAGTTTACCGATGCGTGCAAAATCGCGGGCCGATGCATTAAAACAGCAGTACGCTTTTTCATCGCCGCCTTCGTGGTCGAGGCTCCAGTACGCGGGATGTTCGGCGCCGAGCGGCTTCCACAGTTTTTCGCTGGCGTAATCGGCAAGTTTTTTACCGGTTGCTTTTTCAAGCACAAATGCCAGCAGCTGTGTATTGCCGCTGAGGTAACGAAACACTTTGCCCGGTGCTTCGGCCACATTATAATCACCAATGGTTAAATCGCGCAGGTCGGAACCGTAATACGCTTTTGCAGGATATGCAAACGGACTTACATAATCTTCATCAAAGTCAATACCCGAACTCATTGTAAGCAGGTGTCGGATGGTGAGCTTAGCGTTTTCACCGTTTTTAAATTCGGGAATAAAATCGCCCACGGGCTGGTCCACACTTTTAATGCTGCCTTCCTTTATTGCGCAACCGGTGAGCACACTCACAATGGTTTTTGCCATGGAAAAGGAATTGGTGGCCGAGCTGTCCGACATGTTTTCCCAGTACTGTTCGCAGCGGATGGAATCGTGCTGGATGATGAGGAACGCGCCGGTCTGTATGTCGCGTATTTTTTTCAGCTCCTGTTCCGGTATCGCTGTTTTGTTGTAATTGCTCCCGTTCGGCCAGGGCTGTGCAACGGCTGTTTTTATTTCGCGGTTGTCAAAAATGTGCATCTCATCCACCGCAGGCCCCGAACGTCCTTTGAGGTAGGTATTCCAAACGCCTTTGTACAGGTAGCTGTGCCCGGTAACAATAATGAGCAGGTTGAGCACCGCAAAAACGATGAGGAACCATTTCAGAAAAGCGCGCAGGAATTTTTTCAGCCGGGTCATATCCGTATTGTACGGTGAAAACAGAAGAAGGTTCGGATGTTTCAGGACTGCAGAACGCAGTCAAACTGCAGCTCAAAATTCCGGCGCAGTTTCTCCTTCACTTCGTCCATGGAAATTTCGCGGCCCAGTTCTTTCTGCAATGACGTAACGGCCTTGTCGTTTATCCCGCAGGGAATGATGTGCCCGAAATACGAAAGATCCGTATTCACATTAAAGCCCCAGCCGTGCATGGTTACCCAGCGGCTGCTGCGCACGCCCATCGCACAAATTTTACGCGCCTTGTACGGGTTGTCCGGATCGAGCCACACGCCGGTGTAACCGGGATAGCGGTCGCCTTTCAGTCCGTATTCGGCCAGGGTTTGTATGATCACTTCCTCCAGCAGGCGGAGGTATTTATGAATGTCGGTGAAAAAATTATCGAGGTCAAGAATCGGGTACGCCACCAGCTGGCCGGGACCGTGGTACGTAATGTCACCACCGCGGTTGATTTTGTAAAACACGGCCTGTTTTTCATGCAGCATGGCTTCGTCGGCCAGCAGGTTTTCTTCGGTACCGCTTTTGCCGAGTGTAAATACATGCGGGTGTTCACAGAAGAGCAGGAAGTTGGGTGTGCTGTGCTGTTCGGCTTCGGGTTTGTCGCGGTTGGCCAATTTACGTTCAACCACTTCAGCAAACTTTTGCTCCTGGTAATCCCAGCCTTCTTTGTAGTCAATCAGGCCGAGGTCAATAAACTGCACATTGTGGTTGAGGCTCATTGTTTGCCCAGTTCCGACTTGAGGTGATCAATCACGCGTACTTCATTGGCATCCACGCCGTTTTTCTCCGACAGGAACCAGGAAACCCAGTCGCCAAGATGAATGAGGTACAATCCTTTTTCAATCGCGTTGCGGCCTTTTGAAAACACATCGCTGATGTTCGGTGTGTATTTTTCAAACACCTGTTTATTGATGGCGATGCGGAAGTTGTTGCGTTCGTACTCGTCGGGATCGCGCAGCAGCACCACTGCAATCTGGCTTGTACCCGAGGGCCAGCCCACCAGTTCGTTGTGGTTCATTTCCGGGATCACGTGGTGCCAGCAGAGCATCTTGGCGTTTTCGTTGATCTGCTGACGGAAGCGGATAGCAATGCCTTCGTTTCCGGAAGTGGTATAAATTACCGGGATTTTGCCGGCCAGTTTTTCAGTTAATTCACGGGCGGAGGCAACCAGTGCAGCCTCTTCTCCGTCAAGGAAAGCAATAGCGGCTTCAATCTGCCCGAGGCTTCCGGGTGCAAGCAGGTTAAACTGCTCGAAAATATGAACCAGTTGCGTAAGGGAATAACCAAGGCAGGAACGGGGCGGCATGCCACCGGGCACGAGAATGAGGTCGTATCCTTTTTCGCGGGCGATATCGGCCATGCGGCCACCCGAGGTGATGCAGATGATGTGGGCGTTACGCGCACCGGCCTGTTCGAGGCAGGCCAGGGTTTCTTCCGTATCGCCGGAATACGACGATGCGATGTAAAGCGTACGGCTGTTTACACTGGCCGGGATAAAATAGCCTTTGGAAACATTCACCGGGATTGCTGCATACTCACCGGCCCATTCCGAAACAATGGTACCGCCTATACCCGAGCCGCCGAGTCCCGAAATAAACACCTGCGTGAATTCGTGGGGAGCCTTGCGCAGCACAGCATTCCGGGCTATTTTAACCGCATCGTGCAGCTGCCGCGTAAATCCTTCAATCAGATCTTTCATAGAAAAATTGGAAACAAGACCGTAAATTTACAAAATACGCGGGAATAGCCGCGTGCTGTTTGACTTTTGAGCCGATGAAACACCGCTTTTTCGCAGCCCTGCTGCTCCTCACCGCCATTTATGCCCCGGAAGTCCGCGCCCAGGCCCCTTCGCGTTACCTCGCCCGTTCGGTTGCCGATACCGATTATGTGTGGATGCGCAACCAGGCCAAAGCCGTGATGGGCATTACGTATGATATCAACATTTCCTCGTCGAGCGGCGATTTTTTTGCCGACCGGTCCGAAAGCAAGGGCGATAAACCCGCCACGATGGAAAACATCAAAAAGCTGGAGAAAAAACTGACGGGCAAACCCACGGACGCGCTTCTTTACAATGAAATCGGTTCGCTGTACAAACGGATGGGCAAAAAACGCGAGGGCCTCGATCAATTTGTTAAAGCCGAACAGCAGATCAAAAAACTGATGGCCGATAATCCGGGCAACAAAGACTATATCGAAGCGGCCGCCCTCATTTATGTGAACATCGAAAACTACAACGAAGCCATCGTGTATTTTCGTGAACTCCATTTTATTGATCCCGAAAACGAAACCATCTACCTGTTTATGCCCATGTGTTACATGGCCACCAACCAGGTGGAGCATGGCAAACTGTTTATTGATTCTGCACTTACCCGCGACCCGAAAAACCTGCCCGCACTGATCCTGAAAATGCTTTGGCAGATGAACGACTGGATGGCCGGTTATGACAGCTCGGTGTATCGCCGGCGCTTTTACAACAAACGCCCGGAAGACGTCATCAACTTTTCCTACGCACGCAAAACAGCGGAACAATTCCCGGAGTCGTTCGGGCATGCGCTGTTTTATCAGTACACGCGCACGCTCGGGCTGACGCTGAAAATGCTGCCGGGACTGAACCAGGACAAACTGCAGTTCAGCCCCGATTCAACAGACCAGGTAGTAACGAATGAACTGCTGGCTTTTTTTACTGACGCGGCGCAACGCAAAGACTGGAAAAACAAATACATCATTTACAAATGCCTCGGTATGCTGCGTGTGCTGCAGAATGATTTCAAAAGCGGGCAGCAGCAGTTTCTGAAAGCATTGCCTTATAAACCGCTGAGCACCTGCACCACGATGGATCATGCCGGTGAACTATATGGCGACCTCATCGGCACCTGTATGCTGATGCGCGACACCGCCGGGGCGGAAAAATGGCTGCGCGAAAAAATAAAAGTGGTGCCGGCCATCGATCCGCAGGCAGCCGATTATGAAGCGCTGGCGTATTACTGCCTGCAGCGCAGCGACCTTGCCGGGGTGCGCGACAACATTACCCGCGCCATCGAACTCAATCCCGATGCGGCCAACCCGCACCTGCTGCTGGCGGCTGCTTCGCTGCTGGAAAAAAACACGGCCAATGCGGAACAGGAAATTGACATTGCGCTGCGCATCAACAAAAACGAATCGGGAGCCGGATTGCTGCTGGCCATCTCGCAGTTTGAACAGAAAAATTTCGATAATGCCTGTATGCTCATCGAAAATGAAATACGCAACAACCCCGGGTATGAAGTGGCGCGTAATATGTATAAACGTTACTTCATCAAAAAGAAATAAGCACTGCAGTAAAAACAAAACGCGTCTTCCTGCAACGGAAGACGCGTTTTTATTTTCTGATTAACGACCGCTTAATCGGCCATCATTTTCTTTTTGTTGCGGTCGCGCTCGTTCGGATCGAGGTACACTTTGCGGAGGCGGATCGAAAGCGGGGTTACTTCCACGTATTCGTCGCCCTGGATGTATTCCATCGCTTCTTCCAGCGAGAAACGGATCGGCGGCGCAATGGCCACTTTTACGTCGCTGCCCGAGGCGCGCATGTTGGTGAGTTTCTTTTCAATTACCAGGTTCACCACGAGGTCGTCCGGACGGATATGTTCGCCGATTACCTGTCCGCCATACACTTCTTCGCCCGGAGCCACGAAGAATGATCCGCGGTCCTGCAGTTTGTCAATGGCATAGGCCACCGAAGCGCCTTTTTCTTTGGCGATGAGTACGCCGGCATTGCGCTGCGGAATCGGACCTTTCCACGGCTCAAATCCTTTGAAGCGGTGTGCCATGATGGCTTCGCCCTGGGTAGCAGTAAGAATGTTGTTGCGCAGGCCGATGATGCCGCGTGCAGGAATATCAAATTCCATGTGAATGAGGTCGCCTTTCGGTTCCATCACCAGCATTTCGCCTTTGCGCTGGCTCACCAGTTCAATTACTTTGCCCGATGTTTCTTCCGGGGTATCAATGGTGAGCACCTCAATCGGTTCGTGTTTCTGACCGTCCACTTCTTTAATAATAACCTGCGGCTGACCAAGCTGTAACTCATAGCCTTCGCGGCGCATGGTTTCAACGAGGATAGACAGGTGCAGGATACCGCGGCCGTACACGAGGTACGAATCGGGTGAATCGGTTTCTTCCACACGCAGGGCCAGGTTTTTCTCCAGCTCTTTGTAGAGGCGTTCGCGCAGGTGGCGCGAAGTAACAAATTTGCCTTCTTTGCCGAAGAACGGCGAGTTGTTGATGGTAAACAACATGCTCATCGTCGGTTCGTCAACGGCAATCGGTGCGAGGCCTTCCGGATTTTCAAAATCGCAGATGGTATCGCCGATATCAAATCCTTCGATCCCGGTAACGGCAACAATATCGCCGGCCTGGATTTCTGTCGTGATTTTCTTTTTCGCGAGTCCTTCAAAAACAAACACCTCCTTGGTGCGGCCTTTGATGAGCGAACCGTCGCGTTTTACCAGTGTAAACGGCATGTTTTCGCGGATAGCACCGCGGTAAATGCGGCCTACGGCAATACGACCCACATACGCCGAGTAATCCAGCGAAGTGATCTGCAGCTGCAGCGTTCCTTCGTGCATCGGTGCCGGGGGAATGTAATCGAGAATGGTATCGAGCAGGTAGCTGATGTCGCCGGTTGGTGTTTTCCAGTCCGGACCCATCCAGCCCTGTTTCGACGAGCCGTACACGGTCGGGAAGTTGAGCTGTTCTTCGGTTGCACCGAGGTTAAAGAACAGTTCAAACACCTGTTCCTGCACTTCGTCGGGGCGGCAGTTGGGTTTATCCACTTTGTTGATTACAAGAATGGCGCGTTTGCCTTTTTCGAGTGCTTTCTGCAGTACGAAGCGGGTTTGCGGCATGGCGCCTTCAAATGCGTCAACCAGCAGCAGCACGCCGTCGGCCATATTGAGTACGCGTTCCACTTCCCCACCGAAATCGGCGTGACCGGGCGTATCAATAATGTTGACTTTGATGCCTTTGTAGTTTACCGAAACGTTTTTGGCGAGAATGGTAATTCCGCGTTCGCGTTCGAGATCATTATTGTCGAGGATGAGCTCTCCTGTTTCCTGGTTTTCACGGAACAACTTTCCCTGCAGGAGCATCTTGTCAACGAGGGTAGTTTTACCGTGGTCAACGTGTGCAATAATGGCAATGTTACGGATCTGGTTTTGCATAATTTCCTTAAAAAGAGGTGCAAAGGTACGGCTTTTCGCGGGAGTTTCGCCCGGGGCATGCTGTATAATCGTTAAATAATGCGCTTCAGCGGCCAAAAAAGGCGTTTGCCTCCAGCGGTTCGGTGGGCCAGGGCAGGTTGTCGAGCCCAATGGTATCGGACGAAACGGGGTTCGGATTTGCCGCGGTAGCCTCTTTAAATATAAACGTGTGATTCACCCGGAAAAACCGGCCGTTTTGCCGGAAACCGCCTTTAACCTTGCCCCCGGCCAGTTTGAGTTCATTAAACCAGTTACTGCCTTCATATATTTTGAGCCGGTACCGGCCGTAGGGAATACCGTTGAGTGTGAACGTGTTGCCGGCATACAGGAATTCATTGCGGATGGTACGGTTCGGTTTGTCTGCTTCTTCCAGGCAGATCACCGCATCCCTGCTGCCGAGGGTGATCATGATGCGGTTGGGTGAAATCCAGTCGTACCCGTCGGGGCCGAAAAACGATTCGTAGGGCGAATCGAGGTTATCAATTACGGTTTCTTTCTGCATGGCTGCAAAAGCAGTGCTTTGTGGCTGTGCGTGCAGCCGGCGCTCTATTTCAAGGGTAGTAAGGCGGCGCTGTTCGTCGAGGTAACTTTCAAACCACTGCGCTGCGCCCACCCAGGCCACAAACGCTACAATCATGCCCACAAGCAGTTTCCGGCGCAGGCGCATGTCCCTTGTCTTTTTGTTCTGGCGCCAGGCCAGGTATTCGTCGCTGTATTCGGGTTTAGCCTTGCGCCGGTCGCGTTTGTCGGTGCTGCTGCCCGCTTTTTCCCCGAAAATAACAGACGGATCATACAGTTTACCGTACTGCAGTTTGATGTCGTGCTGCCTGCGCAGCATCGGATCGGAAAGTACTTCGTAGGCTTCGGCAATCTCCTTGAACTTTTCTTCCGCATGCAGGCTGCCCGGATTTTTATCCGGGTGCCAGCGCTTGGCCAGCATACGGTACGCCTGTTTGATAGCGTCGTCGCCGGCATGTTCAGAAACGCCCAGTATGTGGTAATAATTCTTCAACGGCCGTAATTAATTGCCTGCAGCACCATTGCCCTGCTTAAAATTTCGCGCGGGATTTGCGTTCGGTTTTCTGAAGAATAACGGTTTTGCTTTTCGGATATTTTACGCTGTACTGCAGTGTAATTTTCCGCACTTCACCCGGCTGCAACGTCATTTTCCAGGTCAGTTTGCCGGTAGCCGCTTCGTATTCCGCTTTTGATGTTTCAATGGCTTCCACCGTAATTTCAGCATCCTGCGAAATGGGCAGCTGATCTTCAATGGTAATGGTTACCGGCCCTTTGCGGTTGTTTTTGGCCGTGATTTCAAAACCCTGTGTTACCCGTTTCGAATTGCCGATGAGTTTGGCATTGTTAAAGTCCTGCAGCTTGGCGCGGGTAACAAGCACTTTGTTGTCGCGGCCGAGCGAAAGGTCGAGCGTATCATCAGCGGTGCGTGTGGCAATGTACGACTGGCCCACATAGGTATCGCCGAAATACACGTTGGCCGGGCCTTCCACCAGGTCAAGCGCTTCCCAGCCGGTAATGCGTGCGAGCAGAAACGCATCGCGGTCTATTTTCGGTGCGCTGAAGTGGATGTATGTTGCCGGCAGCGTGTGCGCGCTTACATCAATGATGTACGGTTTGGCATCCGACGGAACACTGTACGGTTGTTTGATATCAAACTCGGCGCTGAGTTCCGACACCTGTATTTCTTCAAACTGGATGGGCGTTGTGGCCGGGCCGTTTTTTTTCAGGTCTTCTGTTTTACCGGTTGCGCCGCCGTAGTAACCGTTCTGTGCGGGCAGGCTGCGCTGCTGCAGTTCGAGGCTGTTGCTGTTGTCTCTCTGCTCGCGATAATAATTCTGGCTGGCCTGCGACTCGTAACTGCCGGTGGAATAATTCAGGAACCAGGTGCTCAGTACCGGCTTTGAAGCACTGCGCATCGGATCGGCCGTTGAAAGTTTTACGTTCACGTCTTTCCAGTCCACGTTGGTATTGTTAAACACTTTTGCACGGTAACGCAGTTCAATCGGTTTCGAAACGTCTTCGGCCAGCAGGTCGTAGCTTGGTGCCCAGCCCGCATCGTTTACCACATACTTCAGTTCCGTTTCCACGCTGGTGGGAGCCGCCACCGTCAGCAGTATGGTAATTTCGGCTACCGGCGGCGAGTTGGTGGCGTTCATTTCTGCGAGCTGTTTGCGGATGCGGCTCTGCAGTTCGGTTTCAACACGTTTGGCTTTGTCGAGGCGAATCAGTTCCGCATTGATTTCGCGGATGCGTGTGCGGTAAAAATCGGCCGCTAATTTCAGTTCGGCAGCCGTTACCCCTTTGTCTTTTCCGCTCAGTTCCTGGTTGGCCTGCAGCAATGCCTTTTCTTCGGTGTAAGCCTGTATGTCGTATTGCAGTTGTGTTACTTTATCGCCCGAACCGGTAAGCGAATCGCTGAGCTGGCGGCCGCGGTTTTCGGCGCGCTGCTGGCTGCTGAGGTAATCAATACGGTCGCTGATAGACAAAATAGAAACGCTGCTTCCGGCTGTAAACTGGATACTTTTGGAAATCAGTTTGGAAGAGAGCCCTGTAAACACAAGCATGTTTCGGCCGGCTTCGAGGGTTACTTTTTTCCGGTGTGTTACTTCTGCACCGGTGAGGTAAATAATCACCGATTTGATGGGGGCTTCCACTTTCTGCGGCGTTTCATCACCGGCGGCAACGCGCAATGCGATGAGCAGCGCGGTGGCAACGAGTAAGCTTTTTTTCATGGGTTCACGGTTTTTAAAAAAACAACCCCTGTTCCGGCGGATACAGAGGTTGTTTCTGGTTTCAAAAAATGACTGTTATTTTTTGGCGGCCGCGGCAGAATCTCCGCCCGGTTTTGCTTCGCCTGTATTGGCTTTGATAAACACCTCTGAAAAATCATAATAACGCATGGCGTTGTTTTTCAGGTTCTGCACATTGGCCTGTTTCAGGCGGAAGTTGTCGTCGTACCACAGGATCATGCTCGGTGCGTCATTCATCATCAGCTGTTCGGCCTGCAGGAAAAGTTTGTTTGCTTCTTCAATGGTGGCTGCTGTTTTACCGGCTTCAAACAGTTTGTCGTATTCCGGGTTGCGGTAACGCGTGGTGTTCGGGAACGAAGGTTTGTTCAGGCTGTCGGGAACATCTGCACCGTAATACAGGCTCAGGAAGTTTTCTGCCGAAGGAAAATCGGCCACCCATGCCGAACGGAACATGTCGGAACGGGCATAACGGGCATCGTCTAATTTCTGCTGGAACGTAACGTTTACGAAGTCCATGTTCACGCCGAGAATGTCGTGGAGCTGGCTCTGGATTTCCGAAGCCACATTGGTGTTTTTGGCACCGCCGCTGTTCACCACCAGGCGCACATTCGGAAAATCTTTGCCTTTCGGGTTGCCCGGTGTTTTGTATCCGGCTTCAGCAAAAAGTTTGCGTGCCATCTCCGGGTCAAAATCGTATCCTTTGATTTCGGTGGTATTGTACTCTTTCAGCGCGGGCGGCGAAATACCGTTTATTCCCGGGCCGTAGGCTTCGCCGCGCAACACGCCTTCAATAATTTTGTTGCGGTTGATGGCGTAGCAGAATGCCTTGCGCACCTTCACATCGTTAAACGGCGGACGCGTGGTGTTGAATTCATACAACTGCGTTACCATTTCGGCATTGCGCTCCAGTTCGTATTTCGCCGGGTTTTTGAACATGCTGATGTTGTTCTCTACCAGCGAAATGATGGATTCTTTGTTCATGCCCCACACAAAGTCGAGTTTGCCGGCTTCAAATGCTTCGAGTTCTGCTTTTTTGCTGTCGATAAACGAAACTTTGATGGTATCGAGGAACGGGAGCTGGTTACCGAATTTATCGGTACCGTAATACCTGTTATTGCGCACCAGCACTACGGCGCTGGTATCCGATTTGATTTCCTGCACCACAAACGGGCCGGTGCCTACGTGTACCTTGTTACCGTGTTTTTCAACGGCTTCTTTGGCCAGCACACAGCTTGCCGGGTTTGCAAGGATATACAGGAAGGAGTTACTTGGTTTTTCGAGGGTAAGCTGCAGCACGGAATCGTTCAGCACTTTAACACCCTCAAGTGTTCCGCCTTCTTTATTGAATTTGTTGGCGCCTTTGAGGCGGTCTTTGAAGCTGGAGGTAAAATTATAGGAATTGTTGCCCCCGGCGCACAGCAGGCGGAACGCATATTCAAAATCCTGTGCGGTTACCTTTCGGCCTTTGCCATCGGGAAAACACTCATTATCATGGAAGTACGCATTGCTGCGGATGTGAAAGGTATAAACGGTGCGCGAAGCGTCAATGTCCCATTTGGAGGCCAGTGCGGGAATTACTTCCAGCGACCCGGGATTGAATTTTACAAGCCCTTCATATACCTGGCTGGCAATGTGTGATGAAATGGCATCCGTTATTTCCAACGGAAACAAGGTCTGGAACTGTTCTGTTTCATTATATCGTAACGTTCCGCCATAGGACCGGTTGCCTTTGGCTTCTTTCGGGTGATTGGACGATGGATCGTTACCGCACGACGCGAATAAAAGCGCCAGTGGCAGGAAAAAGAGCGTTTTTTTCATAAAAGTCATCTGCTGTGGCGGGAAATCCCTCCGTAACAATGGCTTTCCCGCCTGCAAGATTACGGTTTTTCGGTGGAACTGGCAACAGCTTTTCTTACTTCGCCTATATAAAATTACGGTTTGTCGAAAATAATTGCCCGTTAATTTTGTTTTTCCGCGGGAAGGTTTTAATATTGCGTGCCAAATTTGCGTACCGTACGCAGTTTCATATGATGAGAAAGAGAACATATTTTGCATTTCTGATACTGTTCCTTACCGTGTTATCGGCCAAAGCACAGGTCATTCTGGTTGAGGGAAACTACCAGGGTAAAAACCTGTATGTGCAAAATCCGTTTGCCAGCAATGGCATCGGTTTCTGCGTATATGAAGTTCGTGTAAACGACCAGGTAAGTGCTGATGAAATTGCTTCGAGCGCATTTGAAATTGATCTGCGCAACTTCGGCCTTAAAGTAGGCGACAAAGTAGAAGTGAAAATCTTCCACAAAGCCGACTGCAAACCGAAAGTGCTCAACCCGGAAGTGCTGAAACCCAAATCCACATTCGAAGTTACCAAAATGGATGTGAGCAAAGAGGGTTCTGACTTTATCCTCAAATGGGAAACACGTGGCGAATCGGGCAAACTGACTTACATCATTGAACAGTTCCGCTGGAACAAATGGGTAAAAGTAGGCGAAGTAGACGGCACCGGCACTGTTGGTCCGAACAACTATTCGTTTAAAGTAGTTCCGCATTCCGGCCAGAACCAGTTCCGTGTTAAGCAGGTGGATTACACCGGTCAGCCCCGCGTATCGCGCCCGGCTACTTACATGTCTCCGACTTCTGAAATTACTTTCGCACCGATTAAAGTAGAAAAAGAAATCACCTTCACCGGTGGCGAAACCATGTACGAAATCTACGACCAGTTCGGTAACATCGTTAAAAAAGGATTTGGTGCCAAAATCGACTGCACCGGCCTCGCTCCGGGTGGTTACTTCCTCAACTACGACAACAAAGTAGGCGAGTTCATCAAGAAAAAATAGGAAACGCTATAATCTGAACGATCCCTTCACGCCCTGCGTGAGGGGATTTTTTTTGTGCGTACTTTTGTGGTGCATGGAAAAAATTGAACACATCGGCATTGCCGTAAAAAACCTGGCCGCTGCCGGCGACCTGTACGCCCGCCTGCTGGGCACCGCCTGTTACAAAACAGAACAGGTGGAAAGCGAAGGCGTAAACACCGCGTTTTTCCAGACCGGTGAAAGCAAAATCGAATTGCTCGAAGCCACCAAACCCGACAGTGCCATTGCAAAGTTTATTGAAAAACGCGGCGAAGGCATTCACCACATTGCGTTTGCAGTGGATGATATACACGCCGCCATGCGCCGCCTGCAGGCCGAAGGATTTACACTGCTGAACGCCGAACCGAAAAGAGGAGCAGACAATAAACTCGTTTGTTTTGTGCATCCGAAAGATGCGCATGGCGTGCTGGTGGAATTGTGCCAGGAAATCCGCGGCTGAACATCGTACGC
The DNA here is from genome assembly GCA_943372645.1 of Chitinophaga pinensis. Taxonomy (GTDB): domain Bacteria; phylum Bacteroidota; class Bacteroidia; order Palsa-965; family Palsa-965; genus VBWE01. The sequence continues at coordinate 90,851 of CALRZN010000014.1, read as the reverse complement.
TTAAAAATAAAAACGCCCGGTGCATGTGCACCGGGCGTTTTTAGTATCGTTATTCTTTTCGTTTACCGCGCAATCACAAAGCTGCGGGTAATTGTTTTATTTCCGGCTTCAATGCGGCAGAAATAAACACCGGCTTCGAGCTGCTCCACATTCAGGGTGCGGGTGGTGATACCGGCTTTGGTTTGTCCGCCCTGCTCGCTGATCACGCGCTGGCCGAGCTGGTTGTACACCGAAATGGTGGCCAGTTCATTCGTTTCGTTGATGTACGGAATAGTAATAAACGTACTGGCCGGGTTCGGATAAATGTTGTTCAGTGACAAACCGGTTTCCGGTTCATTTACCGAAGTAATGTTGTACTCGGCATCAAACATGGCCACGCCGTTGGTACCATTCTGTGCAATCCATGCCATCGCTGCCTGTCCTGTTGCCGCATAGTTCGATTCAATCCGCGGATATGCTGCTTTCAGGTTGCCGGTTGCATCATTGTACTGCGCATTAACTGTTGTCCAGCTGCTCGGGATCAATAAGTTAAAACCATTGGTGATGTGCGGCAGCTTTCCGTTTGTAGAATCATAGTAGGTTGCCTCGAAAGCCTGGTTAGTGATGTCATATGAGATATCCGGCTGCAGGTCGTTTTCACCGCTGTTTACAACATCGAGGCGATACCAGAAGTTGGTAAAGTGCGAACGTTTGTTGTAAAACCCAAGCAGGTCATAATCCGAGCCGTTGCCGGTATAATCGCGCTGCACAAGTACAACCGAAGTTACCGAACCACTGTCGTTGTCGGCTGTTCCGTATGAACAGGCAATCTGCGGGTTTTTGCACAGACCGATCATTGTCGCGCTGATGGAATCCAGGTTTACCGGGTTAATCCACGGACCGTCAACGGTTGACTGTGAACGTGAGCTGTAAATGTTGCCGGTGCGTGCGTTTGAACCTGCACGGCGTTCCCATGCGCCGAAGTATCGGCCGTTGGAACCGCTTGCGCTGCGGCCATAGGCGATTGAGAGTTTGCCAAAATATTGACCGGTTATAGCAACAGGATAACGATAACCCCATGTTGATCCGCCATCAATTGAGCCAACATATACAACCGAATCCTGCGATGAGGTGTATCGTGAATAAAGCATCCCTAAACCATAAGGTGAAGTACCAACTGCAGGAGCCATGTGATCCGATGCAAGTGCCACATCATAAATCTGCTGTGTGCCGGCGCTCAGGTTATAGTTTGAACCATTAAAACCGCCGGTGGTCGCATTGTAACGGTCAACAAACAAAATATAGTTTCCCGATGCCGGGCTGTAATTTACACCTGCCAGGTAAAGAGTCAGACTGTTGGTGTCTGTTCCTGCTACGACGATATCAAATGACGGGTAACGATATCCGGTCGTGAAATAACTGTCCAGCGTAGTCCATGTAATGCCATTGTCAATTGATTTGCGGATGGTGATTCCGCCTTTATTGTTAACTGCATCCTCTGTATTGAATGCTGCATACAGCCAGCCGTTAAATGCAACCGCGAGGCGCACTTTCTGCTGATCAACAGTGTCATTTTTAATAATTACATCACTTGTGTAAAGTGGTGTTGCAACAGGTGGTAATGGTTGATTGTTCCGGTTTTCCTGGGCAACTGCTGTAAGCGTTGCAAGGGCAAAAGCCAGCGTGTAAATTGTTTTCATGATTGGTTTTTAATTGTTAGGTCGGTGCAAATTTACAATTTTGGTCGACAACAAAACTGCATTTGTCGCCTTATTACGGAGCTATGTCTTTAAAGGTTACTGATAGATATCATTTTCTGTTATGGATTTTCCGTCCCTGAGCCAGTAACCGGTAATTCCGGCCAGCCGGGCGCCTTCCACATGCTGGGGCGAATCGTCAATAAACAGCGTTTCTTCCGGCCGCAGGTTATTTTCGGCAAGCACAAAATCAAAAATTTCGCGGTCGGGTTTGCGCAACCCGATGCGGCAGGAATAATATGCTTTTTCGAAAATATGGCCGAAGTTGCTGAACCCGAACGCCTGCTGCAGGTAGGCTTCAAAGGCGCGGACATGAATTTCGTTGGTGTTGCTGAGCAGGAAAATGCGGTGTGTGTCTTTTATGTTTTCGAGAAAACGGATGCGCGCTGCGGGCAGATCGAGCAGCATGGCGTTCCAGGCCGAATCAATATCCGCTGCCGTTACCGTTTCCGGCAGGTGGGCGGCAAGTGCATTGCGGAATTCGTTTTCGCTGATGTGGCCTTTATCGAACCGGTCGAACACATCCGACTGTTTCAGCTGGCCGTAAACCGAATCAAAATCAGCAAAGCCCAGTTGGCGGAATGCGTCGGAGGTGCGCTGCAGATCAAGGTTCAGAATAACACCGCCAAGGTCAAAAACAATGTTTTTATAACGGTTCATGGGCTGCAAAGATAATTCAAAACCGGCTGCATGATATAATACGTATGTGTGATCGCCCGTAAACAATTGTTATATTTGGCTTACGCATGAACAAACATTTCCCGGTATATACAGTTAGCGGACTTGTACTTGCACTTGTTGCAGTCCCGCTGATTTTTTTTGTCCCCGGCTGGATTCCCGCAGTGATTGCACTTGCCGGGTATTTCACGGCCATGAAAGAGTTTTCAAAATTCACGGCGCCGCTGCAGTTTTTCACACAATTTTTTTCACCGCTGGTGGCGGGCCTGGCGCTCTGGTATCCGTTTGAGGCGCTGTCGCTGCTTACGGTTACGTTTTTGTTTACGGCATTGGCCACCTTCGGGCGCATCACGTTTTTCCGCACGTTTGGGTATACCAACTATACCTGGTTTGAGCCTTTGTTTTTCCTGCTGGCCATCGCTGTTTGGCTGGGTAACAACCTGCTGATCGGTTTTACCTGGGCCGACTGGGTGTTACCGCTTCCGGGATTTGTGTTTGCGGCAATTATTACGTGGGGCATTATAAAAGACAAAAAACAATTACTCGGGGTTACTTCCAAAGGTTATAAAATTGCCATCGGTGCAGAAGCGCCGGAGTTTGTGCTGCCCGACCAGGACGGGCAACCGGTGCGGCTTTCAGACTTCCGCGGCAAACGTCACCTGCTGGTAATCTTTGTGCGCGGCGACTGGTGCCCGGGCTGCCACATGATGCTGCGCACGTATCAGCGCGAAGCAGAACGGTTTAAAACCAAAAACATTCACGTGCTTTCTATCGGTCCCGATCCGGCCGGTGTAAATAAAGATATGGTGGAACGCCTCGGCCTCGATTTTAAAGTGCTGTCGGACGAGGGCCAGAAAACCGCGATGATTTATGGTGTACAGATGCAGGAATACGACAACGACTTCGCTGAAAAATACGAAGACGGTATTCCGCTGCCCGCCTCTTTCCTGATTGATAAAAACGGGAAGGTGCAATATGTATCGCGTCCCGACCGGGTGGGCGAATTCCTGAACCCGTCGCTCATTTTCCCCATTATTGAAAAACTGAACTGAGTTATGCTTTACCTCGCAATCGGACTTGGCGCACTTGCTGTAATCCTGTTTATCCTCCTGCTGTTTGTTTCATTCCGGTCAAAATCAGGCGGCAAAAAAGGGGCTGAAAACGAAAAGGAAATCCGGAACTACCAGAGCATTATTGACCAGGCCAACGATGCCATGCTGGTAATTGATATTGTTGACGGCCGTATTCATCAGTGCAACCCGAGTGCGGCAAGTATGCTGGGTTATACGATGGACGAACTCCGTAAAAAATCGCTGTTCGATCTGCATCCCAAATCGGAACTTGAAAAAAGTTCGAGCGTGGTGGCCGATGTGTGGGAAAAAGGCGGGCTCATTTATAAAGACATTCCGTTTGTAACCCGCACCGGCGAAATACTTCCCGTAGAATGCAGCGCCAAAGTGGCTCCGTTTGCCGGCCGCCCTGCCATTGTAATTTATGCCCGCGATATCCGCGAACGCCTGCGCCTGGAAAATGAAGTTAACCAGCAGGCGAGTATCATTGAGCAGAAAAACAAAGACATTACCGACAGTATTAATTATGCGCGGCGCATCCAGACGGCCATTCTGCCTACCGATGAAGAAATGCGCGACGTGTTCCCCGAACATTTTGTTTTTTATCAACCGAAAGATATTGTGAGCGGCGATTTTTACTGGTGCACTTCGGTAACCACTACTCCGCCCAACGGCAAACCGCAGCGCCTGTGTGTTGCGGCCGCGGTTGATTGTACCGGCCACGGTGTTCCCGGCGCGTTTATGAGCATTGTGGGTTATACCATTCTTAACCAGACCATTCGCGAGGCCAGTGTAAACTCGCCGGCTGATGCGCTGGATTACCTCAACCGCGAAGTGATCCGCACACTGAAACAGAAAGCAGATGAAGACTGGAGTGTGAAAGACGGGATGGACATTGCACTTGCCGCAATTGATTTCGAAAACCGTAAACTGTTTTATGCCGGTGCGAATAACCCGATCTATATTATCCGCGGCGGCGAACTCATTGAACTTTCTGCAAACAAACAACCGATCGGCGCATACATCCTGGAACAGGATCCGTTCACCAATCACGAAATGGACCTGCAGAAGGGTGATATGATTTACCTGTTTACTGATGGGTATGCCGATCAGTTCGGGGGCGAGAAAGGAAAAAAATTCCGCTACAAACAACTCAAAGAAATGCTTCAGCAGATCAGTTCAGAAACGATGGAAGCACAACACGTTGCTGTAAAAAGCACGTTTGAAAAATGGAAAGAAGGTTATGACCAGACCGACGATGTTTGTATTATCGGGGTGCGTGTTTAAGCGGTTGCTTTCTTTTTCAGCGTAAGCACGGTTACCTCCGGCCATATTCCTACACGTGCGGGGAAAGCAAGAAATCCAAATCCGCGGTTCACATAAATGTATTTTTTACCTGCTTCGTATAAACCGGCCCAGTACGGGTAGCGGAATTTTACCGGGCTCCATTTGATTCCCGGAATTTCGATACCGAACTGCATGCCGTGCGTGTGCCCCGAAAGTGTGAGGTGCACGTGTGTGGGATGGCTGCGCACAATTTTTTCCCAGTGCGACGGGTCGTGCGACATGAGTACTTTAAAGGCCTGCGGATCAACACCGGCAAGTGTTTTATCAATATCGCCGTATTCGCCAAAACCGACGCCCCAGTTTTCAACTCCGAGCAGGCTTATTTTGCTGCCGTCTTTTTCAAGATGTACATTTTCGTTGCGCAGCAGGTTAAAACCTAATTTTTTATGGGTATCGAACAGGCGCTGCAGGTTTTCTACCTTGGCCATGGCGCTCGGCCATTGCACGTAGTGACCATAATCGTGGTTGCCGAGGATGGAAAATTTCCCGTACGGCGCGTGCAGTTTGCTGAACATGTCAATCCACGGATCCATTTCTTCGGCCTTGTTGTTCACCATGTCGCCGGTAAACAGCAGCAGGTCGCTTTTCTGTGCATTGATGAGGTTGACAGCGCCCTGCAGTTCATCACGGTCGTTTACCGGGTCGAAACTGCCGGAATGGATATCTGAAATCTGCGTAATGGTAAAACCGTCGAATGCATCCGGCAGGTCGGGAAAATAAAGCGTTTCGCGGCGAACGGTAAATTTGAATTTGCCAAGCGTAAGCCCGTGTATAATACCTGCAAACGGAATAGCGGCAACACCGAATGCGAGCTGGCTCACAAATTTACGGCGGCCCGAAGAATAGGTCATGCGCGAAGCTTCGTCGCCGGTCATGTTGTAAACACCGGCAAAGGCCATGCGCAGCAACCGGAAAATGTCTTCGCCCATGAGCACAAACACCACCACTAATTTCGGAATGAGGAAGAGCAGGAAAATGCCCGCAAACTGCATGAACGGGCGTGTAGGCCCGGTGTTGCGGGTAAAGTTCATGCCGATGAGGAAAATCCAGATGTAGATTCCGGCACATATTGCCCAGTAAGCGATCTTCAGTATTTTACCCAGCTGCGGCGAACTTCCGCGGGCAATTGTTCGGATGCCCTGAAAGGCATAAATGTCAATCAGGACGAGGACAGCTATAAAAATGAATATTCCTACCACAGCAGTTAGACGCATGAATGAAACAGTTTTCGAAACGGATTGTTTCGTATCCTGTTGTCGGATGAGGCGCAAAGTTATTTTAAATCGGGCAACAAATTCTGTTAAGTTTCAAAGAATGAACGAATTACGGTTTTTGAACTTCAAAATGAACCAGTTAAATTGCTTTGAAATCACATTCTAATTTGTATTTTTGCTCCCCTGAATTTTATCGGGCCTATAGCTCAGTCGGTTAGAGCAACAGACTCATAATCTGTGGGTGCTTGGTTCGATCCCAAGTGGGCCCACCCGTTTCAGAGCGGGAAACAGTGAACAGTGCGAAATAATATATCGCGCGCAGTTCTGTTTCCCGCTCTGTTTTTTTATATCTCTTTCTGCCCGGATCAAAACGGATCTTTCACCTGGATTGTTGCCTGCCCATAAGTGGCCGCCTCTTCAACATAAAACTTCAGATATTGATAACTTCCCGATTGCACCTTATAACGCATCACGTAACCATGTTTTTCCTGCGCAGTCATTAATCCAGCCCAACCGCTGGAGGGAATGTCATCAATCTTAGAAATGTTCCGCACTTTGCCAATGTCGCTGATCTCCGGCTCTGCATTGCATCCATTTGCACTTACGTTGGTCCAGAAGTTACCGCCTCCGAACCATAGCTCCATATAACCCTGAATACCTGAAGGGCTCGTTATTATTCCTGAAATAAACTGAGATGTGCCGTCGCTAATTCTGATGGAAACAACATCTTCTTCTTTTTTACAACCAGTTGCCAATATCGCAAGGCAACAAGAGAGGAGAATGTATTTATGCATGGCAGTACGTTTAGTCCAAATTAAAACAATTTTCCCTTTTCAACAATAGAATGGGGTATGGAAAACAACGTTGCGATATTTCTCAATATTGTTTCACGATCAGAAATATCTTTTGCCTTTTCTTTAGAAAGATGTCGTTGCGGATAATATTCGCCTTCGTCCGGTAGCCGGCTTCTGTTGTTTTGATAAAGTACTTTTTTTCTTTGGCTTGACTGTCGGTTTTTGGTTTTCTGACAGCACATTTGCTCGGAAACCAAAAGAAGTCAATAACGCAGGGAACAGTGCGAAATAGTATATCGCGCGCAGTTCTGTTTCCCGCTCTGCTTTTTTATAGGTGCTTGTCACAATCAGAGCAGAGAAACAGAACGTAGGGCGGAGAGTAGCATTTTCAGTATCGCTCTGCGCTCTGCTTCTGTGCACTGTTTTTTAGTACGTGCTTGTAACAATCAGAGCAGAGAAACAGAACGAAGAGCGGAGAGTATCATTTTCAGTATCGCTCTGCGCTCTGCTTCTGTGCTCTGTTTTAGTACGTGCTTGTAACAATCAGAGCAGAGAAACAGAACGTAGAGCGGAGAGTATCATTTTCAGTATCGCTCTGCGCACTGTTTCCCGCTCTGTTTTGCCTGTTTTCCACCCCCTTTGCCGTCTTCTTTATCCGTATTGGCATTGTTTATCTTAAATGCACCTTTTAACAGCCACTATTTTATCGAAGTCCAATAAGCTAAAATATTGTACCCAACAAAAATGAATTTATATACATCAATGCCTATAGGTTTTCGATAAAACCCCGGTATTCCCTGCCAATTGGAATTGATGCCCCATTTACCTCAACAATTTCGGCGGTGTATGATTCAATCTTGCTAAGTGAAACTATAAACGAACGATGAATGCGTTTGAATAAATTTGGAGGCAGAAGATTTTCCATTTCATGTGTACTCATCTTTGGCACATATTCCTTTTTTGTTGTAACGATCTTGACATACTCACGCTGGCTTTCTATGTAAATAATTTCCGAGAATAAGATTTTCACCTTCTTTTTTTGGACATTCAAAAAAAGGTAATCTTTTTTCTCCACAACATCATTTGGCTTCGTGTTTTCATTTTGTGCAGTTTTTACTTTGCCCACAGCAACTAAAAACCGTTCGAAAGCAAATGGTTTCAAAAGATAGTCTGTCACGTTTAGATCAAACCCTTCAACAGCGTATTGATTGTATGCAGTTGTAACAATTACTGCAGGCCGATGCGTTAATGTTTTTAAAAACACCATTCCTTTTAATTTCGGCAAATGAATGTCCAAAAAAATGAGCTCGGTAGTATTTTCTCTCAGGAATTCAGTTGCCAATAATGCATTTTTAAATGTTGCCTGCAATTCTAAAAAAGGCACCTGCAATATATAATCCGTCAGTATTTTTACTGCTAACGGCTCATCCTCTATTATTATGCACGTTATTTTAGACATGGCTCGCAAGATTTATTTTTAAAGTAGCAGAAAATACATTTTCGTTTTGTTGAACCGCTAAGTTGTAATCTCTATAAAGCAATTCAAGTTGGCGTCTCAGGTTTGAAAGGCCAATATTTTCTTTTACGTCTTTTTCTCCTTGATTATTCTCTGTAGAATTTTTTACAAAAAAACACAGCTGTTCTTTTTTGATTGAAAGATTAATCTCAACAAACGGTTTGTGGCTTGTTTCTGAAACACCATGTTTGAACGCATTTTCTACTAACGGCATCAACAGCAATGGTGGCAAAGGTTGCTTCCTGTTTTCAATATCATGTTTAAAAATCACCTGCAATGAATCATCGTAGCGCATTTTTTCAAGCGCAATGTAATCATTGATGACTTCCAGCTCCTGTTCTACACTAATAAACGCTCCACTGGTTTCATAAAGCATAAATCGTAAAATCTTTGAAAGTCGCAGAACCGATTCTGGTGCTAAGTCAGACTTATCTCTTGACAACGAATAAATATTATTTAATGTATTGAATAAAAAATGCGGATTCGTTTGCGACTTCAGATAATTCAATTCTGCTTCTTGTTTTTCTAATCGTAATTTTTGCGTTGTTTGTTTCAACTGGAAAATATCATAAAATAGTTTTGCAATACCGAAAAAGAAAAAAGAAGTAATTCCTCCTTGTGCCTGGTACATTACATCATCAAGTACTTTGTGGTAAAGGTCATCGGGATTTAAGGTCGCTTGTCTAAACGATGTGTAAATATGCAATTGCAATCCAAGTGTCTTCCAAAGATACATGCCAAAGGAAAGCAGTGAAAGATGGATTGAAACCAGTAGTATGCCAATCAAAATGTTGTAATAAATACGCGCTGTTTTCTTTTGAATAATGGGCAAAGCATACTCAAAGAAAATATAATTCATTGCAACAAGATAAACTACGCGCCAGATTTCATTCAGTGATTGCGGGAAAAATCTTTGCGGATTATTGAACGCTGCACTAAGAATCCATAAGGTTAACCAAACGGTTCCAACCCAAAGATAAAATTGAAGCTGTTTGATCTTATTGTTGTTTTTCATCGCTCTGTAATGGTAAGTAAATTTAGGCAAATCTATCCAGCCATTTCCTTCTTGCCCAGGCACAATCCGGTTGTTTGTTGACTATAATCTGCTGTTCATTGACAGTGCCATTGGACGCTACTTCTTATTAGTCATTTTTGTGTTGTAAAACATAAATTTATGCCAACACTTCATTCTGACTCTTCAAACAAACAAGACCAAATACTTAACCAGGCACCACAGCAAAAGCCACCGGTTTTCAGTATCAAAAGTTTGTTGAAAAGAGACTATGTAAACTATGATGGCGTTCGCAGAATCAATATTTATGTAATGCGGTTGTTCTTCGCGCTAATGTTTGTTTTTGTGGCAACAGATTCATGGACAACAATCTTAACTCACCGGGGGGCATGGGATCCAACCAAAGCCGTGGCGTGGTGTGCCTGGGCTGCATACTCAACCCTTTCGCTTTTAGGTGTATTCCATACGCTCCGCATGTTGCCGATTATGCTTTTTATGATTTTCTATAAATCGCTCTGGCTTATTGTGGTGGCTTATCCCTTATGGATGGCGGGTACGCTTGATGGTTCTCCTGCAGGTGAAATGACACGCATCTTTTCAGGTGTTATCATCCCTATAATATTCATGCCCTGGAGGTATGTGTTTGAAAAATATATCTTAAAGGAAAAGAAGAGCGTTTGATTTGCAATTATTTCAAAGGCTGATGTAAAATGAGTAATTCACAATAAAACCGGCATAATAAAATAAACCTGATGAAAATAAATATGTCTTCTGCTAAGCTTACATTAATTCTTGTATTCGCGCTTTTGTTCAATTTTAGCTATGGCCAGCAAAAAGATGACGCGCAACTTACCACCTACTTTGACAAAATCCTTTCAGAGCAATTCAAAACGAATGAACCCGGCGCAACGGTTTTGGTTTCCCGCAACGGCAAGGTTATTTATAAAAAAGCGTTCGGAATGGCTAATCTGGAATTGAACACACCCATGCAAGTGGATAATGTTTTCTGGATTGCATCTATAGGTAAGGAGTTTACCGCGATCGCTATACTGCAACTGATGGAGCAGGGAAAACTAAATTTACAGGACGATATCACGAAGTACATTCCCGATTATCCGACACATGGATATAGAATCACAATAGAACATTTGTTGACGCATACGTCAGGCATTCATAATTATTCAGGTATGAAAGATCCTGAGAAGAAACTTGCCTTTGACTGTACACCAACCGAGGTGATTGATTTTTTTAAGAACATGCCAATGCGTTTTCCTCCGGGAACAAAATGGGAATACAGCAATTCCGGATATTTTTTATTGGGGTACATCATCGAAAAGATTACAGGAAAAACCTATGCGGAATATCTTGAAGAGCATATTTTCAAACCCGCAGACATGACCAATTCTCATTTTGCCAGTAACAAAAAAATAATTAATAACAGGGTTAGTGCTTATAGCCTGGGGAATAATGGTTTCGAAAACGCCCGGTTTTTAAATATGACCCATGTTTATTCTGCAGGCGCAATTCAATCAACTGTAGCGGATTTTTTCAAATGGCACCAGGCTGTTCATACCTATAAATTGATAAAAAAAGAAAGCCTGGATAAAGCCTTTACCAGATATAAACTTACAGATGGAACGGAAGTCGATTATGGTTACGGCAGACGTTTGGGTTATGTGTACGAAAATCCTTCTATCTGGCATGGTGGCAGTATTGAGGGTTTTGGAACAGCAGAAATATATCTGCCAAAAGAAGATGTTTTTGTAGTGGTTTTTTCTAATTGTGATTGCAGTTATCCTAAAGATATTGCTTCGAAATTGGCTGCACTGACATCCGGCAGGCCATACGAATACAAAACAATACCTGTAGATAGTGCAATTTTAAAGGGATACGAAGGAGTATATGAAAACAAAACAGGTCTGCAACGAACTATTACATCGTCGGAAAATAAGTTGTTTTCACAACTTGGCAGAGGTCCCAAATCTCTTCTTAAGGCATATGAAAACAATGCGTTTTTCTTTGATGGCAATCCAATGCAAACAATCGTGTTTTCAAAAAACAAAAAGGGGAAAATCGAAAAGTTATTAGCTGAAAAACTAACCGGAAACGAAGTTTGGTATAAAACGAATAAAGCGATACCTGATACAAACGGAATAAAAGTAGATGATAAAATACTTGCGTCTTATGTTGGTGAATATGAAGTTACACCTGAATTCGTTTTTTCGATAACAAAAGAACCAGGCCGTCTTTTCTTAGAAGCTGGTGGCCAGGATAAAATTGAACTGTTTGCTGAAACAGAAACAAAATTCTTTCTCAAAGTTAACGATGCTCAATTTGAATTTGTCAATGACGATGCCGGAAAGACTGTAAAAGCAATAATGAACCAGGGCGGCCGCCAGGCTGATGCAAAAAAAGTAAAGTAGCGCTAAAATGAAACAAAGCAACTATATATACGAAGAACCACAACATTTCTTTTGTTTCATTTTGGCCTTAAATACAATTATTAGTTAACAATACAAAAACATAACAATCATGAAAAAAGTAACAGGTATAGGCGGCATTTTTTTCAAATGCAAAGACCCTGAAAAAATGACAGCGTGGTATCAAAACAATCTTGGTTTAAACACAAACCCATATGGAGCAACGTTCGAGTGGTATCAAACGCCGGACAGTACATCGAAAGCAACTACCCAATGGACACCCTTTGCTGAAAAGACAAAATACTTTGAACCTTCAACAAAAGACTTTATGATAAATTACAGGGTTGAGAACCTGGCAGCACTGGTTGAGGAGTTAGAAAAAAGCGGTGTGGCTATTGTTGATACTATTGAAACTTTTGACTACGGTAAATTCGTTCATATCCTTGACCCGGAAGGAAACAAAATCCAGTTATGGGAGCCCATTGATTAATCCCGCAATCCGCATTTGAAGGTAAATGCATTTTTTTGAATCAAATGCTGCGGGATTCTCAAATTTAAGCAATAGAAAAAGGTTGCTTTTACTAAAAAAAGGGGGCGAAATAGCTCTATCGCTTAATTTGGGTTAATATAAAATCGTAACTAATAATCTAAAAACAAATACCATGAAAAACCAGGACGCACAGCAATCAGTAAAAGTCGTCGAACAAACAGCAAATGGAAAAACCGCACCGAAGACGGGCTTATTGTTTTTGGTTCTTACTACGGCAGTTATTGTAAGCTGGGGCATGATATCGTCTTGTGCGTCATCGTCCAGGCCATCAACTCAATCAGAAATTGCGGCTCAAAAAGAGTTTCAGGCTGAATGGAGTAAAACTCAAAAGGAGGCTTCGCAAAAATGGGATTCAACATTAAAGTCAAATAAAAAACCCTATTAATGTGGAAACTAATTTGACCCCGATTAAAAAAACCGCGAGGACTGCAGGTGTATTGTATTTTATTTGGGTAATGACAGCATGCTATAGCCTGATGTATGTTGTACCAAAAACCATAACACAGGGCGATGCATTGTCAACCGCAAACAAAATGCGCTCCCACGAGTTTTTGTTTTATACAGGAATCGCTAATGATGTTTTTAGCAGTGCCATTTGCGTTTTTATGGTATTGGCTTTGTATCGGTTGCTCAGGCATGTAAACGAAAGTTACGCCAGGCTTATGGTTACTTTATTGATCCTGACTATTCCGGTAGCTTTTATTTCTGATGCTTTCAGTATAGCTGCGATTAATATGTTTAAAGGCGAAGTATTGAAAACATTTGAACTAAGCCAGAGACAAGATTTTGGTATGCTTTTCCTTAAAATGAATGACTACGGATCGATTATCGTTGAAATGTTCTGGGGACTATGGCTTTTGCCATTTGGCCTGTTGGTATATAAATCCGGGTTTATTCCTCGCATCCTGGGAATCTTTCTTATTCTGAACGGCATAACTTACATAATTCATTGTTTAACGCACCTTCTTCTGCCTGGCTACCAAACACTTGTATTTCAATTTTCAATGCCATTTTGGATTCTGGGAGAGATTTCAATAACGCTATGGCTTTTAATTAAGGGCGTAAAAAGCAGTTATGAATGCAAAAAAAGTCAATGGCCGGAGAAAACTTAATTCATAAAATCAAAAATCCATCTACACGCTCTGTTTTTTATACATGCTTGTCACGATCAGAGCAGAGAAACAGAACGAAGAGCGGAGGGTATCATTTTCAGTATCGCTCTGCGCTCTGTTTCTGTGCTCTGTTTCCCGCTCTGTTTTTTTACCGGGTCATTTATTGTTTGGAATCAAACGCTTATGAAAAAGCGTTTTTAATTTTCCCATCTTTACCCCATGCAAACCAACCGCCCACTCGTCCTCTACATCGCCATGAGCCTCGACGGATTTATTGCCACACCCGAAGGCGATCTTGATTTTCTCGGCATAGTAGAAAAAGAAGGCGAAGATTACGGCTACCACGCATTTGTGAAAACCGTTGATACCATTATCGTCGGGCGCAAAACCTGGGACAAGGTTTTTTCCATGATTCACACCAACCCGCATCCGGACAAAACTGTTTACGTGATAACACGCACCCCGCAGGCATCGGAAGGCGATGTGCATTATTACTCCGGCAGTTTGCGTGAACTTGTGATGCGGTTAAAAAACGAACCTGGTAAAAATATATACTGCGATGGCGGTGCTGAAATTGTAAACCTGCTGCTGAACGACGGACTTATTGATGAACTGGTCGTTTCTGTTATTCCCGTGCTGCTTGGCAAAGGCATTGCACTGTTTAACAACAGCCGGCCCGAAATGCCACTGCAACTGGTGCAAACAACGGCCTTTGAAAAAGGGCTGGTACAGCTGCATTATAAATGCCGATGACCGGTTATGTTTTTTTTGTCCGCAGCAACTCCTGTACGTAACAATTGTTACAATCCGGGCAAAAGCCTTCTGGTAATTTTACACTGAAAAACCGGAAGCATGAAACTCAAACAGATTCTTTTTTTGCTGTTGTTGCCAGCACTGCTGACTGCACAAAACATCCCGTTTAATTATTCGGTAAAAATAAAACCGGTTACCATTGCCGGTTTTCCCGGCCTCCACTCGTTTGCCGTTGCGCAGTCGGGCGGAAAGTGGCTGATTATCGGCGGGCGTACCGACGGACTGCATGCGCGGCAGCCGTTTAATGCATTCCCGCCCGCTGACAACAACACCAGCATTTATGTGGTTGATGTAAACGCACAGCAGTTCTGGTCGGCACCGCTGAACACACTTGCGGTTCCGCTGCAGGAACAATTACAGGCAACGAACACTGTATTTTACCAGGATGCCGATTCGCTATACATCATCGGCGGTTATGCGTACAGCAATACGGCTGCTGACCATATCACGTTTCCGAACATGACATCAGTGGCTGTTTCCGGGCTGATCAACGCGGTGGTTAGCGGCTCGGCCATCACACCCTACTTCAAACAAATTACAGATACCGTTTTTGCCGTTACCGGGGCACAGTTGGGTAAAATCGGGCAGACATTTTATCTTGTGGGTGGCCATCGGTTCGACGGGCGGTATAACCCGATGGGGAATCCGACATACACACAAACCTATACAAACAGCATCCGGAAATTTACGATTAACAATTCCGGATCGCAGCTGAGTTACAGCAATTATTCCGTGATTACCGACCAGGTGCACCTGCACCGCCGCGATTACAACCTGGTTCCACAAGTGTTTCCGAACGGCGACGACGGATACCTGCTGTCATCCGGTGTTTTCCAGGTGGGAATTGATCTTCCTTTTTTATACCCGGTAGAAATAACAGCTGCCGGTTATACGCCGGTAACTGCGTTCAGCCAATACCTGAGCAACTACCATTCTGCCCATACGGCATTATACGACAGCGTGAGCAACACCATGCACAGTTTGTTTTTCGGTGGCATGAGTCAGTATGCGTATGTGAACAACACGCTGGTGCAGGACAACAACGTTCCGTTCGTAAAAACAATCAGTCGGTTGTCGCGCGATTCAAACGGGCTGCTTGAAGAACATGCTTTCCCGAATGAAATGCCTGTGCTGATCGGTGCGAGTTCAGAATTTATTCTGAACCACAACCTGCCGCATTACCAAACAGAGATCATAAAACTGGCAGCATTGCCTCCTGATTCAGCACTTGCAGGACACATCTGCGGCGGTATTTACAGTACACAGACCAATCCGTTTACCAACAACAACACCGGCGTAACAAGTGCGCACCCGGTTATTTACGAAGTGTGGCTCATCAATAACCCGCTTTCGGTGCAGCAGCCGCTCGACGGAAAAAATCCGTTGCAGGTGCAGGTGTTCCCGAATCCGGCCGAATCCGATTTTAAACTGCGCATCAACCTGCCTTACAAAGGAAACATGGATGTGCTCATTACCGATGTCAACGGCCGCATCGTTGCGAAACGCAGTTTATTCGCCATGCCCGCCGGTCTGCAGGTTGTTCCGATGAATAACGGGGTTAATCTGCCTGCCGGGGTGTACCAGGTGAACGTGGTTTTCGATGGCCGCTTCAGTGCCCGCGAACGGCTCGTAATTACGGAATAGCGCGGGGTGCATTTTTCTGCAGTACAGAAAAATTATAGTTGAACCATGACACCTTTTTCCTTCAATGCAGCCATCCTGAAGTTTGCATGCGAAGGCGAAAAAACCGGCTGATCGTATATTCAAATCACGGCCAACGTGGTGAACCGCCTCCCCGGCGAACTACTCCTTCACCCCTGCCCGTTTCAGCGCCTCCTTTGTACCGATATCAAACGCAATAATCCGCCGGTCGGGACCAATGAGAATGCCAAACGGAAAACTGTCGTTGCCATACAGCAGCTGGCGCATGCTTTCATCGCTTATGATTTGCGTCCATCTCATGTCGTGCTGCAGTACATACGTTTTCAGTTTTTCGCGGTCATCGTATGCGTTGCACGAAACAAGCTGCAGGCGGTCGCCGTATTGCTGGTGGATTTTTTTCAGTTCCGGAATCTGCAACACACACCCTTTGCACCAGATGCCCCAGAAATCAAACAGCACAAATTTCCCGGGCTGCATCACCGAATAAATATCTGCAGAGTCGCCGTTGAGCAGTGTCGTGTAAAAGTGCGGCAGTGTATCGCCTGTGCGCAGGCGGTGCGGCATCACCACATCGGTGCGGCGTTTGAGCACAGCTGTATTGCATTTTGTGCTGTCGGTTTGCAGTTCGTATATGTTGCGCCTGTGCTGCAGCAGCAGGCCCGGCTTAATGGTTTCGGTACCGGTGAACTGTGCTGAACGGGCTTCCTTTTTACCGTAATCATACAGGCACACCAGGTCGTCATTTTCGGTAAAACAACCGTTCATGTTCTGATCAAAGAATACCACGCTCAGCGAATCACCACCGCATACCACATCCTGGCCTTTCATCCATTGCGCCTGCTGTTCGAGCCAGTACTCCTGTTTCAGCGGCGTTGTGCCTGCATACATCGGGCTGCCGGCAATTATCACTGCAACAGCACTGTCGATGTGTGTTTTGTTTTTGAGCAACCCAAATAAAAATCCCATACTGCGCCCGGCATGCAACGGGTCCTGCAGTTCAATGCGCAGCATGCCTGACTCGTTACAGCGAACCGGCGGCCCGTCATCGGTGTAGTTGTAATTGTAATTTTTATCAAACCATGCTTCCGGCTGAGGCCCGTCGAGATGCGTAAAATAAACCAGGCTGCTTTCTCCGGGTAAATGTCCTGCAGGAATAAGCGACGAATACAGAAACGAAAAACCGGCAATGCCCGGGTTGTTTACTTTGGGGTAAATGATATCCGGAAATTTATTTTTCGGAAAAATGGCTGTGTCGCCGGTATTCAATGTAAATGTAACAACAGGCGATACACCTCCGCGTTCGTCGCCAAAATAACGTTCCGGGTGCACTTCGGTGGTTTGCGCCCGCAAAATACCGGCGGCCATGCAGAGCAGAAAAACGGGAAACAGGATTTTTTTCATCATTGTTTTTTCAGGCTAAACAAAGATATTCTTTTACGCCGCCGGGGCAGCACGCGGTAATAATACCGAAGCACTATCTTTGTCACATGCCCGCTGTAAAATTTACGGCCACTTTGCTCCGCTTTGCCAAAAAAGGCGAGAAAACGGGCTGGACATATATCAACATTACACCTGATCTGATTCATCGCCTGAAAAAGGGGGCAACACAATCGTTCCGCGTCAAAGGCAAACTGGATGATTATGCCATCAAAGCCGTTGCGCTGCTACCCATGGGCGATGGCGATTTTATTATGCCCGTAAACGGAACCATGCGCAAAGCAATGCAAAAAAAAGAAGGTGCGATGATTAACGTGAAGCTGGAAGTGGATACCGCAGAACTTCCCCTTTCCGCCGACCTGCTCGAATGCCTGGCCGATGATCCCGAAGCGCAGGCGTTTTTTGATACGCTCACCAAAGGCCACCAGCGTTATTTTTCAAAATGGATTGAAGACGCCAAAACCCCGGAAACAAAAGCGAAACGCATTGCCATGGCCCTGAAAGGATTAAATATGAAACTGGGTTATGGTCCTATGTTGCGGCATTTTAAAGCACTGAAAGGATCCTAGTTCAATTGTCGGGATTTTATACCTAGTGGCAGTGGCAGCATGCAGTGGCAGTCGGCATGTATTTCAGAAGATGAATCTGTTCCGCACAAAATCATGACTGCCGCTGCCAACTGCCACTGCCAACTTGAAAAAGGATTTATTTTAAACAAGCCAGACCTGCAACAGCATCTATTTTACAAGATCATAATACCTTTACACCATGGCAGGGCTTTACATCCACATTCCGTTTTGCAGGCAGGCCTGTCATTATTGTGACTTTCATTTTTCCACCACGAAAAAATTATTCCGGCCGGTTTTTAATGCCTTGCTGCTGGAACTGGAACAGCGCAAAACCGAATTTGCTGCGGGAACCGTTTTCGATACGGTTTACCTCGGCGGCGGAACACCATCGCTGTTGAACGCGGAAGAGTTACAGCAACTGCTTGATACCGTACGTTTGCATTACACCATTGCGCCCGATGCAGAATTCACCCTCGAAGCCAACCCCGACGATCTTACCCCGGAGTACCTGCATGCTTTGTTTGCGGCGGGCATCAACCGGCTGAGTATCGGCATACAATCGTTCCGCGACGAAGACCTGCAGCTGATGAACCGCGCACATACCGCCTCCGATGCCGCGCGCGTGGTGCAGGATGCGCAGGCCGCGGGTTTCAGCAACATCACCATTGACCTGATTTATGGCATACCGGGATTGAGCAACGCGGCCTGGGACGAAAACATCGGCCGCGCACTTGCACTGGGCGTGCCGCATATTTCCGCATACTGTTTAACCGTGGAACCGAAAACCGCGCTGGCGCATTTTGTAAACGAAGGAAAAATAAACGCGGTGGATGATGAAGCCGCCTCCGCACAGTTTATGCACCTGCTGCAGCGCCTGCGTGAAAACGGTTTTGTGCAGTATGAAATTTCCAATTTCGGGAAGCCGGGGCACTTTTCACGGCACAACAGCAGTTACTGGAAAGGCATTCCCTACATCGGCATCGGGCCTTCGGCGCATTCGTTTGATGGCACCAACCGGCGCTGGAACGTTTCGAACAACCCGCAATACGCCGCCGCGCTGCGTTTAAACGAAACGTATTCCGAAACGGAAACGCTGACCAACGCACAACGGTACAATGAATACGTACTCATCAGCCTCCGCACGATATGGGGTTGTGCAGCGGCCGAACTGCGGACGCGTTTCGGGGAAGAACTGCTGGCGCATTTTGAAAATGAAGCCGCACCATTTTTGGCTTCCGGTGATTTGCTGTTAAATGAAGGTGTTTATACGCTCGCGGATAAAGGCAAGCTGTATGCTGATCATATTGCCTCGGAGTTGTTCCGGCTTTAAAAATAGCGGCAATCCCCTTTCGGTATTACCCGTGAAGATTGCCGCCGGAGGAAATGGATTGTTTATCAAACCGGGCTTACACTGATGTCTCCCGATTCGAGCGGACCTGATCCGTAAGCGATACGTGTTCCTACGTTGTTGTGAATAACAAAGCTCACCACATCGGCAGTTCCCTGCACACCGGCCTGTTTGTTATTCGCAATCATAATCCAGTAACGACAGCCCACAGGTATCGGTGCCGCAGTATCTGCTTTGCACTGCCCCGTAAGCGTAATTGTAGGATTATGCTTGCCGTACGAATTAATAAGCTCGATGTTTGTGGCGGTGTACACACCGTCTGTCGAATCGCTCATGTCGCATTTTATTGCCAGCGAGGTCAGTACCGGGTACGCATCGGTTGCCGGATCGAAATGCACATCAATTTTAATTGCAAATTTTCCGGTTGATACAGCATCCTGCCTGCTGATAATGGAAACTGTTCCGTTGCCAGCTGCTTTTGATTTACTTGAAACATGAAATGCGGGAATACTTACTGTGCCCATTTGGTTTGGTTTTTTAAGAATGTTATCCGAAACGCCACATGCAGCCGTCTGCATTTTCTATACAGCGAAATGTATGACCATTAGGGGACTATATACAATCTTAACCAAAGGATTTGCATATATCAAAAACATTCGTTACTTTTGAACGTTCAATAATATTTGAAAGTTATGGAAAACGAAAAGAAAGAGGCAGCCCAAAAGATATATGCTGCCAATCCTGATATACAAAGGTTATACTGGTTTCTTGATGTTATAAAAAATAAGAAGTTAGAGGAACTAACCCCTATTAATATTCAGGCTGCGCAGTACACAATGATTAGCCTATCCAAAGACCTTTTCCCTTTAGCGCATTAACAAATTCTTCCTCGGTAGCATGTACCGACACGAACTTAACAACATCTTGCCCTTTTGTTACCTTGGCTGGATGAATAAACCAAATCTTTAATTTTTCACCGTCCTTTTCCCAATAAGAAACATTGAGAAGATTTATAATTGCGTACTTGTCGGGGAGGCCGTCAAGGTAAAATATAGTAAATGCCATAGCTATAAGTTTTCCCAACGTTATAACATCGGCACGACAAACCCCAACGTCTGTTTATAACTTCTTTTTGCCCTTCTTTTTAGCGCGTTTCTTTTTGGGTGTGCCGGATGAAAGTGCCTTTATTGCGCTACCGAGCGATGCGTTTATCTTAACCGTAATTTCCTCTTTCTTTCCCATAGTGTAAAAATAAGAAAAGGGGGTGAATAACGCCCCCTTTTCATTTGGCTGGTCATTACTTTTTCTGTTTCATCGCATGGTTAATTGTTTTGGTTGAACTTCGGTTGGTTATCGTACTTGCAAGTAACGGCCTTTATACTCTTAGGTAGTCGTAAATTTCATGCTGTTGCAGAAATGTAACGAACTCCTTTAGATTTTCCTTTGTAACTATTTCAAGAAAGCGCAAGGCAACGTAATCCGTTTGCAAGAGGTCGGCCACGGTCTTTATATTCCAGTTGTTCATCTGCTCCCGTAGCCATTCGGGAACGCGCTGATCGGTGCGCTGTGCTTTGAGAATATCCATTGAATGTCTGTCTTGCGGGGCTAAGATAAAACATACTTATCATATATGATAAGTGCCGGATGAAAAATGTACCCGAATATTGGTACGAATGTCAGACGAAGCACTAAAGAAAATAGGCGAAAACATCCGCAAAGAGCGGGAGAAACGCAAAATAACTCAAACCGAATTAGCTGATCGGGTGGGATGGGATTTGCCGAACGTTTCCAGACTGGAAGCAGGCAAAACAAACGCAACGGTTAAAACGCTGCTGAAAGTCGCTGGTGCGATTGGGGTTAATGCGGGTGTGTTTTTTAAAGGGGTGAAATAAACTGCGACTATGTGGGAAAAATTTGATCTCGTTTTAAATAAAACGCTTAATACGAGCAACTATACAATGAGCCACGGACTTGCTTATGAAGATATAGATATATCCGCAACCGAGTTCTATCACCTTGTTGAAGACCTTGTGAAAAGAGGATTTGCCGTAAAAGTAAGGGACAGTTATAAAAACTTTGTTCTTAATGCTAATGGCGTTCAGTTTGTTAAAGATGGCGGTTTTTGCGGCGAAATTAAGCGGCGGGAGCAAAAGGAGAAACAAGACAGAGATTCTCATGAAAATGAAACAAAGAAAACGCTGGCATTATTAGACTTTGTAGCCCTTCAAAAACAAATAAATGAAGATCAAAAGGTAGATAACGAAAAGACAAGAAAGGAACTCCTTTTCAATAAGGTTGTGTCAATTATAGGTCTTTTTTTGGGGCTGATTAGTATTATTATTTCAGCCGTAAAAGACTAAGATCATTTAATAATGCTTATTGCTAATGATAGCGCCCCAACGGCAAGAGCCATATATGCTAAAATTCGTTCCGTTTTATATTTTACGCTTCCCATTTTGGTAAGTTTTTAGTTCGTCACTAAATTACCACAATTATTTGAATTACAAAACAATATCGGAAAATATTTAGCGTTTTATTTCTATACACGCTGATACATTACCGATATGGAAACCACAGACAAAACCTTCAAAGGACTTACCGACTTACAAAGACAACTTCCGAGCGAAAAGGCTGCTTGCCAGTATTGGGCTGCAATGCGCTGGCCTGATGGTGCTATTTGCCCGTACTGTTTCTCTAAAGCCATTTACGTGTTCACAGACGGCAAACGCTTTAAATGTAAAGAGGAACATTGCAAGCAGATTTTCAGCATACGTGTTGGTACTTGTATGGAAGGCTCAAACGTACCTGTTCGTAAATGGGTGCTTGCTGTTTACCTGATGTGCGAAAGTTCAAAAGGAATCAGCAGCATACAACTTGCAAACCTCGTTGGGGTGACACAGAAAACAGGTTGGTTTATGTCGCACCGCATACGCGAAATGATGTTTAAAAACGCTCCTGAAAAACTGGCTGGCGTTGTAGAAGGCGACACCACTTTTATTGGTGGAAAGAAAAAGAATATGCACGCATCTAAAGCGGCGTTATTACCCACAGGCGGCGCATCACACATGACACCGGTTTACGGTCTGTTACAGCGTAACGGCAACGTAATCGCACAGGTAATAGGTAGCGAATCAAAAGAGTTTATTGCACCGCTTATTTTCCAACACGTTAAACCGACCGCAAGCCTGATGCTTGACACCGCGAAAGTTTATACCAGCCTTCCTAAAGGTGCTTTCAAGATCAAACAGGTAAATCATTCTGCCGGTGAATATGTACGTGGAAAAGTTCACACACAAGGCATCGAATCGTTTTGGAGCAACTTAAAGCGCGGTTACGTAGGCGTGTATCATTACTGGTCGCCCGAACATCTGCATAGATACCTGAACGAATACACTGCACGGCACAATAATCGCAAAGCAGGCAAAGGCGCGAAAACCAATGCAGTGTTGAGAAACAGCGAAGGGAAGTTAACTTGGAAGATGTTAACAGGGAAGTGAAAAAGAAAATCCGCGAACACGACGCGGATTTTTTTAGTTTTGTTCAGGTTAAGATTGTATATAGTCCCCGACCATTAAAATTAAAAAACCGCAATCTGTTTAAAACTTTATTATCCAGATACAGATTTGTAATTATTTAATGATGCGGTAAAACGGCCTGCTTTTTGCGAGCGATTTTCTATCTTTAACGCAAACAAGTTATTCCTCATGAAAAAACTGATTACCCTCCTGTTCCTGCTTTCCGGCATTGCCGCTGTGCGTGCTGATGAATTTTCAACTACTTACGGTCTTGGTGTGGTACACGTTGACCTGGAAGTGATTACCGACCTTAAATTTTATGGTGCGGCCGAAATCGGCAAACTGGAACAGAACCTCAAATTCAAAAGCGAAATCGTTGACAAAAAGAAAAAACGCAGCGAAGCCACCCTCGTGAGCGGCAACGATGATAAATGGCTCGAAGCCGAAACATTTGACATGCCCGGCATGCTGTTTACCATGCGGGTGATAGAGAAAAAACCGGGCTGGTATTATGTGATGGTCAACAACACCTCGCGCCAGTGTTACTGGATCCGCATCGTGAACGGGATCAACTTTTTTACATGGAGTGAAGAAGTAACCAACTGTTTAAACGTAAAACGCAAAGACCGCACGGTAAACACGCTGCGCAAGGCACTCAACAGCAACAGTACGGTTCCGTACAACGATCAGTTTGAAGATTGCTTCCAAGTTGTTTCCGTACAGGGTGTTTGGATGTGTGTAAAATCGAAAAAGGAATGTGCTGACGGCACCACCGAAATAAAAGAAGGCTGGTTCCGCTGGCGCGACGACCGCGAACTGCTCATCACATTTACACCGGCTGTTAAAATCGAGAAATAAAAACGATGTTCGCAAGCATAACGCACAAAGGCAAAACCTATAACGTTGACCTGGCCCAGCCCATCGACATTTCCATGCCGCTGCGGGCCGCTGAAAACGCTGCACGTGCGTGGTATGCCGATCCGCTGACGATAGAACCGGTAAAAAACGGCGACTGGGTAGGCGAAGTAAAACAGGGCGGTTCGGTGAACTTCCGGAACATCTTTTTTAATCCCCACGCACACGGCACACACACCGAAACAGTAGGCCACATCAGCGTGGAAGACTACCCGGTGAACCAGCACCTGAAACAGTTTTTTTTCATCGCGGAAGTGGTTACCGTATTACCCGAGTCGCGTGCTGACGGCGATTACGTGATTACCAAAAGCATGCTGGAAGAATTGCTCGAAGACAAAAAGCCGGAAGCGATTGTTATCCGCACGCTTTCCAACTCGCCGGTAAAACTCACTACCAACTACTCCAACACCAACCCGCCCTACCTCGAAGCAGCCGCAGCCACGTGGCTGGTGCAGCGCGGGGTAATTCACCTGCTGATTGATATGCCGTCAGTAGATAAGGAAGTGGACGGCGGCGCACTTGCCGCACACCATGCGTTCTGGGAATACCCGCACAACACGCAGCCCCACCGCACCATCACCGAAATGATTTACGTACCCAATGATGTTTATGACGGCGCCTACCTGCTGAACCTGCAGATTGCTTCGTTTGAAAATGACGCAACGCCGAGTAAACCGGTGTTGTTCCGTATCGCAAACTGACCATGCACATCGAACAACTGCGCGAATACTGCCTCACCAAAAAAGGCGCCGAAGAAACCTTCCCCTTTGATTCGGAAACACTCGTATTTAAAGTGGGCGGAAAAGCATTTCTGCTTACGGGCATCAACAGCAAGCCGGTGCGGTTCAATGTCAAATGTGATCCTGAAAAAGCCATTGAGCTGCGGGAGGAATACGAATGTGTGCAGCCGGGCTGGCACATGAACAAAAAGCACTGGAACACCATCGTGGCCGACGGGTCGGTACAAATAAAAAAGCTGCAGGAGTGGATTACCGACTCCTACAGCTTAGTGGTGGATTCACTTCCCAAAAAGGAACGTGAAAAATTCAGAACGTGAACCTTATTTTTTGCGGATCGGGCCCATTGTTTTGATGTCGAACGCAATCTCGCGCTTGTTTTTCTTTTTGAACGTGGCCGATTCGGTATACACCCAGTCGAAACTGTAATCGTTTGAAACAAGGCGTTCTTCCCAGGTGCCTTTTAATTCGGCCCAGATAACACACTTCAGGCTGTGTGATCCTTTCGGAACCATTACCGTGAATTTGTTTTTCAGTTGCTGATCTTTCACCGGGCTTTCACCCACAAGCTGATCGTCAACAAAAACTTTCATCTTCGAAGGATACGAATAGCCTTCAATGGTATTGGTAGCGTACCAGGTAATGGTCAGCGGCACTTTGCCGGAGGCATCAGCAGGTGAAGTAAAAGCAGGCGCAATAACAAGCGCCATAATCCCGAAGGCAAAGGCAAGCAGTTTTTTCATGGTGTATGGTTGTTTGCCGCTAAGGTAATCGTAATCGGCAGATAATAGCATACGGTTATTCCCGTGTTTTAACAGGTACCAAAGAAAAAGGCGGCTGCAACTGTCCCGGATGCAACCGCCTGGAACAAAACCAGGGAGGAAACCGGATTTTGTGTACCGGTAGTTTGACACTATAATTGACTGATGGTTTAATTGATACGCGTTTTAATGGAGTTTCCGGAACTGTACTGGCACTTCGTTAACCGCTATGTTCCGCTACACCTAACACCCCGCCGCAATGTATCGCGCAAGGTTACGCCACGAACTTTGCGATACTTTGCGTAAAACTTCGCGCGACTTTGCGGTTAAAGAAGTAATCTCCTTGTTCATCATTGCAGGGTCGGTCGTTCGGATGCTGCCGAAAACTCCCTATTTTTGCGCCTTACACCATCTCAACATGCGCAAGTTCGTCCGTTATTTCTTCCAGGGTTTGCTGGTTGTGGTACCCGTGGTAATTACCGGCTGGGTGATTTACAAACTGGTTCATTATTTCGGGTCGCTGTTTAACCAGTACGATTCCATCGTGCACCCGTATGCCGATCCGTTTATTTTCCTGCTGCTGGTGGTGTTTCTCATTTTCCTTGTCGGACTGCTGGCCACCAACTACCTCGCCCGCATTTTCTGGCGCGAAATGGAAAAACTGTTCGAAAAAGCGCCGCTTATTAAAGTCATCTATTCGTCTATTAAAGATGTGCTCACCGCTTTTATCGGCAACAAAAAGAAATTTAACCGGCCGGTGCTGGTGGTAACCAACATCCAGACGAACATCAAAGAAATGGGATTCATCACGCAGGACGATTTGCGCGGCATCGGTTTCGGCAAAGACCATGTGGCGGTTTATTTCCCGGTATCGTATTCGTTTTCAGGCCGCCTGCTCATCGTTCCGGCTGAACTGGTGAAACCGCTCGACATCCCGGCAGCCGATGCCATGAAGTTTATTGTTTCGGGCGGCGTTACCGAAATTCACTGATCCGCTGCATTTGCCGCTCATCAACTGCTACGGGTATAACACCTTTTGTAAGGCAGCAGTTACCGTTTAAACCATCTTTCTTCTTTCCCGGCGCGATGCGTTTCATTTTTGTAAAAAAGAAACGTTATGAAATTGCTCCGTCCTGTGCTGTTCCTGCTCCTGCTGCCGTTTACCTTGCCTGCCCAGCAGGATGTCAGCGGCACCATCAGCGGGCGCATTTTTTCTGACAGGCAGGAACCGCTCCCGTTTGCAAATGTGCTGCTGAAAAACAGTGCCGACTCGTCGCTGTACAAAGGCGAAATTTCTACCGAAGAAGGCCGCTTCCTTTTTGAAAATGTAAAAGCCGGAACCTACCTGCTCGAAGTGCGCAGCATCGGTTATGCTTCGTTTACGCGCAACGACATCCGCATTGATGCTGAAAACAAAACCCTGGATGCCGGCAGCATTTCGCTTGCGCCTGTTAGCCTGGCCGTGGGCGAGGTGGTGGTGCAGGGCGACAAACCGTTTATTGAACGGCAGGTGGACCGAACGGTTGTGAATGTAGAGAACAGCATTATACACACCAACAGCACCGTGCTCGAAGTGATGGAAAAACTGCCCGGCGTAATTGTAACGCAGGAAGGCAACATCAGCCTGAAAGGAAAACAGGGTGTGATTATTCTTATTGACGGAAAAAACACCGGGCTTTCGGGCCGCGACCTGTCGAACCTGCTGCGGGGCATGCCTTCATCGAACATCCAGAAAATCGAAATCATCACCAACCCTTCTGCCCGTTACGATGCGGCAGGCAATGCGGGCATCATTAACATCGTGATGAAAAAGAACCGGCAGGAAGGATACAACGGCAGCGTAAATGCCGGGTACGGCCAGGGGCGTTATGCGAAATTCAATACCGGTTTTAATTTTTCGTACCGGCGCAACAACTTCAATTATTACGTGAGTTACGCGTACGTCCAGCGTAACGGGTTTAATAACCTGGTAATTCACCGCAACTTTTTTGATGCCGGCGGGGCGCTGCGCGAAACGTTTGAAACCAACAACTACATGCTTTACCCGGTGCAGAACCACGCCCCGCGCATGGGGGTTGATTTTAACCTCTCAAAAAAAACATCGCTTTCGGTGCTGGCCACCGGTTCGGCCAGTTCGTACAACTCCACCTCGCGCAACCATACCGATGTGGTGGATGCGAACGGGATTACCCAAAGCAATTATGATTTTTCGAACAACTCCGACAACAAGTGGCTGAACTACGCGGGAAGCATCCAGCTGCTGCATAAAATAGATACCACCGGGCAGGAACTGACGCTGAACCTGGATGCCGCACAATACAGCAACAACACCACGGATAACTTTACAACCCGCCTGTTCGATGCCCAAAACCAGTTTACCGGCGAAAACCTCCTTCTCGGCAAACAGGATGGATTGCTGCAACTGTTTTCGGGCAAAACCGATTATGTAAAGCCGCTGAAAAAATCGGCCAGCTTCGAAGCCGGGGTAAAATCGAGCTACGTAGAGGCCGATAACGATGTGCGTTTTTTCAACAACATCAACGGCGAACTGCTCCTCGACAGCAATACAAGCAACCACTTTATTTATTCGGAAAACATCAACGCGGCCTACCTGAACTACAAAAAGGAACTGAACAAGTGGAGTTACCAGTTCGGCCTGCGCACGGAACAAACCATTGCAAAAGGCAACCAGCTGATTACCGGCCAAACGTTCGACCGCAATTACATCCAGGTGTTCCCCACGGCGTTCCTTGATTATAAAGTGAACGACAACCACGGGCTGAACATAAACGTGGGCCGCCGCATCGACCGCCCGGGGTACGACCAGCTCAATCCGTTCCGGGAACTGATTGATGCCACCACCTACGCCGAAGGCAACCCGTTCCTGAAACCGCAGCTGACCTACAACACCGAACTGACGTACACGTACAAACAATCGTTTTTTGCCACGCTCAGTTACAGCCTCACCACCGATAACATTACGCAGGCGCTGCTGCAGGACAACCTGAGCCAGCTTACCGTGCAAACCGTGGTGAACCTCGATCAGCTGAATTATTTCAGTCTCAACCTCAACTTTTCCAAAAAACTAGCGAAGTGGTGGACCACGAACACGAGCCTGCTTTCGTATTACGGGCTGTACACCGGAACCATTCGCGATGTACCGGTTGACCGGGGCGTTCCTTCGTTTTACCTGAACACAACCAACAGCTTTGTGCTTTCGAAAGTAGTTTCGATGGAGGGCAGTTTCTTTTACAGCTACAAAACGCTGGACGGCATTACCACCATACGCCCCTACCACGGCCTCACCATCGGCGCGCAGTTTTCGGTGCTGAAGAAAAAAGGAACCATCACCACCAGCGTGAGCGATGTGTTCTGGCGGAGTTACCCGAGCGGCATTACGCAGTTTAATAACGTGGATGAATACTGGACCTCGTACCGCGATTCGCGCGTGGCCAATGTGGCATTCACCTACCGGTTCGGCAAAGGACAGGCCGGCCGCATACGCCGCACCACGGGAGCGGATGAAGAAAAGGGACGCGTAGGAAACGGCTGATCTTTTGGAATTGGTTATCTTTAGGCAAGGTTATTGCATTTTACACGCACCAAAAACCAGGTCCTATGAAAAAGATAATTCTACTCGCAGCAGGTATTGTGTTCACCGCCGGCATGGCTTCGGCTCAAAAAGTGGACGTACGTGAATCCAATGAAAAAATCGGCGACGGCAGCCACAATGCACTTGTGGTTACCATACTGGATGCCAAACCGGATGATATTCTCGACGAATGGAAATCGAAGATGAGAAGCTACGATGCCAAGACATCAACCAAAAACGGCGTGTTTGCCGACAACGCACTCATCAAAACCATGGGTACGAATACCGTTGACGTTTACGCCCGCGTAGAAAAAGTAAAAGAAGGCGAAACCAAACTCATCGTTGGATTCGACCTCGGCGGTGCCTGGCTCAATTCGTCGCAGCATGGCGAACAATATAAAGAAGCCCGCAAAATCGTGCAGGAGTTTGCCGTTAAGATGACAAAAGACGCCATCGCCGGCCAGCTGAAAGAGCAGCAGAAAAAACTGGAAGCCCTTGGCGACGATCAGAAAGACCTGGAAAAAGACAACAGTAAACTGAAAGAAAGCATCGAAGACTACAAAGCCAAAATCAAAAAGGCGGAAGAGGATATCAAAAAGGCCGAAGACGACATCAAAAAGAACGAAGAGGCCCAGTCGAAAAAGAAAGCCGAAATAGAAGCCCAGAAAAAAGTGGTGGAAGCGGTTGACAAGAAAGTGAAAGACGTAAACTAGCCTTTTACCGCTGTTACCACATAAAAAGAAAAGCCCCCGGAAAATTCCGGGGGCTTTTTTATGACTGTTGTTTATTACTCCGCTTTCGGAGCGGCCGGTTTTGCGCGGAGGCTTTTAGCGGCTTCCATCATTTTCTGGATATCGGCTTCGGAATATTCCGCATCCGGATCCGGCAGGTCGCGCACCACGTATTTTTCAGCACCGATCTTTTTGATCATGTAAAAGTGGTGGCGTTTGATTTCCTCCCCGAACTTCACCACGTAAACGAGTGTGGAATCGTTGTCGGTTGAGAAGGTACACTCACCGGCATCGGCTGCAGCAAGCAGCACTTTCTGCTGGGCAAGGTCAGCTGCTTCGGCATCGGCCGAGTTGATATTGAGCTGGAAGGTTTTGCCGAGCACCACCGAAGCACCGCCCCAGGCACCGCCTTCCGAAATTTCCATTTTACCCATTTTCATCTGCGCCACCGAATCGGGCACATTGATTTTGAGCGGGAAACCGTGTCCGCTGAGATCAACAGCGACCATTCCGGCCGGAACCACGTCTTCAGCTACAGCGGTGGTGTTCGAACATGATGCGGCAAACAAAGCGATGCCTGCGATTGCAACAGTGTAAAAAGCGTTTTTCATGGAAGTGTGTGTTTTATCTTTTAAGAATTGGCCCGATCGTTATCGGGACGATTCAAAGATAGAATATTCAGGAATATGACGGAATGGTGCGGGGAAATCGGAATCGGGGAACGGGTGAAAGCGAAGCAGAAACGTTATAAAAACAAAAGTCCCCCGGTAAACCGGAGGACCATTTGTTACTTCTTCTTAGCGGCTTTCTTTTTAGGAGCTGCTTTTTTAGCTGCTGCTTTTTTTGCCGGCTTTTTAGCTGCTGCCTTCTTTTTGGGAGCTGCTTTTTTTGCTGCTTTCTTTGCCATGGTTTTTTATTTTTTTAATTTGATTTGAACACGAAGTAAGAAAAAAACATTTTGCTAAACAAAATAATGGGTCACTATTTTTTCAACATTGCTATGTTGATATCGTTAATAACGTTAAACTGGAAAATGATAAATACGAATCGCGTCGCATGATTTTGTTTTTCGTTTTGTGTGCGCATTTTTTTTCGATGCGCTGCATCACCTGTAAAATCAATATGTACAGCGCATCTGTTTTTTTCATTTGATTTTTCGCGCATTGCATTTCCATTTTTTTTCTGCGCATACAACTGCTTCCGTTTTTACTGATTTTGCTCCGAAATTATTTTTTCTGAAAGTGAAAATATTTTTCGTTGAGAGGCCCGAAAATGAAAAAACAGATCGTTTCTGTGATTTGCATCATGCTTTTCGCATCAGCCGCGCGAAGTAAAAACCATCTCCATCGTTATCAATTAAGCCTGTTCTTTTTTCTGCTTCGCAAATCCATTCCGGGTTATGTTCAAGAAATTTTGCAACCTGTTTTTCGCCTTCTGCAGGAAAGATGCTGCACACCGCATACACTAATTTTCCGCCGGGCTTCACCATTTTCGAATACTGTTCGAGCAGTTGCTCCTGCTTCACGGTGAGTCGTTCGGTTTCATCCTGGTCGAGCCACCAGCGGATATCGGGATTGCGGCGCAGCACACCCGAACCGCTGCAGGGTACATCCAGCAGCAGGCGGTCGGCACTGTTGTGCAGGCGTTTCACCACCTTCGATGAATCCACCACGCGGGTTTCAACTATTGCAACACCGGCCCGTCGGCTGCGGCGTTTCAGTTCTTCCAGTTTTCCCGCCGCGGTATCGAGTGCGAGCAGGCGGCCACGGTTCTGCATGAGTGCGGCAAGCTGCAATGTTTTTCCGCCGGCACCGGCACACGCATCAATCACACGCATGCCCGCTTCCACTTCCAGGAACGGTGCCACCTGTTGCGAAACCATATCCTGCACCTCAAACCAGCCCGACTCAAAAGCGGCCGAACGGAAAATATTTCCGCCGGTAACACGAAGCGTTTCTTCTGTTCCTTCTACCGGTGTTACTTTAAATCCTTCGGCGCGCAGGTGCTTCACCAGGTTTTCGGGCGTGGTCTGTAAACGGTTCACCCGCAAAAAGAGCGGACCTTTCTTATTCAGTGCCGTAATTGTTTTTTCCCAGGCTTCGCCCAGCTGTTCGTTGCCGTACGCATCGAGCCAGTCGGTAACGGAATGATACAGCGCCGGAATTTTTTTGTAGCGGTTGAGGCGTTCTTTAATACGTACATCATCCAGGCCTTCAAACACCGGGTCGTGGCCGATGCGTTCGCCTTTCCAGATGAGGTACACCCCGAGCAGGCGCCACAACGATGCCTTGTCGGTATGCATGCCGGTTTCGGCAAGCGTTCCGAAAAGGCGCCAGCGGCGGATTAGGTCGTACAGCGTATCCGACACCCACTGCCGTTCGCGGTCTTCCCACATTTTGTTTTTGCGCATCACGTTGGTCAGTGCTTTATCGGCAGGAACCTGTTTCTGCGTAATGGCTGTAAATGCATCGAATACCCCTTCGATCTGCAGGCGGTGTGTTTTGATTGAGAACATGGAGCAAAGGTAAGCGAATAGATTTGCTATTTTTGATTTTATCACCACCAGGCAACTATGCTGCTCACCTTTGTACTGATTTACCTGCTGCTGAATGTGGCCATCGGTTTCTGGGCTTCGCGCAAAGTGAAGCGCGCCGATGATTTTATTCTCGCCGGCCGCAAACTGCCGCTTGCACTCGCAACAGCAACCGTGTTTGCAACCTGGTTCGGTTCCGAAACGGTGCTTGGTGCTTCGGCGCAGATGTCGGAAGACGGTCTGCTCGGTGTAATCGAAGACCCGTTCGGATCGTCGCTTTGCCTCATCCTCGTCGGCCTGTTTTTCGCCAAACGCCTTTACCGCATGAAGCTGCTCACCTTCGGCGATTTTTACCGGCGCTGTTTCGGCCGCCGCGCAGAGCTCGTTGCCGCAGTATGCCTCGTCATTTCCTATTTCGGATGGGTGGCCGCTCAAATGGTTGCGATGGGATTCGTTATAACAACCTTCCTGCCCGAGGTCGGACTTACCACCGCCATTATTTTTTCGTCCGTATGCGTGGTGGCCTACACCTGGCTCGGCGGATTGTGGGCGGTGTCGGTTACCGACTTTGTGCAGATGATTCTTATTATAATAGGAATGGTGATTGTTGCCGTGGTGGTTTTCAGTGAAGCGGGCGGCATCGGAACAGTAATTGAAAAAACACCGGCGCATTATTTTGAGTTTGTTCCCACGCACGGACAGCTGAGCTGGATGGAATACATCGCGGCGTGGATTACCATCGGGCTCGGTTCTATTCCGCAGCAGGATGTTTTTCAGCGGGTGATGGCTTCGAAGAATGAGAAAACAGCCGTGCATTCGTCGCTGCTTGCCGGTGTCATGTATTTTTCGGTGGCCCTGCTTCCGCTCCTGCTCGCATTGTGCGCAAGGCAACTCATCACCACGCCTGCCGACAGCCAGATGCTGCTGCCCGCCCTCGTGATGCAGAAAACCGGCGTGTGGGTGCAGATCCTGTTTTTCGGTGCGCTGCTCTCCGCAATTATGAGTACGGCCAGCGGTGCAATACTGGCCCCGGCCGTTATCCTGAGTGAAAACATCATCAAACCCTATTATAAAGACATGAGCGATAAAGCCGAGCTGCGGTTGTCGCGGTGGTGCATTGTGGCTGTTGCCCTCGTGTCTATTATAATGGCGCTTTCGCGGAAAGACATCTACGAACTGGTGGGCGAAGCCTCGGAAATAAGTATGGTATCGCTTTTTGTACCGCTCTGCGCAGGGCTTTTTTTCCGGAACAGGAACGGAAAAGCCGCACTGGCAGCCATGTGCGGGGGAATACTGGTCTGGCTGGGAGCCAAATACCTGGAAACGGACATCCCTCCTATTTTCATCGGAACGGCCACAAGTCTTGCCGGAATGATTTTATTTTCAGTAATTTGCGCCCCGCTCCGAACTGATAAAAGTACGCCAGCCAGTGATGATTAAGTTTTACACCGAGATTGAAATTGCAGGGATCATCATACGTGATCCTGTTACTGCATTAACCAATGTACTAATAGTCCTCACCTCGTTCTGGTGTTTCCTGCAGTTCCGCAACCGCGAAACCGGCGAAGCACAACGGACCTGGAGATGGTTTTTCTTTTTCCTCAGCATATCGGCGCTGGTGGCTGTTGCTGTACATGGGTTTTCCTATTACACCAGTTCGGAAACGCATCTGCTTATCTGGACCAGCATGTGCCTTTTGCAGGGACTTGGAATTACGTTTGCGCAGATAGCCACCGTTATGCAGCATTTCCCGGAGCGTACGCGCCGCCTGTGGTTACTTGTTCCGGGTATACAGTTTGTGATTTTTTGTGTTATCCTGCTCGGCTTTCACAGTTATGAAGTAACCAAAATCCACATCGCGGCCGGGCTGGTTCCGATCATGGTGTGGAATGCGATCCTGCATTTTTCGGCCGAGCGCACCGGCGGACCGATTGCACTGGGCATTTTTGTGGCCACCATCACGGCGTTTGTACACACGTTCAAAATCAGTTTCGGAAACTGGTTTAACCACAACGACATTTCGCACATCCTGCTCTGCCTCGGCATCTGGCTCATCTGCAAAGGCGTACTTCGTACTGCATCGCAGGGTGAAACGGTGAATGCTTAGTCCAGCATAATACGGTCTTTCCCGTCGAACTGCGGGGCCTGCACCGAAATCACTTTCATCGGTTTCTTCGACGTTACTTTCACCGCGTGCGGCGTGCCCTTCGGGATAAAAATAACATCGCCTTTTTTCACCGTAATCGTTTTATCGCCGAGCAGCATTTCGCCGGTGCCTTCCAGCACATAAACGTGTTCGCTGTGCGTGGCATGTTTGTGCTTTTTCACGTCCTTCTTGATAACGATCACGAAACTGGAGACAAGGGAATCGCCGAACAGCGGGCGGGCATATATATTTTCGGTGGCGGCAGGTGCTTTAATTGTATCGGTGCTGAGTTGCTGCGCACACAGCGGGGCTGCAAGCGCGAAGAAGAGTACGCACAAAATGGATTTCATATCAGTTCTGTTTTTGTATGCGGGCAGCGAATGAAACACCCTGTGCTTTGCAGCGCGCCCAGGTTATAAAATCAAAAGTATAAAAGTATGCTTCACGTATCGCGGCATTTTTTTGCAGTTCCAGCAGTTCGCCGGCCCACGCTTCAAATGCCGGCCGCGTTTTTCCACCGTAAATCAGTTTGCGGAGCAGGCGCAGCAGGGCCTGCTGAAACGGATCGGTGTTGTGCTCTTCCGCCCGCAATGTTTTTTCCAGCAGGTCTTCCTTCCCGGTTTCGTACCAGCAGAGCCAGCGCATGGCTACCGAGGCTTTCCGGATATCGTTGCGTAATCCTTCGGGCGCATACAGCAGCAGTTTGTTCAGGAACCGCAACGCTGTACGGTATTCTTCAATTGTAAAATGCAGTACAGCCGCTTCAAGCGCATACAGCATCTGGTAAACGGGTGAAAACTGTTGCTTTTCATAAAGCGGGGCATATTCGCGCAACAATGCTTTTCCGGCTTCGCTGTTTCCGCGGATGCGGTGAATGTTCAGTTCTGCATTCACCACGCGTTCAATAATACGCAGTTGTTTCTCGGGCGAACCCGGTTGTATGGCTTTCAGCAATTTTACATGCGCCAGTACCTCGTCGTATTTGCCCTGCTCCATCAAAATCACATTCAGGTTATTCAGCAAAGCCACGTACTGGTGCTGGAACGTTTGCCGCGCTTCCGGGTGCTGTGCAAACAGTTTTTTCTGTTGAAGCAATCCGTCCATTGCTTTTTCGGGCCGGCCAATGGAAAAATAAAATGTACTCTGCAGCTGGTGATACAAAATGCGGCTGTTCACCGATTTCATTTCGGCGGGATCGAGTTTTTTAAATTCCTTTTCTAATTTGCGGTTCATGTCGCCCACCCAGTTGCGTTTTACGGCGATGTGGTGCTGGTAGGTGAGTTGCTGCAGGTGGAGCAGGAGTTGCTGTTCGCGGAGCAGTTCGCGCTGTTTTTTGTAATTCACCGGTGCGCGTTGTTCCAGCACATCCAGCTGTGCCCCGGCCTGGAGCAGGCGCAATTCCCAGCTCAGCAGTTCAATCACCAGCGCGGGTTTGTTGCGGGCTTCGGCACGTTGCTGCAGTTTTTTGCGCAGCTGTTCGGCCTGGTACACCATTTTTTTCTGAAACAGGAGCTGCAGTTGTTGCATGCCGTTATATAAAAACGCATCGTCCGATTTTCCCGCATGATACTGCTGCAGGCCATCGAGCAGCTGGTGATACAACTGGTTTTTCGCCACTTCAAATACAGCGTGCAGCGCTTCGCCTTTTACTTCCGCTTTTGCAGCAGCAACAGAAAATCCTTTCCGTACCAGTAAACCATACAGGCGCTTGCTGTGCGTGGCGTGCCCGGCCGAACGATCGAGGAACAAACCGAGGTAGCGTTTCTCCGATTTGTCGAGTGTTTCCAGCAATTCGGGCAACGGATCGCGTTTCATGGTTTGGTTTTGATATTAAAGTATGAACATATCAAATATAGTATTTATAGGCATTTTATCGGTAAATATCATTTTCAGGATTTTAATTATTACTCATTTCTATGGCGGCTTCCCGCAGCGTTTGGCGATTTTTACAGAAACAAAACCAGGAACCATGCGTTTACTCTACACTGTTCTTTTTGCAGCCTTTGCGTTTTCCGCAGGCGCACGCACCATTACGCCCGCCGAGGCGCAGGCCGTTGCCATGCGCATGTACCAGGAGCGCAGCAGCACAACCGTTGCCCCGGAAGAATTTGAACTGGCGAAAACCATCACCGCCAATGGTTCGCCCCTGCTTTACATTTTTAACCGCAGCGGTGAAAAAGGATTTGTACTTGTTACCGCTACCGACCAGGCGATACCGGTTGCGGGGTACAGTTTCAGCGGCCGTTATGATGAATCGCAGGAGAACCCGGCGTTTTATGATTGGTTAAACAACTATGCAGAACAGGTTAACTATGTTTTGAATAATAACCTGCCCGCTTCGCAACTCATTACCGACAACTGGAACCGCCTGCTGGGTAAATCGCCATCGCCGCCTTCCGTTGCGTCGGTTGGTCCGCTGCTGACCACCACCTGGAACCAGACCTGTTATTATAACGAGCAGACCCCGGCCGGAACCAGCGCCTGCGGCCACCAGTACACCGGATGCGGGGCCACGGCCATGGCGCAGCTCATGCGTTACCACAATTTTCCGCCAGACGGTGCCGGCAGCCATTCGTACACCTGGAACAGCATTACGCACAGCGTGAATTTCGGTACCACCACCTACAACTGGGCAAACATGCCGAACAGCATTTCATCCAGCAACAGCGATGTGGCGCAACTCATGTACCACTGCGGCGTTGCGCTGGATATGCAGTATGGCAATTCGGTTTCCAATTGTTATTTCAATTTTAACGGCACCATGCCGCAGTATTTCGGGTATGCGCCCACCATCACCAACTGGTTAACGCTGTTTGAACCGAACGATACCATTTACCAGTCGCGCATTGCGGCTGAACACGATTCATTGCGCCCGGTTGCTTATAAAGGAAACGGCAGCAGCGGACAGCATTTTTTTGTGTGTGATGGGTACCAGAACAGCGGTTACCCGTTTCACTTCCATTTTAACTGGGGCTGGGGCGGACTGTATGACGGTTATTTTTATACCTCGGCATTAAACCCGGGCAGTTATTCCTTTACGCTGGGCCAGGGCGCAGCCATCCGCATTATGCCGCCTTCCATTACGCTTGATGTAAATGAATTTGCAGAAACACCGGCTTCCCTGTTCCCGAATCCCGCGGAAGATGTTGTAACCATCCGCACCGCCGGAACAAATTCCACCATCCGCATCAGCGACATGCAGGGACGCGTTGTTTATGCATCAAACACGATTGACAAACAGGAACAGGTAAACACATCCGCTTTTGCAAACGGACTTTACGTAGTAACGATAACCAATGTGCAGGGCGAACAGCAGGTGCAAAAGCTGATCATCAGCCATTAAAAAAGAGCGCATAAAAAAGCCCGTCTCCTTCGACTTCGCTCAGGATGACGGGCTTTTTTATTGCAGTTATTTTACTTCCCCACCTTCACGCGGATGCCCTGCGAGTGGCTGGTAAACTCCGGTGCGTACATGCACTGGATGGAGGTGATGCCGTTGGAGAAATCGCCGGCGTGTGTAACCACCATCGGGTATTCAAACACATACGTGCCTTTGGGCAGGTACGAGAAGAAGAAGTTGGTGGCCGCATCGCGGGTTGATTCGTAATACCCGAGGCCGTCCTGCCACTTGTATTGCGAAAACACATTGGTCGGCTCGAAACCGGAGGCGCGCATGTCTTTCATGTGTACGTACTCCATGTCGCGGTCCACGCGCAGTTCGATACGTACTTTCAGTTTGTCGCCCACTTTCAGCGCGCCGTTGTTTTCAATCGGTGTAATTACCGGACCGCTGGCGGTGTTTTTCTGCAGGAACAACTGCTTTTTGATTTTCAGCGGCGTTTCGTGCGGCGTAATTTTATCCAGCTGCTCGAAGTACTGCCAGTAAACAGCACCCCACGAAACACCGGCGTCTTTTTTCGTCACCTTCACTTCGCCCATTTTCGGATCGATTTCTTTGCCGCTCCAGGTTTTTTTGAAGTAACCGGTTCCGGCTTCCACTTTCACATCGTCCATTTTCTTCGGATCGATAACCATGGAACCCATTACGATTTCAACGCCTGATTCAGTAGCGAGCCAGTCGGTGCCGCGCATCAGCAGGGCGTAACAGGCTTCGGTGGTAGCCTTGGTGGTTTTCCAGTCCTGGGTTTGTTTGCTTTTCAGCAGCCACACTTTCAGATCGTCAACCGCTTTCTGGTCGTTACTCACTTCATCAAACGCCTCAATCAGCAACGCCTGCGATTCAATCGGTGCTTCGTACCAGTAAAAACCGCTGTAGTTTTCTTTCCAGTACATGCCCATTTCTTCGCTCACGATCGCGTTGTTTTTAATGGACTTCATAATCGCAGCGGCAATTGTTTTTTCATTGTTGCGGTTCAGTGCCAGCGCAATCATGCCCTGCATGTAACGGCCCTTGGTGAGCCAGTATTTTTTCGCCTGACCGAGATAGTAGTCGTACGCTTTTTTGTTGCGTTCGTCTACCGGAATATCTTTCAGGAAATAGGTGCGTGCATACAGGTATTGAATCTGCAGGCTGCCGAGGTGATCTTTATCGATGTTCGCCTTATCGTGTTTCAGTATCCACTCGTAATCTTCGCGGATGCGATCGTCTAAGTAATACGAACCTTTCTGCACCATGTCCCACACTTCGTTGTCGCTGCGTACACTTTTCACGCCGAGTTTATCTAAGTGACCCATGCCGGTAATGATGTGCTGGGTGATGTAACGGTCTTCGGGCATGCCTTCGAACCAGGGCCAGCCGCCGTTGGAATATTGCATTTTCACCAGCCTGCGTTCAGCACGGCCGAGTTCATCGCCCATGCGGTTGAGGTCGAACAGCAGGGCCACGCGGCGTTTGCGTTCGCTTTCGTCTTTCGATTCGAGCACCCACGGCGTTTCTTCCAGCAGCAGCGCTTTCAGTTCCTGGTTCTTTTCGAGGTTAGAAACCAGCGCTTTCGGATCCTGCGTTTTCCAGTTATCAAACACCGCTTTTATTTTCGGCGAACTGTTGGCAATGTGCGAGGCAATGCTGTTTGCGTAGTAACGGCTGAAGGTTTGCTCCGCACATTCGTACGGATACTCCATCAGGTACGGCAGCGCCTGCACGCCATACCACGCCGGGTTGGATGTAAACTCGAGCGTGAGTTTGTGGTTGCGCAGCGTAGATGAACCGCCACCCTGGCTGATCAGTTTTTCAAACCGGAATGTTTTGCTTTGTCCGCCGCGGATGGGCAGGGGCATACTTTCGGTAACCAGCATGCGGTTGGTGAGTACCGGCAGTGCCGCTTCTTCGCCGTCGCTGAAGTTGCCTGCGCTGGCAATTACTTTATAAAGAATAGCACCCACGCCTTCCGGAATCGTAATGTTCCAGGTGAGCGGTGCGCTCAGTCCTTTTTTCGCCGAGAAGGAAACGATGCCGCTGTTCAGGTCTTCGATGGCATCACCTGCGCCATGCGATTGTTCGAGCATGCGGCGCGTAATATCCTGCATGGTGGTGGCATCGTACAGGA
Organism: Chitinophaga pinensis; assembly: GCA_943372645.1. GTDB lineage: Bacteria > Bacteroidota > Bacteroidia > Palsa-965 > Palsa-965 > VBWE01. The sequence continues at coordinate 51,136 of CALRZN010000014.1, read as the reverse complement.
ACAGCTGTGCTTTACCGTTCATATCGCCGGCCGACAGGTTCGATACTTTGGCGCTGAAGGTCATGCGGTCGTTTTCGCGGAAGAAACGCGGCGCGTTCGGCATCACCATCAGTTCTTTCTGCGTTACCAGTTCGTTGGTGATCTGGCCGTACTGCAACTCTTTCGTATGCGCAAAGCCCAGCATCTTCCAGCGGGTAAGCGCTTCGGGAATGGTGAACTTGATGATGATTTCCCCGTTCTCGTTGGTTTGTAGGTGCGGGAAGAAGAATGCAGTTTCCACTAAGTTACTGCGCGCCTTGATGTTTTTATCCGGGCCGCGGTTATCACTTTCCCCGCTGCCGGCGTTGCCGCCAATAGCCAGTTCACTCACCTCGGCATTTTTACTGGTGGTTGCACCGTTCGCATCCATTACAGTAACAGCATATGTTCCTGGTTTTGACGGTTTCGCTTTCGCCTGTTTTTCACTGTCTTTATCGTCACCATCTTCGCGGCGGTTTTCTGCTGCAGGAGCGGGAGCTTCTGCCATATCCATATATCCGATATTATTTGCATACCTATAATTACGGCGGTAGCCCCAACCCCAGTAGCTGGAAGGCTCCGCACCAAACCAGTTGAGGTAATCGTACTCGCGGATGATGCGGCTTTGTTCGTTTTCATACCAGTCGCGGTCGTACAGGCTGGAACTGTTGTTGCTGAAATTGCGTTCTTCGGTCCAGTTGACAGAAGCGTAATACGTGTTCCACACATCAAACGACCAGTAGTTCGGCGCGAACGCATCCAGCGACGCATCGTACAACGTGGCCACCATTTCCGCGGCCATTTTTTCGCCTTTCGGACCTTTTACTTTTATTTTCCATTCTTCGGTTTGTCCCGGCAACAGTTTGCTGCGGAACGATTCGAAGGAAAGATCGAGGGCTTTGTCTGACCACGGAACGATTATGGTTGCGCTTTGTTCATACACGCGGTTGTCGGAAACGGCCAGTATATGAATACCGAAGTTGCCACGGTGTTTTTCTTCCACCGGTATTTCAATGCGTTTCTGTTCTTTGTTCAGCGCAATCCACTGGCGGGCTACAATTTTGTTTTTGTGTTCAATCTCGTAACGCACTTTTACATTTTCAGATGAACCCACCAGGAACACCGCTTTTTCGCCGGGCTCGCGTTTTTCGGTCACCATATTAAACCACAGGGCTTGCGCGCCGGGCACGTTGCGTTCCTGTTCGCCGTAAATGGTGAAGTATTTTACTTCTTTCACTTCCTGTCCGTATTTGTCTTTCGAAATTGCTTCGAGCATATACAGACCGGGTTTCCAGTTGTTCAGCGCCAGTTTCAGCTCTTTTTCCTTGCCGGTATTAAATTTACCGTCGTGCACTTTTTCGCCCTTCGCCCATTTGAACCGGTTGTTCTCATCGTCATACGGATCATTTGGAAACCATTTCGCCCATTCTTCTTTGGTGTGCACAAATTTGTCGGGACGGCTCCAGCGGCGTGCGCGATAGGCAACTGCAGGTTCTGTAATTTTCCAGATGGAAACCGTCCCGCTGCACGGTTCCGGTTCGCCCGACAGGTTGGTGGAACTGATGCTCCAGGGTTTGCTTTCGTTTTTGTTTACCTTCTCGCCTACGCCGATGTTCAGGTTGATCGCGGTGGAGCCCACACTCATGTAGCCGCTGCCGCTGTGTGTTTCACCGCCGATGTCGGTAACGTCGGCATAAATGGTAAACGAATAGGTTGGTTTGCTTGCTTCTGAAATCGTAGGATCGGGCAGCGCTTTGAATTTGATCACAAACCCGCCGGTGTCGTTGGAGGTCACCACGCCGTTTGTAATTTCCATCTCGGGCGAGTTCGGGTAATACCCGCGCCAGCACCACCACCAATACGGGAACGATGCGTTACGCACCACGCGGTAACTTACTTTTGCACCGTCAATACTCGAACCGGCGTAGGCTTTTGCAACACCTTCCACGGAAATTTCATCACCGATGCGGTACGATCCTTTCACCGGATTGATTTTTACTTCAAACTTCGGACGTTTGTATTCTTCAACCGAAAAATAAAGACTTCCTGTGCCATTATCAATGCGCATCTGCCCGGTAAGTAACCCCTGCGGCGCGGTGAATGTGCCGCTGAACGTGCCGTATTCGTTGCTCTTCAGATCGAGCGACGAAATTTTCTGGTAGTTCGCATCGTAAAACGTTACCGTGGTCGAACGGTTTTTCAGCAGCGAGTTTTTCTCGCCGTCTGTTTGCAGCATTATGCCTTTGAAATAGATCGTTTGTCCCGGACGGTAAATGAGGCGGTCGGTAAAAAACACCGTGCGTTCGTATGTTTTACGATCGCGGTCCTGCCGGTACTGGTACGTATAATCGCTCAGCAGGTAATCTTTGCCGTATTTGAATTCGAGCAGGTAATTGCGCCAGTCGCTGGTGGGCGGAATGCGCACGGTGCCATCAGCATCGGAAAGCAGTTCTTCACCTTTTACCATTTTGTACTGGCGGTCGCCCTGGTCGTACCGTTCAAACCACAGCTGTGTTTTCACACCTTTCAGCGGTTCGCCGGTGCGGCGGCTGAGCAGGAGGTATTCGTAACTGCCATCTTCCATGCGGCGCTGCACGTAACTGATGTCGGAATACGCCAGCGAGGAATAAGCAATTGCATTTTTGGTGGTTTTAAAATCCTTGTCCGGGCTGGCGAGCACCATGTAATGCCCCATCAGCTGTTCCGGAATTTTCAGTTCGGTGTTGTGCGACTGGTAATCGCCATCATCAGGAATGGTAACTTCCCACGCAGCGAGTGGTTTTACAGCGAGGTACGATTTGATGCGTTCGTCTTCATCTTTGTATCCGTCGCCGCCATAACGCGAGCGGGGCGAAACGGAAACGGGAATTACGCGCAGGTACAGTTTTTTAATGTTGCGGAAATTGAGCAGCACACGGCCGGGTTTTCCGGGCATTTCCACGGCCTCGCCCTGGAAGGACAAAGCCGGGTAATTGATTTCTGTTTTCAGCTGCTGGCAATTGAATGCGCCGTCGGTGCCGGGATATTTTGCAATCGCTTTATCACAAAGTTCAAGTGCTTTCTTTTTATCCCACTTGTGCGCATCGCCCTGCAGCGGGCTATAGCTGTTTCCTTTTTCGTTATAAAGCAACGCGAGTTCATACTGCACTTCGGCACCCATGGGATCCGCTTCCACGCGTTCGAACAGCTGATTGAGACCGCGTTCGTACAAACTGTCTTTGCCTTCGTAAGCCAGCAGGTGGCGCATGAGTTTCAGGCGCTTCAGGTCGGCATCGGCAAGCTGTTCCGGGGTTTTATCATCGGCGTGAAACGCAAGCAGGTCCTGCAGAATACGCACCGCATAATATTTGGTGGAAAGCGTGTCTTTGGTATCGTATTTCTGGCGGATAAATTTGCGGTAGTTTTCGAAACAGGCCGGATCGGTGAGTTCAAACTTATCCGCAGGACGCGTAATGTCCGGCTCGGCCGATGCAAAAAAATCGAGCGCACGGTGCGCCAGGAAATCATACAACGTGGGGCGGAAATCGCGGGAATGGAGTTCGCGGGTAATTACATCATCGTAAATACCCAGCTCGGTGTGTTGCAGGCTGTCTTTGTTTTCGAGCGACAGGTTGTATTCTTTGATGCTCTGATCCACCAGCGTAACGGCATCCCAGGTGGCGATGTCGTCCATTTTAAAGTTCACGGTCTGCGTGCGCTGCGATATCTGCCAGCGGTTCTGCTGGTAGTAGCTCCAGTAGAGTTCCGCGAGCATGGAATGCAGGATGGGCGTGAGCGGATATTTCGATGTTTTCAGTTCGTTGCGCAGGTCGATGAGTGCAAGCTGTTCGCTCGATTCTTCCACCTGTCCCGAAAACCGGAAGCGGTGCATAAGCGATTTGATGATCTGCGCGGAATTTTTTTCCGTTTTCGCTTTCTGATAAATGGCGTTGGTGAGCGTAAGCGCATCGTTGTACAGGCCGTTATCGCTCAACGAGTCAACCCGTTTCCATTCTTTTTCAAACGTACTTCCTTTTGGAAAAGTGTACATGGCTTCGGCGCGGGTGGTGTTATGCAGGTAAACGGCGATTGCGATTACGGCGGCTGCAAAACCGATAAATGCCATGCGGCCTTTTTTCCCCGCGGCTGGTGTTGCGGCGGGATTCTGTCTTTCTGCTGAACTCATAGCTTGTCTGCATCATTTTGGTTGCACTGCAATGATGCAAGTTAGGGCAAAAATCCATAAACCCCGGCTTATTCCGGGGTTTAGGATTGTGTTAAGAAAACCGATGTATCGGTTTAGTGTACCTGGAGTTTGGTCTGCAGCTGTTGTTTACCCGCGTGAATATCAAGCATATAAACACCCGCAGCCAGCCCGGTAAGCGGAACATTCCAGCGGGTCTGCTGATTATTGTCATTCAGCGTTGTGGTGTAAACCACGCGGCCGAGTACATCCAGTAACCGCACATCCAGTTTTCCGGCAGGCAGGGTTTCGATGGTTACCTGTTCACCCACAGCTGCCGGGTTCGGATAGGCGCGGATCGCAACGGATTCAGGTTCCGGTTCTACCGCATTGATGATTGGTACGAGGCAGCAGTTACCTCCGGAACTGATGTCAACCGTTGACGATGGAAAACACGGATAGTTGGTGCGGTGAAAACGGATGCTGGTTGAACCGAATTTGGTCATAAAAAAACCAGTCACCTGTTGCGCCGTGTTGCAGCCGCCCTGGTTTCCCGTTGAACAGCTGTAGCCGCAAACCATATTCGGAGAACCATTCGGATCGCTTACTGTTGCGGGCGGATAAATGAGAATGCTGTCAACCGGGTTGGGAACCCCGCTGATGGTGGTGTTGGTAACGCCGAGATTGCAGTTATCGTTGGTGCCATTGTAACCGGCATACCACACCGCGGTAACGTTTCCGGCAAAGGGGCCGCTGATGTTGATCTGCGCCGCTTCGTAGGTAACGATGCCGATTTTCAGGTTGGGAATATTCTGATCGATGTTCAGGTTCAGAATACCGCCGTCGTAGTTGGAATACACAATCACATTGCTCGTGGTGTCGCAGAACGGTGTGACCTGTGCGCGGGCACCGAACGGAAGAAGCAGAAACAGGGTGAGAACGGGTAACAGTTTTTTCATGGTTGTTTTTTTTGCGTGTTTTGACCTCCCGATATGTTTTACCGGGATTTTGATACGGAAATATACGCGCTTTTCCCTGATTATTTCCAGAACCGCCTCACATCGATTTCCCGCAGCAGCGGTTTGCCGGTTTCGAGCAGTTGCACTAATTGTTCCGCAAGCCATGGTCCCTGCAGGCTGCCTTTGCTGCCCAGCCCGTTGAAAATGGCAATGCGCGGGTGATGCGGATGAAGTCCAATCACGGGACGATGATCGCGGATGGTAGGACGCACCCCGGCGAGGTGACCGGTAATCGTATAGGGTGTGGTAAACATTTCACGCAGTTTCTGATCCAGTTCGTTTTTGCCGGCTTCCGTACAGGTTTCGTCACGCAGCTCGCGCTCGTGCGTAGCACCAAAAAGAAAATCCGTTTCGCTTTTCGGAACAAGATAACCGGCTCCTATAATGATCCCGTCGGTTTTAAGCGCGGGCATGCGGAGCTGCAGCAATTGTCCTTTCAGCAACTGGTATGTAATGCGGGGAAACAATGTTGACTCTGATTCACGGAAACCCCGGCAGAAAATAATTGCACGGGCCTGGTATGTTTTATACTTAATGTGTGTGTCGGTAACTTCCAGTAATGTTTCATCAAAATAATCCTGCTGCACATGTTCAGCCAGCAGTTCCGTTAAAGCTGCCGCATTCAGGTTGCCCCCGGTGGTAATGTGTGCCACCCCGTGCGGCGCATGCACTATTCCGGGATATGGATTAGCTGCTTTTTGTCCGAAAAAGGTTTTCGTTTCCGGCCAGCCACCCGCTTCTGTTTCGGTTAATACACGCCAGAGGGTTCGTGGTGTAAATATTTTTTTCTGAAACGTCATTTCCACCTGCCGGTAAAAATCAACGGCAAAAGGCACAAGTGTTGGCGCATTCCAGGATGGAGCCAGCGAACGAAAATTGACGGGATTGAGCATACCCGCGGCCACCCGTGAACATTGCGACTGTGATGCATCATCAATCAGCAGTACGGTCCGGTTTTTCATACGCAGCGTGAGTGCAAGCATTCCGCCCGCAAACCCGCTTCCAACTATAATGTAATCGTATTGCTGCATGCGCTGCAAATGTAACAGGATTTTTTCCTGTAAAAATGAGCAGCAGCAGTTCTGTTTACCGCGCCTGTGCTTTCAGCGTAATCATGCGCACCTCATCCACATACACCTCCACGAAGTACATGCCCGAGGGCAGTGTGCTCGTTTCCACCGGTGTTGATTTTCCGGCGGGCTGCAGTTGTTTCAGTACACGGCCGGCCACATCGGTGAGGCGAATGCTGACGTTGCTGTAGGTTGTAAGATCGGGCAGCGTGAGTGTAAACGAACCGGTAAACGGATTCGGATACAGGTTGTATGCACCGGCGTTGTTCCATTCGCCGAGACCGTTTATGATTACGTTCAGCACCTGCGTCAGTGTATCACAGCTGAAACAGTTGCAGGCCACCAGCGTTACCGTGTATGTTCCCGGATTCTGATAAACGTGCGTCGGATTCTGCACATTGGATGTTCCGTTATCGCCAAAATTCCACGACCACGAAGTCGGACTGTTCGTGGAAATGTCTGTAAAATTAACCGGTGCTAAGTGCTGCGGCTGCGACGGGAAATACGTGAATGCTGTATTCGGCGGTGTGGTTATCGGTGTTGAATTCCAGCTGATGCTAAAGCCCGGATAAGTAATGGATACATCAGACGTGAACAGTACGTAAAACGCACCCGATGTGGACGTGAGCATCGGCGGATTGAATGTACCGGTACCGGTGAAAATGAGCGGTGCCGCTGTGCTTGTGCCATCGTACACATACAGGTAATCGAAATTCGCTTCAAGGCTGAACTGCGAAAACGTGAGTGTAAGATTGTTTGCACACGGATCGATGAGGAAGGAACAACTTTCATTGTCCTGGTACGCATTGCCCGATCCGCCGGAATCGTAAAATGTTCCTGCTGTTGCAGTAGATGAGGTCTGGTTGCACATCGTAATTGCTGCCGCCGTAACGGTAACAACCTGCGTGAGCGTATCGCATCCCACGCAGTTGCATGCAATAAGTGTTACCGTGTAGGTGCCCGGAGTGTTGTAGGTGTGTGTCGGATTCTGCAACGTAGATGTAGTGTTGTCACCAAAACTCCAGGACCACGATGTCGGACTGTTTGTGGAAGCATCGGTAAAGGTTACCGGGTTCAGTGCCGAAGGATTTGCAGGTAAAAAAGTGTACGCTGCAACGGCCGGTGTAGTCATCGGTGTGCTGGTGTAATTGATTTCAAAACCGGAGTACGTGATGGAAAAATCGGAGGTGAAAACAATGAGCGCTGTACCACCGGTGGTGGTAATGGATGGCGGAATAAACGTACCCGTTCCGTTAAACAGCACCGGCGATGCGGTGGTCGGGCCATCGTAAATGGTCATAAAATCATAACCCTGCTCCAGCGAAAACTGCACAAACGAAAGCGAAATGGTTGAAGCGCAGACCGGTGTCAGCAGGATTGAACAGCTTTCATTATCCAAATAGCTGTTTGTTGGTCCGCCCGAATCATAAATGGTTCCGTATGCGCCGGAGAACGATGCCGACGAACACATATTCACACTGCTCACCACATGAATGTATTGGATCTGTGTCATGCTGTCAATACCAAAACTGTTGGTCGCAACTAATTTCACCGGGTAAAAACCAGGCGTGTTATAAACTACGCCCTGCGGATTCTGCACCGTTGATGTTGCCGGAACGCCACCGGTAAATGTCCAGTTCCACTGCGTGGGCGCATGAATAGTAAGATCGGTAAAGTTGACCGGCGAACCGATCGGAACTGTAGTAATGTTTGCGATGAAGTTTACATTCGGCGGCAGCGTGTTCGCTACAAAATAAATCATGTAGTCTTCTACCTGCCCTTTTACCGGCTGATAACAGCCACCATTAATGGTGTTTGTATTCTGATCCGAAATGACACGCATGCGTAGCCGGGTATTCAGTGTTGCAGTAACCGGTGTGTTGATGATGCCCTGGTGCAAACCGCTTACGCCGTTTAACGAGGAGAACACCCGTTCGTTCGTGTTATTGAAAACACCGTCGTTGTTGTAATCCATAAATACGGCAACGGCTTCATCCGCCGGCGCGTTGTTGGTCTGGATACTTACGTTATAAGGATCACCGGCAACCAGCAGGGTTGAATCGGCACAGGTAAAATCGGAATACCCATCGGCCGCGTTGTTCGAACTCATGTTAATGGTGTTCAGCGTAACGTTGGTAATGCCGTATCCGCAGCAATAAGCCGATGTGTTCGGGGTGCATGACGCAGCCACCGGACCGGGTACGTTATTAATGGTAACCGTAAGTGTGGTCGTATCACCGGTGTTGCAGGCGGTAGTTCCTGTTGCAATAAGTGTTACCGTATAAGTTCCCGCAGCCGTGTAGGTATGTGTGGGCGCGGTGGCGGTTGAGGTGGCGGTGTTGTCACCAAAATTCCACAGGTAACTTGTGGCGTTCACGCTCTGATTGGTAAACATAATATTTGCCGGAACCGAGCAGCTTACCGAAGGCGAAGCCGTTGCACCGGCCACCACCATATTGGTGTAAGGTGTGCCCACGCCCACGGCATACCATGCGTTGCCGGTTTGAAACTGCTGCAGCGAACAGTTGCCGAACAAATCACCGGCTGCAATTTCAGAATAGGTACGTGCTGCCAGGAAGTTGGAATTGGGTGTAAGGTATACGAGCAGGTTGCGCACTGCAATGTCAATCGCATCACTCATGCCGATGGCGGTAACATTGTATGCATTACTCAGATCGTTTGTGCCGCTGCCACCCTGGCACAGCAGGTAAAACCAGTAGTTCTGTATGCCGCTGTCGTAATGCACAATGTCTCCTGCATTAAAATAAAGTCCGCCGTAACAGTCGGCGCATCCATACTGGTTCGGGTTGGCCATGTTGCGGAAAGGCGTAGCGCTTGTGTTCGGAACAGCCATCTGGTCGCCCACAAACCAGGTAGCATAATTCGGGCTGTATAAAAAACGAACGGTGTTTCCCACCACATCGCTGAACGATTCATTGAGCGCGCCCGATTCGCCGGAATATACCAGGCCTGCATTAAATTCGGTTACACCATGTGTGTATTCATGTCCCACGATTTCGGTTGAAGTAAGCGGCTTATAATTCACCCCGCCGTCGCCATCGCCGAAGGCCATGTACGTTCCGTTCCAGAATGCGTTTACATACATGCCGTCGTGTACCTGCACATTGGCCTGCATGCCTGCACCGTTCTGGCCTACGAGGTTATAACGCGTCTGGTAAAATTCATGTGTTTTTTCCACGGCCCAGTGCGCGTCTGTTTCATACTGATCAAGGTTTGCCTGGCTGGTCCAGTTGTTTGAGGTATTCACAAAATCCTGACCAGCTGCATCGTGTGTCCAGATGTTGCGTGCGTTATTGCGCAGGCGGAACGAAGTCGGGCTGATGCTGTCGGTAGTTAGTGAAACCGTTCCGTTGTGGCCGGTAACAGCTGTTCCCTGCGCATCAATGTGATACATGCGGGCGCGTTCGCTGCGTTTTTCACCGGTTATTGCATCCACATAAATGAAGCTGCGTTTGGCCGGTTCCGATGCAAAAATATCCACGCGCCAGCACAGCGCGTAACTGCCGTTTTCAAGCCGGAGCAGACGCAGTTCAGATTGATCAATGGATTCGGCGGGACGATGACCGTCGTTTTCCCAGGTGTATTTTTTCGCCGGGAAATAATCAACCGCTTTGCGGAATGCCTGCTCGCGCGTGAGCACCGGCTTCGTAGTTGTTTTTATGCCTGCATAATATTCGCCGTTTACAGAAATGAGTTGCCCGTTGCGCGAATGCACAATGTACACGCCATCTTCTACCGGTACATTATTAATGAGCTGCCGGTAGCGGTCGTGCGTCCAGCCGATCTGGTCGGTGTAGGAACTTGTTTTTTCAAACGCCAGCGTACCATCACCGCGCAGCACGTGCTGTGCAAGTAACGTTTCATGCGTAAGCCCGGTTTTAAAATCAGCGCCGAACTCGGCGTACATGATTGTTTTCAGGCGCTCGTCCGTTATTACTTTAATTGCGCCGGGCACCAGCCGGTGTGCATCGCTGCCGTAAAAAGTAGCCGCACTGAGTTTTGTCAATAGGATGACAAGAACGAGGGTAAGTCGTGTACGCATGGGAGTGTTTTTTAAAAAATGGTTTGCCACTACGAAAAGTAGGCTACTTACAAATCAAAAGCAAGGATTCCCGGAAATAAATCGTTTACAGGCTAATTAAAACGCAATGTACTCCTGCGGATCAACGGGTGTGCCGTTGTACCAGAGTTCAAAATGGAGGTGCGGGCCGGTGGTGAGTTCGCCGCTGCTGCCGATGATGGCGATGGGCTCTCCGGCTTTTACATACTGCCCGGTTTTTTTGAGCAGCGTGGAATTGTGTTTGTAAACGGAAACCAGGTTGTTTGAATGCTGCACCTGGATTACAAAACCGGCTTCGGTGGTCCAGCCCGACATTATAACCGTACCATCGAGCGTTGATTTGATGGCTTCGTTTTCCGGGGCGGAAATATCGGTGCCGTAATGTTCATCGTCCTGGTTAAACGAGTTGGTAACAATGCCTTTGATGGGCGGGAAAAAGAAAAAGCCGCTGATGCCTGTGTTGCCCTTGTTATCGCCGAGCGCCAGCGTGTAAGAACTTTCTCCGGCCTCAAACTCCTTGCGGAACGCGGAATCTTTGGCGGAAGGCGACAGGGGCAGGTTATTGTAGTTTTTGGTGGTATCGCGCGGGTTTTTCGGGCTTTCCGGTTTTTCGTTGCCCCCGAGTACCATACTCAGGTTGGCAAAATAGATGCTGTCGGCAATTGCTTTTTCCTGGATGGAGTCGATGCGGAGCTCTGCTTTATAAAGCTCGCGGTTCAGGCCCACATCGGCATAACCGGGAATGTATTCGCGCAGCGGTGTAAACGCTACGAGGCTGATTACCAGCACCGTCATAACAAGACTGACCGAACCGATGAGGGTTACTACACCCCATGGCGTAAGCCGCCACGACCACTTTTCTTCAAAAGTGTCGTCGTTCATAATTACCAGGCGGTAGCGGTTTCGCATCCACGCGGTAAAACGGCGCCAACGGGTTTTCTTTTCGGTCATTCACCAACTGCTTTAAACCGTTATCATGCAGTAGATTTCTATTACGCGCACAAAACACTTCAAATCCAGGCGGTTGCTCGATTTCCGTCCGCGACGTAGGAAAAACTACGCCTGTGGGCGAAAATCTTGCGCGAACCCCTGCCTTTTTTGCGTTTTACACGCTCACGACGAAATCTACTGCCTGATAACGGTCAAACAAATATCGGTATTCTTTCTTTGCGTGAAAGCCGAACAGGCGATGAATTTCGGACTTCTGTGCTACGGCTCGAAGCGGAAAAGGCGTTTTCGGGATTAAAAAGTGTTTCCGGGGCAACCGGAACGGGCTTTTTTCGTCTATTATCAGAAAAAAACAAATATTTTTGTCTTTCCCCCGTTTCCGGGGGGCATGAAATACGCAGCATACGTGAGAATTTATCTGAGTATCGTTTTATCGACCCTGATCCTGCTGGCAGCCTGTTCTCAAAAAAAGAATACGGTTGTAACCCGCGGTTACCATAACCTGACTTCGCGGTACAATGGTTATTTCTACTCGAAAGAGAGTATGAAAGAAGGCCTTTCGAAACTGGCTGACTCGTACGAAGACGATTATACCCAGATTCTGCCCCTGTTCCGCATTCCGAACAGTTCGGCCACCAAGGGATGTTATCCCGACATGGAGAAAAGCATTAAAAAGTCGAGTACACTTATTGAACGTCATGCCATTACGGACCGTGGCGGTACCGAAATTGCCGGGGCTGTAAAGTGGATTGACGAAAACTATGTGCTCATCGGCCGTGCCCGTTATTATAAAGGCGAATACCTGTCGGCGTTGCAAACATTTGAATACGTATCGCGCAAATATGAAAAAGACCCGGTTCGTTTTACGGGCTACCTGTGGCAGGCCAAAACACACCTGGAACTCGGCGGCATTTCCCAAGCCATGCCCCTGCTCGATCTCATTGACAACGATAAGGAATGCCCGGAAGAACTGAAGCCGCAGATTAAAGCCACGTATGCCGACCTGTACATCCGCGAAGGCAATTTCGGCCCGGCCATCAAAGCACTGAAAGAAGCCGTTGAACTGACCAAAAACAAAAAAGAAAAGGCGCGCTTTACCTACGTGCTGGGGCAGCTGTACCAGAAAACCGGCAAAACCAAGGAAGCAACGGAATGTTTTGCAAAGGTGGTTGACATGCACCCGGATTACATCATGCTGTTTAACGCCAAGATTAACCGTTCGCGCATGAGCGGTGCAGAATCGGGCAAACGCGAAGAGGCCCGCAAAGAGCTGAACAAACTGCTGAAAGATCCGAAGAACAAAGAGTACTACGACCAGATTTATTTTTCGCTCGGTGAAATTGAACAGCGTGCAAAAAACGAAGACCTCGCCCTGAAGTATTACAAAACTTCGACCGCGGTGAGCATGGGCAACATCAACCAGAAAGCGCTTTCGTACCTGGCTGCTGCCGATATTTATTTTTCGCGTGTGGATTATCCGAATGCGCAGCTGTATTACGACAGCACGATGATGATTCTGCCGAAAGGATTTGAAGGGTACACCGCGATTGATGACAAACGCAAGAGCCTGAACAACCTGGTGAAATACCTGAAAATTGTGAAGCTGGAAGACAGCCTGCAGCAGGTAGTGGAAACCTACGGCGATGACACCACCAAGCTGTATCCGTACATTGACAAGCTGATCCAGATTCAGAAAGACCGCGATAAAAAACTGCAGGAGCAACGTGAAAACGGAACGTCTTCGGGACAGGGCGGCAACTTCGTTAATTTCCAGGGCGGTGGCGGCACTACAACATCCGGCGGAGCGCAGGGTGGCGGATCGTGGTACTGGTACAATCCTTCAAACGTAAGTTATGGCGTAAACGAATTTGCCAAACGCTGGGGCACACGTAAGCTGGAAGACAACTGGAGACGCGCCAACAAAGAAACGATTCTTGAAAACGGCGACGGCGGTGATGGCGGCGATACGGCAAAAGTAGCCGGTCCCGACAAAGGCAAACCGGCCGACAACAAAACGCGGCAGTATTACATCAAAAACCTGCCGTTCAGCAAAGAGGCGCAGGACAAATCGAATGAAAAAGTGGCCGATGCGTATTACAACCTCGGATCGATTTACAAGGAGCAGTTACGCAACAACGGACGTTCCATTGAGTCGTTTGACAAACTCACGGTGCGTTACCCGAAACACAAGTATTCCCTGCCCTCGCACTACCAGCTGTACCGGCTTTACCTGGCGGAGAAAAATCAGCCGAAGGCCGATGCCGAGCGCGATTATATAATGAAAAACTTTCCGGAATCGGAATACGCGCAGATCATCAAAAACCCGAATTACGAAGTAAACGTGAACGCCGACCGCGAACGTGTTACTGCTTATTACGGCGAAACATTCCTGCTGTACAAAGCCGGTAACTACGCCGAGGTAATTACCCGCTGCGAAAAATCGGAAAGTGAATTTGGAAACAATCCGTATGCATCGCGTTTCGATTACCTGAAAGCACTCAGCCTCGGCCGCACGCAGGGACAGGATGCGCTGACGAAAGCACTTACGCAGATCATCATCAAACATCCGAAAGACGCGGTGAAAGACGAGGCCCAGGCCCTGCTCGACCGCATTAAAGGAAAGGCGAGTACTATTCCGCAGGACAGCGGGGCCGGCAATGCATCATTTAAAGTAACCGAAGTAACCGAGTACCAGTACATCGTAATTATTGAAAACGGCAAAGGCAACCTGAACAAGTTCCGTTCGGCGCTTTCTGACTACAATGCACAAAGTTATGGTTCGGCCAACCTGGCCGTTACCAGCCTGATGCTCGATACCAAAAACCAGCTGGTGATGGTAAAAGGTTTTGCATCGCGCAGCCTCGGCGTTGATTACCACAACCTGCTGAAAGGCAATGTAAAAGTGTTCAACGACCTGCAGCCGGGCAGCTACCAGGCGTTTGCAATTTCTACGGAAAACTTCGCCATCCTGTTTAAAGACAAAGATGTGGATGCGTACAAGAAGTTTTTTGAGCAGCAGGTGATTAAGAAAACGCCGTAACGGGATCGTTTATCCTTGACATCCTATAATTTAGTTTGCATTTTTTCAGTTTGCAATTTGCAGTTTTTTTAATTCCGAAACCGGAACTTATTCCTTGAAATACAAGCAGAACTGCAAACTGCCTGACTGCAAACTCAGCATACGTTTTATTTTACAGCTCCTGCGATTTGTATGCTGGCTATTTTACAATATCCTTTATTAGCTTTGCAATAACAAACCTGTTTATGCTCCGCAAAAGCCGTTATTATTTCCTGCTTGGTTTTATTCTTGTGGCGGCGGCCGTGCTGCGGTTTTACGACCTCGGCCGTGTTTCGCTTACTGCCGATGAACTGAGCGCACTGGAGCGGCTGCATTTTTCATCGTTCGGGGAGATGCTGGAGCAGGGCGTGAAACCCGACGGGCACCCGGCCTTTGCGCAGGTGCTCTTGTGGTGCAGTACCAAAACGTTTGGGCTTTCTGTATTTGCAATCCGTTTCCCGTTTGCGCTTGCTTCGCTGTTTGCCATCTGGTTTGCGGCTGCTGTTGCGCGGCGCTGGTTTGGTGATGCATGTGCGCTGATGACCGCCGCCATACTCGCCTTCTGCGAATTTCCGCTCATGTATAGCCAGCTTGCGCGTCCGTATGCATTCGGTTTGTTTTTCTGCATGGGCGCCGTGTTTTTCTGGAACCGCATTTTATTTGACGAAGCGCGCGGGCGCAAATGGCATGTGCTGCTGGCCTACACGCTGTTTACGGCCGGTGCCATGTACACACACTACTTCAGTTTTCTGTTTGTGGCGCTCGTGGGTTTAACGGGACTTTTCCTGCTTTCGAAAACAAACCGCTGGCATTACCTGCTTGCGGGTGTTGCGGCCCTGCTGATTTTTATTCCGCACATCGGTTTTACAAAACACCAGTTCAGCATTGGCGGTGTGGGTGGCGGCGATGCGTGGCTGGCTCCGCCAACACCTTCGTTTATTACGGATCATATTGCATTTGTGTTTAACAATTCGTGGATTGTAGGCGGTGCTGCTTTGCTGGCGGTTGCTGTTTCTGTTTTCCTTACGATCAAACGCCGCAACTGGAATAAATTTTACGTGATCGCTTTTGCGTGGTTTATCATTCCACTTGCGGTAGGCTATTTTTATTCTGTTTACCGCAGCCCGGTACTGCAGCATTCGGTATTGCTTTTCAGTATGCCGTTCCTGCTCATGTTTTTGTTTTCCGGTTTGCGCGATGTGCATAATGCGGCCGGGCTGATTGTAATTCCGTTTGCGCTTATTCCTGCAGGCAGCACTGTGCTGGAGAAAAAATATGCACTCACCAATCACTTCGGGCGGGTGAGCGACCTTGTGGCGGACATGAAACGCTGGTCCGATACATACGGTGAAAAAAACATGGCCTTTGCCGGCAACTATGATGGAGCCTATTTCACGGGCTATTATTTCGACCGCATGAACTGGCATCCGAAAATGGGCACCACGTTTATTGATGCCGATCACCCGGAAAAGCTGTACGATTTCCGCCAACTGGTGCAAACAAGTAACGCCGATTATTTCGCGTGGACGTGGAGCACCAAAGCACCTTCGCAGGAAGCCATTTACCTCATCCGCGAAAAATATCCGTACATCGCCGAACGCAATTATTATTACAATTCCGAAAGCTGGCTGTTTTCTAAAAACCCGGTAAAGACAGCACAGCCGAACGATACCGCTTTTGTATTTGCCGATGCGATCAGCACCACATTGAAACCGGGCTGGAAAGACAACCTGCATACGGTGAAAACCGATTCGCTGGCGAAAAGCGGCGGCACATGCCTGGTGCTTCAGAAACCGGACGCAGTATATGGCCCGGTATTTACAGGCACCATCGGTACGGAAGTTACTTCGCCCAACGATTACATTTCGGTGGAAGCCGATGTGCGTGCCGATTCAGGGGCTGCCCCCATTGCGGTGATAGAGTTTAAGCGGGGCGACGAACTGCTGATCTGGACCGGGCGCGAATTTGCGCATGTGCACCACACCACCGGAACGTCGAATACATTTTTTTACAGTGTGCGTATGTACAAAGAGCTGCGCAAAGGCGATACGTTCCGCATTTATTTTTTCAACGACCGCGATGCCGCCGCACGCATTGACAACGTAACCATCCGCACCATTCGCGGCAGTACCGTTATTTACGGCAACGTTCCGAATTACTGATTTAAAAAATCATCCGCCTGCTATACCATGAATACCTACATTCGCGAAACGTATCAGCAGTTACCTGAAATAAGCCGCAATGCGCTGCGCCGCCAGTTTTCGGATTCACCAAAGATGCTGCTGCTGCTTGATTTTCTCGGGCAGCTCCGCAACAAAAACTTCAGCCTGCACGAAGCCGTTGATTTTATTTATGGCGGTGATGATAAAACAGAAACCTTTGATGTGCTGCGCAACCGTTTTTTCAAGCTGCGCAAAAAACTGGCACAGGCGCTCGAAAGCGGCAGCGGTTCCGGCAGTCCGGCCGGTGACCTGCAGCTGCTTCCGCTGGAGGAAGAATATTACCGTTGCCGGGTGCTGATACAGCAGAGTTTTTTGGAAGAAGCCCGGCGCCGCCTGCTGCTGCTGATTGAAAAACTGCGGGAGCAGAATATTTTTGAACTGCTGCCCGATGCCATCAGCATGCTCATCTTCAGCAAAATTCCGCAGCAGATAACGCCTGACAACATCAAACTGTATAACGAACTGGAAGAAGCCGCCGACCTGCAGCGCGCACTGCACCAGCTGCGCCTGTATGCACGCAAGGCACACGAAGGCGTTACCCATTACGGTTACCAGGAAGTACGCGCACTGATTGCGAAAATGAAACCCATCGCCCGGCAGTATGCAAAATACCCGCGCTTTGAAATGTATTATCATTTCACGGCGTTTATGCTAGGCACCTCATCATACGGCCACGACCTGCGCGCACTGGGCCGGCACCAGAAACGCATCCGTGAACTCACCGCAACGTATCCCGATATTCCGGTGGTGTTTTATGAAGCGCATGCGCGTGAGCTCGACCGTTTTGTGCTTACCAGCGCCGAGTGTGGATATGCATACCTGCGCGGCGATACAGAAGCGGCGTACAAAGCCGTCACGGAATGTATTCACATTGTTGAAACAACGCCGGGACTGCGCATCCGCAAAAGCGCCGGGTTGTACCTCAACAAATCCATCCTCGAAACGGTAACCGGCCGTTACGCCGAAGCACTGCAATCGGCCGAAAAATTACTGGCCATGCAGAAAGACGAACCGGAAGAACACCGGCTGCGGGCGTATGCGGTGATGGCGTCCATCTATTCGTTTGCCACGCCGAAACTGAAACCGGCCGATCCGGAATTTCTGAAACGAAAAGTCAAAGCGTTTTTGCGGATCGTTGAAAAAACAGCTCCAGTGCTTTATAACGAAACGCTGTTCAACTTTGCAGCATTCCTCGCGCTCCACGGCTACATCCGCGAAGCCTGCCGGTTCGCTGCACTGCCCGCTTTTGCTGAAGCGGTGAAGCAGGAAAACATGCTGGTGTATAACGCCGTGTTTGCCTGTTTCAAAAACAGAACCGCCGCCGCACAAATTGCCGAGATCAAGAAAAAAATTGACAAACAATTTGGCTCCACCCGCGATCCGCGCATTGCCACCTACCTGCTCCGCGCCCGCGTGCTGCTGGATACTGCTGCAAAACAACACACATAAAAAACGGAAGCCCGGCCGCATAACGCGAACCGGGCTTTCCGGGAAACGCCGGCGACTATTTTTTTACAAAAGGCACCCGCAAAGTTTCCGTTCCTGTTTTTACAACAGCGTAATACACACCAACTGCATAGTTCGTTAAATCAAGTTCGTACTGCCGGCTGTTGTGTACATCAACCGTGCTGATAATACGCCCGGTTACATCGTAAACGAGCAGTTCAGCAGCCGCACTGTTCCATCGCAGGGTAACACGCTCCGTTGCCGGATTCGGAAATACGAGCAGCGGTTCAGTTGCTGCACCTGCTTCTTCCACGCCGCTGCACACATCCACCTGCACAGTAACGCTGGCCGTGTTTGAACAACCGTTTGCATCCGTGTACGTGTACACAATAGTAGCCGGACCGGTTCCTGCCGCTGCAGGTGTAAAGGTGCTGCCGCTTACGCCTGCCCCGCTGTACGTTCCGCCGGCAGGGAATCCTCCGGTAAGCGGTTGCGGACTGTCGGCCATGCAGTAAACACTTTGCGGCATGCTGCACGTAACCGCCGGCGGCTGATTTACGGTAACATTGATTACCGACGAAACGGCATCACATCCGAAATTCGAAACGGTTACATAATACGATCCGCTTTGTGTTACAAAAATGCTCGCAGTAGTATCGCCGTTATTCCAGAGGTAACTGTTACCGCCGCTGCCCTGCAACTGCACACTGTCGCCGAGACAGAACGTGGTACTTCCGATCGCCGTAATAACCGGTACCGGGGCCTGCGAAACCTGGATGGTAATGATCCCGCTGAGTACACGTAAACATCCGCTGCCGGTAGCCGTTGCCACTACCTGGAATGTGGTTGCAGTTGTAAGTACACCCGTTGGTAAAAACAAGGTGTCGCCGTTACCGCTTACTGCCGGGCCTACGTTCAGGTTGTTCGTGGTATCCTGCAACTGGTACAGCACACCGGGTTGTGAGTTAATCACTAATACACTTGCAGCCGTGGAAGGACATACACCGATTACATCCGAAGTCAGACCAACAGTGCCTGGTTGTTCAAGCACGAGCAGACTTACTTCCGCGCTGTTAAGCGAACGGTTGTAAATACGGAACTCATCAAACGCTGCATTAGCATACGCATCGCCGGCCCAGTTGCTGCGGCCGATGTAGCAGAGCGTGCGCATCACGTTGGTAGGTGCAGTCATGTTTCCCTGTGCGGCAAGCACACCGTTTACATAAATACGGCCGGTACCCGCGCTCCAGGTGAGTGCCACATGTGTCCACTGGTTCAGCGGCGTTGCAACAGATGCACTTGCAATCTGGCCGCCGGAAGTGCTTGCATTAAAAACTTCTGCTGCGGGGCGGCCGGTGGTTCCGGCGGAGTATGCCAGCAACACGTTGTTGTTTGCCATGCCGTTTCCGAAATCCATGATGCGGGGCCAGCTTCCGTTGGCTGCTGTTTTTATCCACGCTGCAACCGTGTAGTCGCCGCCGGTGAAATACGTTGCTGCTGCTGCCTGCACATACCCGTTTGTTCCGTTCATGCGTAGTGCACCGTTCGGGTTGTTGAACCGGTCTGCTTCGGGTGTAACGCCGCCATTGATGGTGCCGTTCAGTCCATTGCCACTTGCATCGTTTGCATTTCCGTCAAACGGGTAATACACCACAAGCCCGGTAGTGAGTGCGGAGGGCAGTACACTGTTCTGGCCCACATCGGCCGCAGCCGGATTAATGGCCACGCCTGTTGTTACGGTAGCGGAACATCCGTTTTTGATATACGTTAATGAATAGGTTCCGCTGGAAGCCGACGTTGCATTGCTGATTACCGGATTCTGCAGCGAAGAAGTAAATCCGTTCGGGCCGCTCCAGCTGTAGGTGGCGCCGCTGAGCGGTGCAGCAGTAAGGTTCACATTGCCGCCTCCGCACATGGTGATGTTTGCGTTCACCGGTACCAGCTGCATCAGTGCATACGCAGGTACTATGCCGTTGGCATCGTTCCACTTTCCGTTTACTTCCATGTGCGCGTAATCTTCGTTGCCCGAGTTGTTCGGTTCGTTCGGAAGCCAGTTGGTATAGGTGCTGTTTCCGCCGCCGGTCCAAATCCATGTGCCTTCTGTAGCCTGGTCGGAATAACCAAAATACGATCCCAGTGAACCGAACGGAGCCAGTATGGCGTTTGTAGCCGCATCGGGAATGTAGGCCATCTCGCAGCTGTTGGCCGCACACAGCGCCAGTGCCTGTGCCCAGGTTTGCTGGGTAAGCGACATGTAATAATGCCGCCCGCCGCTGCTGCCGCAATATCGCACCTGCGCTGCCGACGGAATATCACCAAGTACACCGTTAATAGTAAAAGGTGCAGTGGCTGTCCCCGCAGAACCGGGTTGCGTTGCATTTACACGAACTGCATAAGCCGTTCCGGAAGGAATACCTTCAGGAAGTGTAACATTAAATGTTCCCGACATGGCGGTGGAAGCCATGGTACCGAGCACCACCGGGAACGCAAAACTGCCGTTGGCATCTGAAAGCTGCAGCACATAGTTGTTGCCGCTTACCGGTGTACCTGCAGTAACATTAAAGTTTACGGTAAGCGCCTGTCCCGCGCAAAGCGGACCATTTATTGTGCCGGTTACGCCGGTTGTAAGTACACCTGCAAGTGCAGCAATCTCCGCCGTGTTCAGCACGCGGTTATACACGCGGAACTCATCCACCGCACCATCAAGCGGGTACCAGTTGGAGCTGTAACGCCCGATAACGAGCGGCCGCGTATTCATCATGGTAAAGGTGGAAGCCCCGGCCTGTGTGCTGTACAGCGCGCCGTTGTAATACACGCGTGTTTCATTCACATCCATCACATACACTACGTGCACCCATTGCCCCACGTTGTAATTCTGTATTGAAAATATATTGGTAGTCATTCCGGCATTACCAATGTGGCCGTAAAGCACATTGCCCGGCTGCACCGATGCGTTGTGATACAGCCCGCTGCCGGCATCGGCATCTTTTGCAAAAACACAATGGCTTCCGCCACCCACAATGTTGCCGAGTCCGTCGGTGCCTACGGTGCTGTTCAGTTTATACCAATATGCAAATGATGCCGTAGCAGAAAACTGCAGCGAGGTGGAATTGGGGACATAAACACGCCCGGGATTATTCGGTCCGCCGAACACGGCTGCGCTGTTTGCATTTCCCCAGGGATCGGCAGTATATCCGGCGCTGCCCGAGGGCGTTCCGTTGTTACTGTTACCGCTCAGATCGGTGCACGTTCCCGAGAACGGGTAATACGCCATGAGGCCGTTCGTGAGATTGACCTGTGCGTTTACCTGTTTTGCTCCGCCGATGCATAACACCAGCAGCAAAAATGTTTTGAAGTAGTTTTTTTTGTTAGTCATGGTTTTAATTGCTTTTCGTTTCCGGAAGCAAATCTATGGCCGCAGTGTACCGGGCTGATTTATCAATGCATGTGTGAAATGCATTGAGCCATTTCCGAACCCGGACAATGCCCGGAAAGCATTGCAAACACTGCAATGTGCTGTGAATTCACATAAAGAAGCGAACCGTTTTCCGGCAACCGGTGCGGAACGAAAAAGAACTCGTTGTTATTATATGAAACGGTACTTCGCCTGTTCCGGGAAACGAAATCAGAAAAGCGGTAATTTCGTAAAGGAGCAACTGATCGTTGTTTTGTATACAGGGGTTGGGGTTTTGCAGGTAGTGTGCCCTGCCAATTTATACTGACTGAAACAACACTAAAATGCATTGCAATGAATACCTACATACGCGAAGCATACCTGCAGCTGCCGGAAGTAAGCCGTGAAAATATCCGGCGGCAGTTTGCCGGTTCGCCGAAAATGCTGCTGCTGCTTGATTTTCTCGCACACGCGAAACAGAAAAGCTTCAGTGTACACGAAGCCGTGGCGTTTATCTACCCGGAAGAAAACGGCACCACTTCTTTTAATGTGCTGCGGAACCGTTTTTTTAAACTGCGTAAAAAGCTGGCAGAGGCAATTGAATCGGGCGTTTCGGAAAATGCGGGAACAGCGGTTGTGCTGCTTCCGCTGGAAGAAGAATATTTCCGGTGTCGGACGTTGATCCAGAATAATTTTTTCCTCACGGCACGGCAGCGGCTGGAACAACTGATAAGCACGTGCTGGGAGCGGAACATTTTTGAGCTGTTGCCCGATGCACTCAGCCAGGTTATTTTTTGCAGTGCACAGCTCAATATGCTTGATGATAATCCGCGCCATTACCGGGAACTGCAGGAAGCGGCGGCCCTGCTGCAGGCGCTTCACCGGCAACGGCTGTATGCGCGCCAGGCACAGGAGGCAGCTATGAAACAGGGGTTCAGACAGGCACGGAAATTTGTAAACAAAATGCAGCCCGCTGCGAAAAAATACCGGAAGTATCCGCGGTTTAACCTGTATTACCAGTTTACTGCATTCACACTCGGGGCCGGCACTTTCGGAAGTGATTTCCGTGTACTGCCCCGGCACCAGAAACGGGTTCAGGAAATCACGCGGCGCCATCCCGAAATGCCGGTGGCTTTTTATGAAGCACATTCACCGGAACTGATCCGTTACATGATGGCGACCTCTGAAGCGATGTTTGCTTACCGCCGTAGCGATGCCGAAACGTGTTACCAGTGTATGCTCGAGGCCTGGAACATTGCAGCGCAGGTACCCGGTCTTCGGGTGCGCAAAAGCGAACTGCATTATTCAAACCGCATCGCCATTGAAATTGCAAGCGGCAGGTATCACGAAGCGTTGAAAACAGCAGACGATATGCTGCTCTTTTTGAAAGACCAGAAAGACGAACGCAACCGCCTGATGGGATATGCGAAAACAATGCTTACCTACACGTTTGCATTTCCGAAACTGAAACCGGCCAACCCCGGCTTCCTCGTTCAGAAAGTAAAAGAACTGCTGCGCCTGCTGCAAAAACAAAAACCGAAGTCACTTTTTTACAATGAAATTTTACTTACGCTGGTTGTTTTTCTCATACAAAACGATCAGCTCGCCGAAGCCGCAACGATTTCGGCAACAGCCGCATTCAGCGAAGCACTGAAAGAAGACGATATGCTGGTGCATGCCGACCTGGTAGTATATGCCCATCAAAAGAAAACCGCGTTAACAGCAGCAGCCATCCGGAAAAAAGCAGAAAGCCAGTACAGCAAAGCCCAGGACATTAATAAATCTGCTGCAATTAAACGGGCACTCGTACTGCTTGATTTCCTGGAAAAACGAAAGAAGTAATAATCTTTAATTTTGAAAAAAAGAAGCCCGGCAGTTACATCCGCCGGGCTTCTTTTTATTCAAACGCCGCATTACTTTTTAATAAACCGGGTTCGCATTGTTCCCGATGGTGTTTCGAGCACAGCATAATATGTTCCTGCGGTATAATCTGAAACAGCAAGCTCCAGTTGGTTTGTATTGTGCACTTCAACCTGTTCAATTACACGTCCGGTTACATCATAAATCAGCAGTACACCGGTAGCAGTCGTGTTCCACTGCAGCGTAAGCTGTGCACCGGCCGGATTCGGATAAATGAGCAGCCCGTTATTATTTCCGGGCGAAGCCTGCAGACCGCTGCACACATCTACTGTTACCATATATCCTGCGCTGTCAGCACAACCGTTCGGGTCGGCAAAAAGATAGGTCAGCATAAATGTACCTGTTCCTGCCTGTGCCGGTGTAAATGTATTGCCGGTTACACCCGGTCCGCTGTACGTTCCTCCTGCAGGCGATCCGCCGGTAAGTTGCATCGGGCTGTCGCCCAGGCAATACACACTTTGCGGCATGCTGAATGTAACCAGGGGCAACGGGTTTACCGTAACGGTTGCCGTATCGGTGAGTGTAACCGTGCCGCAACCATTTTGTGATGCCACAACGGTAATCGTGTTTGCTCCGGCATTCATGGTATTTGTAGTAACCGGGATGGTTAAACTTCCGGTGCCACTAACCGCGTTACTTACCGGCGCATTGTTATAATACGCCTGGTAGTTTACACCGGACTGTGCATTTTGTATCACAACGATTGCGGTGCTGCCCTGGCAGGCGGTATTGCCGGTAGCAGTAAGATTGTTCAGTATCGGATTATTAAACACCGCAATTACCGGCGTACGCGGCCCTTCGCAACCCGATGCTGAAAATGCACTGACCCATAACGTATCTGTAGCTGTAACGTTGTTCAGTGTGTACGTCGGTGCATTGCTCAGCGCTGTTCCGCCGGATGCGCTGGTGTACCATGCATAACTGCTGCCACCCGATGCACTGAGTATTGCGTTGCCGCTGCCGCATACAGTATCGTTGGTTGTTACCGGTGCGCCCGGCAGCGGGTTTATAATCACCACGTTTTGTTGTGGCGGCGAAACACATCCGTTCGCGTTATTGATCACGAGGGAATAGGTGCCTGCGTTGGCAGTGGTAACGTTTGTTATTGCTGCCGGATTTTGCTGGTTCGAGGTGAATCCATTCGGACCGGTCCATGCATACGTAGCACCCGGAATGGCCGGCGCACTCAGCTGCAGTGTTTGTCCTTCACACAGCGGATCGTTTGCAAACGCTAAGCTCGATTCGTTATACAGCACCTGCGCTTCATCTGCATTAAATGCACGGCTGTAGATGCGGATATCATCCAGGCTGCCGTTGTAGGTTGCGTTGCCGGAGCCATTGGCCTGGCGGCCGATTTCGAGACTTACAAGTGTGGTATTTGTGATTACACCCGAAACCGGAATGTCGCCGGTAAGCACCCCGTTCTGATATACTTTTAAACGTCCGCCGCCAAACGTACACACAATGTGATGCCACACGCCGTGCGGAACGTTTGCCGAACTGAGTACAAAGTTGTTTGCATTTACGCGCCAGCGTACGCGGTTCATCTGCTGCTGCTGTGCCGGGTCGTAATAACTTTCAAGGCCCATGTACAGTCCGTCGTTCTGCCACTTGTTTACAAGCGGTGTTAGAAAACCGAAGTTACTTGCCGTTTCGTTAATCCACAACGCCACTGTTACTTCGGTGTTGAGCTGCTGAATCACCGGCGTGTTATTGCACCCGAGAAAGTTTCCGCCCGAAATCTGTATTGCACTTGCTGTATTTGCATTGCGGTCGGGTACATACGCTGAATTGTAATAATGCGCCATCGGATTATTGTATCCGCTCGAATCAGCCATGTTGCCATCCACTTTATAATACGCAATCAGGTTGCTGTGCAGATCAACCAGCGGACCGGTAACGCTGAGTATAGTAGCTGTTACCGGGGTGCGTGCGCTTTCACAGGTTCCCACCACAGAAACATAATACGTGGTGGTGGTATTCAGCGAAGGCGTTGTATAGGTGCCTGTTGTTACTCCTGCAATCGGAGTTCCGCCGGTTGCGGTAGTGTACCACTGGTAGTAACCACCCAAAGGTGCGCCGCTGGCTGTTAAAGTAAGTTGTCCCGGTCCGCAGCGCTGTGCGCCGGTTGTTGCCGGAGCTGCGGGCAATGGTGCAATTGAAATGGAAACCGGTGGCGACAGTGTGCGCACACAACCGCTGCTGACCGTGGTGGCCTGCAGCTGGAAACCTGCCGGTGCAGTAAGTGTTCCGGTTACGAATGCAAGTGTGTCACCGTTGCCGTTTACTGCCGTGCCGATGTTTGAACCGTTGGATGCATTCTGCAACTGGTAACTTACACCGGGCTGTGAATTCAGCAGGTACAACGTAGCCGTACTTCCGGAACATACACTGGCAGATGCAGCCACAAAACCAACCGGATCGGGTTGCTGCAGCACGAGCGACATCAGTTCATTGGTGGTGAGCGCACGATTGTAAATCCGGAAATCATCAAACGTTGCATCGGCATACGCATCAACCACCCACTGGCTGCGGCCGATAAAATTAAGTGTGCGCAAAACATTCTGCGGGGTGGTCATGTTGCCCAGCGCCACGCGTGAACCGTTGATATAAATGCTGCCGATACCGCTGCTGAATGTAAGTGCAAGGTGTGCCCACTGGTTGAGGGGCGTTTGTGTAGCAGTGCTGCTGATATAACCGATCTGCGTGGAACCGTTATACACCGTGGCCGAAGGCATTCCGTTTGTTCCGCTGGTGTAGGTGAGCAGCACATTGTTATTGGCCTGCCCGTTTGCAAAATCAAATACGCGTGCCGAGTTTCCGTTGGATGCTGTTTTGATCCAGGCGGTAACTGTAAAATCACTTCCATTAAAATACACGCCATCGGGTGCATCCACGTATCCGCTGAAGCCGTCCATCTTCATGGCTCCCGAGGCGTTACCGAAACGATCGGCTGCGGGTGTAACACCACCATAAACGGTGCCGTTCAGGTTATTGCCGCTTGCATCGGTTGCGTTGCCGTTAAACGGATAATACAGCACCAGTCCGGAAGTAAGCGACGGAAGCAGCGGACTGCTTTGCCCGATACCTGTTGCGGCCTGGTTCACCGTAACAGCAACTGTTGCCGTTGCCGTGCATCCGCCTTTCGTGTAGGTGAGTGTGTATGTTCCCGCCGAAGCCGCCACCGCATTGGTGATCTGCGGGTTCTGCTGTGCAGATGTAAATCCGTTCGGACCAGCCCACGAATACGTTGCTCCCGAAAGTGTGAACGCATTGAGTGTAATGGTGCTGCCTTCGCATACCGGGCTGTTTGCTGTTGCCGGCGCAAGCTGCAGCATTGCATATTGTGCGAACGTTCCGGGAATATCATTCCATGTGCTGCTGCCGGTGAGCTGTGCATAGTCTTCATTGCCGGAGTTGTTCGGCTCACCGGGTGCCCAGGCGGTAAACGTGGCAGGTGCGCCGTTCAGCCACTGCCACACGCCTTCAATGGCCTGGTCGGTATAACCGATGAAAGCACCGGTGCCTGCATGTGCCGAGAGCAGCCTGTTGGTTGCAGTATCAGGGATGTATGCGGGATAACCACCTGCTGCAACACACAGCGCGTGCGACTGCGTCCAATCCTGCGTAGCTGTGCTTACAAAATAATCGCGACCGCCTGAACTGCCGCAATAACGGAACGTGGCCGGTGAAGGAATATCGCCGAGTATGCCGTTTACTGTAAACACAGAAACGCTTGCTGTTCCCGTGGTTGCAGGAGCCGTCGCGTTTACACGTAAACGGTAACCGGTTCCTGACGGCACGCCCTGCGGCAGGGTCATGTTAAATGTACCGGTGAGTGCCGTGGAAGTAAGCGTTGCAAGTGTAACCGGCGAAGTAAATCCACCGGCCGGATCGGAGAGCTGTAACGTGTAAACGTTGCCGGCCACCGGCGCACCACCCGAAACGGAAAATGATGCCGACAGCGGTTGACCGGCACATAAAACGGAAGGTGTAATTGCGGTTACTGTTACTGTAAGCGCGGAGGTGTTTTTTATTACGCCCAATAAAAGCAGTACTAAAAAACAGGTTCTGATAATGGTATGTTGTGTTCTCATTTTGTTTTTGGTTTGAGCTTCCGGAAACAAAACTAAAGCCGTTGTTGCGGCTGCGTTTTGATATCACGGCACATAAAAACGTTATATAGGGGTGCGCGCAGCCTGCGGCATACGTATTCCTGCGCAAATGCCGTATTCCGGGCATTGCAGTGTGAATTCACACTTTTCTGCAGGATGCCGGGTGCGGGTTGGGTTTGCGGAAAAAAAGAAACGTTAACGCCGCAAAATCCGTATTTTCGTAACCATGAGTGAGAACAGGCGCATTGCCGTAATCGGCGGAGGAAGCTGGGCAACGGCAATTATCAAAATGCTTTGTAACAATTGTGAGCGGGTAAACTGGTGGGTACGGAAAACGGAGACAATTGAATACATCCGCAAATACCGGCACAATCCGAACTACCTGAATTCGGTGGAACTGCAGTTAGACAAACTGGAACTGTACAGCGACATCCGCAAAACCGTTGCCGAAAGCGATATCCTCATCATGGCTGTTCCTGCCGCGTTTCTTGCCGACGCACTGCATGAACTGCATCCTTCCGATTTCGAAAACAAAGTTGTTTTTTCAGCCATCAAAGGCATTGTGCCCGGCCCGAACCTGATTGTGGGCGAATACTTCAACCAACACTTCGGTGTGTCGATTGAAAACATCGGTGTGATTACCGGTCCCTGCCACGCTGAAGAAGTGGCCATGGAAAAACTTTCGTACCTCACCATCGCTTCGCTGAACATTGTTAATGCGGAATATCTTGCGCGATCAATTTCGTGCCGGTACATTAAAACAACCACGTCCGATGATATTTACGGCACCGAATATTCCGCGGTACTGAAAAACGTGTTCGCACTCGCGGCCGGCATCTGTCACGGACTCGGTTATGGCGACAACTTCCAGGCGGTACTTATTGCCAATGCCATCCAGGAAATCGAACGGTTTGTAAATGCGGTTCACCCGATTTCGCGCGACATCAAAAGTTCGGCGTACCTCGGCGATTTAATGGTAACGGCTTATTCGCAGTTCAGCCGCAACCGCATGTTCGGCGCCATGATCGGCAAAGGCTACTCGGTAAAAATGGCACAGCTGGAGATGAACATGATTGCCGAAGGCTATTACGCCGCGCGCTGCATCCACGAAGTGAATCAGCGCTACAACGTGCCGATGCCGATCAGCGAAGCGGTGTATTCCATACTGTATGAAAAAGTTTCACCGGCCATCGAAATCCGGTTACTGACCGATAAACTGTCCTGATGATCCGTTTTTTCCGCGAACACCGCGCCTTTTTTCTGACAACGCATTTGTATTTCATTGTTACCGCAGTGATGGCCGTGTGGCTGTTCCGTGAACGCATTTTTGCCGATGCCGCGTATTACCTGCTGCATGTGGTGGACAGCGAAAGTTTCCGCATCGAGCACCAGCGTTTTATCCTCGCGCCTTCGCAGGTGCTGGCGTTGCTCGGGGTGAAGTTCGGGCTTTCACTCAAGTCGGTGATGATTCTCAACTCACTCAACCCGGTGATTTATTTTTACGGGCTGTTCCTGTACGTGGTCATCCGCCTGCGCGACAACACGGCGGGCATTGCATTGCTGCTGGTACAAACGCTTGGCGTGCTGCACATGTACTTCTGCCCGATGTATGAAATCTGGTACGGAACCGCCTTGCTTGTTCCGATTTATTCGCACCTGCGCAACAACCGGCATTCGGGCTGGATGGATGTGATCGTGCTTTCGGGCATGATTGTAACGGCCCTGTTTGCACACCCGCTCATTTTCATCGCGCTGCTTTGCCTCATCCTGCTTGATGCGTCGGGCAAATGGTATGCGAACCGCAAACAGCTCATTCTTTTTGCATTGCTGTTTATTGGCTGGTACCTCGCCAAAAAACTGATGCTGAGTGAATACGAAACCGGCAAAATGAACCTGCTGGATACCGCGAACAACAAAAGTTACGAGCACCTGCTGAAAGGCGCGTACCTGTGGGGGCTGGTGAAATACCTGTTCACGTATTACACGGTGCCGATGATTTTGTTCCTGTTCACCGTGTTTTTTTACCTCGTGCGCGGGGCGCGTTTTAAGGCACTGGTACTCGGTGCGTTTTTTATCGGGGAAATTCTGCTCATCAATTTCACGCACGAAAATTACCCGGAACAGTCGCTTTATTTTGAGCGCATGTATATGCCGATTGTTACCATGTCGCTGCTGCCGTTTCTGTATGATGTGTTTACCGCGGTTACGTTACACAATGCCATCGGCGGCACTGCAGTTGCGTTGATGATCGGCTGGAGGCTGTGGCTGTTTGCGGATATTTCAAAAGTATATACCGAACGCCTGGACAAAACCAACCGCGTGATTGCGGAAGCGCATAAAACGCCGGGCAGCAAGTTTATCCTGGACAACGACGATTTTCATTCCTGTTACAGTTTTGTGGAATGGTCGTTCCCGATGGAAACGTTGTTGTATTCGGCCATTGATGGCAAAGCGAAATGTGTAACCGTAGTGGTGCACGACGACCTGGATGCCGAAAACAACCGGCAGCGCCTGAACGACGGCAACTTCCTGTTCCGCCGCTGGGACCTGCGCCTGAACCGACAGATCAATCCGCAGTATTTTTTGATTAAGCCGGGAGCGTATCAACAGCTGAAGCCGTTGTGCAAGTAAATGCTGTTGTCGGCAGAACTCTTTTTTCGCAGTATCTTTCACATAGAAAAACTGAATCACATGCGTATCCTTCTCTTTCTTTTGCTCCTGCTCCCCGGCGCGGCACAGGCCTGCCTCAACGATTTTGTTCACAACGAAAAAGGCGATGGCCTGGTGAATGAAGAGCTTGATATGCTGGTGTACAAACGCAATTTCGACTACAAGGCGCTGGACAAAAAAATAGCGGCATTTGAAAGCAACACGAAGGCGAAAACCTATAAAGACTCATCCGATTTTGCAGTAGCACTCATCAAACGCGGATACATTTACCGCGCGCTGGGCATACTCGAATCCATCGCGAAGCGCATGCCCGATGATTATACCATCGCTGCCAACCTTGGCACCTGTTACGAACTGGTAGGGCAAAACGAAGCGGCGCTGGCATGGATTAAAAAAGGAATCAAACTTAATCCGCAATCGCACCAGGGTTCGGAGTGGGTGCATGTGAAAATCCTGGAAGCCAAAATTGCGTTGGCGAAAAATCCGGACTGGCTGAAAACAAACAAAGTGCTTGCACTGCCCGGACAAATTGCGCCGGTGAAACACGTGCATGATGCGGAAAAAGAAAAGAAAGATCCGTTTACCTACTCGCATTTCGATTCCCTCGAACGCCATGTGATTTACCAGCTGCGCGAACGCCTGCCGTTTATGAGTCCGCCCGATGCGCTGATGGCCGCAGTGCTGAAAGAACTTGCGTATTATGAAGAAAAAGCGGCCATTGATGTTGCTATTCTGCATTACACCTACGCGCTGGAATACGCCGGTGGCAGCGATGACGAACTGCGCGCAAAAGTGCGTACGATGAACAAACAATTTGATCAGCTCCTGGAAAAAGCACGCAAAAATCCGGAGAACGACGGCATGTTCAATCACCGTTCGCCTACGCTGCAACAGCAGATGTTTGGAAAATCAAAAGCGTATAAGGTGCTTGACAGTGCGGTTGCTGTTGTACAACCACTTGCAGCAGGACCGAAAACCGATTCGATAAAAACCGACAGTTTAAAAATCGAAGGCCAGGTACCGCCCGCGCAGGATGTACCCGTAAAAGACCAGGATCCGGGAAAGATGTGGCTCTTCATCATCGGCGGCATTCTCATTATCGGCGGTGGAATGTGGTTTATGAGAAAGAAGTAAAAACTTCGGGTTGTTTCCGTAACCGTGTTCCAACTTCATTAACCACAAAGGCCTGGCCCGCTTCCTCGCGCACGCACGAAGGCTTACACAAAGGACACGAAGGCTTTATGTACGTTGTGCATGCCATTGTGATCTTAGTGGTTAATGGACGTTCGTCTTAAATTTTCAAACAAACGATATTGGATCAACAACTCATTTAGTTCCTGCACGTTTCAGTGCTTCGTAACAATTCACCGGTTTCGGGTAAAAGGTGCTGTCCATTTTCAGCTGCATGATATGAAGGTGCGTGGGTGAACGTTTTTTGTATGCGTTGGCGCCGGTGCGGCCGATGGTGGCGAGCGTGTCGCCGGGTTTTACAATGGTGCAGGGCGAAACGAACACCTGCTGGTTGTGTGCGTAATAAAACAAACTGCTGCTGGCCGGATCATACACCCAGATGTAATGCCCGCCGCGCAAATCGCTGGCTGTGTCCCACGCGGTTTCGGTGGCAACCACAATTCCGCCACTCATGGATAATACGTTGACCGGTTTTTTGGTAACGTCATCGATGCCATCCTGGTTTTTATCCGCAATAAAAATATCATGCGCCGCATGGCCCCCGTGTTTGTTGCCTTTGAAATAATCATAGCCGCTGGCCAAGTAACCGCTGCCGTTTGTACCGCCGATGTTTTTTGCCGTGTAACCCTGCACCGGGAACAGCCATGCAGCAGGCGCGTAATCTTTCCCGTCGTGATCGTAGTAGTATTTTTTCAGCTGCGGAATAAGCTGCTGCAGTTGCTGTAACGCATCTTCTTTTTTGATGCGACCGTCACGAATTTGGGTATTGAGTACATTAAAATTCGGGCAGGGTGCGCTTGTCGTATCAGCAACAGTTGCATCAACAGTACCAGGAAGCATTTTTTGTTCCACCGTTTCGGGCGGACGTGCCGAACAGCCGGCAAGTACAAACAACATAAAACAAACAACCCGGTTCATCGCAGCTTTATATTTAACTGATCCGCGTAATGGTAAATTTCATTTCGCCGCTGTTGTTCTCGTAATGACCGAGCACATCATTTGCAAAACAAACCAGTTCGCCGTCTTCTTCGGGTGTGTATTCTTCCCGCAGCAGGCCGATTTTAAAATAGGTGTCGCTGTTTTCACCTATCGATCCGAGCAATGCGAACCATTTTACAAACGGCATCCTGAAAAAAGGTTTAACCCCCACACCCAGCGGAACCACGCGCCCGTCGGCGGTAAACGGTTTCATCTTTGCATCGAACCAGGTTTGATCAGCGGGCAACACTTCCATTTTGTAAACATGCGTTTTGCGCAGCAGCAGGCCGGTGTGGTACCAGGGGTTATCTGCCGGTACCGTTACTTCTTTCGGTGCATTTAATTCCAGTTCGTTCATTGGTGGTTTTGTTTTTTTACGTCGGCTCCTCTTCCCAGCCTTCGTCCTGCGGATCAAATTTTGCGAACTGCCCATCGTCCGTAAACTCGGAAGTGGTCATCAGGATTTCATCAATGCCGTCGCGGCCCGAAGTAAAATACACCGCGCGGTTGGTGAGCAGCACCTCAATTCCTTTTATTTCCGAATGTTCGTACGAACCTTCGCCGTTTACCACATACTCATACTGCAGCAGGCGCTCGTGCAGTTCCTGTTTTTGTTCGGGTGTAAACGTCACCAGGTTTTCTTCGTTTTCGAAAAATTCCGCGGTTGGATTTTTATAGTGGTTTTGTTTCGTTTCGATGCGAAACAGTTGTACGTCGTAGCTCATTGGTTTTGCGAATTTTCGGGTTCAATATTATACTCAAATTGTGCTTGCTTTATTCTCTCAAATTCCCCAAAGCTCTATCTAGTCTTTCAAATTCAGACTTAAGGCCTGTTTCAATTATTGTCTTTATAATTTGTTTATCTAAACTTTTAATCCCATAATTTGATTCTTTTCTATTGTGATCCAACACTTCCTGTTCTTGAAGGTAATCAACGAAAATTTGTGTGACTTTTTTTCTTTTTAGCAAATCTCTATTTCCGTATGAGTCGGATTCAGGGAATAAATTTGTTAACTCATCAAAATAACGATCACTATATATAGGCGTATCTTGAAGCACAAGATCCAAATAGAAAAACTTATTAATCAAATTTTTTACGTAATAAACCCCAGATTGAGTTATTCCAATTTCATTTGACAACCCTAATGAAACTTCCGATTCAACATCTGAAACAAAGTCATTTGTAAATATCAAACCTGACACGTATAAAAGATTAAGCTCTTCAAATATTATCTCTGCTGTATAACCCGCTTTTATAAAATCTTTTACAACTGTCGCTATCGGCAAAAAATTGTTTTTTTTGGAAACGCCCGTGTTATTATCAATAACGTATTCTAATAGTCTTATTTTAGTGAAATGATTTTTGTTATTCGTAGATGGATAAAAAATATTAAACAATGCACTTCGGCTTGTTTGGTAGTAATAATTTGATTCTAAGGCAACGGACTTAACAAATTCCCAAATAGGGATATTGTTCTTCCCATCCTTACCATAATCAAAGGACATGTATTGATTTGTTTTTGTGTGCCCGGATAATAAAAAAAATTTGAACTTCTCAAGACCATTCCTAATATTAGGATAAGATGTCTCCTCTAAAAAAGACAATATTTCTGAATTGGAGAAGTCAAATAGAGTAACAGATAAGTTTACAAATAATTGACTTATACTGCCGTCTCCAAACTCTATCTTTACGTTATCATTATCGATCTTAGTTTTTTGAAAAAGAAAATTATTGATAACATATTTAACTCTTTTTTTTAGCACCTCTCTATAAGGCGGGGCTGTAATATGAAAAACTGTAGAATGATAGGCATCGAATGGGGGCTTATTCTTAAACTTAAAAAAGTATCCTTCTCTCAGACTTATCAATATCATTACTTTTAAATTCCGATGCATTGATTGACCTAAAATGAAAACCTCTTTCTGAATCTCTTCTGTTAATTGATCTGCATTATCAATAACAACACAAAGTCTCTTATTACATTGATATATTAAATAGCTTGATATTCTGCCGAGATGATGTATTGGATCTTCTGATCGTTTTTGCAAAAACACAGAAATCTCGCGATTTAACTCATCTTCATCTTTAAGATGTGTCCAAAAGCCTTTTTTCTGGCTCTCTATTTCGCTCTTATATATTGTTTTTAATACACTAAAACTATTTAAGTTTAGAGTTGGATAATTTTCATATAGCTGATAAATGAGTTTTTGATAAATAAGCTTTGTGTCTCTTATGGTACTTTCTGTTTCATTTCTAAAATCTAAATACAATATTGGCCTGTTTTTTTTTACTCCTTTATCTAAAACCACTTCAAGAAAATACTTAATAAAAGTAGTTTTTCCCGCCCCTTTACCTCCAATAAGAATTATTGGATCTGGTAATTTGTTTGAAACTCCAACTATTTCATTTGTTAATTGTTCGTGGGTTTTTTGTGTGTTTTGAACAGGGTTTATTCTTCCATCAAAGGTTGGCGGTAAATCTGAAAACACAAATCCTAGCTCAGAGTTGTATTTTTTTATGTCTTCGTTTTTTACATAGCATTCTTGAAGAATTTTTTCGTCCTTCAGGTTTTCTAAATTATAGATTTCTTCAAATACGTCTGTTATAATAGGAATTAACTCATGACTAATTTTATTTCTAACTAACTCTTCGTTTTTTCGTCTCAAATTATTTGAACGTACCAAGGTCTTACCTGTAATCGACTCATCAAAGAGCTTAAATCGTCCATAATACCCTACCATATCTTTCGATATCGTATCATAAAATTGCACGAAATTTGAATCAATTACATCTATATTTTGGAAGATTAAAACTTCATTTTCTTTCCAATCTACGCCATCTGTGTTGCTAAATTTTCCAATAATGAATTGATTTCCATTAGTTATAATACCGTAAAGAAGTCCTCTCTCAAAAACATATTTTCTTATTTGATCCAATACATCTTTATTACTCTTATAAATTGTTTTGATTTTGACTTTCCTAGCTTTTTCTGGTAACAAAAACTCAACGTGGCTTTTTTTCGCTTCCACAACAAAACGAAAAATTGATGTGCTTATCTCATAATCGTAATATCCAACCTGAACAAATCTCTCTCTTTGAATATCATCTTCAGTCCAACCCAGAACCTCAATAAACAATTTATCTATTATTTTACATCTTGTATCTGTCTCAGACAAAGGTTCGGCTAAATATTTTTGAAAGTATGCCTTATACTCTGTAAATACGGAATACGCCTTATCTATTTCTGTCATTAGTCTAAATAAATTAATTTGGTGTTTTGATGGTCTTTTATCAAATGTAAATATTATTATACTGTTAAACCAAATCTATATAAACAAACTATTACTTTATTTTGACTCCAATTATAGTAACAGAACTTCTGTTTGATTGATTTAAAATTACATCTCATACATCAAAAAAGTCAATCTCAGTAGACTCCCCCACTTTGCTAGAAATTAGGCGCTTGTTTTTGTTCGGATGCCATGCTGCCGTGTTGAGCCAACAAAAAAGCCAATCTGTTTCCAGACCGGCTTTCATTCAAAAATAAAAATCGTATTACCCGTTCAGCGCCTCTGCACCACCCACAATCTCGAGGATTTCGTTGGTGATGGATGCCTGGCGTGCTTTGTTGTAGCTGATGCGCAGGCTGCGGAGCATTTCTTTGGCGTTGTCGGTTGCCTTGTGCATCGCGGTCATACGGGCACCGTGTTCGGCGGCGTGTGAATCGAGCAGGGCTTTGTAAAGCTGTGTTTTCAGCGAACGCGGGATGAGATCAAGTACGATCTGCTCGCGGGTCGGTTCAAACATGTAATCGGTGCTGGTGGTTTTGCCTTCTTCTTTTTTGGTCGGCACTACCGGCAGGTATTGTTCGGCCTGGATGATCTGCACCGCTGCGTTTTTAAACTGGTTGTACACCAGCAGCACGCGGTCGTATTCGCCATCGGCAAACGCTTTCATGATGCGTTCAGCAACAGGTGCTACGCGGTTGTAGGTCAGTCCGTCAAACAGTTCGTTTGTATTGCCCAGTTCGGGGAAAGCAGCTGCATAATCCGTTTTACGGAAAGCGTCGTTGCCTTTTTTGCCGATACAGAGTGTGCTGATTTTTGCGCCTGCAAATTCGGTGCGGGCCGCAAGCTGTGCACGTTTGATCACGTTGTTGTTGAAACCACCGCACAGCCCGCGGTTGGAGGTGATTACCACGAGCAGCACTTTTTTCACATCGCGCTGTTTCGAATAAACACCTTCGTTGCTGTCGAGGCTGGCACTCAGATTTTCCAGGATCTCACGCAGCTTGCTCGCGTACGGACGCAGTTCGGTAACCGCGTTCTGTGCGCGACGCAGTTTGGCCGCCGACACCATTTTCATGGCGCTGGTGATCTGCTGGGTCGAGTTTACTGATGTAATCCGGTTTCGGACTTCCTTTAAACTGGGCATGGATTATGCTTTGTATTTCGAAGAAATTTCTTTTGCAGCGGCTTCAATTGCACCGGTAATGTTGTCGTCGAATTTACCACTCTTCAGTGCTTTCAACGTGTCGGCATGACGGTTGCGCATGTAAGCCAGGAAATCGTCCTGGAATTCACGCACTTTATTTACCGGCACATCGCGCATCAGGTTTTTGGTTCCGCAGTAGAGAATCGCAATCTGATCTTCCACAGTCATTGGCGAATACTGACCCTGCTTCAGGATTTCCACGTTACGTGCACCTTTGTCAAGAACCGCTTTTGTAGCCGCATCCAGGTCAGAACCGAATTTTGCAAACGCTTCGAGTTCGCGGTACTGCGCCTGGTCGAGCTTTAAGGTACCAGCCACTTTTTTCATGGACTTGATCTGTGCGTTACCACCAACACGCGATACCGAGATACCTACGTTAATAGCGGGACGAACACCTGAGTTGAACAGGTTCGATTCAAGGAAGATCTGTCCGTCGGTGATCGAAATTACGTTGGTCGGAATGTATGCAGATACGTCGCCGGCCTGTGTTTCGATGATCGGGAGTGCAGTGAGTGATCCGCCGCCTTTTACAATCGGTTTCAGCGATTCCGGCAGGTCGTTCATGTTTTTAGCGATGTCGTCGTTCGCGATTACTTTCGCGGCGCGTTCGAGCAGACGGCTGTGCAGATAGAATACGTCACCCGGGTATGCTTCACGTCCCGGCGGGCGGCGCAGCAGCAGCGATACTTCGCGGTAAGCCACAGCCTGTTTCGACAGGTCATCATAAATGATCAGTGCCGGGCGGCCGGTGTCGCGGAAGTATTCACCGATTGCAGCACCTGCCATCGGCGCGTAGAACTGCATCGGCGCTGATTCAGAAGCCGGGGCAGCTACCACTACGGTATAAGGCATTGCACCACGCTCTTCGAGTGTGCGTACAACGTTTGCAACG
Organism: Chitinophaga pinensis; assembly: GCA_943372645.1. Taxonomy (GTDB): domain Bacteria; phylum Bacteroidota; class Bacteroidia; order Palsa-965; family Palsa-965; genus VBWE01. The sequence goes on along the minus strand of CALRZN010000014.1, from coordinate 13,457 downwards.
GTAGAACCTTTCTGGCCTACGGCAACGTAGATGCAGTAAACGGGTTCGCCGCGGTCATAAAATTCTTTCTGGTTGATGATGGTATCGAGACAAACCGCTGTTTTGCCGGTCTGACGGTCACCAATCACAAGCTCACGCTGGCCACGGCCGATCGGGATCATCGCGTCAATCGCTTTGATACCGGTTTGTAACGGTTCGTTAACCGGCTGACGGAAAATTACACCCGGTGCTTTGCGTTCGAGCGGCATTTCGTACAGTTCACCGGTAATCGGGCCTTTGCCGTCAATCGGTGTACCGAGCGTATCCACCACGCGGCCTACCATGCCTTCGCCTACTTTAATAGAAGCGATTTTGCCGGTACGGCGTGCGATGCTGCCTTCACGGATTTCAGTTGATTTACCGAGGAGTACCGCACCTACGTTGTCTTCTTCAAGGTTAAGTGCGATGCCCTGCAGGCCGTTGGCAAACTCGATGAGCTCACCGTACTGGATGTTGGAAAGTCCGTAAATGCGGGCAATACCGTCGCCCACCTGGAGAACAGTACCAACTTCTTCCATTTCCTTAGCGGACTTAAAGCCTGCCAGTTGCTGACGGAGGATTGCTGATACTTCTGCCGGTTTAACTTCTGCCATTTTGTTTCGTATTTATTGCGTTTGTATGTCTGTTGAAGCTTAGATTTCTTTTACGTACGGGTTCTCGCTGAAACTGCGTTCGAGGTTGCGGATCTGGCGGATGATGGATGCATCCACCTGTTTGTCGCCCACGCGCAGCAGGAAACCACCGATGAGTGTGGTATCGATTTTCTCTACCAGTTCCACTTCCGACTTCAGGCTTTCTTTCACGTAAGCAATTACCTGTGCGCGCAGCTTCTCGTCGAGGCCGGTTGCGGTGGTAATTACAGCGGTCAGAATATGTTTGTGTTTGTGGTATTGCGAATCAAACGCAGCGGCAACGGCTTCGAGCTGTCCCTCGCGGCGTTTGCGGGTGATGATTTCCATGAATTCGCTGGTGAGCTGGGTGACTTTACCGTCGAAAATAGCCTTCAGAATTTCCTGCTTTTTGTCGGTTTTAACAACCGGGCTTTTCAGCAGCAGTTCGAAGTCGCGGTTATCACGCACTGTTTTCAGCACCAGCATCATGTCTGCGTAAACGGCTTCAAGCTCACCCCGTTCAAGGGCAAGATCAATCAGCGATTTGGCATAACGGTGCGATACGCGTGTTTCTCTCATGGCTTAGTTCATCTTAATGTCCTGCAGCAGCGTGTTGATCAGCGCTTTCTGCTTGTCTTCGCCGGCCAGCTCCTGTTTCAGGATGTTTTCAGCGATATCAATGGAAAGCTGGGCCACCTGGTTTTTCAACTCGGTGATGGCAGCCATCTTTTCGTTTTTGATGGTTTCGCGGGCCAGCGACATAATTTTTTCCGCTTCAGCCTGTGCTTTCGACTTGGCTTCCGCAATGATGGATTCTTTGATTTCGCGGGCTTCTTTCATCAGGCGGTCGCGCTCCTGGCGGCCTTCAGCAAGAATCTGCTCGTTTTTCGAAGTCAAAGCAGCCATTTCTGCTTTTGCCCGTTCGGCCGACGCCAGCGCTTCCTCAATGGAATGCTCGCGGTCTTTGATCATTTTCAGGATCGGCTTCCAGGCAAATTTCGCCATAAGGAAAAGCACGGTGAGGAAAGTAACACTCATCCAGATGATGAGACCCGGTTCCGGGCTAACGATGCTTCCTCCAAGAATTACGAACTGTGTCATGTTTTATATATGATGTATTTCGTTATTTTCTTTTTAAACAGCAGTGCAACCAAACGTTGCACTGCTGTCTGTTTTTTGGTCTGCTTAGTTGGCTTTGAGCACCAGCAGCAGGCCTACTACCATTGCGAAGAAGGCTGCACCTTCAACGAGAGCGGCAGTAAGAATCATGTTTGCGCGGATATCGCCTGAAGCTTCCGGCTGACGTGCGATTGACTCGAGCGCACTGCCACCGATGCGGCCGATACCTACACCTGCACCGAGTGCAGCTACACCAGCACCAAGGGCAGCGATACCTGCACCGGTTCCGATATCAAAAAGAATTGTGTTAAGCATGATACTTGGTTATTATATAAGTGAAACAAAAATTACAACTTAATGGGCATGCGCGTGATCCGCATGGTGTTCTTCATGATGCCCTTCTTCTACCGCTGAACCGATGTAAATGGCCGACAGCAGCGTAAACACGTACGCCTGCAGGAAAGCAACCAGTAATTCCATCACCATCATAAAGATGGTAAAGGCAACTGAAACAACCGCAATTCCGAGTCCGGCACCGAGGCTGTCGCCGTTTTTACCGAATACGAAGATGAGGCTGAAAAATGCAAGAGCAATAATGTGACCTGCAGAAATGTTCGCAAACAAACGAATCATGAGTACGAAGGGGCGCAGGAACATACCGAGAATTTCAATCGGTGTAAGCAGCACCAGGATGCCTACCGGAACACCCGGCATGGCCAGCATGTGGCGCCAGTAATGTGCGTTGCCGCTGAGTGTGGTGATAATGAATGTAAATACCGCAAGTGTTGCTGTTACTGCAATATTACCGGTAAGGTTGGCGCCACCCGGAAGAAACGGGATAAGACCGAGCATGTTGCTGATCCAGATAAAGAAGAATGCGGTGAGCAGGTACGGCATGTAACGCTCGTATTTCTTTTCGCCGATGCTCGCTTTGGCCACATCATCCCGAACGAACATGATAATCGGCTCCATAAACGACTGCAGTCCTTTCGGAGCCTGGCCCGGGCGACGGGTGTAGGCCTTGGCAATGCTGGTAAACATCCACAACATAAGCCCAAACACGATGAGCATGGTGAGTACGTTCTTGGTAATCGAGATATCGAGTATGCTAACGCCCTCTATAATTGTTCCTTGTACCGGATCAATTGCATGAATGTGGCCTTCCACGAGCGCATAGGTGTAAAGCTTGCCTTCGTATGCGATCGTATTATGGTGTTCATCATTGAAACGCGAGGACATGAACACTTCAAAACCTTTGTCGGTATAAAGAATTACCGGCAGGGGAACAGATAAATGTCCAACAATATGCCAGGAGTGCTCGTCTGCAATGTGGTGCAGAATCATTTTACCTGCATCGAACGTTTCCGGCTCAGACTGGGGTTCGAGGTAATTGATTGCTGCTTCATCCTCTGCACCGGCCATAGCCGTTGCATTTTCGGATTTGTTTGCCGGTTCGCGTTTTAAACCTTCTTCGGGTTCATAGGCAAATACAGGCATGGAAAATGCCAGAAGCGCGAAAAATAGTACGATTTGCCTGGCGGAATTGCGGTAATTTATTGACTGTGAGGCCATTTGGCTGTGCGATAAGTCTGTTTCCTGAAATTCGGGGGCAAAACTACACATTTATCCGGGAGATTGGAAACAAAACCGGCCTCTTTTTTACACAAAAAAAATCAGCGTTTCGGCGCGAAGTGCTTATAAAGAGTAATCACCTCAAAAACGGTAAAGAGCAGGTAAAAGACGAGAAAGTGTAAAATAAAGACGAAAGCACCTTCTGTTTCGATCAATGCGTATAAAACGAGGAACATGAGGAAGCCCAAAAGCTTCAGTGTGGTGAGTCCCATAAACATACGTACAAACTGCTGCGGGGTTTTTCCGGGCCGGGTAAGCAGGTAGTGAATAAGGAACGTAACCGCCACAAAAATGCCCCAGATGAGCCACGACAGCGGGTGGGTAGCTTTTACGGGCGCAAACTGGTTGTAAAAAAACAACCCGAGGCCCGTGAGCGCGCTGAAAATTCCGAAAATGATATTGTAGTTCACGGCGCAAAGATAGTATTTCACGGCTTCGCCGTTTGTTGGTGGTCCGGAGTCTGGTGCATCCTGACTCAATCGTAATATAACGAACCTGATCGTTTATTACTCTTTCGGTTTTATAAAATCCTTAATGAAATACCACATCGCACCACACACTGAAAACAACGCCAGCCCCAACGTAAACCACGGCGTACCGGTTTTAAAATACCCGTCGAGCCAGCGCCCGCCCAGCGTACCGAGCACAATAATTGCGGCCATCTGCATGGCCATGCCGAGATAACGGCCGTAATCGTTAAGCTGTTTTTTCTTCGAGTCTTGGCTCGGTGGCTTTTGCGGCATGTTTGATATCTTTCACCACACCGCCCATGCTGCATGTTCCGGAGAAATCAGCACCTGGATCGATGGCCAGTTTACCAACGGAAATTTCACCGCTGAGTTTTGCAGTGGCTTTCAGCGCAAGCAGTTCAGCAACCACAATTTTGCCACGCACATTGCCCGAAATATCGGCCTGCTGGCAGGTAATTTCACCTTCAATGTTGCCCGAAGGGCCTACAACAAGCTTGCCCTTGGTATTAATGGTACCTTTCAGCGTTCCGTCAATACGGATATCGCTGGTTGCCTGGATATCGCCCTCGATGGATGTTCCGGCACCGATGAGGTTAATGGAATTGCCGTCGGCAGGAGCGTTTTTCGACATGCTTTTGTTGTTGTTGAACATGTGGATGTGTATTACAGTTGTGTTGTGAATGTGTAAAGCTATGGATTTTTTTTTGGTTTGTCCGGCCCGCTTTGGGCTTCTTTAACATCCGGAAAAAAACCTTTTCAGCTGATCCGTATTCCCATCACCAGTATATCATCCACCTGCTCCAGCCCGCCCTGCCAGGCCTTCAGCGCAGCATCAAGTGCGGCCTGCTGCTGTTCCATCGGCTGGTTCTGATTGTTCAGCAGCAGTTCGTGCAACTGTTTGTTTTTGAATTTTTTCCCTTTCGGGCCACCAAACTGATCGGCGAAACCATCGGTAAACAGGTACAACTGATCGCCCGGCTGTAAGTCTGTTTCGTAGTGCATAAATAGTTTTTCGTTTTCGGATTTACCAACGGGCATGCGGTCGGCCTGCATTTCGAGCAGTTCGTTGTTGCGGATCACTACAAAGCGGTTGTGCGCCGAAGCCCAGCTGATGCGGTTGCTGCTGAAGCGGACGAGGGTTCCATCCATTCCATCTTTTTGTTCTTCTTTCGGCAGGCTTTCGGTGAGGCGTTTGCGCACATGGTTAAATACGGCAGCAGGTTCTGCAATTCCTTTTTCAGTAATTGCTTCATTCAGGAACGTGCTGTTGAGCAGGCTCATAAATGCACCGGGCACGCCATGGCCCGTGCTGTCGCACACGGCGAGGTAAAACCCGTTGTGGTTTTTGCAGGCCCAGTAAAAATCGCCGCTCACAATGTCTTTTGGTTTGTAATACACAAAATACGCGGGCAGGTTTGCAGCAATCAGCGAATCGTGCGCAAGCAATGCTTCCTGGATGCGCTGTGCATAACGGATGGAGTCGATTACTTCTTTTTGTTTTTCTTCCACTAATTTTTTCTGCGCCGAAATCAGTTTGTTCGTTTTCTTTTTCAGCAGGAATGCGCGCACCGAAACCAGGAGCAGCAGCAGCACCGCCGCAATTCCCGCCACCAGCAGGTTACGCTGCCGTGTACCGGCCGACAACTGTTCTTTCTGCAGTTGCAGTTCATTCTCTTTCCGGGCGATGTCATACTTCACTTCAATCTCCAGCATTTTGCTTTTGCGTTCCTGTAAGGTTGCGCTGTCTGCATACTGTTTATATAGCAGCTGGTTGTTGTATGCATCGCTGAAGCGCCCGAGTTTTGCATAACAGGCCGAAATGCGGAGGCACAGTTCACTGCGCTGTGCAAACAGGTTGAGCGGGATGATGCGGTTCAGTGCCGCTGTAAAATGCGTAAGCGCCGAATCATACTGTCCGCGCTTAAAAAAAACTTCCGCCAGCTGGTTTTCCGCATTCGAAATGCCTTGCGGAATTGCGCTGATCGTGTACAGGTCCAGCGCTTCGCGTGTATGGGTTTCGGCCTGCAGCATATCGCCTTTCTGCAGGGCAATATCGGCTATTCCCAGCAGGGCGTTGGCCAGCGGCGATGGATCGTTCAGGCGGCGCAGCAGCGCAACAGCTGCGTTTCCGTAATACGCTGCGCTGTCGGGTTTGCCGCGGTTCACCATCAGTATCTGCAGGTTCGTAAGCACATACGCTTCCTGTTTTTCATCGCCCGCGGCGCGGTGGTAAGCAAGTGCCAAGTTGTAATAACGCAGCGCCTCCTCATATTTTTCCTGGCGCGAAAGCAGGTTGGCATACAGGTTATAGGTTTTCTGCAGCCCGGCCGTGTCACCTTCATCTTCCAGGAATGCCATGTATTCATGACAATACCGGATGGCAAGGTCATACATGTTCCGGTGAAACAGGTTGGTGGTGAGCCCGGGTGAAATGTTTTTAATGCCCGCTTTGTAATTAATGGAACGCGCCAGGTTAAGTGCCGCCACAAAATACGTGATGCGTTCTTTCGAGTTGAAATAATCGTAATACCGGCCCAGCAGGTAAAGGCGGTTTACTTTCAGTGTATCGTCGGGCCCGCTTTCGGCCAGTTGTTTCAGCGAGTCGATGCTTTGCTGCCGCACCGCCTTTGCAGGAATGGTTATTCCGGAGAACAGCAGAAATATAAACAGCAGCCGGAATTTCATCATCGCATTCGAAAGGTTCGTCCGTTTTCTCTGGAACAAGGTATAAAGAAAGCTGTTGTCACGTAATCCGTATTCCCATCACCAGTATATCATCCACCTGCTCCAGCCCGCCCTGCCACGCTTCCAGTGCGCGGCGGAGGTGGTGGTATTGTTCCGCAGCGGGTTCGTGGGCAACAGCCGTAAGCAACTGTTTCATCGGCGCGTATTTAAACTTTTTGCCGGCCGGTCCGCCGAACTGATCGGCAAAACCATCGGTAAACAGGTAAATCATGTCGCCTTTTTCAAGAACAATTTCGTGATCAATAAATTTTTTCGCTTCATCTACCTGCCCGTCAATGGCCTGTTTGGTGGCAGCATATTCAAAAAGCTGCCCGCGCCGCACCAGCCACATCGGGTTGTTTGCACCGGCAAACGTGGCTTTCATTTCGCCGTGGCGTATGGCCAGCAGCGCCATGTCCATGCCATCGTTCAGTGCGCCGTTTTCGTTGCGCTGGCGCAGCGTGTATTGCACGCCTTTGTTTACGCGCTGCAAAATGGCCGAGGGCCGGTCGAGCCCATACACATTGGCGGCCTGGCTCAGCAGGTTGTTGCCCACCATGCTCATGAGTGCGCCGGGAACGCCGTGGCCGGTACAGTCAGCCACTGCCACCAGCGTGGTTTCACCCCATTTTTCCATCCAGAAAAAATCGCCGCTTACGATATCGCGGGGACGGAAAAACACAAACGATTCCGGGAGCAGCACGCGTATGCTTTCCGGGTCGGGCAGCATCGCATCCTGTATGCGTTTCGAATAGGTAATGCTGTCGAGTATGTCTTTGTTTTTGATTGACAGTTCCGTATTTTTTTTCTCGATCTCGGCCTTCTGCATGGCCAATCGGAAGTTGCTGTTTTTCTTCTGCACAAATGCGGTAATGATTAATCCCGCAATAAGCAGCAGTAATATAATTCCGCCGAGCGCCGCATACAGGTAATAGTTCATCTGCCGGTCGTTGGCCTCTAATTTTTCCATGGCCAGCTGTTTCTTTTCCAGTTCGCGTTCCTGCTGCTCCGATTTGTAACGCGCGTCCAGTTCGGTGATGCGGATGCTGTTTTCTTCACTCAGCAGCGAATCGGAAAGGGCGGAATATTTTTTCTGGAAACGCAGCGCGTTTTCAAATTGTCCCCCGGCCTCATACACCTTGGCGTATAATCTGTAAATATTCGTAAGCCCGCTTTTGTAATCAATTTCGCGGGCATAACGCTCTGCTTCGGCCAGGTTGCGGGCGGCTTCGGCCGTGTTTTTCTGTTCAAAATAAACCACCGCGATATTCAGGTAACAGTTGGCGAGTTCGGCCTTGTCCGGAATTTTTTCGTTGATGGAAATGGCCTGCCGGTGATAGTCAAGTGCCTCTTCAAAACGGGCCATTCGCCCAAGCGTGGCGCCCAGGTTGTTCAGCAGCTGCGCCTGCTGCGACACATTGCCGGTTCGCCGTGCAATTTTTAATGCTTCCAGGAAAAAATCGCGCGCCTGCCCCAGTTTGTTCTGCTCCACGTAAATGGTGCCGATGTTTATATAAAACGTGGAAAGTTCATCCTGCTGCCCGGTTTCGCGGAGCAGTTCCACTGCTTTCAGGTAGTATTCCAGTGCTTTGTCGTAGTTCCGCTGCTCGCTGAATACGTTGCCGAGGTTACTCAGGCTTTTGGCCTTGCCGCGTTTGTCGCTGAGTTTATCCCAGTAGCTGATGGCTTTCAGCAGGGCTGTCGTTGCTTCCACATAGTTGCCCTGCCGGTAATACACCACACCGAGGCGGTTCCAGGCATTGGCCAGGCCGCGGTCGTACTGCAGCTTTCCGGCCAGTTCAATGGCCTGGTAACTGTATTCGTAGGCCCGGGCCGGGTTGGAAGTACGATATTCCCAGCAGAGTTTATTCAGCAGGATAACCTTATTCGTATCCGGGCTGGCGCGCTTCAGTTCCTGGTACAGACTGTCGGCAACCGTTCGCCCGTAAACAGCAGCAGGAATAAGCAGCAGCAACAATACACGTAATATTACGTTCATCCGCATGAAGTGAGATTGACAAAGTTAATTTTTAAACTTTTCGTATGAAGATTCGTTGATAACGCGTTTTGTACCCGATAAAAAGACTGATCGTCATCAGTATTCCCGGTGTATTGACAATTAACTGACAAAAACGCATAACCGAGTACCGACCTTTGGCTACCTAAAAGACGGTACGTGCAGCACATCAAGGTTCTCGCTTTATCTCACAAAACCATGCCGATCAGCGATATCGGGCGTTATCACCTGGAAGATAACATCCGTAACGCAAGATTGAAAGAACTCCAAACCAACCTGGAGCTGGATGAGCTGATGTACCTTTCGACCTGCAACCGGGTTGAATTTATTTTCTGCACGGATGTACCGGTTAACGATCTTTTTATTGCCCGCTTTTTCCGCTCGTTCCGTCCCGAATGGGATGCCACCGAAATCGGCCAGGCCATGAACCAGGCAGTACTGGTAGAAGCCGAAGCCGCCATGCGCCACCTGTTTGAAGTGGCTGCTTCACTCGATTCACTGGTGGTGGGCGAACGCGAAATTATTACCCAGGTGCGCAACGCGTACGAAGCATCACAGCAGGCCGGACTTACCGGCGACACCATCCGCCTCGCCGTGAAAAAAACCATTGAAACAGCCAAAGCGGTTTATACCGAAACTCATATTGCACGCAACCCGGTATCGGTTGTATCACTGGCGTACCGCCGCCTGCGCGAACTGAATGCGCCGCTGGATGCACGCCTGCTGTTTATCGGGGCCGGTGTTACCAATACAGCCATGGCGCGTTACCTTGAAAAACACGGGTTCCGCAATTTTACCGTATTCAACCGCACTTTGGCTAATGCCGAAAAACTGGCGGAGTCGCTCGGCGGCCGGGCTTTTGCCCTGAATGCGTTAGACAGTTACCGCGAAGGATTCGACATTATGATTACCTGCACCGGTGCCGAAGAAACGATCATCACCAAGGAAATGTACAAGTCGCTGATCGGTAACGACAGTTCACGCAAAATTGTGATTGATCTTGCCGTGCCCAACGACCTTGATCCTTCGCTCACCGAAGAATACGACATCAACCTGATTGCGGTAAACAACCTGCAGGAAGTAGCTGCCGAAAATTTAAAAGAGCGTGAAAAGGAACTCGCGGCCTGCAATGCCATCATCGAACGCAGCCTCGAAAGTTTCCGCACCGAATACCGTACACGCCTCATTGAACGGGCCATGCAGGAAGTGCCGCGCAAAGTGAAAGAAATTCACGACACGGCAATCAACAGCGTATTTGCACGTGAAATCGGCCAGCTGGACGAACCAACGAAAGAACTTCTTGCCCGTGTGATGGCGTACGTTGAAAAAAAATACATCAGCGTGCCGATGAAAATGGCGAAAGACATTCTTTTAGAAGATGCACGGCGAAACTGATTTAAGTGCATCCCTAAAAACCGCAATCTCTTCGTTGGACTCATTTCGAAAATGCTCATCTCGGCTCAGCCGAGACTCCGCATCCGATCATCGTCCGCCTCAATCTTGCGGTTTTTAGAGATGCACTTATCTTCGTTACAGTATCAGGCGGAAAAATCAATATGAAAAAAAAGCTCATCATTGCAACACGCGGCAGCGAACTCGCCCTGTGGCAGGCGCATTTTGTGCAGGACGAACTGAAACGCATCGGCGTTGATTCGGAGCTGAATATTATCAAAACGCAGGGCGACCAGGTGCAACACCTTTCGCTCGACAAACTCGAAGGCAAAGGATTTTTTACCAAAGAAATAGAAGACGCACTGCTGAACTGCACCGCCGATGTGGCCGTACATTCACATAAAGATTTACCCACCGAATCGCCCGAAGGACTTTGCATTGCGGCCGTTTCGTACCGCGAAAACCCGGCAGAAATTATTCTTGTGCGGAAGGAATCGCACGATCCGAAACAGAAATTTGGTTTTATCAAAGGCGCTGTCATCGGCACTTCATCTGCGCGCCGCAAAGTACAGTTGCTCGCCTTCCGTCCCGATATTGAACTGAAAGACCTGCGCGGCAACGTGCCCACACGCATCAACAAACTGCGCGACGGGCAATACGATGCGATCATGCTCGCAGCAGCAGGCATCGAACGATTGAAGCTCGACATCAGCGACCTCTACAGCGAACTTACCGATCCGCGCGAGTTTGTGCCTGCTCCCGCACAGGGCGTGCTTGCGCTGCAGGCCCGCGACAGCGATGCAGAAACGATTGCCATTTTGCAGCAACTGCATCATGCCGATGTGCAGGAATGCATTGCCGTGGAACGCAAAATACTCAACCTGTTTGAAGGCGGCTGCCACATGCCGCTGGGCAGTTACTGCACCAAAGACGACAACGGCGTGTTTCACCTGTGGGCCGCCGTGGCCGATGAATGGAACGCGCCCCTGCGGTTGTTATACGAAGACACGAAACGTTACCACGACCTGCCCGAACGCGCCGTTGCCAAACTGAAAAACATTAAACCCGCCTCGGTATTTATTTCGCGCAATTTACGTCCCGGCGATTTTTTTTCATCAGTGCTCACACGCAACGGGTACACCGTGGAAGGCCGCACGCTGATTGAAACGAATATGGTGCCGGTGAAAGATGTTCCGAAAGCCGACTGGATTTTCTTTTCGAGCAAACAGGCCGTGCGTTATTTCCTGAAACAGGCGCAGGTGCCTGCAGGAGTAAAAATTGCCGCCGTGGGAAAAGGCACTGCACAGGAACTGCGCGAACACAACCTGCGCGCCGATTTTATCGGGCAGGACAATGACACGCGCCTTACCGGGAAAAAATTCGGGGCGCTGGCCGGCCGCAGCACGGTGCTGTTTCCGCAGGCCAAAGGCAGCATGCGCTCCGTGCAGCAGCAGATACCGACCATCAAAGCGATTAACTTAATCGTTTACGAAACGATTAAAAACAGCACCGACGGTTTGCCCAAAGCCGACATCCTCGTTTTCACCAGCCCATCCAATGTGGAATCGTGGCTCGAAAAAAACGCGATCACCCCGGAACAGAAAATTATCGCGATGGGTCACGCCACGGCCAGTTGTTTGGCCGATCACGGTTTCAAGGCACACGGCAAACCCGCCACGTTTGATGATGCGGGGCTGGTGCAGGCGGTGTTTTCATGTTAACATAAACTTATACTTCCGGGAGTCTGCTGCTGCCTGTTGCATCTGCGCAGTGCGGATATGAATTTGTTACGGGCGAATTCCGGACACACACTTGCGGATATCAATCAATCCGCATTCGGCGACTTGCCGGTTGTAAGTTTGTGAAAACCTTATCTATGAAAAACGTTATGAAAATTATCAAAAACAGCACAGTCGCTGTTTTGTTTTTATTGCCCTTTGCGGCACAGTCACAACAAAGTAATTGGTGGATTTTCGGGAATAATGCATCCATCAATTTTAACACCAATACTGCAGGAACACTGCCAAATACGGTAACAGAAGGCACATCGGCAATTTCCAATAGCTCCGGACAATTATTGTTTTACACCGATGGTGTTAAAGTGTATAAGTCCGACGGAAATATTATGCCGGACGCAACAACAAGCACAACATATGCGATGAGTGGCTCAAGTACCACGGCCCAAACACTGATCGTTCCGAAACCCGGCTCATCATTTTATTATGTTTTTACGGCCACAGCAATGGGTGCCGGAAAAGTAAAATATTCGGTTGTTGACAGGACCACATCACCAGGAGTTGTAACAAATATCAATCTTCCTATGCCTGATCCCAGTGGGACAGCTTTAAACGATTGTGAAAAAATGGCGGCTATCCGGCATTGTAACGGTGTAGATTTTTGGATAATTACACATGAAAAGGGGAACAAAGTATTTAAAGCGTATCTCATCAGCAGTGCAGGTATCGGCAACCCGGTAATTTCAACAACTGCAAATAGTACACATACCCATTACACAGCGATCGGCAATATGAAAGGGGCTCCTAATGGTAAAATGATTGCTGTTTCAAGTTTCGAATATGGTGTTGAACTATTTAATTTCAATCCTTCGTCGGGGACTATTTCGCTGAATAAGATTGTAGAAACAAACGCGTCCACTCCATTTAATTACGATTATCATGGCGTAGAATTTTCACCTAACAGCCAATACCTTTATTATACCGCTCACCAGGGAGTGATGCGCTATAACATCAGTTTGCCGAATGCAGCTCCGGTGGATATCGTGCCTTCGATCTATGATGGTGTATGGGGAGCACTGCAATACGCGCCTGACGGAAATATATATGCCGGCAAACCCAATGCAACTGCACTACCAAAAATTTCCAGCCCCAATACAGGAGGCAGTTTTGTAATAAACGGATTCACTCTTGCGCCCGGCACCTCATCCAAACTTGGTCTTCCTGATTTCCCGATATTCAATACCCCTACCTGCTCACAGGCATCTTTTGTATTCGTCAACGAAGGTCAGATGGAGCGCTCCGTTAATACACTGTATGGTCCGCAAATCATTACTGAAGTTTGCCTTCCCAACATCTACATTGACGGCTCGGCGAGTTCCAATGAGAATAGTTATTTCCTGGAAATACGACTGATGACCAACCTGATGACCTGGGCCAACACGGTTGTATATTCGCAATGGCTCAACACCAGTGGGCCGGTACCCTCGTCATTGATTGATATTGCTCAGTATTACACCGGCTTTGTTGCCGGAAACGATTACCTGGTTACGCTTTCTGTTGGTCCGGAGTGGAGTTCCATGTCGCGCCTGCTGCGCCCGAAAAACTGCCCGCCCTCCGCTTGTTTTGTATTTGCGGGCAACACACAACAAACAACCGCAAACGAAAACTCGCCCTATGGTCCGCAACAGGTTACCTCGGTTTGTATGCCTGATGTGAA